>NZ_JPOC01000041.1 GCF_000738775.1 Prescottella defluvii
TGGGCGAACCGATCCTCGACGACGAACGCCTCTCGGGCGACGTACCCGAACTGACGGCGACGGATACCCCGGCCGCACCGCGGAACCACGAGCAGGTTCACGCCATGGCTCCCGCGGGGCCGGCCCAAGACGCCGATCCCCTCACCCAACCGATCCCCCGGATCGCGACGGCCCCCCGGGCCCGTGCGGCTACTCCGCGTCGCAGTGCGGCACGACCCGAGCAGCCCGCACCGGCAACCACTTCCGCCCCCGGTCCGGTCGTCGCCGCGCCGGTGCCTGCTCCGGCCCCGGGGCCGGAGAGCCGGCGGCCGCGGCCGTCCATCTCCGACGACGACGGAGAGGTCGCGTGGCTGTCCGCGTTGCGGGCACCGAACACGGCCGCGATGCCGGTCGTCGCGCCCGACGCCGCCCCTGAACCGCTCCCCCGGCCCGAACCCCAGCCCCAGTCCCAAGCTCGGCACGACGACGAGGCATCCGACGACGACACCGACACCGGGCGGCATCGTCGTGGGGACGGTGTGGCGGTGAGCGTCAGCGAACTGCTCGCCCGCCACCACCGGGAAGACGACTGACCGTCAGCCGAGCATCTTGCGCAATGTGGTGCCGTACGGGTGGCGGGCGGTGATGGACCCGAACCGCACCCGGCCGCGGACCACGAGGTGCAGCGGCCCGTAGGGCGGACCGGTCCGGACCTTGTTCGACACCGAACCCGCGACGGCGTCGACCTCGTTGAGGTCGACGGTCGCCTCGGCCGGAACGATCAGTGTGATCGATCCGCAGGAGTCGTCGACCGTCAGATGGACCACCTGCGTCTGCATGACGGCTTCGGAGAAGTCGAGGGTCGAGGTGCCCATCCGGGAGTCGAGGAACACGTTCGGGGGAACGTGCCAGCGACCCTTGCGGGTGATCGTCGACATGCGACTGCGAATGACGAGGGGTTGCTGGGCCGACTGTCCGGCGATGGGCCCGGCGGACGCTCCGGGGACCGGGAGGTGCGCGGGCGGCGGGCCGGGCGGCACGGGGGCCGGCCCGGACCCGGGTTGCTGACCGGCGAGGTACGACGGATCGATCTGCATTCCCGGCAGGTCGGCGAGTACCGCGTTGAGTTCGCCGCGGGTCTTCGCTGCCAGCGCGGTGTCCATCCGTTCGGTGAACTCGCCGAGCGAGAGCATTCCCTGCCCCACCGCGCGTTGCAGCAACTCACCGACGTGCTCGCGTTCGGCGTCCGACACCCGCAGATCTCTTGCCTCCATTCGGGCAAGGATAGTTCTCAGTCGGGGGGCGCGGTGGGGCGACCGACGCCTCCGTCGCCTGGTTCGTCCGGTTTCACGGGGAACATCGGTACCGACGGGTCGGCATCGACGAGCGACTCGTATGCCTGTTCCGGGTCCTCGGCGCACAGCGACCGGACCGCGGTGTTCAGGAACGCGACGATCGGCACGGCCAGCAGACCCCCGACGATGCCCGCGAGCACGATGCCCGTGGTGATGGCGAGGACGACGGCGAGCGGATGCAGGCGGACCGCGCGGCCCAGCAGCAGAGGCTGCAGCACATGCCCCTCGAGCTGCATGATGCCGACGATGATGCCGAGCACTATCAGCGCGGTGAGCAGGCCCTTGGTGACCAGTGCGACCAGGACGGCGAGGAAGCCGGTGACGAAGGCTCCGACGATCGGGATGAACGCGCCGATGAAGACGAGCGACGCGAGCGGCAGGGCGAGCGGCACACCGAGGATCGCGAGTCCGGTGCCGATGCCGATCGCGTCGGCCGCGGCCACGGCCACCGTCGCCCGGGTGTACCCGACCAGCGAGTTGAATCCCTGCCGTCCGGCCAGGCGAACGCGGGCGCGCTGGCTGTTCGGGACCAGTCGGGTGACGAACTCCCACACCTGATCGCCGCCGTACAGGAAGAAGATGAGGGTGAACAGGGTGAGGAACGCACCGGCGAAGATCTCACCGATGACGGTCGCGGTGGTGAGTGCGCCGCTGGTGAGTGCTTCCTGATTGGACTGGACGGCCTTGACGATGTTGTCGCCCGCATGGCGGATCTGTTCCTCACGCACGTGCAGCGGACCCTCGGTGAGCCACTCCTGGACCGTCGTGACGCTGTCGGCGAACTGGTCGCTCAGTCCGGGCAGGCCCTCGACGAACTGTTCGACGACGAACGCGAGGATCGCGCCGACGACGCCCATGGTGCCGACGATCGCGATGATCACGGCGGCGGAGCGGGGCACGCCGCGCCGGTGCATCCAGTCCACCGCCGGGATCAGCAGGGCCGACGCGAGCAGCGCGATCGCGACGGGAATGACGACCGTGTCGAGTTTCGAGACGACGAATCCGAGGGCGAGCAGACCCGCGAACAGCACCAGCAGACGCCACGTCCACGCGGCGCCGACCCGAACGAGCGGGTGAACCGCGGCCCCTTCCGACTCCTCGTCGCTCACCGCGCGAGCGTATCGGGAGGACGACCGCCGGTGGCGGCGAAACGACCGTCCGGCGCAGCAACCGTGTGCGCTGCCGAGTCGCGAAGTGTGTCCCGCTAAATTATGAGGTCGTGTGGGCTTCGTACCGAGCAGTGGCGCTGACGATTCGTAGTCGTTGGCCTCTTTACATGCTCTCGATGCTCGGGGCGAACCTGATCGGCGCGGTGTTGGTGTTCGCGTTCGTCCGGTACGGGATCCCGATTCCGGAGTCGGCCGCCATCATCAACGACCACGTCCGGAACTTCGCCGTCTTCAGCATCTACCTCATGTTCGCCGGTGTCGTCAGTCTGACGGCCGCGGCGATGATGCTGCGGTCGGTGATCCGCTGGCAGTTGCGGGGTGGTCCGCCGACGCGGAGTGAGCAGATGGCGGCGCTGCATGCGCCGCTGCGCCAGGCGATCGTGCATCTGGTGTTGTGGTTCCTCGGCGGGGTGATCTTCGTGCTCCTGACCGTGGAGGAGATGCCCCAGCTGTCCATCGCGGTCGTCGTCACGGTCTGCATGGCCGCGACGACGACGTTCGGCTTCACGTACATGCTCGGGGAGCGGATCCTGCGTCCTGTCGCGGCGCAGGCCCTCAGCGAGGGCCAGTTCGATCGGACGATGGCGCCCGGCGTCGGCACCCGCCTGGCGATGACGTGGGGCCTGGGCACGCTGATGCCGGTCATCGGCATCATCCTGCTGTGTGTCACCCAGCTGACGACCGACCTGAACTTCTCACCGGGGTCGCTGGCGTGGGCGATCCTGCTGCTGTCGATCATGGCGATCGGGCAGGCGTTCGCGTTGTCGATGCTCACCGCCAGCCAGATCTCCGATCCGATCCGGCAACTGCGCCGTGCGATCGAGCGGGTGCAGCGCGGCGAGACGGACGTGCGGGTGGAGGTGTTCGACGGTTCCGAGATCGGCCGCCTTCAGGTCGGCTTCAACCGGATGATGCGCGAGTCCGACGAGCGGAAGCTGCTGCGTGAGCTGTTCGGTCAGCACGTCGGCGAGGACGTCGCCCGGCGCGCACTGCAGTTCGGCACCGAACTGGGCGGCGAGACCCGCTTCGTCGCGGTCCTGTTCGTCGACATGGTCGGGTCCACCGGTGCGGCCGCGGAGCGCCCGCCGGGTGAGGTCGTCGAGCTGCTCAACGAGTTCTTCCGGGTGATCGTGGACGTCGTGGACCGGCATCACGGGTTCGTCAACAAGTTCATGGGCGATGCGGCGCTGGCGATCTTCGGCGCCCCGCTGGATCGGCCGGATGCACCGACGGCGGCGCTGGCGGCGGCCCGGGAGCTGCGTTTCGCGCTCAACGAGATCACCGGCCTCGACATCGGTATCGGCGTGTCGGCGGGTCTCGCGGTTGCCGGCAACATCGGCGCGGCGGAGCGGTTCGAGTACACGGTGATCGGCGATCCGGTGAACGAGGCGGCCCGTCTCACCGAGCTGGCGAAGCTGCGGCCGAGCCGGGTCCTCGCCTCGACCAGCGCCCTGTACTTCGCCGACGACGAGGAGCAGGCGCACTGGGAGTTGGGCGATCAGGTGCAGTTGCGCGGCCGTCGCCGCAACACGCATCTCGCGTGGCCCGTGCTGTATCCGGAGTGATGTGAGTCCGGATGGTTACGCTGGGCTCGTGGCACAGCCGGAGCCCGACCCCCGAGGCGGCGACAGGAGTCGGCCGCGCGGGCGTTTCTGGTGGCTGAAGTGGGTGGCCGGCGTCCTGCTGCTGGCGCTGTTGATCGGCGAGGGCATCTACCTGTGGCCGCGGCTGCACGAGTCGTGGCAGGCCCTGTCGGAGATCCACTGGGGCTGGCTGGCGCTGTGCATCGTCGCGCAGGCGGTGTCACTGAGCGGCTACGGCCGCGTGCAGAAGCAGTTGCTGCACGCCGGCGGGGTTGCGGTGAGCCAGCGCAAGTCCGCCGCGGTGATCTACGGGTCGACGGCGATGGCGTTGACGCTGCCCGCGGGGCAGGTGTTCTCCACGGCGTTCACGTACAAGGAGACCCGGCGCTGGGGAGCCAGTCCGGTGGTCGCGTCGTGGCAGCTGGCGATCTCGGGTGTGATCGCGGCGGCCGGGCTGGCGCTGATCGGTGTGTCGGGCGCGCTGCTGGTCGGCGGGTCGGTGAGTCCGTTCACGCTGCTGTTCTCGGTGGCCGGGCTGATCGCACTGCTGTACGCGGGTCGGTACGTCTCGGCACATCCCGATTCCATCGGGGCCGCCGCCCGGTGGGTGCTCGTCCGGGTGAACCGGCTCCGCGGCAAGCCCGCCGACACGGGCATGGATGCGGTGCGGACCACCATCGAGCAACTCGACTCGGTCCAGTTGGGGAAGCGTGATGCGGCGCTGACGCTGGGCTGGTCGGCGGTCCATCGCGTCGCGGACGTGGTGTGCCTGGGTGCGGCGTGCTTCGCGATCGGCGCCGAGCCGTTGCTCCCGGGACTGCTGATCGCGTTCGCGGCGGGCAAGGCGGTCGCCACGATTCCGGGCGCGCCCGGCGGTCTCGTCTACGTCGACGCGACGCTGATCGCGGCCCTCACCACCGCCGCGAGCATCAGCGCGTCGCAGGCGGTGGCGGCCGCATTCGTGTACCGCGGCGTGAGCTTCATCCTCGTCGCGATCGTCGGTTGGATCATCTTCCTGTTCCTGTTCCGGGGGCAGCAGCACGAGGATTCGGGATTCGACATCGAACTCGCACAGCGCGACACGACGGCGTTGCCGGAGCGTGGAATCGCCGCGGATCCGACATCATCGATTCGCGAACCGCACGTCGAGACGCCCCGGCCGTCCGGCGAGTGACGCCGGCGCTCAACCGAGTTCGGCGGCCATCGCCTCGAGGTGCGCGCGGCTGACCCGGACAGCCTCCTCCACGTCGCCGGCGGCGATGGCGTCGACGAGCGCGAGATGCTCGTCGGCGTTCGGTTCGGCGCGGTGATCCCGCAGGCCCAGCAGACCGATCATGTCGACGAGGGCTTCGGCCAGCCGCGGCGTGAACGTCTCGAACAACTCCGTCAGCACCGGGTTGTGCGCGGCGACGACGACGGCGCGGTGGACCTCGATGTCGGCGTCGACGAACTCCCGGTCGGGCGCGTCGGCCGCGGCCGCGCGCAGGTCCAGCGCCCGGCGCATCGCGGCGATGTCGGCGCCGGTGGCTCGGGACGCGGCGAGCCGGGCGGCCTCCACCTCGATCGCGGTGCGCACCTCGACGACGGCGGCGATCGCCTCGGTCCGCACCACCGTCTCCCAGCCGTCCGTCTCGGGTTCGAGGCGTTCGACGAACACCCCGGAGCCCTGTCGGGGTCGCAGCATCCCCTGCCCGGCGAGCAGCCGCAGCGCCTCCCGGACCGTGGACCGTCCGATCCCGAGTTCGGTGGCCAACGTGGTCTCCCCCGGCAGTTTCGTGCCGATCTCCCACTCCCCCGCTTGCAGCCGGCGGCGTAGCTGGTCAGCGGCCTGATCGGCGAGCAGGTTTCGGCGCAGCGGGGCGGTCAATCGAACTCCTCAGGTTGTCAGACAAGTTTCCGTGGTCTAGCTTAGCGCGCATGGCTTGTCGTGGACTGCTCCTCGGTTGCCGCGGCGGGGTCTGACCGGACCGGCACCCCGCCGCGGGGTTCCGTCGTGCCGGTCGGACCGATTCGATCCGCACAGGAGCCCTCCCATGAACTGGAATCGCCAGCGCCCGTCGTCCATGCCCAGCCACCGCTACCGCCCGCACACCGAGCGGGTCCCGGTGCCACTCGTCGACCGTCACTGGCCCACCGCCCGCACCACCGCCGCGCCGCTGTGGGTGCCGGTCGACCTGCGCGACGGCAACCAGGCACTCGCCGAACCGATGGATCCGGCCCGCAAGCAACGCTTCTTCGACCTCATGGTCGACATGGGCTACAAGGAGATCGAGGTCGGCTACCCGTCGGCGAGCCAGACCGACTTCGACTTCGTCCGCAACCTGGCCGAGCAGGACCTGGTCCCCGACGATGTCACGATCGTCGTGTTCACGGCGGCACGGGCCGATCTCATCGAGCGCACCTTCGAATCGGTGCGCGGGCTGGCGAACGTCGTGCTGCACATGTACACCGCGACCGCGCCCACGTGGCGCGATGTCGTGCTCGGTCACGATCGGGAGTCGCTGCACCGCTTGATCTTCGATGCCGCCCAGGACGTGGCCCGCGGCGCCGAGCACCAACCGGGGGTGCGGTTCGAGTTCTCGCCCGAGGTGTTCAACCTGACCGAGCCCGACTTCGTGCTGCAGGTGTGCGACAGCCTCACCGCACTGTGGGACGCGTCCCCCGACCGGCCGGTGATTCACAACCTGCCTGCGACGGTGGAGATCTCGACTCCGAATGTGTATGCCGACCAGATCGAGTACATGCATCGGAACCTGGCGCGCCGCGACTCGGTGATCCTGTCGGTGCACCCGCACAACGACCGCGGCACCGGGGTGGCGTGCGCCGAACTGGCGGTGTTGGCGGGCGCGCAGCGCGTGGAGGGCTGCCTGTTCGGCAACGGTGAGCGGACCGGCAATGTCGATCTGGTGACGCTCGCACTCAATCTGCATGCGCAGGGCGTCGATCCGATGATCGACTTCGCCGATATCGATGCCGTGAAGCGAACGGTGGAGTACTGCAACCGGATCGAGGTGCACGAGCGGCACCCGTACGGCGGCGACCTGGTATTCACCGCGTTCTCGGGCACCCACCAGGACGCGATCAAGAAGGGGTTCGCACACCACTACGCGTCCGCCGAAGCGGCTGGGATCGACCCGGGGCTGGCGCAGTGGGACGTGCCGTACCTGCCGATCGATCCCCGCGACGTGGGACGCGACTACGAGGCGGTGATCCGCGTGAACAGCCAGTCCGGCAAGGGCGGGATCGCGTACCTGCTGCAGACCGGATTCGGCGTCGACCTGCCCCGGCCGCTGCAGATCGACTTCGCGAAACGCGTCCAGCGGGCCACCGACGGCAGCGGTGCGGAGATCACCACGGAGCAGTTGTGGGAGCTGCTGCACGCCGAGTACGGCTTCGACGGGCACCTGGGCCCGTGGTCGCTCGAGCATCGCGAGGCCGGCGACCACCTCCGGGTGCGGGTCGAGTTCGACGGGTCCACGGTCGTCGGAGACGCCTCCGGCAGTGGGCCGGTCGAGGCGCTCACCCGGATCCTGGCCGAGCACGGCCGTCCCGTCGAGGTGCTGTCGCTGGTGCAGCAGTCGGTGGGTTCGGGCAGCGACAGCCGGGCGGTCACCTATGCGCGCTGCCGCAACGGTGACGGGGACGCGCGCTGGGGTGTCGGCTTCGACCAGTCGGTGACGGCGTCCGCGCTTCGCGCCGTACTGGCCACGGTCGCCGGCGCGAAGGCTCCGCAGCCGCAGTGACCGCCGGGTACCGGCCGAAACACGTTTACCTCGAACGTGTTTCGGCCGGCACCGAGGGACGAGGGATCAGCTGATGGCTGCGGACAGCATGCTGCTGCCGGCGCCGCTCTTCAGCAGGTCGGCGATGATGCCGCTGCCGCCGTCCATCTTGATGGTGGTGCTGCCGAGGTCCAGTGCCTGACCCAGGCTGCCGAAGCCTCCCGGGGAGAAGACGACCTGGTAGCTGTAGGACAGGACCGACATCGGGTCGGCGGCGTCGAAGCAGGCTCCGACCACGGCGTACGCGCCGGGTGTGATCGGCTTGAGCAGGCCGGTGTTGACCTCGCCCTCCTCGGTCGCGGTGGTGCTCTCCGAGGTCGGCGACGCGTCGGTCGTCTGATTTCCGATGTAGTAGACCTTGCCGAGAAGGTCGCCGAAGCCGGGCCACTGATCGGTCGGCAGCGCGGCGAGGGGCAGTGCGTCCGCCGCGTTCAGAACGATGGGCAGACAGGTGACGCCCTGCCCGCTGCTCGTCTGCGTGACGGTCATGTCGATCACGTCGCCGTCGGCGCTGGCCGTGATCTTCGGAGCGGGCACCTCGGTGTCCGGGGCGGCGGACGCGAACCCCGGCAGGGCCAGGGCGAGGGCGCCGGTCAGCGCGACGGCAGCGCCGGCACCACGGGTAACAGTCTTCTTCGACAACGGCTTCTCCTTGCATTCAGGGCACGGATCACCACAGCCCCACCAGCTCCGAGATCCGGCGCGGCAGAAGCGAATACGTGGCAGTCCGCAGATAGTGACGACGGACATAGCAGCCAAACAGGGCGAACGTACCACGGATACTTACCCGGGAGTAAGAACTACCTTCTCGACGCCGGACTTACCCGGCCCGCAACCCTCGGGCGCGACTGTGACCGGCATCACGTCCACTTGCGGAATGCCCGCACCGCTGCCACCGTTGTAACCACAGTCTTTGAAGTTTCAACTAACTGCATTCGGGAGCACACACATGACCACTGCCATCACCCTGCCCAACCTGTCCGCCGGCACCACGTGGGCCATCGACCAGACTCACTCGACCGTCGGCTTCATGGTCCGCCACCTGGTGGTCAGCAAGGTCCGTGGCACGTTCAACGACTTCAGCGGTTCGATCACGATCGCCGAGGACGGCACCCCGTCCGTGCGGGCCGAGATCCAGGTCGCCTCCATCGACACCAACAACGAGCAGCGTGACGGCCACATCAAGTCGGCCGACTTCTTCGACGTCGAGCAGTTCCCCACGGCGACGTTCGTCTCCACCGCCGTTCGCCCGGCCGGTTCGAACTTCGTGGTCGAGGGCGAGTTCACGCTGCACGGCGTGACCAAGCCCGTCGAGCTGGCGCTCGAGTGCCTCGGCGTCAACCCGGGCATGGGCAACGGCCCGGTCGCCGGTTTCGAGGCGTCCACCACCATCAACCGCAAGGACTTCGGCATCAACATCGAGATGCCCCTCGAGGGTGGCGGCGCCGTCGTCGGCGACAAGATCACCATCAACCTCGAGATCGAGGCCGGCCTCCAGGCCTGATTCTCGCTCCGACCACGCACCCGCTGTGACCACCTCCCCCGGTCGCAGCGGGTGCGTTTTGCGTATCCCCTCGCATCGTCGGCGTCATGAGGCAGAGTCCGGACCGATGAGTTTTCGACCGGTGGCCGGTCTACCCGAGAGCACCACCGATCTCCGTGCGCACCCAGGCGCAACGTCGCTCGACCGCGAGAGGACCGACATGACAGCCACCACCGGGACCATGCGACCGTTCGAGACCATCATCGGACGATGGCAGACATCGGGCACCGTGCTCGACGAGGACGGGAAGGCTGTCGCGACGATCGACGGCACCGACGAGTACGAGTGGATGCCCGGCGGGAAATGGGTCGTCCACCGTGTGGACGTGATGATGGGTGACGACCACGTGCACGCGCTGGAGCTCATCGGCGGATACGACGCCGAGGCCGACACGTACGCCATGCGAGCGTTCGACGGCTCCGGCGCGTACGGAACGATGACCGCACACCTCGACGCGGACGGATCATGGACGTTCTTGGGGGACGGGATGCGCAGCACCCTCCGGCCGTCCGCGGACGGATCGTCCATGACGGCGCGCTGGGAACGGCAGGACGACACCGGCGGCTGGATCCACTGGATGGACATGCGCTTCGTCGCAACCGCATAGGGGGTCGCCGGAGATCAGTCGCCCGGTGTCCCGAACCAGCGCAGCAGGTGGTCGGCACGTCCGATTCTGCTACGACCCGGGCAGTGACACCGGCAGTCCCGCCGAACCGCTCACCGGCGGCTGCGGCAGCAGCGTCAGGTCTCCGGTCGCGGCCACCTCGACAGATTCCTGGCCGACGCTCTCCGCACCGTTCTCGATGTGCCCCATCCAGCGGCGGCGGAATGCCGGGTCCTCGCCGAGGGCGAGCGCCGCGTCGTACCATCCCCGCTGCGACGGGACCGTCCATGTCCGTGTGGTGCCCGGTGCGAGTGATGCCTGGTTCCCGGCCAGTTCGGCGGTGACGGCGCCGGAGCCGTGGTTGACCACGGACACCCGCACCGTCCGGGCTGACGCGTCGATCGTCGTGTCCACCTGGACGTCCGCCCCGGGTCCGGTCGTCGATCCCGCGAACTCCCGCCGGAATCCGTTGGGGCCGATCATCGTCAGGTCGTAGCGCTCCCCCGGCACCGGCACCGCGTCGAGCCGGTCTCCGAGGACGTCGTAGTGGCGGGGCCGGTCGTACTCGCCTGCGTACGGGAACAGCGCCAGGTGCGCACTCTCGGTGCCGGTGTTGCGCAGGCGGACCGACAGCACCCGCGATTGCGCGTCGAACACGGCGTCCGCGTCCGGCTGGTACGGCAGGGCTCGTGCCGGCCGGGTTCCACTCTCCTGCACCGGCATCCGCTGCTGCTCGGGTGGGGCCGGTTTCCAGCGCGGGGTGAGCGGCGGAGCGGGCTGCGGCGGGGTGAGCGACGGCCGGGCCCGGGGACTGCCGAAGTCGAACGCCGACGTCAGGTCACCGGCGACGGTGCGCCGCCACCCGCTGATCTCGGGCTGCGTGAATCCGAAACGCTTCTCCAGGAACTGGGTGATCGAGGTGTGATCGAACACCTGCGAGCACACGTAGCCGCCGACGGTCCACGGCGAGATCACCGTCATCGGCACGCGCGGTCCGAGTCCGAGCGGGAGGTCGCCGACGTGCTCGTCGGCGACGTCCCGTGGCGGCAGCGGCGGCGGCACGTGGTCGTAGTAGCCGTCGTTCTCGTCGAAGTTGAGGAAGATCGCTGTCCTCGACCAGGTTTCGGGATCGGAGGCGATCGCGTCGAGCACCTTGTAGACCAGGGAGGCGCTCGACGCCGGTGACGAGGTCATCGGGTGCTCGCAGTCCACGGCCGACGGCACCAGGTACGACACCTGCGGGAGCGTGCCGGCTTCGACGTCGGCGCGGAAGACGTCGGCGAGCGTGCCGGGACGTTCGCGGCGCAGCGCCCGGTCGTACAGTCGCCGATCGGCCGCGTCGAGGCGGGCGACGCCCTCGTCGAGGCACCCCAGCAGCAGGTTCTGCACGTCGGGCGGCAGCAACGGCAGTGCCGCGTACAGCGCTGCGAGCGTGGGGAACTGGTACGGCAGCAGTACAGGATGCCCGAGCAGTCCGTGCACGATCCGCTTGAACCGGACGAAGTACTCGAGGTTGTTGTCGGTGAAGTTGTCCCACTCCTGGTAGGTCCGCCAGCTGATCCCGGCCGTCTCGAGGCGTTCGGGGACGGTGGTCCACGTGTACCCGGCGTGCCACGGCATGTACGAGTCGTTGGTGACCGCGCGGGTGCCGTTCGATTCGAACCCGGTGTAGCCGCTGATCCAGTAGTTACGGTTGGGTGCGGTCGAGGTGGGGACCGAGCAGTGGTAGGCATCGCACACGGTGAACGACTCGGCAAGTTCGAACTGGAACGGGATGTCCCGGCGGTCGTAGTGGGCCATCGTCGCCGCGGTCTTGGCGGGGATCCAACCGTCGTGCCAGCCGTCGGCGACGGCCGCCTGACCGCCGGCCCACTCGTGGTCGAGGGCGTCGACGTTCTGGGTGTCCATCCGAGCGGCGTCCGCCGCGTCCCGGATCGGGTAGGGCACGACGACGGACTCCCGGTCCGGTTGCTCGTACACGGTTCGGCCGGTGCGCAGGCGCAGTGCGTTGGGGTCGCCGAACCCGCGGACGCCGCGCAGCGTCCCGAAGTAGTGGTCGAAGGCCCGGTTCTCCTGCATCAGCAGCACCACGTGCTCTATCGAGTCCAGGCTCCCGGGTGGGACCGGGGATGCGAGCGCCGCCTGCAGGGACGGCGGCAGCAGCGATCCGGCCGCAGCGACGCCGACAGCGCCCGCGCCCAGGGCCATGAAACGACGGCGGGACATCTCGAACGTCACGGGACCTCCTGAGCAGGCGAATCGGCCGCAGTTGCGCGGAGGCTATCGAAGCCGTGCACGGGCCGGGGCCGAATCGGCCACATCCGCGATCCCGTCCGCGGTGGACGCGGTGGACGCGGTGAATCCTCGCGGCGCGCGGATTGCGGCGGGTCCGTCGTGACGGATCTGGCGGCGGCATAGGCTGGTCGTCGTGAAGAAGTACCTGCCCGCCGCCGTAGTCGATATCGTGCTGGTCCTCGCGTTCGCCGCGGCGGGTCGCAGCAGTCACGAGGAAGCCGTTCTCAGCGGGTTGCTCACGACGGCGTGGCCGTTCCTGGTCGGCCTGGCCGGTGGTTGGCTGATCACGTTCCTGCTCTACCGCGACAAGTTCGACGCCACCCTGGCCTTCCCGACCGGGGTGATCGTGTGGTTGTCCGCGCTGGTGTTCGGCATGCTGCTGCGGGTGGTCAGCGATCAGGGCACCGCGTTCTCGTTCATCCTCGTCGCCGCGTCGTTCCTGGCGCTGTTCCTCGTCGGTTGGCGGGCGCTCTACCAAACAGTCAGGCGGCGCCGCAGCCTCAGCTGAGTCCGAGGCCACGCGACGCACGGATGAATCGGAGGCTCCGATGAGTTCGAGGGTCGAATCGCAGTCCGGAAGATCCGATTCGGATCACGGCTTCTTCGGACAGCCGTTCGCGTTGGCCAACCTGTTCGGCGTCGAGATGTGGGAACGCTTCTCGTTCTACGGCATGCAGGGCATCCTGCTGTACTACCTGTACTACACCGTGGCGGACGGCGGGCTGGGTCTGGACAAGGCCGCGGCGACGAGCATCGTCGGCGCGTACGGCGGCACCGTCTATCTGTCGACGATCGTCGGTGCGTGGGTGGCCGACAGGCTCCTGGGCTCCGAGCGCACCCTCTTCTACAGTGCGTGCCTGATCATGCTGGGCCACATCAGCCTGGCGATCATTCCGGACCTGCCGGGTGTCGGCGTCGGGCTGGTGCTGATCGCGTTCGGCAGCGGCGGGCTCAAGGCGAACGCCACCTCGCTCGTCGGCGACCTGTATGCGCCGGACGACGAGCGCCGGGATGCGGGCTTCTCGATCTTCTACATGGGCATCAACCTCGGTGGCCTGCTCGGCCCGCTGCTGACCGGGTGGGCGCAGGACAACTGGGGATTCCATGTCGGTTTCGCGCTCGCCGCGGTCGGCATGGCGCTCGGCCTGATCCAGTACACGCTGGGGCGCAGGCACCTGCAGGGGATCGGTGCCAGCGCCCCCAATCCGCTGCCGGCGGCCGACCGCCCGCGGGTGATGGTGCTGACCATCGTGGCTGTCGTCGTCGTCGCGGTCCTGTCGCTGACGGGGGTGATCAGCACCGGCAACCTGTCGGAGGTCGTCGTGGCGCTGACGGTCGTCGCGGCCGTCGCGTACTTTGCCGTGATCCTCACGAGCAGTCGGATCACCGGGACCGAGCGCAGCCGGGTGTTCGCGTTCATCCCGATGTTCATTGCGAGCGCCGCGTTCTGGTCGTTGTTCCAGCAGCAGTTCACGACCGTGGCGATCTACGCCGACAAGAGGCTGGACCGCAACCTGTTCGGGTGGGAGTTCCCGCCGACGTGGGTGCAGTCGATCAACCCGGTGTTCATCATCGTCTTCGCCGGGGTGTTCGCGGCGGCGTGGACCAAGCTCGGTTCCCGCCAGCCGTCGTCGCCGATCAAGTTCGCGCTCGGCACCGGCATCATGGGTGTCGCGTTCCTGTGCTTCATCCCGATGTCCGGTGGCGGCACCAACAGTGCACCGCTGCTGGGCCTGGCCGGGATCCTGCTGCTGTTCACCTTCGCGGAACTGCTGCTGTCGCCGGTGGGACTGTCGCTGTCGACGAAGCTGGCCCCCGCGGTGTTCCACACCCAGATGGTGGCGCTGTTCTTCCTGTCGGTGGCCCTGGGTTCGAGTCTCGCCGGCACCCTGTCCGGCTACTACGACGAGAGCAACGAGGTCCCGTACTTCGCCACCGTCGGGCTGGTGTCCATCGGCATCGGCGTGGTGCTGGCGGTGCTGTCACCGTGGATCCGACGCCTCATGCGCGGGGTGCACTGAGGAAGTCGCGTCGTCGACGGGTTCGATTTCCACGCAGTACCATTCGACGCACGCACCCCGCCCGGGGGCGAACGTCTGTACCCGTTCCCACGGCGGCACGGACCGGAATCGCAGCGGTCCGTCCCACAGGCCGGCGCCGTCGTACCAACCGGGCTCACCGGGGCTCGAATGCGACCGGACCAGGACTCCGGTCCGGACGATGCGGCCGCGCACCTTCGATCGGAGTCGGGACGTCGCCCAGGCGTAGCGGTCGAGCATCGGGGTCCCGGACATCCGGACCGCGGATCCCGTCTCACCCCGGGCGCCCGCCAGGACCGATCCCAGCGCGCCCAGGTCGAGGACGCAATGCGGGCCGGCGCTGTCCCCGACGACGGCCGCGACATCGGTGGACAGAATCTCGCCGGGGATCGGACTGTCCTGGATATCGATGCCGGCCTCGAGCCATACCGCCGAACCTTCGATCACATCGCCGACACGGAGCCGGTCGTAGCCGGGTTCGAGATCGACGAGCATCCACAGGGGCCGACGTGCGTCGGTTGTCATCATCGTTCCCCGCGCACTCGGAGGGTCCGACGGACGAAGCCGTCGGGCGCGGGGTCACCTGCGCTCGACCCTACACGCGAGGGCCGCGCCGTGGGACGGGCTCAGCGGACGAACAGATCGCGCACGTGCGAGGTCTCGTTCACCGACGCGACCCGGCGAGAACCGTTGCGGGAAAGAAGTACCCGACTGATCGACACGTAGTCGAGCGGAAATGTCAGCGGCCGAGCCAGTCCGAGGATCTGCTGCAGGACGATGTTGAGGACGCCGCCGTGCGCGACGATCACGACGGTGTCCTCGTGGTCGGACTGCGCCACGATGTCGGCTATCGCGTCGAGCACGCGGGTGCGGAATCCGTGTTCGTCGACGAACTCGGGAAGCAGGCCGGCGCGGATCCGTTCGTAGGCTTCCGGCATGAGATCGCGGGCCTCGTGGATGGGTACGTAGCGAGCCTGATCGACGTCGTACTCGGCGAGACGTTCGTCGACGGTGGTCGGCAACGCCAGTTCCGCGGCGAGGGGCGCCGCCGTGTCCACGGCGCGTCGCTGCGGGCTGACGACGATGCGGGCGACCTTGTCCGCCGCGAGCGCTTCCGGGAGCCGACGCGCCTGACGGCGGCCGCGCACCGTCAGACCGGGGTCGGCGCGGCCCCGGTCGACGACGGCGTGTTCGGGCAACGCGTGCCGGACGAGGATCAGTTGCACGTCCGGCCCCCGGGATCGGAATCCACTCTCACGCCTCGTATCCCGAGGCGCCCGCGCGGCTGAGCACCAGCTTCGACAGCACCGCCCGGTCCGACAGGCGCAGCACGACGTCGGCCAGTTCGACGACGTCGTCGACGGTGAGCATCGTGTCGGCGGGGATGCGGTCCTTGGTCCATTCCGACATGTCGGTGTCGACGTAGGCCGGGGCGATCGCGGTGCCCGAGATCCCGTTGCCGGACTCCTCCAGGTTGAGGGTCTCGACGAGCGAGATCAGCGCGGCCTTGGTCGCGCCGTACACCGACAGGTTCGCTTCGGCGTACACGCCGGTGATGGACGAGATCGCGACCACCTTCGCGCCTCGGCCCGGATTGTCGGCGGCGCCCTTGCGCAACAGCGGCACCGACCGTTGCAGGAGCGCGAACGGGGCGGCGAAGTTCACGGCGATGGTCTTGTCGAACCGTCGCATCGGGAACTCTGCGACGGGTCCCGCGGTGCCGACGCCGGCGTTGAGGACGAGCGCCCGCATCGATCCGAACCGGTCCTCGTGGGTCTCGGCGATGGAGGCGGCCGCATCGGGGTCGGCCATGTCCGCGGCGACCGCCACGACGTCGGGTGCCCCCGCCGACCGCAACTGCGCGGCGACCTTGTCGAGCCGCGTCCGGTCCCGTGCGGTGACGGTGAGCGCGTAGCCCTGGCCGGCGAGGCGCTGCGCGATGCCCAGCCCGATGCCGCGGGACGCTCCGGTGATCAGTGCACTGTTCGTCATCGTTCTCCTCCTGCCAGGGCGGCGAGACCCGCCGCGACCAGCGGCGCGACGGCCTCGTGCGCCTGCGCGAATCCCTCTCCCGTGGTGGCGCCCTCACGGTGGCGGTGGGTGATGCCCTCGGCGATCACCGCGAGTTTGAGGCTAGCGAGCCCCAGGTAGAACGACCAGTGGTCGACGGTGCGGCCGCTCGCGTCGGCATACATCTGCGCGATGGCGTCGGTGGACGGCAGACGGTCGCTGGTCCATGCGGCGGGTTCGCCGAGGATGACGTCGAGCGCGGGATGCCGGTAGACGCACATCTGAGCGAGGTCGGAGAGCGGGTCACCGAGGGTCGACATCTCCCAGTCCACCACCGCCACGATATGGCCCGGGTCGTCGAGCGCGACGAGGGTGTTGTCGATCCGGTAGTCGCCGTGCACGATCGCGGACTGCGAGGTGGCCGGGATCGAGTCGGCGAGCAGTCCGTGCAGCCGATCCAGGTCCGGCAGTTCACGGGTGCGGACCCGCTCCCACTGCCGCGCCCACAGCGCGATCTGCCGGGTCAGGTACCCGTCGGGCCGGCCGAAATCCCCGAGCCCGACGGCCCGGTAGTCGACCTCGTGCATCGCCGCGAGCACTCGCACCAGTTCATCTGTGCACGTGCCGATCTCGGCATCGGTCAGGGTGGCGAGGTCGTCGACGGTCCGGATCACCCGGCTGTCGACGAATCCGGTGACCGCGAACGGCGCGCCCATCACCGACTCGTCCTCGCACAGCACCACCGTGGGCGCCACCGGCACCGGAGAGTCCTGCAGTGCGGCGCACACCCGGTACTCCCGGGCGACGTCGTGCGCCGACGGGGTCAGACCCGCGGTCGGCGGACGCCGCAGCACCCACTGCGACGCGTCGTCGAACACCCGGTAGGTGAGGTTCGACTTGCCCCCGGAGATCAGGTCGGCGCGAAGGTCACCGACGGTGGACACCTCGGACTCGGTGAAGAACCGTTGCAGCGCAACCAGGTCGAGGCCGTCCAGCCGTGCCGCGGTCACGAGCGACCCGCCTCGCGGGCGGCACGCTTCGCCTTGCCCACGACACGCTTGGCCAGCGCCCAGCGGTGCACCTCGGAGGGACCGTCGTACACCCGGAACGGACGCACCTCACGGGACAGGCGGGCGAGTGGCAGGTCGCCGGAGACGCCCATGCCGCCGCACATCTGGATGGAGCGGTCCACGATCCGGAAGATCGCCTCGGACCCGAACGTCTTCGCGATCGAGGTGGAGTCCGACGCGGTCTGCCCGCGATCGAGTTCCCAGCACGCGCGGACCAGCAGCGACCGGGTGGCGGCGATGTCGATCTCGTTGTCGGCGACCATCTTCTGGGTCATCCCGAGATCGCCGATCCGGGATCCGAAACCCTCGCGCTGCGCGACGTACGCGACCGCGACGTCGTGCCCGCGGCGCGCCGCCCCCAGCCACCGCATCACGTGCGTCATCCTGGCCGGCCCGAGTCGGACCTGCGCGTAGGCGAAGCCCTCGTCGACGGCGCCCAGGACGGCCTCGTCCGGCACGAACAGGTCCTCGAAGAACACCTCGCAGTGGCCGCCGATCATCGCGCGGTCGAGCGTGTCGATGTGCCGGCCGACGCGGATACCGGGTGCGGATGCCGGCGCGAGGAACATCGTCGCGCCACCGCGGTCACCGGGCGTCCCGGACGTGCGGGCCATGATGATGAAGAAGCCGGCACCGTCCGCACCGGTGATGAACCACTTGTGGCCGTTGATCTTCCAACCGCCGGGCGCCTTCTCGGCGCGGGTGGTCAGCGCCGACGGATCGGAGCCGGCACCGGGCGCGGGTTCGGTCATCGCGAACGCCGAGCGCACCTCGCCGCGGGCGAGCGGCCCGAGGAACTGTTCCTTCTGCGCGGCGTCGGCGACGTGGGCGAGCAGGTGCACGTTGCCTTCGTCGGGTGCGCCGATGTTCAGGGCCGTCGGCCCGAACAACGAGTACCCGGCGGCCTCGAACACCGGCGCGCGATCGCTCATGTCCAGGCCCAGGCCTCCGTACTCGACGGGTGCGTGCGGGGCGAGCAGTCCCCGCCCCTTCGCCTCGGCCTGGAGTTCGACCCGCAGCGCGTCGCCTCCGGCCGCGGCGATATCGCCGCCGTGGGCGTCCTCGATCGGCAGGACCACGTCCCGCACGAACTCGGTGGTGCGCGCGATCAGCGCGTCCACCTCGGGCGAGTACGACAGATCAACAGCCACGCCACACCTCCGACTACAGCGACCGAGCGATCGCTCGGTCGGTCGGGCTTACCGTCGCACAGTGGCGATCGGCCGTCAAGCCCCGACCGGACAAACCGGCCAGTCGCTACTCTGATGGAAACCATCGACTAGGGGAGGACGATGTGACCACCAGCCCTGATCGCACACGAATCGAGTTTCCCGGCATCAGTTCGCGCGCCTGGGAGCATCCGGCAGACCGGGCGGCGCTCGTCACGCTCCGCACGCTCAAGGGGTTCGACACCGTTCTGCGGACCGTGTCGGGTCTGCTGCGCGAGCGCCAGCATCGGCTGATGTACCTCGCGACCTCGATCCGCGTCGACGAGCGCCAGTTCCCCGATCTCGACGACCTGCTCCGCGACTGCGTGCAGATCCTCGGGGCGGACGAGACCCCCGAGCTGTTCGTCTTCCAGTCCCCCGCGGTCAATTCGTTCACGATCGGCATGGACAAGCCGTTCATCGTGGTCACCACCGGCCTGCTCGACGTCATGAACTACGAGGAACAGCGTTTCGTCATCGGCCACGAACTGGGCCACGCGCTGTCCGGGCACGCGGTGTACCGCACCATCCTGCTGCACCTGATGCGGCTGGCCGGCACCATCGGCTGGGTGCCGGTCGGCGGCTGGGCACTGCGTGCGATCATCGCGGGACTGATGGAGTGGCAACGCAAGTCGGAGCTGTCCGGCGATCGGGCGGGCCTGCTGTGCAGTCAGGACGTGCACACCGCCCTACGGGTCCAGATGAAGCTGGCCGGCGGGTCCCGGGTCGAGGAGATCGACCCGGACGCGTTCCTCGCGCAGGCCGCCGAGTACGACGCGAGCGGCGATCTGCGCGACGGTGTCCTCAAGCTGCTCAACATCGAACTGCTCTCCCACCCGTTCTCGGTGCTCCGGGCGGCCGAGCTGAAGCGGTGGGTGGACGGCGGCGAGTACGCACAGGTTCTCCGCGGCGAGTACCCGCACCGTTCAACGGATGACGATGCCCGGATCGGCGACGAGTTCCGCAACGCCGCCAAGACGTACAAGCAGAACTTCGATCAGTCCGACGATCCGCTGATCCGGGTGCTGCGCGACGTCGGCAGCGGTCTCGGCGATGCCGTCGGCGCGGTCGGACACGGCGTCGGCGAGGTCGCGGCGGACATCAAGGAGCGCTTCTCACACTGGCGCAGAGGCTCCGGCGACTGACCTGGCACCGATCTTCCACTCGCCGAACAACATCGACTTACAGTTCCGGGCAGGCACGCCGCGGGTTCAGACCACCTCGAACGCGGGCATCGTGTACCCGATCTCCCGGACAGCCTTACTCGGGCCGTACATGCGCAGGATCAGGTAGGAGTCCTTCTCCGGGATAGGTAGAAAGCTCGGGTCGTCTGCACGGGCGTCGGCGTCGGCGCTCAACACGATCGTGTAGTAGCCGTCGGTGTCGGGGGTCATGGTGCGGTCGCCTCGACTGTGCCGGTTGATCGCGTTGTGCGCCATGAGGCGGTCGTCGGTGCTGTACACGGTGAACGACCAGAATTCACTCACGTCCGGAGGCAGGAAGCGGGCGCGGTAGGTCTTGCCGTCGGACCCGTTGATCGACCTCCCGTCGGAGCCGGTCTCGACCTTCAGGTATACCGACTCGACCGGCGGCAGGCCCCACTGACCGATGACTGTGCCCTCGGCGAAGAGGTCGCGCGGCCCGTCCTGAAGGTCGTCCCGTGTGCCCAGAAGCTTGCCCGAGTTCGTCATTCGCGGAGCCAGGTCACGGAGGTGAGCCCGTCCCAGCAGCTCGCCCCGCTCGGCAGCCTCCAACTGTTCGGGCACGAAATCGGTCTTCCCGGGCTCGAGGCCGATTTCCTTGTACTTCGCCAACCACGTCGCGTCCGCCTGCGCCATCGAACCAGCATCGAGAACGAAATTGACGCGCTGCAGCCAGTTCGTAGCCGCCGGGTCGGGATACTCGCGGGTGAGCTGCTCGGGGCCCGGCACCCCGAGGAATGCCGAGAGCGTCTCCAGTTTCCACCGGTCTTGAAGGCTGCGAGCCACTTCGAGGTCGTCCCCACCGGTCGTCATGATGCGACCCATGACCTTGACGAGGTCCGACTCCGAACGCACGACCAGATCAATCTGCTCCGGGACCTCGTCCTCCCAGGAGGCGCCGGCGAAGAGGAAACGTCCGCCACGAGCACCGCGCGTGCGAGAGCCGATCATGGCGTTCGTGTAGTGCCCCAAGTCCATCGTGTGCAAAATCCAGTAGCGGTCTTCGTCGAAGTCCGGAATCGTGACGATCACCGGCTCCGCACCGACGTCGAACCAGCCCTGGAGATGCAACGTGTCGTTGTTGATCGTGGGATGCGCCGTGTAGGTGTCGTCGGCGAGATCACGCAGAAGCTGGAACTGGTTGAGGGCGAGCCCCGGCTCGATCGTCGTCTCGTAGAGGAACTTGTACGCCTCGTCGATCGAGTATGCGTACAGATACGCGTCGCACGCGAGCTTCTCGGAAATCGCCACTCGAACCACTTCCTCAGTGTCGTTGTCGAACGGCCGGACGGCCGCACCGCCATTGCAACACGTCGGATTACGAACATCCGTCGGCAACGCGCCGCGTCCCCGGACTGAAGTTACCCAATGGCGCGCACAGTCGCGGTGCCTATTTCGGACCGAACGCGCACTGCCGCGCCGCGCTGGCATCGATCGGGACGCTGGGACTCGGGCTGATCACACAGCACCGACCGCACCCCGCGCGATCACGAGATACCGCTCCACCAGTTCGTCGGGACTGAGCGGCCCGTCGGGTCGGTACCAGCCGGCGACGGCGATGCAGAGCGTGGCGACGGCGCGGCTCGCATCGCCGGGGTAGGGCGTCCGGAAGTCGCCGGCCTGCACCCCGGCCAGGACGATGGCGTCGAGCATGCGCTGCTGTTCGTCGCGCATCGCGACGTACTCCGCGCGTCCCTCCGGTTCCATGCTGCGCATCTCGGTGGAGGCGACGAATGCCTGTGCCCACCGGACCATGTGGAACCGCAACAGCGATTCGACGACGGCGTCGAACTGCTCGCGCGGCGACGGGCCCGCTTCGGCGAGGGCGCGTCGGCTGCGGTCGAGCAGGTCCGCCATGATCACCTGCGTCAGCGCCACCAGCATCGACTGCTTGGACGGGTAGTGGTGGTACAGCCCCGGCACCGACAGGCCTGCCCGCGCGGCGATCTCACGAATCGACGCCCCCTCGTACCCGCGTTCGGCGAACACCTCCAGCGCCGCCGCGAGCGGCCCGGGCAGCGCAGTGTCGCCGTAGTGCCGCCACGATCCCGCTGCCCCGTCCGATGTCATGCCCCCACCGTATGCGCGCCGTTCAGGAAGAGCGCGACCAGCTTCGGTGCGAGCGAGTCGTCGTCGGGCCGCAGGTCCGTGGCACGCGCCAGATGCAGGAGGGCGTTGGTCAGGAAGCCCTCGTCACCGGCGAGTTCCCTGGCCTCGACGGCATCGCGGATGACGGCCTCGACCGGGTCGAGGAGCTTGGTGACGTACGCCCGCGACACCTCGTCCCGGATCGGGTCGTCGACGAGCGGCAGCGCGTCGAACAGTCGCTGGTCGAACGACACCTGCGCCCCGCTCGGGTCGGCCACCGCGCGCACGATCGCCACGAGCCGATCCGTGAGGTCGCCGTCCGACGCAAGCCCGGCCTGGAGCTTCTCGTGCTGCCGATCGATGAAATCGTGTGCGGCAGCGGCGTACAGCGCATCCTTGCCGCCGGGGAAGTGGTGGTAGAGCGACGGCCTCTTGATGCCGACCTCCTGGACCACCTCGATGAGGGAGAGCCCCGCGTATCCGTTCGTCGCGAGGTGCCGGGCGAACGTCTCTACGAGGCGCGCCTTGGTGTCGGTGGGTGTCATCGTGTCTTGCTCCGGTGCGTCAGTGCGGCGGCGCAGGCTGCGATTCCACCGACGACAAGGATAGTGACGATGACGGCGGCGGCGAGCGGCGCCTGCACACCCGCGCTGCCCACCGTGCCCCGCATCGCCTCGAGGAGATAGGTGATCGGGTTCACCGACGCGATCACGCGCATCCATCCGGCGAGTTGATCGGCCGGGGCCAGCACACCGGTGAAGAACGACAGCCCGAAGAACAGCATCGTGACGCCGTTGACCGTCGACGAGGTCCCGGATCGGACGGCCGCGGCAACCCCTACCGATGCCACCCCGACGCCGACCGCGACGGTCCACGCGACCAGGAGGACGATGTCGCCGAAACTGCTGGGCCGCAGTCCCAGGAGGAGCGAACCCAGAATCGTGAGGACCGCCTGGGCGAGCACCACCATCGACGCCGCGATCAACGGACCGACGACGAAGGGCCGGGTGCTGCCGTGGGCGAGCGCCAACCGGTCGAGGTATCCGCCGGCGACGTCGCGGGCCACCAGCTCCCCGGCGGTCGCGGCGCCGGTGACGGCACCGGTCAGCAGGATCAGCGGGAGAATGAACGCGATGAACGTGGTGCCGTCCAGGTAGGCGTCGCCTGCCCGCGAGAGCTGGCCCGAGTAGATCAGCATGAAGAACAGCGACATGCTGAGCGGACTGATCAGCAGCATCGGCAGTCGCACCACGGTCCGCAGGGAACGGGCGGCAGCAGCGACGTGGACGCCGACGGGTGAACCGCCGTCCGCGTCGGCCCGGGGACCGCCGAGGTCGATTGCCGTCGTCATGCCGGTGCCCCCTCGTGATCGGTTGCCAGCCTGGCGAACACGTCGTCCAGCGTCGGCTCCTCGAGCCGGAGCCCGGTGATGTCGTCGGTGAAGGCGGCGAGCTCGCCGATGACCGCCGGCCACGACTCCCCCGTTCGGCCGGCGCCGGTGAGCGCGAACCGGATCTCGGTGGACTCGTCACGCGCGAGTGTGTGCGGCATCCGCAGCCGGGTGACGATCTCGGCGAGCCGGTCCGGCGTCGCGACGGTGACGGCGAGGGTCCGCGTGCCGGTGTGACTCTTGAGCTCGTCGGGGCTGCCCCGGCCGGCGAGTCGCCCGGCGCGCAGGACCAGCAACTCGCTCGCGAGCACCTCCGCCTCGTGCAGGTCCTGCGTGGAGATGAACAGCGTCGTTCCGCGCTCGCGGTTGAGCCGACGCAACTCGTCCCACAGCTCCAGCCGGCTCAACGGGTCGAGCCCCGCGGTGGGCTCGTCGAGCACGATGAGCTGCGGATCCCCGACCAGCGCCAGTGCCAGGTCGACGCGGCGGCGGGTACCGCCGGACAACTTCGACAGGCGTGTCGACGCGTGCGCCGACAGCCCGAACAGATCGACGAGTTCGCCGGCGCGGCGCTTCGCGGCACCCGAGGTCCGCCCGAGGACGATCGCCTGCAGGACGAGCACCTCGGTCGGCGTCATCAGAGGGTCGAGCGTGTTGCTCTGCGGCGTCAGCCCCAGCAGGCGACGGATGGACGGGGCGTCGCGGACCGCGTCGTGTCCGAACACCTCGACGGTGCCCGACGTCGGCGTGCGGAGGGTCGCGACGATCTCCATCGTCGTCGACTTTCCGGCCCCGTTCAGGCCCGCCAGGACCGTCCGCGCGCCGCGCTCGACGCGGAGGGTCAACCGGTCGACGACAGTCCGGTTCCCGTATCTCTTGGTGAGTTCGTGCAGGTGAATGGCAGGGGGTTCGGTCATGCCGTCAACCTACCTACATGTAGGTAGGTTTGTCGAAGCGGCGTCGATCCGGTCGGCGACTTTCCCGGTTCGCCTACTTCTCGATCGGCTTGGCCATCTCCCGCATCAGCAGGTCGGTCATCTTCAGCGCCCGGTCCCCACCGTCGGCGTCGGCGACGAAGACCGCGAACGCGAGGTCGCCACGCGAGCCGAAGAACCATCGGTCGCTGTCGTTGCCGGACGCCATCCCGATCAGGTCGGGGTACTGCTTGAGGAACGATGCCGGCCCGGCCTGGACGTTGTCGCGCATCGCGTTCCGCAACTGGTCGGCGACATGCGCGGGCAGTGCGTCCTCGACGTTCTTCGCGGTGGCCTGCTGGCCCTCCACGATCATCGGCATCGGGGCACTGCCGCGGGCGACGGACGCCGCCATCATCGCGAGACCGAAGGGACTGACCTGTGGTTCCGATCCGTTCCGCGACTTCATCACCTGGTCCACCCCCGACTGAGACGCGGTGAGGACCGCGGTTTCCGGGTCGAGGCCGGGCATCTCGTAGTTCAGGCCGACGCCGAGTTGCCGACCGGCGCGCTCGAGGTCGTCGTCGCTGACGTCCCCGGGATCGACCCCCGACTGCAGCGCCGCGGCCCGGCGCACCAGGTCCACCGAGGAGCCGGCCGGGTAGAGGCCCGAGAAGGCGATCGGCCCCTGTTCGAATGCCTGATTGTTCTGCGCCGCAACGACGACCGCACCGGTCGACGGCCGGATCCCGACGATCACGGACGGCGTTCCGACACTGACGACGGCATTCTCCGCCGCCAACTGCAACCGGGAGTCGAGGGTGGCCTTGATGTCGGGGCCGGGCGGGCCCTGGTAGCCCACCTGCTGCTGCATCGCACCGCCGGGTTCGACGACGTTGACCGCCCACCCGGCGGTGGCGTCACGGTTCGCCTGCCACACCGCCCGCAGCGGATCGAGCAGCGGTGTGACGATCCGGCGGTCGGTGGTGATCAGCTTGGGCTGCTTGTCGACGACGACGCCGGGGATGCCCTGGAGGTCACGTTCGAGGTACTGGTAGTCCTGGTCGCGCAGCAGCACCGCGACCACTCTCTCCCCCGGCTTCGCGGCGAGGTCCTTGCGCAGCGCGTCCGCGGTCACCAGTGGGGCGACGGGTTCGAGCGCCTTCGCCACCCGATCGGTCGTCACGACCGGATCGGGCATCGTGGACGGGTCGAGTGTGATCGCGTTGATCGTCTGTTCCGCCATCAGTGGGTTGCCCGCGCCGTCGAGCACGCGCGGCGCCGCGGCATCGGTCCGGTCGTACTGGACGATGCGCCCGTGTCCGAGCGGCGGCGCGAGCAGGGTCGGATCCCACGACACCCGCCAGCCCACCGAGAGTTTCCGGACACCGCCGTCGACGTAGTAGCTCCAGTCCTTGCCTTCTCCGAAGTTCCAGGCGGTGTCGACGGTGAAGAAGCCGGAATCGCCGTTGAGTTCCATGAACTGCGCGAGGGTCCACGTGGATTCCTTCGCGTCGAGTCCGTCGAACATCTGCTGGATGGAATCCTCGGCCGCGTTCGGATACGACGTCAACGACGCCGCGGCCGAGGCGTCCCGGTCGTTGAGCGCCTGGACGAAATCGGTGACGACCGACTCCGCGCTCGCGTCGGTCTTCTGTCCCACGCAGGACACCAGGGCGACGGCCAGGACGGCGACGAGTCCGAGCGGCAGGGCGATCGCACGGTGGCGCCGTAAGCGGGGCGAGGCTCGGAAACCCATGGCAACAATCCTCCCTTTTGTCACATGCGTAACAAGCACGGATCGCCTACGAAGAAGTCACGATTGCGGCACTGACCCCCAGTGCCTATACCTCTTCGTGACCACGCGAGATCGCCTCGAGACCCACCCGACCCCGATGGAGCTACCGCAGGAAACGACCGGCGGCGTCCACAGCAGGGCCCGAACTATCCGCTCCCGCAACGAAAACCGCGAAAGCGAGGTCGTTGTCGATGCCCACGAACCATCCGTGTGAGCCTGTGCCCACACCGTACTCCGCCGTGCCGGTCTTGCCCGCGAGGTTCGGAAGATCGGCGAGGACCTTCGCGGTCCCGTCCGTGACCGTCTCCCGCATCATCGACCGGAGGTCGTCGTCGACGGTCGCCGGAACCGGTGCGACCGTACGGTCGGCCGTGCCGGGTTTCCCGGCGACGAGCATCGGCGCCTGCGTGGATCCGTGGGCGATGGATGCGGCGACCAACGCCATCCCGAACGGTGACGCCGTCACCTCCCCCTGCCCGATCGCCGACTCGACCCGCTGCGCCGGGGTGTCCGCGGCCGGCACCGCCCCGGTCACGGTGGTCAGCCCCGGCGTCGTGTAGTCCAGCCCCAGACCGAACTGCAGCGCGGCCTGCTGCAGCGCATCCGGCGGCAGCGAGACGGCCAACCGCGCCATCGTTGTGTTGCACGAGTGCGCGAACGCCGAATGCAGCGGCACCGACCCCAGATCGAAGTTGTCGTCGTTGGGAATCTGGCGCCCCTCGACGTTCTCGGTGCCCGGGCAGGGCAGCACGGTGTCGGGCGTGACTGTCCCGGCCTGCAGCGCCGCCGACGTCGTCACCGTCTTGAACGTGGACCCGGGCGGGTACAGGCCGGTGAGGGCGATCGGCCCCTCCGCATCGGCGGGGGCGTTCTGCGCGACGGCGAGGACCGCGCCGGTCGACGGCCGCAACGCCACGATCGCCGCCGGCTGCGGGACGCCCGCGAGCGCGTTCTCGGCCGCCGTCTGCAACGTCAGGTCCAGCGTGGTGTCGATGTCCGGGGCGGCGGCGCCGTCCTGCCCGGCGAGCCACTGGGTGCGTCCGTCCGACTCCACCATCTGCACCGCCCACCCGGCCGACGCCTCCTGCCCTTCCTGCCAGAGGGTCGCGAGGTCGGCGAACACCGGCGACGACAGTGCCTTGTCCACGGTGAGCAGTCGAGTCTGGTCCACCAGTTCCACGCCCGGGATCGCCGCCAACTGCGCCCGGATGGGGGCGATGTCGGATTCACGCAACGTGACCGCCGTGACGGGCTTGCCGCCCGCCTGCGCGAGGTCACCGCGCAGCGACTCGGCGGTGATCGTCGGGACGATCGGGGTGAGCAACGGCGCCACGGCAGCGGGGTCCACCGACGGCTGCAGATTCACCAGTGTGACCACCTGCTGCGCCATGATCGGCCGGCCGTCGCTCGCCCGCACCTGCGGCGGCGGACCGGACGTCGGAGTGAACTGCACCGTCGAACCGTCGACGAGACCCGGCACCAGCAGCGCGGGATCCCACGAGAGCCGTTGCTCACCGGAGACGTTCACGACCGTGCCCTCGGTGGAGTAGCGCCACTGCTTCCCGTCGCCGAAGTCCCAGTCCGCGTCGAGGGTGAACGAGTCGCCGCTCTGCGAGACGCTGAAACTGTGCCCCTGCGCGGACAGACCGTCGAACATCGCGGTCATCGCGGTCGACGCGGCGGCCGGATCCGTCGTCAGGTCCGCGGCCGTCCGGACGTCACCGGTCGCGAGGGCGTCGGCGAACTGCTGCTCCGCGGAGGGATCGTTCCCTCCGCATCCGGCCAGCACGAGCGCGGACGCGGCGGTCAGTGCGATCAGGTTCGTACGGAACGAAAGGCGCGGTGCGGGCATGACATCGATGATGCCCGCACCGTGGGCGATTCGCTGTCCACGCCACTCCGGGCAGCTCAGGCGATCGACGGGAGCCGGACGACCTGTCCGGCATACGCCAATCCGGCACCGAATCCGAGCAGCAGTGCGGTGTCGCCGGGCTTCGCGCCGCCGGACCGCAGGAGTTGTTCCATCGCCATCGGGATCGACGCCGCGCTGGTGTTGCCCGTCTCGACGATGTCGCGGGCCACCGCGACGGTGTCGGGCAGGCCGAGGGTCCGGATCAGGGCGTCGGTGATGCGACTGTTGGCCTGGTGCGGCACGAAGGCGTCGAGGTCGGCGGCGGTGATTCCGGACTTCTCCAGGGCATCACGGCACGCCTTCTCCAGGAAGGTCACCGCCCAGCGGAACACGGCCTGGCCGTTCATGCGGATGTAGGGTCGCTCCGCATCCGATCCGCGCTCCGCCACCTCGGTGAAGTACTGCTGGAAGTCCTTGTCCTGCTTGATCGCCGCGGTCTGACTTCCGTCCGATCCCCACGCGACGGGACCGATACCCTCGGCCTCGGCGGGCCCCACCACGACCGCGCCGGCACCGTCGGCGAAGATGAACGCGCAGGTCCGGTCGGTCTGATCGAGCAGGTCGGACAGTCGTTCCACGCCGATCACCAGGACGTGTCGCGCCTGCCCGGCGCGGACGAGGCTAGCGGCATTGCCGAGCGCGTAGCAGAAGCCTGCGCAGCCGGCGGAGATGTCGTAGGCGGCGGTGTCGTGCATGCCGAGTTCGGTGGCGACCACCGCCCCCGCCGACGGTCCCAGCACCATCTGTGAGGACGTGGCCAGCACGACGGCGTCGATCTGGTCTGCGGCGAGACCGGCGGCAGCGAGCGCGTCGCGGGAGGCCGCGACGCTCATCGAGACGATGGTCTCGTCCGGCTCGGCCCAGCGACGAGCGGTGATTCCGGAGCGGGTCCGGATCCACTCGTCGGACGAGTCGATCCGGTCGACGATCTCCGCGTTGGGCACGACCCGGCGGGGTCGGTACGCCCCGAGACCCAGAAGGGCAGCGTGAGCGACGGGACCGGCGGTGGCGATGGGGGCTGGCACGGCATCCTCTCCATGTGAACCGATCAGTTCACATGGATGCGATCTAACATGAACCGATCGGTTCATACAACCCTGGAGGACCCCGCATGACCGCCCCACGGCCGCGAGCTCGACTCCTCACGAGCACGATCGCCGTGGTGCAGGAGCACGGGGTGCATGCCGCCGGCCTGACCGAGCTGCTCAAGCGAAGCAACGCGTCGCGCAATTCCCTGTATCAGCACTTCCCGGCGGGCAAGGGCCAACTCGTCGAGACGGCGGCACGGATCGTGTCGCGGGTCGTCCATTCGCACGTGGCCGTGACGGCGGACAAGCTGGCGAGCACGCCGTCGGTGTCGCGGTGGCTGGACGAACTCTTCGCATTCTGGCTCGAACCACTCGAGTCCAGCGAGTATCGCCTCGGTTCGTTCATGATGGCGGCCGCACTCGACGAACTGGACCCGACGGTGCAGGCGGCCGCCGGCCAGGCGTTCGACGACTGGACCGCCCGGCTCGCGGACGGCATGGTGGCCGCCGGAATCGAAGCAGCGGCCGCGCGCTCGACGGCAGGGTTTCTCCTGTCCGCGATCGAGGGTGCGATCGTGCAGAGCCGCGCGCTCGAGTCGAGTCGCCCGTTCGCCGACGCGCACACCCAGCTCCGCATCCTGCTGGAGTTCCATCTCGCTCGCTGACCGCCGCAGTACCGATCCGCGGGCGCGAAACAGACCCGTTCGGCGGTGGCGCTCCCGCCCCAGCGGAGTAATCATGTAATCAGTGCAAGCAGATCGACCCGAGGAGGACGATCATGAGAAAGGCACACGGCCACGGATTCGGACGCCCCGGCGGCTGGCAGCAGGCCGATTCACCCGACGCCTCGGACGCCGCCGACTGGTTCGCCGGCAGACTCCCCGACGACTGGTTCACCGGCCCCGCCACCGTCGAGGTGGATCGCGAGGAGATCGTCGTGACCGGCGAACTTCCACCGGTCGAAGCCGGCGAGACCGAGGACTCCGAGGGCTCCGAGGCCGCCGCGGCGGGGCGCGTCTCCCGGTTCCGGGAATCCACCCGGCCTGAACGCATGCAGATCGCCGACGAGGCCGAGGCTCGCTACGGCCGGAAAGTTGCGTGGAGCGTCACGATCGGCGGTCGGCGAATCCTGTTCACACACCTCGCCGTTCCGGTGATGACGCGGCTGCGACAACCCGAGCGCAAGGTCCTCGACACCCTCGTCGACGCCGGCGTCGCCCGCTCCAGGTCCGACGCCTTGGCGTGGACGGTCAAGCTCGCCGGCCAGCACGCCGAGGAGTGGCTCGCCGAACTGCGCGAGGCGATGCGCAAGGTCGACGACCTCAGATCGGAGGGACCGCAGATCTGACCGAGACTGTCGATGTCACGCCACGTCGGGGAAGTAAGTGCCCGGTCGCCCGGACTGTCATGAGGAGGCCGACGACCACCAGCCCTGCGACACCGTTCGCGCGGAAGCCGCGCCGATCGGCGCAGACTCTCGCCAACTCGCGCTGAGGAATCCCCGACACCTGCAGCCGACCCTCCGGTGCCGGGCGGACGACGGAGCCGCACTCCACCGTCCGCTGCCCCATGCTGTCGATGGGCACGACGACGGTCGCGACGGCCGCTCGCCCGGCGAGCAGCAGAGCCCCGGCGGCGAGAAGCGCGCACACGACTCCGAACAGGATCCGGAACCTGCTGTGCCGCCGATACTTCCACCAAGCAATGCTGATCCCGGCGCCCACCACGACGTACAACACCCACACCCACGTGTTCGACGCGAACAGCGTCAGCGCCAGTGCCGACGCCGCCGTCACCCAGAACGCAGCACTGACCACGTCGGACGGAACACCACGGACATGGCCTCGCTCCCGAGTGGTCATGCGCCCATCCTCACAGACCCGCACGGATCCGGGCCGCCGACTCCCTGACGGCCTGCGTGGGATCAGCGTGACCTCGATATCCGGTGGAGACTGTTCGAGGCATCGACTACTGTCCAGCACATGTTTGCAGGCACCGGATTCATGAAGCCCTGGTCGCTCCGCTGACGGCGGCGACCCGAGTTTCCACTCCTCTCTGAAGCCGCCGTCCCGGGAATTCACGCCGGGCGGCAATTTCGTGCTGTCCCGGCTCCATCTCGAGCTGCGGAGAATCGATGTCCGTCTTCCCCCTTCCTGCCGGCGCGCAGGCCCACATCCGAGCACAGTCGGTCCACGTCACCCTCGGATCCCGACCGGTCCTGACGGATGTCTCCGTCACGGTGTCCAATCGTTCACGGCTTGCCGTCGTCGGCGAGAACGGCCGCGGCAAGACCACTCTCCTGCACGTACTCGCAGGAATTCGGCAGCCCGACGCCGGGTCGGTCAGCCGAGTCGGCTCACTGGGTATCGCTCAGCAGGCCATACCTTTTCGTGCGGATGAGACCGTCGGCACGTTGATCGCCGAAACCATCGAACCATCCGTCCTGGCGTTGCGGGCACTGGACATCGAGGCGGTTCGGCTCGCGGCCGGCGAGCCGGGGGCCGACGAGCCCTACGCCACGGCCCTGGATGCCGCGACCCGGCTCGATGCCTGGGATGCGGAGCGCCGCATCGATATCGCGCTGGCTGCTCTACATGCGTGCAGCGACCGGGAGCGCCCGCTGGCGACGCTTTCCGTCGGCCAGCGCTACCGGATACGCCTCGCCTGTCTGCTCGGGTCCGCACAGGACATCCTCCTGCTGGACGAACCGACGAATCACCTGGATCGGGACGGGTTGGACTTCCTCACCGAACGCCTCCGATCCCGCTCCGGCGGACTCGCGATCGTCAGCCACGATCGCGCGCTCCTGCACGAGGTTGCCGAGCAGTTCCTGGATCTGGATCCGAGCCAGGACGATCGCCCGCAACTCTTCGCCGGCGGCTACACCGGATGGCAGGACGGGCGACGGCGGGCTCGCGAACGATGGGTGCACGAGCATGACGAACAGCTCACCGAGCGTGCCCGCCTGCAGGAAGCCGTCGCGCAGGCCCGCGACCGGCTCCGCACCGGCTGGCGCCCCGACAAGGGGCACGGCAAGCACCAGCGCCAGTCCCGCGCACCCGGTCTGGTGCAGGCACTCGAGCGGCGCCGATCCGATCTCGAGGCCCATACCGTCACCGTGCCCGAACCCCCTCTGCGACTGCGGTTTCCCGACCTGGTGGTCCGCTCGGGTGCCCCGCTGCTTCGCTGCGACGACGTCACGGTGGCAGACCGGCTGGACTCCCCGGTCGGGCTTTCCCTGGATGCGGGTGACCGGCTGCTCGTCACCGGCCACAACGGTGCAGGCAAATCGACGCTGCTCGCCGTGCTCGCCGGTGAGCTGACGCCGACAACGGGCAGCGTTCATCGCCGCGCCGGTGCCCGCATCGCGCTGATCGGCCAGGAAGTTCCGGCGTGGGAACCCGAACTGACCGCGCACGAACTCTACGAGCGCCACATCCGGAGTCTCGACCTGCACCTCGACGTCGATCCACTCCCCCTCGCATCGACGGGCCTGCTGGAGAAGCGATCCCGAGGCGTTCCCGTCGGGAAGCTCTCGCAAGGCCAACAGCGCAGACTTCACCTCGCAATGCAACTCGCGGCCCGGCCCACGATGCTCCTCTGCGACGAACCCACCAATCACCTGTCGGTATCTCTGGTCGAGGAACTCACCGCCGCACTGTCGGTTACGCCTGCCACTGTCGTCGTGGCCACCCACGATCGGCAGCTACTCGCCGACCTGGCGCGCTGGCCCCGGCTCGCCCTCGGTGCCGAGATGCGGTGAAGGCGAGGCGGCACCCCGCCTGACGCGATTCGGCCGACAGCCGGCTCGGCGTGGGAAATACTGCGTCCATGACTGCCGCCGCCGAAACCGGGACACCGGTGACAGCTGCGACCGCGCAGCTGTCACCGGTCCGGGAGGTCTGATGCGTGACGTGACGGAGTTGGCTCACGCCGAGCGGGCCCAGCTCGCAGCTCTCCTGAAATCACTGACCGCGCAGCAGTGGCAAGAGCCGTCGCTGTGCGCCGGCTGGACTGTCCGCGACGTCGTTGCCCACATGCTGAGCTACGAGGAGCTGGGCCCGGTCGGGGTGGTGAGCCGGTTCATGCGCGGCCGGCTGCGGTTCGATCGCGCCAACGACATCGGACTGGCAGATTTCGATGGGCAGGGCCCGCAACAGCTCGTCGATCTACTGGACCGGAGCCTGCAACCCAGGGGGCTGACCACCGCCTTCGGGAGCCGAATCGCGCTCGTCGACGGGATGATCCACCAGCAGGACATTCGTCGACCGCTCGGCATCCCCCGGGACATTCCCGCCGAGCGGCTCGCGCCCGCGCTGAGCTTCGCGCGCATCGCGCCCCCGATCGGTGCGCGCAGACGCATCCGGGGCCTTCGGTTGGTCGCCACCGACCTGGACTGGGCCGCGGGACGCGGACCCGAGATCCGCGGATCAGGCGAGGCGCTGCTCATGTCCATCGCCGGCCGCCACGATGTCACGGGCGAGCTCGAGGGCCCCGGCCTGGCGACGCTGAGAGGCCGGACCGGCAGCGCATCTGACTGCCCGCCGCCGAACGTCTGATCGTACTGACCGGACAGGTTGATCGAGTTCCTCAATCACGTTGGCCATTAACAGGTCTCGCTGTCGGTGGGGGGATGCCGATCTCGTCGACGGTATGGCCGCTACAGGCAATCCTGGTTGCACTGGCGTGCTCGATCCGGGACACCAGGAACCACCGCATATCGCCGCGTAGCCGGCACCATCCGATCAGGTACCAATGGCCGTTCCTGGAGGCGAACATCACCGGCTCGACGTCGCGGGTGGTCTTGTCGCCGTCACCCGAGGTGTAGCGGATGCGCACCACCCGTTGCTCGGCCATCGCTTCCTCCAGTGCCGACTTGATCGTGCGCGGAGTGGGAGGCGCATCGACCCAGACGCGACTGGCCAGCTCATCGGCCTTCGTCCGGGTCCGTGGATCGAGTACGTCCATGATCTTCCGAACGCCCGCCAAGGCGAGATCGGCGTAGGGGGCATCGGGTGCGGCCGAGACTGCCGCGAGGAGCGCCACTGCCTGCACGGGGGTCAGGCTGACCGGCGGCAGCGTGCTGCGGGCGACGAGCCCGTAGCCACCGCCGGGGCCCGGGCGCGACCAGATCAGCGCGCCACTGTTCTCGAGTGCGGTGAGGTCTCTCTTGACCGTCCGCACGGACACGCCGAACTCTTGTGCCAGTCGCTCGGCAGTGCATCCACGCGATCCGCTGCGCCGCAGCATCTCGGACAGTGCGTGGAGCCGCTCCGCCCTCTTCATCTCACTCCCCGGCTCATTTCCCACCCCGCCGAAAATTCATGCCAAAATGGTGACACACCGTTGTCCCGGAGGCCTGAGAGCATCGTGATGTGACGACGAACGCGAGCAACCCGACCATCATCCTGATCCCCGGCCATTGGCTGGGGGCTTGGGCATGGGACGAGGTGCGCGAACACCTGACCGCTGACGGCTGGCGAACCATCCCGATGACGCTTCCCGGCCTCGACGAGCGGGACCCCGAGCGGGCGTCCAGGACGCTCGACGACCAGGCGAAGGCGATCGTGCAGACCATGACCCAGGCCGAGGAGTCCGAGGCCCGGCCGGTGGTCGTCGTGGCGCACAGCGGAGCCAACGCGCCGGTGAGCCTGGTGCTCGATCAGCATCCTGAACTTGTCCGCCGGGTGGTGTGGGTCGACAGTGGACCCGTCGCGTCCGGCAGTGTCTTCGCCCCGGATGCGCCCGAGGATCTGAACGAGTTTCCCCTGCCGCCCTTCGACGCGCTCGGGGAGCAGGCCAGCCTCGAGGGCCTGAGCTCCGCAGCTCTCGAGCGGTTTCGAGCCAGGGCCGTTCCGGAACCCGGTCCCGTGCTCCGCCAGGAAGTGAAGCTCACCAACGATGCGCGTCTGGCGGTCCCGACCACTCTGGTGTGCTGCTCGATCCCGAGCGCGCAGATCGTGGAACTGGCCGACGCGGGTCATCCCATGTTCGCCGAGGTGTCGAACCTCCAGCATGTCGACCTCGTCGACCTCCCGACCGGGCATTGGCCCATGTGGAGCCGCCCCGGCGACCTCTCCCGCGTCATCGCCGCAGCAGCGACTCCCCCAGCCGGCTGAACCGCAGACAGACTCGAGGAAGGATGGCCGCGGTGCTCGGTCGACGGGCGCGACCGGGCACCGCGAACCGCTCAGTCCCGGACTTCGGTGAGCCGTCCCGTGGCGACGTCGAACACGAAGCCCCGCAACGACTCGGTGAGGGTGACGAACGGGCTGTTCGCCACGCGCCGCAGCGACTGCCGGACGTCTTCCTCCACATCGGGGAACGCTTCCGCCGACCAGTTCGGCTTGATGCCGGTCTCGTCCTGAATGGCGCGCTTGAACGCGTCGTCGGTGAAGGTGAGCATGCCGCAGTCGGTGTGGTGGATCAGGATGATCTCCCGTGTTCCGAGCAGTCGCTGGCTGATCGCGAGCGACCGGATCTCGTCGTCGGTGACGACGCCGCCCGCATTGCGCATCACGTGCGCCTCGCCGGCACCGAGCCCGAGGATCCGGTACACGTCCAGTCGCGCGTCCATGCACGCGACCACCGCGACATGTCTGCTCGGTGGGAGCGGCAACGGTCCGGAGAAGGTCTCGGCGTAGCGCTTGTTGTTCTCGAGGTATTCGTCGGTGACCGTCATCGGCGTCTCCCGGGTTCCTGAGGTCGAGCGGGGTCGAATGCCCGCGCACGCCTTCCATGATCGTCGCGCCTGCGCGCCCGCGGAACCCTTCCGCTCCCCGTGAGCGGAATAAACCGGTTGCGCGGCGGTTGAACCGGTCATACCGTGGTCGACGTTCGTGTTTCCGATCGATAGGACAGGCCCTTGCTCCTGTAGAGGTGATCCCGCGCCCTGCGCGTCGTGTGCCACGGCACAGGACTGCGCCTCGCACGCAAACCTCTCGGAGTCTCCATGGCACATCCCTCCACGTCCGTATCCCTGTCCGATCTCACCTTCTCGTGGCCCGACGGCTCCCCCGTCGTCGACGGCCTCGACGCCGTCTTCGGTTCGGGACGAACCGGGCTCGTCGGTCTCAACGGCTGTGGCAAGTCCACGCTGTTGAAGCTGATCGCGGGCCGCCTGCAACCGGCGCGCGGGTCGATCACCACGCACGGCACCGTCGGCTACCTTCCGCAGGATCTGACGCTCGATCCGGGCGTGCGGGTCGACGCGATCCTCGAAATCGCCGATGTCCGACAAGCGTTGGCGCGCATCGAGTCCGGCGTCGGCACCGACAGCGATTTCGACACCGTCGGTGCGGCGTGGGACATCGAGGAGCGTGCGGTGTCCATCCTGCACCGGCTGGGCCTGCGGCGCATCGTCGCCGACATCGCCGACCTGGACAGGACGGTGGGAGAGTTGTCCGGCGGCGAGACGACGCTGCTCGGGCTCACCGCACAACTGCTGGCCGAGCCGGACATCCTGCTGCTCGACGAACCGACCAACAACCTCGACGAGACCAGCCGCGATCTGCTCGATGCCGCAGTCCGGCAGTTCCCCGGCACCGTCCTGCTCGTCAGCCACGACCGTGATCTGCTCGAGTCGGTCGACGCGATTGCCGAACTGCGTGACGGTCGAATTCGATTGTTCGGCGGTAACTTCGACGACTATCGGCGGGCGATCGAGGCGGAGCAGCAGGCCGCGCAGGCGGCCGTCCGCGACGCGCGCAGCGATGTCCGCAAGCAGGGCCGCGAGCTGATCGAGGCGCAGATCAAACTGGATCGTCGCGCGCGCTACGGCAAGAAGATGTTCGAGAACAAGCGCGAACCCAAGATCATCATGGGTATGCGAAAGCGGGCTGCCCAGGAATCGGCAGGCAAGCTGCGCGGCAACCACATCGAGAAGGTCGACGACGCGAAGAAGGCGCTCACCGAGGCGCAGGATCGGGTGCGCGACGACCGCGAGATCCGCATCGACCTCCCGGACACCGCGGTGCATCCGGGGCAGCAGGTGATCGAACTGGCCGGCACGCGACTGCGCACCGGCCAGACTGTCGATCTCACCGTCACCGGACCGGAACGGATCGCGCTCACCGGCCGCAACGGCGTCGGCAAGACGACCGCACTGCAGGAGATCACGCACTGCGGCACCCGGGTGCCGTTCGGCTTCCTGCCGCAGCGCCTCGACATCTTCGATGAGCAGCTGTCGGTGGCGGCGAACGTCGCGACCGCGGCGCCCCACGCCTCCGTCGAACGGATCCGGGGCAGCCTGGCCCGGTTCCTGTTCCGCGGTGCCGAGGCCGATGCCGCAGTCGCGACGCTGTCCGGCGGCGAACGACTGCGGGCGGCGCTCGCGCTGCTGCTGACGGCGGAGCCACCGCCGCGACTGTTGCTGCTCGACGAGCCGACGAACAACCTCGACCTGCCCTCGCTGGACCATCTCGTGCAGGCGTTGAACGAGTTCCGCGGAGCGCTGATCGTCGTGAGTCACGATCGGCAGTTCCTGCGCGACATCGGCATCACGCGCCGGCTCGAACTCACGGAGGACGGGCTGGTCGACGCCTGACGCCGCCCGTATGACATCCGCCACAGATGACGGAGCCCGCGGCAGCGGCTAACACGGCGGGCATCGACGGCACTAGCGACGAACGTCCCGGAATGTCGCCACACCAGCCACACGGGCATCAAACGAACCGATTGCGCTGCTTCGGTTTCCGACCCCCGAAGAACGGCGTCCGAACGCGCCGAAATTGCCCGTAGCCTGGGGGGCGACCGAGCCGAGAGGTAGATGCCGTGAACGCCACCGAGACGACCACGAGCGACCGCACGAGCATCGATACGACGGATCACATCCGCGCGCAGTGGCAGGCCCGTTCGATAGCCCCAGAGGCCACAGAGGCCACAGTGGCCACAGTGGCCCGTGCGAGGCGGATACGCACACGGCGGATCCTGCTGGTTCTCGCGTCCACGCTGGGTGCGCTCGGCCCGGCGGTCCTGGCCACGATGATCGGCGTCCGGGCGGGCGAGGCCTTCCGCGTCCTGCTCCTGACCGTCGTTCCGGTGGCCCTCGCGTACCTCCTGCTTCGTCCGCGCTGACGCCCGAACGGGACTATTCCGGAAAGCCTGTTCAGGTGTTCACATGACTCGATAAACTCGACACCACCGATCCCCTCGCCCCAGGAGGGCAGTGTGGCTGTCGAATACACGGGTGGGCCGAGTCAGATCGTCGCCATGCACATGAGCGACGGCATCATCAACGCTCCGACGTCGGCTCTGTTCTGGGCCGTAGCGATCGTCGGTGTGGGCATCGCGATCTGGCGGGCCCGAACCGAACTCACCGAACGCACCGCCCCCATGGCCGGCCTGGTCGCGGCCTTCATCTTCGCGGTCCAGATGATCAATTTCCCGATTCTGCCCGGCGTCAGTGGTCACCTGTTGGGGGGCGGGCTGGCGGCAATTCTGGTGGGGCCGTATACCGGCGCGCTGTGTATCACGATCGTGCTGACGGTCCAGGCACTGCTGTTCGCGGACGGCGGGCTCACCGCGCTCGGCGCGAACGTCACCAACATGGCCCTCGTCGGGACCGCGGTCGGGTACGGCGTGGCCGTCGCGTTGCGGCCCTTGCTCGTTCGACGCGGTGACGCCGGGATCGGCGTTCTCTCGTTCATCTCCGCCTGGTGCGCAACGGTTCTCGCGGCGTCGATGTTCGTGGTCGAGTACGCGATCGGCGGCGCGTCGGTGACGTCGCTGCACACCGTCGCCGCCTACATGTTCGGCACGCATGCGTTGATCGGGATCGGGGAGGGCATCATCACCGCGTTCACGGTGGTCGCGGTCGCCCGGGCCCGACCCGATCTGGTGTATCTGCTGCGGACACAGCCGGTGCGAACAGCACGGACGGCGGCGACGCCGTGAGCAGGCCCGCGGCCACCCGTTCGTGGTTCCTGGTCGGTTTCGCGGTCGCGGCGCTGCTGATCGCCGGCGTGCTGTCCTATTTCGCCAGTTCCAGTCCCGACGGACTGGACTCCACCACACAGCGCGGGTGCCAGGTGGTCGAGACCGACGGCGGCGAACAGTTGGTGGGTGACTGCATCGCACAGAGCGCCACCGATCACCACCTGTCCTCGTCACCGTTCGCCGACTACTCGATCCGCGGCGACTCCGCGCTCACCGGCGTGGCCGGGGTACTGGGGGTCATCGCGGTGTTCGTGTTGGCCGGACTACTGTTTCGGGCGCTCGCGCGCCGCCGACAGGGGCCGTGACGTGTCCGGTGCACACACTCACCCGCTCTACCGCGAGGGCACGTCCCCGGTCCACCGGTTGCCGGCGGAGGTGAAGATCCTCGCGGCCTTCGTCGGCGTGTTCGCGGTGGTCGCCACACCACGCGAGGCGGTGTGGGCGTTCGCCCTCTATCTCGGCGTCCTCGTCGTGGTGTGGCGTATCGCGGGCATCGGAGTGCGTTGGCTGGCACCACGGATGCTCATCGAGCTGCCGTTCGTCGTGCTCGCGGTGCTGCTGCCGTTCGCCGAGTCGGGTGACCGGGTCACGGTCGCCGGGATCTCGCTGTCGGTGCCCGGGCTGTGGGCGGCGTGGAACATCCTCGTCAAGGGCACCCTCGGCGTGCTGGTGTCGTTGACGCTCGCGGCCACCACTCCCGTCCGCGCGCTGCCGGCCGGGCTGTCGCGCCTGCACGTGCCCGGCATCGTCGTCACGGTCGTGACGCTGATGCTCCGGTACGTCGACATCCTCGCCGGGGAGATCGATCGGATGCGAACCGCCCGGATCGCCCGAGGCGACGACCCGCGCACCCTGCATCAGGTGGGGGCGACCGCCCGCGGCGTCGGCGGCGTCTTCCTCCGCGCCTACGAGCGCGGCGAACGCGTGCACCTGGCGATGGCGTCCCGCGGGTTCACCGGCACCGTGCCGTTGGCGGACACACCCGCGCCCCCAGCTGCCTGGTGCGCGGGCCTGACGCCGGCGGTGTGCGTGGTGTCGATCGCGACGACAGCGTGGATCGTGTGAGATGACTTCCCCGACAGCGATCGACGTACGCGGGCTGACCTTCACGTACCCGGACGGACGCCGGGCGCTGGACGGCATCGATATCACGGTCGCGGCGGGCGCCCGGGTCGCCGTGCTGGGACCGAACGGGGCCGGCAAGACCACGCTGATGCTCCAACTCAACGGGGTCCTCACCCCCACCGCGGGCAGCGTGTCGATCGGGGGGCTCGAGCTGGGCCGCGGGAGCGTCCGCGAGATCCGACGCCGGGTGGGTGTCGTGTTCCAGGATCCCGACGACCAACTGTTCATGCCCACTGTCGCCGAGGATGTCGCGTTCGGGCCGGCCAACTTCGGGGTCCGCGGCAGCGATCTCGAACGCCGCGTGGCCGACGCCCTCGAGCATGTGGGGATGGCCGAGCACGCACAGCGCAGCGCCGGGCATCTATCCGCCGGTCAACGCCGACGGGTCGCGCTTGCCACGGTACTGGCGTGCCGACCGGAGGTTCTGGTGCTCGACGAACCGTCGAGCAACCTCGACCCCGTGGCCCGGCGCGAACTCGCCGAGGTGCTCCAAGGCCTCGACACCACCCTGCTGCTGGTCACCCACGACCTGCCGTACGCCGCCCAATTATGCGATCGTGCAGTGATTCTCGATGACGGATGTCTGGTCGCGGACGAACGGATCGAACGCATACTCGGCGACACCGACCTGCTGGCGGCGCACCGCCTGGAGCTGCCGTGGGGATTCGTACTTCCCGCGCCTACGCCGGATCGGTGACGGCTTCGTGTGCGAGCCGGACGTTCGTCCGCCCCAGCTGCCAGTCCGTCCAGTGTTCCAGGGAGGCAGCCTCATCAGCGTCGAGCCGGTCGCACACCAGATCCCAGTGCACGGCCACCCGGTCGCCCACCCGCAGGTCCGGTACGAACGAGCCGGCCGGGACACGTCGACGAACCGCCCTGTCCTCGAGCGGGCCCAACGAGAGCTTCGTGCCGTCGAACTGCAGTCCCCGCGAATGCACCACGGCGGTGTCCGGCCGCAACTCCAGGACGACGCCGTTGCGGATGCGACACGAGTCCAGCACCTGTAGCGGCTGCGGCATGCCGGTGCCGAGCAGTCGGGTCCACGGATACACCCCGAACACATGGAAGGCATGTGTCGGCGCCGCCTCGGGCAGCAGGTCCTCGGTGAGGTGCTTCCAGTAGTGCCCGGCCTGCGCCCCCAAGCGGGCCAACAGTTCCCGGCCGAACTGCTCCCGATCCACCGACGCGGTCAGTTCGTTGCCGGTCCAGTAGCCGCGCACCACCGCCGCGTCGAGGGGGTCGTCCACCCCCGCCAGTTCGGCGAGCAACTGCTGGTACGGCCACGCGCCGCTGAACTGCCGAGCCGCGGCACCGACGTCGACGTCCGTCCCGGCCCCGCACGCCACCGCCTCGAGTCCCGCCGCGGCAGGACCGCAGTAGCCCAGCGCATTCGGCGCGTATGCGTACCGCGCGAACAGGGCCCGACCGGCCCGGCCGCTCACTCGGGTCTCCGCCCCACCAGCAGCGCCGTCTCCCGGTGCAGGCGCCCGAAGTTGTAGTACGCCGCGCATGCGCCCTCCGGCGACACCATGCACGTGCCGATCGGGGTCTCCGGGGTGCAGGCGGTGCCGAACACCTTGCACTCCCACGGCTTGATGACACCCTTGAGTACCTCGCCGCACTGGCACGCCTTGGGATCCGCGACCCGCACGCCCGGCATCGAGAAGCGCTCCTCCGCATCGAACTCGGCGTAGTCGGGGTGGATCTTCAGGGCGCTCTGGGAGATGAAACCCAGTCCGCGCCATTCGAAATGCGGACGCAGCGCGAAGGTTTCGCTCATCAGCTTCAGCGCCTGCGTGTTCCCCTCGGGACGGACCACGCGGATGTACTGATTCTCCACCTCGCACCGACCGTCCCGGATCTGCTGCAGCAGCATGTGCACCGATGCGAGGATGTCGAGTGGTTCGAACCCGGCGACCACCATCGGTTTCCCGTACACCTCGGGCACGAAACGGTACGGCCGCAACCCCACCACCGTCGAGACGTGGCCCGGGCCGAGGAAGCCCGACAGCCGCAGGTCCGGCGACTCGAGGATCGCCTTGATGGGCGGCACGATCGTCACGTGGTTGCAGAAGATGCTGAAGTTCGTGACGCCCATCTGCCGGGCCCGCACCAACGTCACCGCGGTGGACGGGGCGGTGGTCTCGAACCCGACCGCGAAGAACACCACCTGCTTGTCGGGATGGTCGAGCGCGATCTTGAGGGCGTCGAGCGGTGAGTACACGAATCGCACGTCCGCGCCACGGGCCTTGGCCTCGATGAGGTTCCCGCGGGAACCGGGCACCCGCATCATGTCGCCGAACGTCGTGAAGATGACGTCGGGCTGTTCGGCGAGGTACATCGCGTCGTCGACGCGCCCCATCGGGATCACACACACCGGGCACCCGGGTCCGTGCACGAGCTCCACGGACCGCGGCAGCAGGTGTTCGATACCGTGCCGGTAGATGGTGTGGGTGTGTCCGCCGCACACCTCCATGAACTTGAACTCGTCGTCGCCGGCGAGATCGGTGATGGACCGGACCAGCGCCCGTGCTGCCGCCGGATCGCGGAATTCGTCCACGAACTTCATGGTGCCCCTCCTCGGTGACGCGCGTGCGTCAGTTGATTCTCGACGAGTTGAACGCGTCGATCTCGTTGACGTAGTCGGCGCCCATCTTCTGGACCTGGTCGAGCGTCAGCGCGGCCTCGGCCTCGTCGATCTTCGCCATCGCGAAGCCCACGTGGACGAGGACCCAGTCGCCGACGACCAGTCCGTCGTCGGCGAGCAGGCGCACGCTGATCGTCCGCTGGACCCCATTCACGTCCACCTTCGCGAGGTGCTGCTCGGTGTCCACCATCTGCACCACCTGCCCCGGAATGCCCAGACACATGGTCGGCTCCTTCCTCGTTCAACAGATCCGCGGCAGCGGATCACCGACGAGCATGTCCACGATCCGGCTGCCGCCGAACGCCGTTCGCAGCGCGACGATGCCCTCGGGTTCGGCGAGGATCTCGCCGACGACGGCAGCGTCCTCGCCACCCGGGCAGCTGCGCAGCGCCGTCACCGCGGCCTCCGTCTCGGCTGCCGCGACCACCGCCACGAACTTGCCTTCGTTCGCGACGTACAGCGGGTCGATGCCGAGCAGGTCGCACGCGCCCAGCACCTGCGGCTGCACCGGCAGCGCCTCCTCGTCGAGAACGACGGCGAACCCGGTGGACTGGGCCAGCTCGTTGCAGACTGTGCCGACACCACCGCGCGTCGCGTCGCGCATCCACCGGGTGGACGGTGCGGCATCCAGCAGCGCATGCACCAGAGCGTTGACCGGCGCTGTGTCGGAACGGATGTCGGCCTCGATCGCGAGTTCGCCGCGCGCCAGCATCACGGCCATGCCGTGCTCGCCCATGGTGCCGGACAACAGCACCCGGTCCCCCGGTTGCACGTACTCGGGGCCCAACCGCGTCGTGACCGGCAGCGCGCCGACGCCGGCGGTGCAGATGTAGACGCCGTCCGCCGCGCCCTTCCCGACCACCTTGGTGTCCCCGGTGACCACGTGCACACCGGCCTGCGCCGCCGAATCGGCGATGTCCCGGACGATCTCGCGCAGCAACGCGATGGGAAATCCCTCCTCGATGACGAAGGCCGCCGACAGCCACAGCGGCCGCGCACCGGAGACCGCGAGGTCGTTGACGGTGCCGTGGACGGCGAGGTTGCCGATCGATCCGCCCGGGAACTGCAACGGCTGCACCACGAACGAGTCGGTGGAGAAGGCGATTCGTTCGCCCGACGGCAGGCTCAGCGCCGCGGCGTCACCGAGTTGCTCGAGGTGCGGATTGCGTAGCGCCTCCACGAACACCGAGTCCACCAGTGCAGCCGACGATTTCCCGCCCGCCCCGTGGGCCAGCGTCACCACGTCCTCGAGCAACCTGGGCCGACGTTTACGGAAGGACGCGATGCGGTCCAGCACCCGGTCCTCGCGCTCGGTGGCCGTCCTGGGTTCGGTTGCCATGGCTAACCCTCCTGTCCCGGTGTCGCGGTCGAACGCTCGGGTTCCGGTAGAAGTCGTCCCTGGGCCGCCGCCCACAACCGGTAGCCGACGAGAGCGTGGCTCTCCTGGATGCGGTGGATGCTCTGCGACCGGATGGTGAAGCAGTAGTCCAGGTCGTCGCTGACGGCCATCCGGCCGCCGTCGTGGCCGGCGAATCCGATCGTGAGCAGCCCACGTCGGCGCGCCTCCGCCAGCGCGATCATCAGGTCGTCCGAATTACCGGACGTCGACAGCGCGATCGCGATGTCGTGCGGGCGGGCGTGCGCGATGATCTGCCGCGAGAAGATCAGGTCGAAGCCGACATCGTTGCCGAGCGCGGTGACGACCGCCTGGTCCGCGGCCAGCGACCACGCCGCGACGGGCCGCCCGCGGGCCGGTCGGCTGAACAGCGATGCGAGCGTCGCGGCATCCGTCGAACTACCGCCGTTGCCGAACGTGTAGAGCCGACCGCCGTCGGCGAACCGCTCGGCCATCCGGGCCCCGGCCTCGTCGATGCGCTCGCCCCATTCGGTGACCGAGTCGCGCTGCAGCCGGGCACTTTCCGCTGCCTTGTCCCGGGCCGACGCGGCGAGGTCGTCGAGGAGCGTGTCGGCGCCCTGCTCGTGGGCCTCGATGAAGGGATACAGGAAGTCCGTGCCCTCCGGCGCGGACTCGGGACCCGTGCCGCTCATCGCCGCACCTCCTCGCCGGATTCGACGCGGGTGATCGCCGCGCCGCCGTGGATCAGCAGCAAATCCCGTTCGGCGACGTCGTCGATCAACGTCGCATCCACCCGTTCCTCCCCCGCCGCGGTGCGCACCAGGACGCCGTCGAACGAATTCACCGGTACCAGCACCACTTCCGCGAGCCGTGCCTCGTCGCTGCACGTGACGCACACGTCGTCGGCGCAGTCGGCCGGTTCCGGGTCGCGGAGCAGTCCCGGATGTTCGAAGCACACGTGCGTGAGTTCCCACAGCAGGTGGTACATCAGCACGAACCGTCCGGTTGCGGGGACCATCGGGTCGTCGGAGTCCACCCACAGGATGTGGGTGGCCGCGCCGGCGCCGGGTCGGGGACCCGAGCCGATCCAGATCGTGTCGGTGCCCCAGGCCGGCGCGCGGCGCATGATGTCGCGGACCTGCGGTTGGTCCGCGGACGCCACCGCGAGGATCACATCGCCCGGCCGGGCCGCGACACGGCACTGCGCCACCGGATCCGGTTCCACGAGCGACACCGACGGCAACGCCCGCTTCCCCATGATCACGGGATGGACGAACTCGACCGCCACGTGGTGCGCGTGCGGTTCCCACTGCGGCGAGACCACCCACAGTGTCGCGCCGTTGTGGAATCTGCGGGCCAGTGCCAGCGCAGATGCCGCCAGATCCGCGGACAGTTCGCGGTCGATCAGTTCCACCCGGGTGTCGCTCGTCGTCATGGTTGCATCCCCTCGGTCGCCTCGGTCCGTCCGCACCGCTCCGCCTCGAGCGCCGCGAGTCCCAGCACCGCCTGCCCCAGCGACAACCCGCCGTCGTTGGGCGGCACCACGTGGTGGGTCAGCACGGTCAGCCCCGCGCCCTCCAGTCGGCGGCGCAGCAGCGACGTCAGCAGCCGGTTCTGGAACACCCCGCCAGTCAGTCCGACGACGTCGATGCCCGCCGCCCGGGCGACGCCCACGGCGAGGCGTGCGGTGGCCGCGGCCAGGGCGTGATGGAATCCGAGCGCCAGTTCCGGAACCGGCGTGCCCGCGCGGACACTCGTCACGAGTCCGTCGAGCAACTCGCCGAGAAGCAGTTGCCCGCCGGCGGCCTGCATCCCGATCGGCGCGGGGCTGCGGGCGGTGCGGGCCAGCGCCTCGAGTTCGATCGCGGCCTGCGCCTCGTAGCTCACCCGGTGCCGGATCCCGAGCAGCGAGGCGACGCCGTCGAACAGCCGTCCGACGCTCGTGGTCCGGACGCAGCCCTGTCCCGACTCCAATTGCGCTGCCACAACTGCTCGTTCGTCGGCCTCCAGGGCCCGGCCGCAGGGCAGGTCGGCGGAATCGAGACCGGCCTCGTGCAGCAGCGCCAGCGCCACCCGTGCCGGGTTGCGGACCGCGGCATCGCCGCCCGGCAGCGAGAACGGCTGCAGGTGCCCCACACGGGCGGTGTCGAGGAGATCGGTGCCCACCCGGAGCATCTCACCGCCCCACACGGTGCGATCACAGCCGTAGCCGGTTCCGTCGAAGGCGATGCCCAGCAACGGTGTTCCGATCAGCCGGTGCTCGGCGGCCAGCGCCGCGACATGCGCGTGGTGGTGCTGGACGGTGTGCAGGTCCACGCCGGCCCGGTCGCTGAAGTCCTCCGCCCACCGCCGGGTCGCGTACCCGGGATGCGCGTCGGCCACCACCAGTGTGGGCCGGACGTCGTGCAGCGCCGACAGCAGCGCCACGGACGCGTCGAAGGCGCGTCGGCTCTCCAGGCTGCCCATGTCACCGAGGTGCGCGGAGCAGAAGGCGAAGTCCTGCCGGGTGAGGCAGAAGGTGTTCTTCACCTCCGCACCCACCGCCAGCACGGCCGGGCCGGGCCGATCCAACAGCACCGGCAGCGGCGCGTAGCCGCGGGACCGCCGGATCGGCTGGATCTCGCCGTCCACGACCCTGAGCACCGAGTCCTCGCACGGCACCGCGATGTCCCGGTCGTGCATCAGGAAGGCGTCGGCGATGCCACCGAGACGGTGCCGCGCATCGTCGTTGTCGAAGCACAGCGGTTCGCCGCCACGGTTCCCGGACGTCATCACCAGCAGGCGCGGCGGCCGGACGTCGCTGCCGGGCACCGGGACGAACAGCAGGTGGTGCAGCGGCGCGTACGGCAGCAGCACGCCCACCTCGTCCAGACCCGGCGCCACGTCCGGGACCACGGCGACTCCCGCGGTCTTCCGCAGCAACACGATCGGGCGCGGAGGGCTCCGCAGCACCGCACGCTCGGCAGCGTCGACGCGGCACACCGCCCGCGCTGCCGACAGGTCCGCCGCCATCACCGCGAACGGTTTGGCAGGACGGTGCTTTCGCTCCCGCAGTCGTCGCACCGCGTCCGGGTTGCCGGCGTCGCACACCAGGTGGAATCCGCCGATCCCCTTCACTGCGACGATGCCCCCGGCGCCGAGTTCCCGATGCACCCGCTCGAGCACCGCGTCGTCGCCGTCGATTCGGACCCCGTTCGCCTCCAGGAAGATTCGCGGCCCGCAGTCCGGGCAGCAGATCGGCTGCGCGTGGTACCGCCGGTCGGTGGGGTCGTGGTACTCGCGAGCGCACCGCGGGCACATCGGGAACCGCGCCATCGTCGTCGCGGGCCGGTCGTACGGCAGGTCGGTGACGACGGTGAGGCGGGGACCGCAGTTGGTGCAGTTCACGAACGGGTGCCGGTACCGCCGGTCGGCGGGATCGGCCATCTCGCGCGCGCAGTCCTCGCAGATCCCCACGTCGGGAGGGACGAGGGTCCGCACACCGGCGGCGTGCCTGCTGGGCACGATCCGGAAGTCTCGCGCGCCGTCGCCGTGGACCGGCATCGGCGCGACCGTCACCTCCAGCACCACCGCCAGCGGCGGTGCGTCCCGCCGCACCCGCTCGGCGAACTCGGCCAGCGCCCCCGGCGAGCCCTCGACCTCGACGAACACCGACACCTCGTCGTTGCCGCAGTGTCCGGTCAGCCCGAGACCGGCGGCCAGGCGCGCCACGAACGGACGGAACCCCACACCCTGCACCACCCCGCGCACGATCACCCGGTGCCGCGCCACCGCGGCCCGGTTCGCCAGCACGGTGTCGGCCGCCTCGGCCGTCACGGCGGACCGCCCAGCTCGCCCGGCACGTCGCGAGGGCGCCCCATCAGTTCCAGCCCCGCCATCGCCTGCTCGGCACCGGCAGCATCGACGCGTTCCACCGCGAACCCCATGTGGATCACCACCCAGTCGCCGGGAGTGAGGGTCGTGTCGTCGAGCATGCCGATGTTGACCTTGCGCGCGCTGCCCGCCACGTCCACGAGCGCCAACTGGCCGCCGTAGCCGTCGAGCATCCGGATCACTCGACCCGGGATTCCCAGACACATCACTCAGCCCTCCACCCCGACGCCGGCACCGAACTCCGCGAGGACCGCGCGGGCCGCGTCCACGGCGGCGGGGACCGCCCGCGCGACCGGTCCGGACAGCCCGATCCCCTCGTCGACGTCCCGCACCTGGCACCCGATCACGACGGTGCGCGGCAGCGCGCCCCCCAATGCCGCGAGGCTCGCGAACACCGACGCCGGATCCATCCCGTGCGCGTCGAGTCGCGGCGACGTGTCCGGCAGTTCCCGGTTCACCTCGAACACGCGTATCGCGCCCGGGGTTCCGCGGTCCGGCACCGCATCCACCAGGATCAACCCGTCCCAGCCGCCCAGCAGGTCGTACGCGAGGTGCATGCCCCGGATCCCGTAATCCTCCGCACGCACACCCTCCGGGAGTGATCCCCCGGCCACCGCCTGCAACACCGCCGGCCCGAAGCCGTCGTCGCCGAGGAAGATGTTGCCGATACCTGCGAGCAGGACACGCGGAGGTGCGGACGTCACGGCGTCACATCCGACGCATCCGCAGATACCGCTGCATGTCCGGGATCGAACGCACCGTGATCCACACGCCGGCCGCTGCCACCGCCGCGAACAACACGGTGGAGAACATTCCTACTGCCCTCATGACTGATTCTCCTCTCGCTCGTTCGCCGAAACTCCCTGCGAATCGAGTGGTTCCACTTCGTCCGGCGCGAAGTACAGGTAGCGGCCGTACCAGTCGTGCAGTTCCGCCGCGGGATCGTCGACGAGCACCACCCCGACGTGTGTGCCGCCGTCCACATCCGCGTGGACGGTCGCCACCCGCGCCACCCGGCCGGCGAAGAACAGGTCCTGCGCGTCGGCGCGCCGGGACGGCCGCAGCCGCACCAGGCTCCCCTTCGCGACACGTACGCCGCCGACGAGGACGCCGTCCTGCCCGGGACGAACGGTGGTATCGGCGGCCGGATCCCACCACGGGACGTCGTCGGGCACCTCGGGGACCAGGCCACCGGGGGTGACGAACGTCGGGGGTTCGGCGAGCCCGGCACCGAAGGCCCGCGGATCGCGCAGCGCCCCGTGCAACTGCTGCATCTCGGCGGCCGTCATGCTGTCGCACCGGTCGATGATCTGCGCCGCCCGCGGGTCGGTCGCGCGCGCCTGCGCCTTCTCCGCGTCGGTCATCGTCATGACACGGAGGGTGAGGATCTCGTCGATCTCGGTGGCGTCGAACAGGTCTCCGCCGCTCTCCTGCGCCACCTCCGGGTGGTCGTACAGGATGATCGGCGTGGCCAGCACGATGTCACCGGTCCCCGGCGCGGACGGGTCCGGCTCACCCGCGAGCACCGGGTAGCACCGGAACTGCCGGCAACCGGCCACCGCGTCGGCGAACCCGGCGGGTGGGTCGAGCAGCGACACGAAACGACCGCCGGCGACCGAGAGCACCAGGTGGGCACCGATGAACGAGTGCCGGATCGCGGTGTCCTTCGCCGCGACGTCCGGGCGGGCCAGGTCGTCGAGGCGCGCCTCGTTCCGGACGTCGACACCCAACCGGACCGCAGCACCCACAGTCGTCGCGCGCAGATCGACCCTGCCGCGCAACGGGAACCGTTCGCGGACGAGACGACCCGCGGCGCCGACCGATTCGGTGTCGCTGCCGCCAGGAACCCTGATCTCGCGTTCGGTGCCGGCGAGCAATTCGGGCATGGTGACCGCGCCGAGCGGAATCTCCACCTCCACGGCCTCGTCCCAGCTCACCCAGGTCTGCCCGTCGGCCACGAGTTCCGGGACGGGCGCGTACCCAGCGGCGCCGGACGCCTCCGCGGTGCGGACCTGCAGTTGCAGGAACCGCAGCACCGGCTCGACGACGACGTCGTCCGATGCCCGGTCGAGCACGCAGTCGACGTGCATCGACGCGTCCTCCCCGAGCCCCCGCTCGGCGGCGCCGACGGGCCCCACGACACCGAACTGCCAGCGCGACTGGTTCTTTCCCGATGTGGACCGATAGGGGTACAGCAGGTAGCCCTCGTAGAGGATTGCGTCGGCCACTGCGCGCAGCTGCGCCAGGTCGCGGACCCCGGTCATGTCGCGACCTCCCCCACACCGTCGAGCAGTTCGGCCACGGCCTGATCGACCCCGAGCAGGCCGCGTGCCGCCTTGAACCGCACCAGCGCCGCGATCGTGTCGTGGTCCAGCCGGATCCACCCGTTCGACGGGAAGTTCTGCCGCACCACATCGCGCCACACCTCGACCGGCATGTCGAACTGCGCCTCGCGGTCCCACGGCACTTGTTCGACACCGAAACCGTTGCTGCCCTTGGTGAAGACCGTTCCGCTGAACAGAAAGCTGAGGGGTACCGTGTCGCCCTCGAGCGCGTGCAGATACTTCGACGCGGTCACCTCGAAGTCGTACGTGCAGGGCATGACCAGTTCGGTCACGCATTCGCCGGTGAACCCCGGCACCACCGCTGTGGTGTGCAGCCACGGGAAGGTCGACAGGGTCGAGCCCCAGCGCTCCCGCGGCCCGAACAGGTCCAGCAGCCCCGCCTCCTCGGCGTCCGAGTAGCGACGCCGCCGCGGTTCGATCCGAATCTGACAGCGCAGCACCAGCGCATGCACCGTCGCACCGGTGCTCTCCGTGATCCGCAGTCGCGCGATCAGGTTGGGGGTCACCGCGAACGACTCCGGCGCGATCGACAGCACCGTGAAATCCACCGCCGTCACGACACACCTCCCCCGCGGGCCGCGATGCTGCGGCGTTCGATCCGTGCGAAGAAGTCGTCGAGTTCTCCTCGGGCGTCCTGCCCGCCGTCGAATCCGCGCCAGCAGCGCCGTAGCCGGCCCACCAGTTCGTAGCAGGCGTCGATCGGCAGCAGGTGGCACTCCGCGCCGCCGGGACCGGTGGTCGGCACCCGGATCAGCAACGCCTCCACGTCGTCGACCACCGCGCGGAGCGCGGGATTGGCCTCGACGACGGCATCCCAGGCCGCGATCGGCAGTTCCGATTCCGTCGCACCGGCGGGCCCCGGATAGAACGCGACCGTGCGCTCCTGCACGGAGTTGCGGAAGAAGAAGGCCAGTCCCACCGGGATCTCCAGCCCGTCCCACTGCCCCGGACCCAGCCGGAACTCCGGGAACGACACGTACCGGTCCGGCACGGCCCGATACTTCAGCCCCACAGCGGGTTCGGTGAACAGCAGGTAGCACGGTCGGCACACACACATCAACTGTCGTCCGGCCATGTTCACGACGTGCGAGTGCTCGTCGGCGATCGGGACCGCGCACATCTCGCACCGCTCGCCCGCCGGCGCACCCGGCCTGGTCGCCGCGATACGACGCAGCACCCCCAACGCCGATCCGGTGGGGGTGCCTGGTCCGCGCGGCGCACTCACCCGGTCACCGCCGTGGGCACGGCCACCGAGAGCACGCCGTCCCGCACCAGGACCGGCAGCGGATCGAGGTGCTCGTCCGGCGCCTCGACCCCGGCCCCGGCGCGGCGGACGTCGTAGTGGGCACGGCAACTCGGACATCGCAGGACCGCATCGTTCACCGGACCGCCGGCACGGCGCGCCATCGCGGTGCCCGCCATCGAGTTCCCGCACGCGGGGCACCGGTCCCGGTACGCGAAGAGTTCGTCACCCAGGCGGCACACCAGCATCGTCAGTCCCCCGACGGTGAACCCGCCCACCTCGCCGGGTTCCAGCTCACCGAACTCCGGTACCGCGAGCCAGTTTCCGCTGGGCTGAGCGCTCTCCCGCACGTGCGCGAGCAGCGAGTCGACCGGGAAGACACCCGGCGTGGGCGCGCTCTCGCCCTCGTCGGTCTCCACCTGGATGGTCGTGACCTCCGGCGCGGCCGCCTGCACGGCGCCCTCCACCGCGAGTTGCAGCGTCACCGCCGACGACGGACACCCGTGGCAGCTGCCCAGCAGACGCAGGCGCACGACCCCGTCCTCGGACACGTCGACGAGTTCGACGTCACCGCCGTGCGATCCCAGGTACGGGCGGACACTGTCGAGCGCCGTCCGCACCCGGGTGCCCACGGCGTGCGGATGCAGCCCACTCACCAGCAGCACACTCGACACCAGTTCGTCACGTGCGAGTTCGTCGACCAGTCCGGGCGTGTGCTCACCGATCGCCAGGATGCGACCGAGCGCCTCACCGTAGAGGTCCACCACCTCGCGGACGAGTTGCTCGGCGCGTTCCCGCGCGACCGGGCCTCCGGCCGCGGAGGCGTCGAGCAGCGTCTCGATCCGATCGCCGGCGCCCCGCCAGCGATCAGATTCGTGTGTCCGGATCTGTGTCTCGTCGTCAACCGGCCCCATTCCTCACCTCACTCGCCGGTCATGGACTGCGTCGGGGAATGCAGCTTCTCCAGGGTCTTCCCGTCGCCGAGGTACATGTGCACACCGCACGGCAGGCAGGGATCGAAGCTGCGCACGGTCCGCATGATATCGATGCCCTTGAAGTCGTCGCGGCCGTTCTCCTCGTAGATCGGCAGATCCGTGACCGCATCCTCGTACGGCCCCGGGATGCCCTCGGCGTCGCGGGGACTCGCGTTCCACGGCGTCGGCGGGTACGGGTGGTAGTTTGCGATCTTGCCGTCCCGGATCACCATGTGGTGCGAGAGCACGCCGCGCACCGCCTCGGTGAAGCCGCAGCCGATGCCCTCGTCGGGCACCTCGAAGGGCTCCCACGTCTTGGTCCGGCCGGCGTTGATCTCGACGAGCGCCTTGCGCGCGAAGTGCAGTGCCATCGCGGCCGCGTACGCCTGGAAGTACGTCCGCGCCCGATTTCGCTCGATCGTGTTGCTCCACTGCGGAATCCGCCACTCGAAGCTCGCCGGCCCCTTGAGCGCCGTCTTCGGGAATTCGATCTTGACACTGTGGCCGGTGGCCAGCACCTCGTCGGTCTCGACCATTCCGGCGAGCGCGGTCGACCACATCCGGGCCAGTGCACCGCCGCCGGTGTCGAGCGCGAGGTTGTTCTTGCCGTCGAACCACCGCGGCGACATCACCCAGCTGTACTTGTCCTCGAGGTCCCGTTTCTGCGGCTTGGGATTGGTGTGCTGGTTCCACGGGTGCCGCCGGTCCACGGGATTGCCCAGCGGATCGGTGCTCACGAACATCTCCTGGTCGGACCAGTCGTCGTAGTACGACGAGCCGAGCATGATCCGGATGCCCAGGTTGATGTCGACGAGGTCCGTCGTCACCAGCTTGTTGTCCACGACCACGCCCGGGGTGACGAACATCTTCCGCCCCCAGTCGGTCATGTCCTTGTACGCGAAGTTGCACACCTCGGGGTCCTGGAAGGCGCCCCAGCACCCGAGCAGCACCCGACGCTCACCGACGTGCTCGTAACCCGGCAACGCCTCGTAGAAGAAGTCGAACAGGTCGTCGTGCATGGGCACGACCTTCTTCATGAACTCGATGTAGCGCATCAGCCGCGTCGTGTAGTCGGTGATCAACTGCACGGTCGCCACCGTGCCCACGCCGCCGGGATACAGCGTCGACGGATGAACGTGCCGACCCTCCATGAGACAGAACATCTCTCGGGTCAGCCGACTGACCTGGAGTGCTTCCCGGTAGAAATCGCCGGTGAACGGGTTGAGCGCCCGCATGATGTCGGCGATGCTCCGATACCCGTGCTGGTCGGCGTGCGGCGCCGGAGTGTTCTCGGCCTGCGCGAGCACCCCGGGGTTGGTCTCGGACACCATCTTCTCGCAGTAGTCCACCGCGACCAGATTCTCCTGGAAGATGTTGTGGTCGAACATGTACTCGGCGGCCTCACCGAGGTTGGCGATCCACTCCCCCAGGTGTGGAGGCTGCACCCCGTACGCCATGTTCTGCGCGTAGCACGAGCAGGTCGCATGGTTGTCGCCGCAGATGCCGCAGATCCGGCTGGTGATGAAGTGCGCGTCGCGCGGATCCTTGCCCTTCATGAACAGTGAGTAGCCGCGGAAGATCGACGACGTGCTGTGGCACTCGGCGACGGTCTTGTTGGCGAAGTCGACCTTCGTGTAGATCCCGAGGCTGCCGACGATGCGGGTGATCGGATCCCAGGCCATCTCGACCAGGCCCTTGTCGTCGGCCGTCCCCCGTTTCGGCTCGGGCACGGTTGCAGTCATCGAGATGCCTCTCTTCCCTCGGCGTTCGCGTGCGGTCGCGCTACCAGGTGCGGACGGCCCCCGTCCTGAGCAGGCGCCCTGGTGCACGCCAGTGCGGTTCCTTCTCCAGCGTCCGGCCGGTGACACTGCGCAGGGTGCGGATCACCGATCCGTAGACCTCGGACGCCGTGCTCGACAGCTTGCCGCCCGGAGGCTCGTCCATGAACGGCATGAACTTGTCCGGGAATCCCGGCATGGTGCAGCCGATGCAGATGCCGCCGACATTGGGGCAGCCGCCGATTCCGGCCATCCAACCACGCTTGGGCACATTGCATTTCACGACCGGACCCCAGCAGCCGAGTTTGACGATGCACTTGGGTGAGCCGTACTCGGTCGCGAAGTCGCCCTGCTCGTAGTAGCCGGCGCGGTCACAGCCCTCGTGCACGGTCTGCCCGAACAGCCACTGCGGTCGCAGCGATTCGTCGAGCGGAATCATCGGCGCCTGCTCGGTCACCTGGTACAGCAGATAGGTCAGGGTTTCGGACAGGTTGTCCGGCTGGATCGGGCACCCCGGCACGCACACGATCGGCAGACCGGCCTTGGACTTCCAATCCCACCCGAGATAGTCGGGCACGCCCATCGCCCCGGTCGGATTGCCGGCCATCGCGTGGATACCGCCGTAGCAAGCACACGTGCCCGCCGCGACGATCGCCGTCGCCTTCGGCGCCAGCCGGTCGAGCCACTCGCTCGTGGTGACGGGCTGCCCGGTCTCCGGATTGTTGCCGAACCCGCACCAGTAGCCCTCGTCGTGCAACTTCTCGTTCGGAATCGAACCCTCGACGACGAGCACGAACGGTTCCAGCTCCCCGCGGTCGGCCTTCCAGAACCATTCCAGGAAGTCGTCGGCGCCGCCCTCGGGCCCGCACTCGAAGTCGATCAACGGCCAGTGCACGGCGATCTTGGGCAGGCCCGGCAGTGCGCCGAAAACTATCTCCTCCACGCTCGGCTGCGTCGCGGCGGTGAGTGAGACGGAGTCGCCGTCGCAACTGAGCCCCGCATTGATCCACAGAACGTGGATGAGTCCCTCGTCCGTATCGTCGGCCTCGGCGTGCCCTGACTTGTTCGCAGCTTTGGTCGGTGTCGACATGTCGGCCACTCCCCGGGGCGCATCCGCCCCTGCGTCGCCGGAGTCGACCCTCGGCCCACTTGCGCGACGCCCACCACAATTAAGGCGCGGACCGGGGTCGGATGTCAACGTCGGTCGCCCATCCCAGGCGACGCTCGGCGATCCACCGATACCACCGGTCCAGCCCCTCACCGCTGGTCGCGGACAGATTCACCACCTGCACACCGGGATTCACCGATCTTGCATTACGTTCGCACACCGCCGGGTCGAACGAGACATACGGGAGCAGGTCCGTCTTGTTGACGATCACGAGGTCGGCCACCGCGAAGATGTGCGGGTACTTGAGCGGCTTGTCGTCGCCCTCCGTCACCGATATCAGGACAACCTTACCTTGCTCGCCGAGGTCGAACAGGGCCGGGCACACCAGATTTCCGACATTCTCCACGAACACCAACGATTCGTTCACGGGATGCAGCGTGTCGAGCGCACCGCGCATCATCGCCGCGTCGAGGTGACATCCGGAGCCCGTATTCACCTGCACCACAGAACATCCCGTCGCCTTGATCCGTTCGGCGTCGAGCATCGTCTCCTGGTCACCCTCGATCACCGAGATCGGGCCGGTCTCGGACAGGTCTCGAACGGTGCGCTCGAGCAGCGTGGTCTTCCCCGATCCGGGCGAGCTCATGAGGTTGAAGGCGAGCACGCCGCGCTCGGTGAGCCACGTGCGGTTGGCCGCCGCGAGCAGGTCGTTCTTGGCCAGGATCTTCTCCTCGAGCGTGATCGTCTCCGTCGCGCTCGGCGCGTGGGAGTGCGAATGGTCGTGCGAATGATCGTGCGAATGATCGTGCGAATGGATATGTCCGGCTTCGTCGATCTTGCCGCAGCCACACGTTGCACACATGGTTCAACCCACTTCCATCGACATGATCCGCAGTTCGCGGCCGGAGAGGACCTCGACGTCGGCGCTGCCGCACGGACACAGCAGCACCAGGTCCTGCAGGGGAAAGTCCGTGTCGCAGCCTCGGCAGTGCGCCAGTCCGGGAGGCTCCTCGATCTCGAGCCGGGCGCCCTCGGCGACCGTGCCCTCCGTGATCAGTTCGAAGCAGAACTGCATCGCGTCGGGCACCACCGCGCACAGGCAGCCGACCTGCAACCGGATGCTGTGCACGCTACGGTCGCCGGCGCGCTCGCACACCGCGTCGACGACGCTCTGGGTGATCGCCATCTCGTGCATCACGGGTCCCCTCCGGACGGAGGCTGTCCGAAGTCACGATAGGCCGCACCCGTGACCGGCAACAGGGATTCGGCGAAGCAAGGCGCCACCGGGCCCGACGGTGCAGCGTCAGCGGGCGTCGTGCTCGTGGGAGTGGGTGGCCCCGATGGTGTGCAACAACTCGTGCACCGTGTCGTCGACCAGTCGGTAGCGGACGGTGCGGCCGGAGCGCTGAGCCGCCACCCACCCCTGCTGCCGCAGCAGCCGCAGCGCGTGGGACACCGCGGTGCCCGTCATGCCGAGCGCGGCCGCGAGATCGGAGACGCAGATGCCGGGCGCATGGTGCAGGCACAGCAGCAACCGCAGCCGATTGGGATCGGACAGCAGTTCGAAGCGGCCGGCCCAGCCCGCGATGTCCGGCGTCACGAGCGCCTGCGCGGCGCGGCGGACGTGGTCCGGGTCGATCGCGGAGGTGTCGGGCACGGCCTCAGTGTAGGTCTGCGAATCCGGATCGGGACCTAACGTAGAGGGTGTGGTCATGCAGCAGGCAGTCAATCCCGTCGACGGCGTCGGCATCGCGTACCGGGTGATCGGGGACGGTCCGCCGTTGGTCCTCGCGCACGGAACGGCGCTGTCCAGCGCCATCTGGCGCGCGTTCGGCTACGTCAAGGCCCTGCGCGACGAGTTCCAGCTGATCCTGCCCGACATGCGCGGTCACGGCCGCAGCGACAAGCCGTACGAGACGTCGTCGTACGCGATGGACCTCGTCGTCGGTGACCTGGTCGCGGTGCTCGACGCGCTGGGCCACGAGCGGGCGCACTACCTGGGCTACTCGTTCGGGGCGCGGGTCGGCCTGTCACTCGCCGTCGCCGCACCGGAGCGTCTGCGCACGCTCACGGCCGGCGGCGGCAGCAGTCGGCCCCAGGCCGGATCGTTCGACAAACTGTTCTTCCCCGGCTGCATCGACGTCCTCGACCACGAGGGCATGACGGCGTTCCTCGACCGGTGGAACGCGCACCGGCCGTGGCCGCTGGACCCGGCGACGCGGGCCGCGTTCGACGCGAACGACACCCGCGCCCTGGTCGCCTACCTGCGCCGCTCTGAGGAGGAACCCGGCCTGCCCGACGCGGCACTCGAGGCGCTGGAGGTTCCGACGATGCTGTTCGTCGGGTCCGAGGACCGGCCCCGGTTGTCGGACACGAAGAGGCTGGCGACGCTGATTCCCGGGTCACGCCTGGCGGTGGTCGACGGCTTCGACCATGCCACCACCGTCGCGGCCTCCGCCGAGGTCCTGTCGGTGGTGAAGCCGTTCCTGGAGGAGCACTGATGGTGAAGGATCTCTGACGGTATTCGTCGGAAATCCTTCACCATCGGTACGACCTCAGCGAGCGACGGCGCCCTAGATGTACCTGGCCATCAGGTTG
>NZ_JPOC01000042.1 GCF_000738775.1 Prescottella defluvii
GGGGCCGGGGACGAGTGATCTCCAGAGGCCGGCGGGGAAATCGCAGGGCAGGATCGGGTGCGGGGTCCGCTGGGGTGCGGCACCGCGGTGGGTCGGGGAAGGGGGGAGAGGGATGCTGAGCTTCTTCGGTCGTGCGTCGGTGTCCAAGGTGACGGCGCCGATGGGCCACGCCCTGGTGAAGACCGGGTTGACGCCGGATGCGGTCACGGTGATCGGCACCGTCGCGAGCATCGCCGGCGCGCTCACCCTCTTCCCGTCCGGTCATTTGTTCTGGGGAACCATCTTCATCTGGTTCTTCGTGATGTTCGACATGCTCGACGGGGCGATGGCCCGTGCCCGCGGCGGCGGCACGCGCTACGGGGCCGTCCTCGATGCCACGTGCGACCGGATCGCCGACGGTGCGATCTTCGCCGGTCTGGCGTGGTGGGCCGTCTACCACGAGAGCAGCAAGAGCCTGCTGATCGCGACACTGATCTGTCTGGTGAGCTCGCAGGTGATCTCGTACGCCAAGGCGCGGGCGGAAGCCAGTGGCCTGTCCGCAGACGGTGGCCTCATCGAGCGCCCGGACCGGCTGGTCATCGTGCTAGTCGGCGCCGGACTCACCGGTATCGCAGGGCATTTCGGCATCGGCTGGCTGCACTGGGCGGTCTACGTCGCGATGTGGATCCTCGCGGTCGCGAGCATCGTCACCGTGTTCCAGCGTGTTCTGGCCGTACGTAATTCGGCGGGGGCGCGGGATCTGTTGCCGATGACGCCGACCAGCGTCGCCGAGAAGCCCGGTGACGGAGAGGCGTCCGCGTCGTGACCCTCTCGGAACGAGTGACCGATCTCGGCTACGCCGCCGGGTGGCGCGTCGTCCGGGCGCTTCCCGAACGGGTGGCCACCGCACTGTTCGACGCGGGCGCCGACGTTGCGGCACGCCGGAACGGGGGCCCGCAGCAGTTGCGTCGCAACCTTGCTCGGGTGCTCGGGGTGCCACCGGAGCAGGTCCCGGACGAGCTGATCCGCGATTCGCTGCGCTCGTACGCGCGGTACTGGCGGGAGGCGTTCCGGCTGCCGTCCATGGATCTCGTCGCGACCGCCGCGGCAATCGATTCGAGTGTCGAGGGCCAGGAACACCTCGAACGGGCGATGACCGAGGGGCGCGGCGCGGTCCTGGCGCTGCCGCACAGCGGGAACTGGGACATGGCCGGTGTGTGGTGCGCCCAGAACTGGGGTGGCCTGTCGACCGTCGCCGAACGGTTGAAGCCGGAGTCGCTGTACCAGCGTTTCGTCGACTACCGGGAAGGTCTCGGGTTCGAGATCTTCCCGCTCAGCGGTGGCGAGACGCCGCCGTTCGGCGAGCTCGCGGCGCGCCTGCACGACAACAAGATCGTGTGCCTGCTCGGTGAGCGTGACCTCGCCGCCCGGGGGGTGCCGGTCACGTTCTTCGGCGAGCCGACCCGGATGCCGGCCGGGCCGGCCAAGCTCGCGATCGAGACCGGTGCGGCCCTACTGCCCGTGCACTGCTGGTTCACCGACGGCGGGTGGGGCTTCTCGGTCGACCCGCCGATCGACGTCTCCGGCGGGCTGGCGGCTGCCACCCAAGCGCTGGCGTCCCGTTTCGAGGTCAACATCGCGGCGCACCCGGCGGACTGGCACATGCTGCAGCCGCTGTGGTGGGACGACCTGTCGGAGTCCCGCCGCGCACGTATGGAGTCGCGATGAAGATCGGTATGGTCTGCCCGTACTCGTTCGATGTTCCGGGTGGTGTTCAGGCTCACGTCGTGGAACTGGCCCAGGTGCTGATCGAGCGTGGTCACAAGGTGAGCGTTCTCGCGCCGGCGTCCGATGCCACCGAGCTCCCCGACTTCGTGGTCTCGGCCGGCCGCGCCGTCGCCATTCCCTACAACGGTTCGGTGGCTCGGCTGACGTTCGGTCCCGTGTCGTATGCGCGGGTGCGGCGTTGGATCGCGGACAACGATTTCGACGTCCTCCACATCCACGAGCCCAACGCGCCGAGCCTGTCGATGCTCGCTATGAAGATCGCCGAGGGGCCCATCGTCGCGACGTTCCACACGTCCACTACGAAGTCGTTGGTGCTCAGTACCTTCCAAGGGGTCCTGCAGCCCTATCTCGAGAAGATCAGTGGGCGGATCGCGGTGTCGGAACTGGCGCGCCGCTGGCAGGTCGAGTCGCTCGGTTCGGACGCGGTGGAGATCCCGAACGGTGTCGACGTCCCGGCGTTCGCGAACGCGGTACCGCTGCCCGGCTATCCGCGTCCCGGCAAGACGGTCCTGTTCCTCGGCCGCTACGACGAACCACGCAAGGGCATGGCGGTGCTGCTCGGAGCGTTGCCCACGCTGGCCGAGAAGTACCCGGACATCGAGATCCTGGTGGTCGGTCGGGGCGACGACGACAAGCTCCGCAAGGAAGCGGGCCGCTACGCCCGGCACCTGCGACTGCTCGGGCAGGTGAGCGACGCGGAGAAGGCGTCGGCGCTGCGCAGCGTCGACGTGTATTGCGCACCCAACCTGGGCGGCGAGAGCTTCGGCATCGTGCTGGTGGAGGCGATGGCGGCCGGTGCACCGGTCGTGGCCAGTGAACTGGACGCATTCCGTCGCGTCCTGCGCGACGGAACCGCGGGACTGCTGGTGCCGGTCGGCGATTCGGCGGCGCTCGCCGCCGCGCTCGACGGCGTCCTCGGGGACGACGACCGGCGACGTGCACTTGCCGCCGCGGCGAGTGTCGTGGTGGCCGAGTACGACTGGCCGGTGGTCGCCGAGCAGATCCTGCGGGTCTACGAGACGGTCACGGTCGGTAGCAGCGGTGTGCGTGAGGTTCGCTCGTGACCTTCTCGGCGATGACGATCCTGATCCTCGCGTTGGTTGCCGCGGTGATCGTGACGATCGGGGCGTGGGCGTACGCGACCGCCAACCGACTCGACCGACTGCACGTGCGCTCCGACCTGTCCTGGCAGGCGCTCGACGCAGCGCTCGCGCGTCGTGCGGTGGTGGTGCGGGCCATCGCGGCGGCGATGACGGACACCTCGACCGAGGGCAAACGTCTGTCGGTTCTCGCCGGCCAGGCGGAGCGTGCCGAACGCGCGCACCGGGAGGCGGCGGAGAACGCGCTGTCGGGTGCGTTGACGACACTCGACACCCACACGCTCCCACCGCAATTGGTTGCCGAGTTGGCCGATGCCGAGGCTCGGGTGCTGATCGCGCGGCGTTTCCACAACGACGCCGTGCGGGACACCCTCGCACTGCGGACCCGTCTTCCCGTCCGCCGACTGCACCTGGGCGGTACTGCGCCGCTGCCGACGTACTTCGAGATCGCCGAGCGGTCCGAGCCGTCGGGGCTCGAACTCGCGGAGGTCCGGACGTCGGCGCGGGTCGTGATGCTCGACCGCACCGGTCGCGTCCTGCTCATGCGGGGCCACGATCCCGCGACCCCCGAGGTGTCGTTCTGGTTCACGATCGGGGGCGCCGTGGAGACGGGGGAGACCCTCCGTGCGGCGGCAGTGCGGGAGATCGAGGAGGAGACCGGTCGCGTGGTCTCGCCGGACGAGTTGCGCGGGCCGCTGTGGCGCCGCGTCGCGATCTTCCCGTTCGCTGGTGAACTGATCCGGTCCGAGGAACTGTTCTTCGCCCTGCAGACCGACGAGTTCGTCCCGCACCGAGGCGGATTCACCGACTTGGAGCAGCACACGATCACCGAGCACCGGTGGTGTTCGGGGGCCGAGATCCGCGCCATCCAGGATGGCGGGGAAGCGGTGTATCCGCAGGACCTGCCCGACCTCCTGGAGGAGGCGAACCTGGCGGTGATCCGGGTCGACGACCCCGAGGTCCGCGCGATCCGCTGATATGACCGATGCCACAGCCATGCCAGCTATCGGGCACTGGATATGGGCCGTTCGGTGACGTCGTCCTAGAATTGCCCGTGCGCTGCGGTGCCGAGACGGCCCGTCAGTGTCAGATCTTCATCCGAAGCCGGCGAGAACCCAGGAGTTTGCTGTGAGCACCCCCGACACCACCCCCACTACCGGCACTGCACGCG
>NZ_JPOC01000043.1 GCF_000738775.1 Prescottella defluvii
GTGACATTCGGCCATTGGTGCCGGATGTTGAAATGTAGTTGATTCTGGTCCGCAATTCGCACTCTGCGATGGTGTAGTTCCTGCTCAGGGCTGTTTCTGCGCCAAATCGTTGATCAATAGTGAAACGTGTTCTAGATTTTGGGGGCAAACTTTCACACTCGGATCAGGAGCGGATATGGCAGCGCAGACGGATCGAGAAGAGCGGTTCGACGTGGTCGTGGTGGGGTCCGGCGGGGCCGGTATGGCGGCCGCAATCACGGCCGCCGCGCAGGGACTGAACGTCGTCATCGTCGAGAAGTCCCAGTACTGGGGTGGCTCGACGTCACGCTCGGGTGGCGGCGTGTGGATCCCCGGGAACTCCGTGCTGAAGAAGGCCGCGCCCGCCGACGACGTCGAGGCCGCACGCCGCTATCTGCACAGCATCATCGGGCCGGGCGTGGATCCGGCCCGTATCGACACCTATCTCGACCGAGGCCCCGAGGCCCTGCAGTTCCTCATCGACCACTCGGCGCTGAATCTCGAGTGGGTGAAGAACTACTCGGACTACTACCCGGAGGCGCCGGGTGGCCTGGCGACCGGAAGGTCCTGCGAGCCCAAGCCTTTCGATGCGTCCAAGCTCGGCGCGGACCTCGCGACCCTGCACCCGACGTACGGGAAGACACCCCTCAACGTCGTGGTGAAGCAGTCGGACTACCGCTGGCTCAGCACCGGGCTGCGGCACTGGCGGGGGCCGGTCCGCATGCTCCGCGTCGGAATGCGCACGTTCGTCGCGAAAGCGCGGCGCCAGAAGCTGATCGGCATGGGCGGCGCCCTCATGTCCCAACTGATGCTCGGTGTCCGTCGGGCGGGGATTCCGGTGCGACTGGATACCGGCCTGATCGACCTGGTGGTCGAGGACGGGAAGGTCACCGGTGTGGTGGTCGAGTCCGGCGGCGAGAAGTCCACGCTGCGCGCCGAGCACGGAATCGTGCTGGCGTGCGGTGGATTCGACGCCAACGACGAGATGCGCAAGAAGTACCAGCGGGCGCCGATCGGTGCCGACTGGACCATCGGTGCCCCGTCGAACACCGGCGACGGTATCAATGCCGGGATGAAGGTCGGCGCCGCAATCGATTTCATGGACGACGCCTGGTGGGCTCCGTCGATCCCGCTGCCGCGGGGACCGTGGTTCGCGCTCGCGGAACGGTCACTGCCGCGCAGCATCATGGTCAACGACCGCGGTGAGCGATTCATGAACGAGTCGCTCCCGTACGTGGAGGCGACGCACCGCATGTACGGCGGCGAGTTCGGTCAGGGTGACGGTCCGGGCGAGAACCTGCCCTGCTGGCTGATCTTCGACCAGACCTACCGGGACCGCTACCTGTTCGCCGGCGTGACCGCGCGCAGTCCGCTGCCGCGCAAGTGGCTCGAGAGCGGGACCATCGTCAAGGCGCCCACCGTCGAGGAACTCGCCGAGAAGATCGGGATCCCCGCCGGCAAGCTCGCCTCGACGGTCCAGCAGTTCAATGGTTTCGCCCGCACCGGCGTCGACGAGGACTTCCACCGCGGCGAAAGCAAGTACGACCACTACTACGGCGACATCACCAACAAGCCCAATCCCAGCCTCGGCGAGCTCGTCAAGGCACCGTTCTACGCCGCGCAGATGGTGCCCGGCGATCTGGGCACCAAGGGCGGCATCGTCACCGACATCGCGGGACGGGCGCTGCGCGAGGACGGCTCGGTGATCGACGGGCTGTACGCGGCCGGCAACACCAGCGCGCCGGTGATGGGGCACACGTACGCCGGACCCGGCGCCACCATCGGCCCCGCGCTGGTGTTCGGCTACCTTGCGGCCCTGGATATTGCCGCGAAGACGGGCAGGTCGGTCAGTCCTCGCTGAGCGGCCCCAGTTCGGTCTCGAGGACCTCCTGTACGACGCGCATCGCGGCCAGTCCGGCCGGGGCGCCACAGTACGCGCTCGCGTGGATGACGGCCTCGACGATCTCGGTGCGGGTCAACCCGTTCCGCAGCGCGGCGCGGACGTGGCCGCGCAGTTCGTTCTCGGCGCGCAGCGCGATCAGCATGCCGAGATTGATCAGGCTGCGGCTACGACGGTCCAGACCGGGCCGCGTCCACACCGAACCCCACACGTGCTCGGTGATGAACTCCTGGATGTCCTCCGAGTCCGTTCCCCGGGTGCGCTCGAAGGCTCGCTCGACGAAATCGGCGCCCATCACCTCGGTGCGGACATCCAGTCCGGCCTGGAATGCGGGGGAGGTGTTCTGGTGCTGTTCGGTCATCGCCGTCGGCTTCCTGTGGGGTCTGGCGGCACACATCGCCGGTACCGCACGATCTGCGAGCCTACCCCTGCGTCGGACGCCGCAGCAGCGAGCGAGCCGTCGCCGTGACGGTGCCCGCAGCGAAGTTGCCCCAGCTGAACCGGTCCCGCCAGAGCGCGATCCGGCCGTCGCGCACCTCGAACGTCCCGCACACCCAGAACGTGGAGCGCAGCGGCCCCACGTACAGGGTGTCGATCCGTTCGGTGAGGACGGTGTCGCCGTCGCTCGCGATGTTCTCCATCACGGCCTCGAAGCGGAGCGACGGCCGACCCGCGAACCGGAGAGCCCGGCGTACCGCCGGCAGTCCGCGCAGCGTCGGCAGCGTCCGGTTCTGCCACACGACGTCGGGCGTGAGGTATTCGACGGCGCGGTCGACGTCGAGATCGGTGAGGGCGGAGAAGAAGTCCTCGACCACGCGGATAGCGGCGTCGCTGCGGGCGGTGTCGGATGTCGTGTCCATGGGGCGCTCCTGGTGACGATGTCGAGGTGGTCGGCCGGCCTGCGGTCTACTCTGTGGGCTCCACGTTCGTCATGGCGAGCACGTCGAGACGCCGATCCAGTTCGGCCTCCGTCAGCCCGTCGCCGATGAGTCCGCGGTCGATCACCGTCTGGCGGATGGTCTTCTTCTCCTTCACCGCCTGCTTGGCGACCGCGGCCGCCTCCTCGTAGCCGATCGCCGAGTTGAGGGGAGTCACGATCGACGGCGACGACTCCGCGAGGGTGCGCAGGTGTTCCTCGTTCGCCTCCAACCCAGCGATGCAGCGGTCGGCGAACAACCGGGAGACGTTGGCCAACAGGCGGAACGACTCGAGCAGGTTGCGCGCCATCACCGGGATGTAGACGTTGAGCTCGAATGCGCCGGCGGCCCCACTCCACGCGACAGTGGCGTCGTTGCCGACGATCTGCGCGGCGACCTGGGTGACCGCCTCGGGCAGAACAGGATTGACCTTGCCGGGCATGATCGAGCTACCGGGCTGCAGGTCCGGCAACCGGATCTCGCCGAGCCCGGTCAGCGGCCCCGACCCCATCCAGCGGATGTCGTTGGCGATCTTCGTCAGGGACACTGCGACGGTGCGGAGCGCGCCCGACGCCTCGACCAGGCCGTCGCGGGCGGCCTGCGCCTCGAAGCTGTTGCGGGCCGGGGTGAGTGCGTCGAGGCCGGTGCTGCGGACCAACTCCGTGACGACACGCGGACCGAAACCGTCGGGGGCATTGAGCCCGGTGCCGACCGCGGTGCCACCGATCGGCAACTCACCCAGACGGGGGAGCGTCGCGAGGACCCGCTCGATGCCCGCCTCCACCTGGTGGGCGTAGCCGCCGAACTCCTGCCCGAGGGTGACCGGGACGGCATCCATCAGATGCGTACGGCCCGACTTGACCACCGTCCGCCACTGCGTGGCCTTGTCGAGCAGAGCGAGCCGCAAGTGATCGAGCGCGGGCACCAGATCCTTGACGGCAGCCTCGGTCGCCGCCACATGCGTGGCAGTGGGGAAGGTGTCGTTCGACGACTGCGACATGTTGACGTCGTCATTGGGGTGCACGGTCACGCCGGCCCGCGCGGCGAGGCTCGCGATGACCTCGTTGGCATTCATGTTGGAACTGGTACCCGAACCGGTCTGGAACACGTCGATCGGGAACTGGTCGTCGTGGCGCCCCTCGGCGATCTCGGTGGCGGCCGCGACGATCGCGTCGGCCTTCCCCGCGTCCAGCAGCCCGAGGTCCTTGTTGACCTGAGCGCAGGCGGCCTTGAGCAGCCCCATCGCACGGATCTGCGCGCGCTCGAGGCCGCGACCGGAGATCGGGAAGTTCTCGACGGCCCGTTGGGTCTGCGCGCGCCACAGCGCGTCGACCGGGACGCGGACCTCGCCCATGGTGTCGTGCTCGATGCGGAACTGGCGATCGGTGCTGTCGGTCATGGTTCCAGCTTGCCACTGCCGCAACAGCTGAAGGGTCCCTTCGTGCGCTCGGAGCGTACGAAGGGACCCTTCAGCTGCTTAAAACGGGTGGGGCCGGAGGAACCGTCAGAACGACGGCGGGATGGCTCCGTCGACGCCCTGGAAGTCGATGGCCGAGTATTCGCTCAGCTTCTCGAGGCGGTGGTAGGCGTCGATCATGCGGACCGTGCCGGACTTCGAACGCATGACGATCGACTGGGTGGACGCGCCGCCGCCGTAGTAGCGGACGCCGCGCAGCAGGTCGCCGTCGGTGACGCCGGTCGCGCAGAAGAAGACGTTCTCGCCGGAGACGAGGTCCTCGGTGACGAGCACGCGATCGAGGTCGTGGCCGGCGTCGATCGCCTTCTGGCGCTCCTCGTCGTCCTTCGGGGCCAGCTTGCCCTGCAGCACGCCGCCCATGCAGCGCATCGCGGCCGCGGCGATGATGCCCTCGGGGGTGCCGCCGATGCCGACGAGCATGTCGGTGCCGGACTCGGGGCGGGCCGCGGCGATCGCGCCGGCGACGTCGCCGTCGGAGATCAGGCGGATGCGTGCGCCGGTGTCGCGGACCGACTGGATGAGCTCGGCGTGGCGCGGACGGTCCAGGATGCAGACCGTGACGTCGGAGACCGACGCCTTCTTGACCTTGGCGACGCGCTTGATGTTCTCCGCGATCGGGTCGCTGATGTCGATGACGTCGGCGGCCTCGGGGCCGACGGCGATCTTCTCCATGTAGAACACCGCCGACGGGTCGAACATCGCGCCGCGCTCGGCGACGGCGAGCACGGAGATCGCGTTCGGCATGCCCTTGGACATCAGCGTCGTGCCGTCGACCGGGTCGACCGCGAAGTCGCAGTCCGGGCCGTCACCGTTACCGACGTGCTCGCCGTTGTAGAGCATCGGCGCTTCGTCCTTCTCGCCCTCGCCGATGACGACGACGCCGTTCATCGAGACGGAGGAGACGAGTTCACGCATCGCGTCGACGGCGGCGCCGTCGCCACCCTCCTTGTCGCCACGTCCGACCCAACGGCCGGCCGCCAGGGCACCCGCCTCGGTGACGCGCACCAATTCGAGTGCGAGGTTGCGGTCGGGGGCCTCGCGGCGACTCGATGGGGTGCTGGCCGTCATGGGCAGTGCCTCCTGCTGCAGTCACGGTCGGCGCGATGTGGTGGCCGACACGATGGGACGCCACGACCGCGGTGCGGTCGGGGCGTCGATTCGGTGGACGAATCTCGAGGTGATTCTCTCAGAACCCCCACGATGAGTGGGCTGCTGGGCCACCACCGCGGTGGAACAGGGATACTGGGCATCGTGTCCGACAAGAAGCCCCGCATTCTGCAGAACGGCCAAGACGCGGCGTGGTCGCTGATCCCGCTCGTTCTGGCGTGTCTGGTGATCGCGGGTATCGCGAGCCAATGCTCGTTCAACCCGGGCGGACCCAAGCCGGGGCCCATCCCCACCTTCGATGCCGACGCCGCGTTCAAGTACGACTCCCGTGAACTCGGCTTCCCGATCCGCCAGCCCGAGATTCCCGAGGGCTGGACCCCGAACTCGGGCAGCCGCAGCATCGTCTCCGGCGACGGCGGCGGCGACTCCAGCAACATCGGCTTCATCACAGATGCCGGTCGCTACATCCAGCTGACCCAGAGCGACGCCACCGTCGAAACGCTGGTCCCGTTCATCGCGGGGGAGCCGCGCATCCAGTCGGGCGTCGAGCAGGTCGGCGGCCGTGCCTGGGACGTGTTCGACGACGGCGACTCCGAGGCGATCTGGGTCTCCGACTTCGGTGACGCCCGTGTGCTCATCACCGGGCCGGCTCCGGCGGAGTCCTTCACCCAGCTCGCGACCGCGGTCGGCGGCGTCGAGCCGCTGCAGCGGTAGCCGCTCGGTCTACGGTCGATCCCGCCGACGGCTACTCGCCGTCGGCGGGATCGTCGTCTTCGTCGGCATGCGCGAGTGCGTCCTCGACCCGCTTCCGGGCTCCCGCGAGGTGCTCCTCGCAGCGCTTGGCCAGCGCCTCGCCGCGTTCCCACAGGGCGAGTGACTCGTCCAGGTCCAGACCACCCAGTTCGAGGGTCTTCACGACGACGACCAGTTCGTCCCGCGCCGCCTCGTAGCCGAGTTCGGTCACCTCAGTGTTGCTCATGGTTGCTCAGGACTCTCTTCCCATCACGGCGGCGCGGACGGCGCCGTCGGCCAATCTGACTCGGATCTGCGTGCCGGGCGGGGCGTCGTCCACCGACCGCAGCACCTCGGGTTCGCTGTCGCCGTGGACCCTCTGTACCACCGCGTAACCGCGGGCGAGGGTCGCGGCCGGACCGAGCGTCGCCAGCCGTGCCCGCAGATGGGCGACGGTGGTGGCGTCGGCGTCGATCGTGCGGGTGATGTCGCGGCGTGCGGTGTCCCGCAGCCGGGCGATCTCCTCGGCACGACGTTCGACGGCCTGCAGCGGGTCGGCGAGGGCCGGGCGGCTGCGCAGCTGGGCGATCAGATGTGACTCCCGCTGCACCCAGTTCCGGAGCGCGGCGGCGCTGCGCTGGCGCAGCTCGGACACCAGCGCCTGCTCGGCGACGGCGTCCGGCACGACACGCTTGGCGGCGTCGGTCGGTGTGGCCGCCCGCAGATCGGCGACGTGATCGCTGAGCGGGCTGTCGGGTTCGTGGCCGATCGCGCTCACCACCGGCGTGGTGCAGGCGACGATCGCGCGGCACAGCGCCTCGTCCGAGAACGGCAGCAGGTCCTCGACGCTGCCGCCGCCGCGGGCGAGGACGATGACGTCCACGTGTGGGTCGCGGTCCAGCTCCCGGAGCGCCTCGATGATCTGCGGCACCGCGGTGGGGCCCTGGACGGCGGTGTTGCGCACCTCGAACCGCACCGCGGGCCAGCGGCGCTGCGCGACGCTGAGCACGTCCCGTTCGGCGGCACTGGCCCGTCCGGTGACGAGGCCGATCGTGCCGGGCAGGAAGGGCAGCGGGCGCTTGAGTCGTGGGTCGAACAGGCCCTCCGCGGCCAGCAGTGCGCGCAGGCGTTCGATCCGGGCCAGCAGTTCACCGATGCCGACCGCGCGGATCTCCGTCACCCGCAGCGAGACGCTGCCGCGACCGGTGTAGAACGACAGCTTCCCGAACATCACCACCCGGCTGCCCTCGGTGAGCGGAACGGGGGCGTCCCGCAGCAGCTGCGGGGAACACGTCACCGACAGTGACATGTCGACCGACGGGTCGCGCAGCACGAGGAACGCGGTCCGTGTCCCGGGCCTGGCGTTGATCTGGGTGATCTGACCCTCGACCCACACGCTGCCGAGTCGATCGATCCACTGCGCGACCTTGGTGGAGACCGTCCGCACCGGCCAGGGTTGTTCGGCCGTGCTGGGCGACGGGCCGCCGGAGGCGGAGGCGGGGTGTGCGGAGGTCACTTGGCTCGGGCGGAGGTGATGCGGTTGGCGAGCATGGTCTGGAACGGTGCCCGCGCCGTCGTGCGCTCCTCGTAGTCGAGCAGCGTGGTCAGATCGTCCACCGACAGCGACCGCAGCCGGGAGCGCAGTTGCGCGAGCGTGAGGGACGCGTAGTCGAGTTCCTCGGCGATCTCCGGAACCGGGACCTCCGCGGGAGTGGCCGACGACGCCGCGTCCGCCGCATCGCCGTTGGCGCCGGGTGTCATCGAGTACAGCGCGAACCGGCCCGGCGTCGCAGGTCGGTCGTCGTCGACGTCGACCTCACCGTCGGTGTCGAAGTCGGTGGTGGGGTCGGGGGTGCGGTCGTCGTCGAACACCGCCCACGACGGTTCCTCCTCCGCCCGATCGAACAGGCAGAACGCCTGGTCGCCCTTGATCGCGAGCGCCGTCATGGACTGCTGCATCTTCATCGTCGTCTGCAGGACCTGGCTGATCGCGGTCATCGGCAGCGTCACGGCCGTGGACGGCAGCTTGAGCGCCTCTTCGTAGGCCGTGATGGCCATTCCGGCGGCGACACGCGCCACGAACGGGGGACGGATCATGCAAACAGCCTGCCTCACGACGGCCCTGTTTGGGTAGCTGACGGGACTAACATCGGCGAGCAGTCGCGTACTGCCGGGGCCGTCGGGGACATGCCCCGTAGGCTGGGGGCATGTCTTCGGCTGTTCCTCTCAATCTGGGTATCGCACGATCCGCGGGTTCCGATGCGGCGGGTGTCGGCAAGCGGATCCTTCTCGCCGAGCCGCGCGGCTACTGCGCGGGCGTCGACCGCGCGGTCGAGACGGTGGAGAAGGCGCTCGAGAAGCACGGTGCACCGATCTACGTGCGCAAGGAGATCGTGCACAACCGCCATGTGGTGGACACGCTCGCCGAGCGCGGCGTGATCTTCGTCGACGAGACCGACGAGGTTCCCGAGAACTCGGTTCTGGTGTTCTCCGCTCACGGTGTCTCGCCGGCCGTGCATGCCGCGGCCGCGGAGCGCAGCCTGCACACCATCGACGCGACGTGCCCGCTGGTGACAAAGGTGCACCAGGAGGCCAAGCGGTTCGCCCGCGACGACTACGACATCCTGCTCATCGGTCACGAGGGCCACGAGGAGGTCGAGGGCACCGCCGGTGAGGCGCCCGAGCACGTCCAGATCGTCGACGGTCCCGACTCGGTGGATTCGATCACGGTCCGCGACGAGGACAAGGTCATCTGGCTGTCTCAGACGACGCTGTCGGTCGACGAGACGATGGAGACCGTCGAGCGCCTGCGGGAGAAGTTCCCGAAGCTGCAGGATCCGCCGAGCGACGACATCTGCTATGCCACCCAGAACCGTCAGGTCGCGGTCAAGGCGATGGCCCCCGAGTGCGACCTCGTCATCGTGGTCGGCTCGCGGAACTCGTCCAATTCGGTGCGACTGGTCGAGGTCGCGCTGGGCGCGGGTGCCCAGGCCGCGTACCTCGTGGATTTCGCGCGTGAGGTGGATCTGGCGTGGCTCGACGGTGTCCGCACCGTCGGTATCACCTCCGGTGCCTCGGTGCCGGAGATCCTGGTCCGCGGTGTAATCGACCTGCTCGCCGAGCACGGTTTCGACGACGTGCAGTCGGTGACCACCGCCAACGAGACACTGGTGTTCTCGTTGCCGCGCGAGCTGCGGGTCGCCCGCGCGTAACGCCCCTCGTAACGAGAAGCGCCCCGGGACGGTTTCGTCCCGGGGCGCTCCTGTGTGCGCGGCTACTGGTCGATCGGAGGGTCGCGGCGATCGCGGTAGCGCACCTGCTGGATCGGGTGGGAGGGGGCGTCGGTCCGCGGCCGGGGCGTGCGGACCGGGATCGGATCGCGGTCGAGGGGTTCGCGGCTCCCGGCGACCGGCCGTTCGTAACCGTTGTCGCGGCGCGCGTTCTCCCTGCGTGCAGGCTCGCGGTAGGCCGGTTCCCGGTAGATCGGCTCGCGGCGGACGGGTTCCCGCTGGATCGGCTCGCGAGGGTAGGCGCCGCCGTACGACGGACTTTGCGTCGCGGCGTGCTCGTGTGATGCGCGCGCGGCGCGAGGATCGCGGCGGGGCTCACGGATGGGTTCGCGGTCCGGCTCACGGCCGTCGCGGCGGGGTCGCACGCGGCGCGTCGTGGTGGTGGACTCGTCCCGGCGGTCCGTGCGCGACTCGGTGCGGGGGGTCCGTCCGGATGTCCGCCGACTACGTGAACGAGCGGCCGCACCCTTGTTCTGCTGCGCCAGAAATGTCCGGGCGCCGGCGATCAGCGCCACCACGACGGTGGCCGCCAGCATCAACGGGAAGCGGTTCACCAGCGGAATCGCGACGTTGAATGCGAGGTCCTTGAGCCCGGTGCCGGCGTTGTCGGTGAGCACCTGCTGACCGATCGGCACCGCGATGAACAGGAGCAACGGCGGCTGCACGACCGCGGTGAACAGTCCCCGCTGCCGGACGGCGAGCACGGCCAGCACGCAGCCGAGGAAGTACATCGTCGAAAAGGTCGAGGTCAGCTCGTCGCCCGACATACCGTCGAATGCGAAGCCGAGGAAGGTCAACCCAGCGGCGACTGCGACAGCTCCCCAGGCGGGTACGCCGGGAATGGTGGGGAGGGCCGATCTCTGGTCGAGCGGCACCCCGGATCTAGCACGTTGGGTTGCGGACACCCTTCGACAGTAGTCGCTAACGGTCGCCTTGATTCGTTGGCGGGACCGTCGAAAGCCGAGAAATCGGCCGACGTGGACGGGTCACCGACCGGTGCCGGGGCCGTCGCGGGACTGCCGGCGGCGACCCGTCCACGTCGGTGCGGTGTCGGTGGTGTGCTCTACCGTCGTGCGGCATGAGGATCCTGCACACCTCCGACTGGCACATCGGGCGCACGTTCCACGGCGTCGACCTGCTCGGCGACCAGGCGCGGGTGCTCGACTCGATCGCGGACACGGTCGCCGCGCGCGAGATCGACGTGGTGGTGGTCCCCGGTGACGTGTACGACCGGTCGATTCCGAGCGCGGACGCGGTCTCGGTCTGCAACAGGGGCTTCGAGGCGATCCGGGCGGCGGGTGCGGTGATTGTCGCCACATCCGGCAATCACGACTCGCCGGTGCGGCTCGGTGCGGGTGCGGCGTTCGCGGCGTCCGGCGGCCTGCACCTGCTGACCCGGGTGGGGGACCTGGACACCCCGGTGCTGCTCGACGACGAGTACGGGCCGGTCGCGTTCTACGGCATCCCTTACCTCGAGCCCGAGATCACCCGGGCGGAGCTCGACGCGCCCGACGCACGTTCGCACGCCGCCATCCTGGACGTCGCGATGGCGCGGGTCCGTGCGGACCTCGACGCGCGCCGGGCGGAGGCGCCGGGGCTGCGGTCGGTGTTGCTGGCGCATGCCTTCGTCGTCGGCGGGGAGGCGACGGGATCCGAGCGTTCGATCTCGGTCGGTGGCGTCGAGACGGTGTCGGCGTCGGCGTTCGACGGTGTCGACTATGTCGCGCTCGGGCATCTGCATTCGCCGCAGACGTTGGCCGAGCACGTCCGCTACAGCGGCTCGCCGCTGCCGTACTCGTTCGGGGAACGCTCGCACCGCAAGTCGGTGTGGATCGTCGATGTCGGCGTAGACGGGCTCGGTGCGGTGGAACGGGTCGATCTGCCGGTCGTGCGTGGGCTCAGTCAACTGACGGGCACGCTCGACGAGCTGCTCAACGACGCGGCATTCGCGTCCGCGGAGGACCACTACGTGTCCGCGGTGCTCACCGATCCACTCCGGCCGGTCGACGCGATGCGCGCGTTGCAGACCAGGTTCCCGCATGCCGTGCACATGGAATGGCAACGCCCGGAGGGTGATCCGGAGCTCAAGTACCGTGATCGGGTGCGTGGGCATTCGGATCTGGAAGTGGCGCAGAGTTTCGTGTCCGACGTCCGCAGCGGTGCGACGGTGGGGGAGGTCCGACTGCTCGAGCAGGCGCTGCGCAGCGCCACCGCGCCGGAGGAGTCGTCGCTCGGCGAGACCCCGCGCACCGACTCGATGGAGGTCTCGGCGTGAGGTTGCACAACCTCGAGGTCAGCGCGTTCGGGCCGTTCGCCCGGACCGTCGAGGTCAACTTCGACGAACTCGGCTCGGACGGACTGTTCCTGCTGCACGGTCAGACCGGTGCCGGCAAGACGACGATTCTCGATGCGGTCGCGTTTGCGCTGTACGGCACGGTGCCCGGCGCCCGCAAGGACGGCAAGCGACTGCTGTCCGATCATGCGCCGGCGGGTTCGGTGCCGACCGTGACGCTCGAGGCGACCATCGGCGGACGGAGGCTGCGCCTGACCCGGTCACCCGAGTATCAGCGGCCGAAGAAGCGGGGCGCGGGAACCATCTCGGAGAACGCGAAGGCGACGCTCGAGTGGCTGGACGGACGCGGCGAGAGCCTGTCCCGGATCCCCGACATCGCGCGGGAGGTCGAGCGGCTGCTGGGAATGACCTCGGATCAGTTCTTCCAGGTGGTGCTGCTGCCGCAGGGCGAGTTCGCGAAGTTCCTGCGAGCGGACAACGAGGACCGCGGCAAGCTGCTCGAGAAACTGTTCGACACCACGCGGTTCAAGTCCGTCGAGCAGTGGTTCGTCGATCGGCGGCGGGTCAGTGCGGCCCGGGTCGAGGAGCAGCGCAAGCAGGTGGACCTGCTGCTGGCGCGGGTCTCCACCGCCGCGGGCATCGAGGTCGGTACCGAAGGCGACCCGCTGAGCTGGTCGAGGAAACTGCTCGAACAGGCCACCGAGACGGTCGACCTGGCGTCGGTGGAACTCGCCCGCACCCGCACCGTCGAGGAGAAGGCCCGCGCGGCCGCCGCGGAATCCCGCCGCGTGCACGACCTGCAGTTGCGCCGTGCCCGCGCGAATGCCGAACTGGCACAGCTCGAATCGGGTGCCGTCGAGCGGGACGCGCTCGCCGTCGAGGTCGACCGTGCTCGCCGCGCCGCACCCGTCGGGGCCGTCGCCGCGGACGCCGAGACCGCCGCGCGTGACGCCGAGGCCGCGGTGTCGCGCGCCCGCGCCCTCGCCGACAGCCTGCGCGGCTCGGCCGACGGTGCCGGTCTGGTGGCGCAGCTGTCGTGGCCGCAGACGGAGGCGGACCGGGAGACGATCCGGGCCCAGGCCCGGGACTGGACTGCGGAAGCCGTCCGCCTGGACGCGCTGCTCGCCGAAGCCCGCAGTGCCGACCAGCTCGATCGGGAACTGGCGTCGATGCGCGGCCGGGCTGTCGAGTTGTCGGGCCGGGCGCAGGAACTGGCCGATGCCCGCGCGCGGTGGCCCGAGGAACTGCGTGCGGCGGAAGAGGCGGTGCGGTCGGCCGAGCACGCCCGGGCGGCCCTGCCGGCGCTCGAGGAGGCCGGTGCCCGCGCTGCGGACGCCGCTGCTGCGGCAACCGAGTTGGTGTCGACCCGCACGGCGCTCGACGAACGACGCCAGAGTGCCGCGGACGCCAGGGCCCGTCAGCAGGACACCCGTGATCGACTGCTCGATCTGCGGGAGCGGCGGATCGCCGGCATGGCGGCCGAACTTGCCGCGGAACTGGTCGACGGAGACAAGTGCGCCGTCTGCGGTTCGCTCGACCACCCGGAGCCCGCGCGGCCCGGCGAATCCACCGTGACGAAGGCCGACGAGGACGCCGCGCGGGTCGCCGAACAGACGGCGGCCACCGCGTTCGAGGCCGAGACCGAGCAGGTCGTCCAGCTCGAACGAGCAGTGGACCTGCTGGTCCAGCGTGGCGGCGACGGGGACCGTGACGCGCTGCAACAGGCCCACGCCGTCGCGACCGCCGAGGTCTCGCGCGCCCGGGACACCGCGGCCACGCTCACCCGGGCGACCGGTGCGATGGACGAACTGCGTTCTCGCGGTGTGCAGTTGGAAGAACAGTCGCGCGCGGTGGACGCCGAGCGGACTGCGCTCGAGACGCGCATCGAGTCCACCGAGGAACAGGTCCGTCGGATCCGTGACCGGATGGTGGAGGCGGCCGGAACCGATCGCAGCGTCCCGGCCCGCCGTGAGCGTTTCGATGCCCTCGCCACCCGCGCCGCCGAGCTGCTCGACGTCCGCGACCGCGCCGCCGCACTCGACGCCTCAGCGCTCGAGTTGTCGGCCCGCGCGCACGCGGCAGCGGCCGAAGCGGGGTTCGGCTCGCTCGCCGAGGCGCTGGCGGCGGTGCGTCCCGCGGCGCGGATCGACCAGATCGATGCGGTCCTGACCGCGGCCCGGGACCGGTCGGTCGGCGCCCGCGCGGTGCTGTCGGAGCCCGACGTCGAGGCGGTCGCCGCCCTCGACCCGATCGACCCGTCAATACCGGAGGCGACCGCGCGTGAGGCCGCGACGGTCGTGGAGGTCGCGGCCACCGCGGTTGCCGAGGCGGAGACCCGCCGCACTAATGTGGAGCGGTTGACCGCCCAGCTCGCGGATGCGATGGAGGGCCTGGGACCGGTGCTCGCGGAGCACGACGAACTGGCCGGGCTGGCCGACGTCGTCGAGGGCCGGGGCCAGAACGCGCGCAAGATGTCGTTGCGGTCGTACGTCCTGGCGTCGCGGCTCGAGGAGGTCGCGGTGTCGGCGTCGGTGCGGCTGCGTCGGATGTCCGCCGGACGCTACGAGTTCGTGCACTCCGACGAGGCCGGTTCGCGCGGCCGCCGAGGCGGGCTGGGCCTGGACATCCGCGACGACTACACCGGGGTCGTCCGTTCCGCGAAGACGCTGTCGGGCGGTGAGTCGTTCCTCGCGTCGCTGGCACTGGCGCTCGGTCTCGCCGACGTCGTGGCCGCCGAGTCCGGTGGGGTGGTGCTCGACACGATGTTCATCGACGAGGGATTCGGCACCCTCGACGCCGACACGCTGGATCTGGTGATGGGGGTGCTCGACGAACTGCGCGAGGGTGGCCGCGTTGTCGGCATCGTCAGTCATGTCGACGAGATGCGGCAGCGGATCCCGAGCCGGCTGCACGTCGTGCGGGGCCGGGCCGGGTCCACTCTGGAGATGGTCGCCGGCTAGGTCTGCGCGGGCTCCGGTCCCGACGAGTTGCCGTCCGGGAGGGCCTCGCGGATCGGGCTCGGTTCCTCGGGCGGCGGCCCGGGGTTCCGGGTGGCGGTGCCGTCGGCGGTTGCCGCCGCGGCGTCGCGCAGGGCGTCGTCCTCGAGGCGGTGGTCGATCTGCTCGCCGAGATAGCGGATGACCACCGCGCCCACCGCGGCGACAGGCACCGCGAGGAACGCGCCGACGATGCCGAACAGCGAACCGCCGGCGGTGACCGCCAGCAGCACCACCACGGCGTGGAGCTTCATGCTCTTGCTCTGCAGCACCGGCTGCAGCACGTTCCCCTCGATCTGCTGGACCGCGATGATGATCGCCAGCACGATCAGCGCGGTCGTCAGGCCGTTGGCGACGAGCGCGACCAGCACGGCCAGGGCGCCCGCGACGAACGCACCGACGATCGGGACGAAGCCGCCGATGAACGTCAGGATCGCGAGGACAGGGGCGAGCGGCACACCGAGGATCACCAGTCCCGCCCCGATGAAGACCGCGTCGATGAGGCTGACGAGGGCCTGGGTGCGGATGAAGCCGCCGAGGGTGTCCCACATCCGGCCGAGGACCTCTTCGAGGTGTCGCCCGGCCCGGCCGCCGCCGATGCTGTGCAGCCACGGGATGAACCGGGGGCCGTCCTTGACGAAGAAGAACGCGAGAACCAGGACCAGACCGAGGGTGACGATCATCGATCCCGCGGTGGTGACGCCGCTGAAGACACCCGAGGCGATCGCGGTGCCACTCTCCTGGAGCTTCGACGTGATCGCGTGGACCGCGGTGTCGATCTGGTCGTCGTCGAGATTGACCGGGGGGCCCTTGAGCCAGTCCTGTACCTGCTGGATGCCCTGGGTCGCCTTGTTCGCCAGCTCGGGGGCCTGGTCCACGACGGACGGCACCACCAGCGCGACGACGCCGCCGAACACGGCGAAGAACACCAGGAGCGTGATGGCGGCTGCCCCGGCGGGGGGCATGCCGCGTTTGGTGAGGGCGCGGGTGGGTGGCCACAGCACGGTCGAGACGACGACGGCGAGCAGCACCGGGAGCACGATCACCCACAGCTTCTCGAGCAGCCAGCCCAGCACCAGCGCGCCGATGGCGATCGCGGCGATGCACAGCGACCACTTCGCGAGCCACATGCCGCCGGCCCCGATGACCTCGCCGCGATCACGCATACGCGTGCGCGAACTGGACTGGTCGGTCTTCTCGACACTCACAGGGCGAGGGTCCTTCCGTCAGGGTGACGATGGTCGTCGTCGAATCTACGCATTTCTGTTCGAATCGGCGCGCGCAATTCGATCCGGTCACGACCCGGTGAAAGCGGACAAGGTCGCTCGGACCGGTCCGTAGGATCCCGCGCATGACGAGAATCAACGGGAAGCTCGCCGCCACGATCGTCACAGCAACCGCCGTCGTGCTGGCGCTCGGATCATGTACCAACGACAACGGGGCCTCCGAGGAGACCAAGGCGAAGATCAGTTCCGCGGTCACGTCGACGCCGGAGAACAGCGAGACCGGTCCCGGCGAGGCGCTGCGTTCGAGCATCGAGGCGACCGCGTCCAGTGCGGTGTCCGGCATCGGCAAGGCGTGGGACAACGCCAAGCTGACGGCCTTCACGGCCGCGTTCCGGACCGCATACCCGAACCTGTCGAGCGACCGCGACGACGAGTCGATCGAGTCGATCGTCAAGGAGACGTGTACCGCGATCGACGCCGGCGCGAGCGATCAGGAGTTGACCGACAAGGTCACCGAGGTCGCGACCAACGACGGCACCGTCCCGACCGAGGACCAGGCCGCCCGGATCCTGCAGATCGTCCGGCCCGCCTGCCCGTAGACCGCGCGGTCAGAACCTGGACGGGTCAGCGGCCTGCCAGTCGCGTCGCCAGTCGGCCGGCGGGTGGTCGAGCAGTGCGCCCGGCTCGAGCCATTCGTACAGTTCGGCGTACGTGCGGGTGGTGGCGCCGTCGATGCGCCGGTTGAGCATCGACGGTGTCAGGTCGTCGAAGCTGTCGAGGCCCATCGAGGCGACCATCTGTTTGGCGCTCGCGACGGTGGCGTGCTGGAACCGTGCGACACGAGCGGTCTTGTCGGCCACGTCGAGGGCCCGGGTGCGGGCGGGGTCCTGGGTCGTGACGCCGACAGGGCATCGGTTGGTGTGGCATTTCTGCGCCTGGATGCAGCCGACCGCGAACATCATCGCGCGGGCCGCGAGGGTGAAGTCGGCACCCTGGATGATGCGTTTGACGATGTCGGCTCCGCTGGCGACCTTGCCGGACGCGCCGATCTTGATGCGGTCGCGCAGGCCCGCGCCGACGAGTGCGTTGTGGACGGTGACGAGTCCCTCGGTGAGCGGCATGCCCATGTGGTCCTCGAATTCGACGGGTCCGGCGCCGGTGCCGCCCTCGGAGCCGTCGACGATGACGAAGTCGGGGGTGATGTCCCGCTCGAGCATCGCCTTGCAGATCGCGAGGAACTCGACGCGCGAGCCCACACACAGTTTGAACCCGACCGGTTTGCCGCCGGAGAGGGTGCGCAGGCGCACGATGAAGTCGATGAGTTCGTCCGGGGTGCCGAACGTGCGGTGCGCCGGAGGGGACGTCACCGTCTCGCCGATCGGCACGCCCCGCGCCTCGGCGATCTCGGCGGTGACCTTGGCGCCGGGAAGGACTCCGCCGAAGCCGGGCTTGGCGCCCTGCGACAGCTTGATCGAGATTGCCTTCACCTGCTCGTCGGAGGCCTTGGCCGCGAACTGCTCGGGATCGAAGTCGCCGTCGGGAGTGCGGCAACCGAAGTAGCCGGACGCGATCTCCCAGATGAGGTCGCCGCCGTGCTTGCGGTGGTAGCGGCTGATACCGCCCTCGCCGGTGTCGTGCGCGAAGCCGCCCCGTGCGGCACCGGCGTTGAATGCCTCGATCGCGTTCGCGGACAGCGACCCGAAGCTCATCGCCGAGACGTTGAGCAGCGCGATGTCGTAGGGGCGGGTGCAGTCGGGTCCGCCGAGACGCACGGTGGGGGTGCCTTCCGGCGCGGTGCGGGCGCGCAACGAGTGGGTCATGAACTCGTAGCCGACCGCGTGCACGTCACGTTCGGTGCCGAACGGTTCCTCGTCGAGTGTGCCTTTCGCGCGCTCGTACACCAGATCTCGCGTCTCGCGATCGAACGGGGTTCCGTCGGTTTGGGATTCGATGAAGTACTGCTGGATCTCGGGGCGGATGCGTTCGAGCAGGAACCTGGCGTGCCCGAGGATCGGGTAGTTGCGCAGTACATTGTGACGCCGCTGCAACAGATCCCACGTGCCGACGAGGGCGAGTGTGAGCACCGGAGTCGCGATCACGAGCCACCACGGCGAGACGGCTGCGGTCGCGACGGCGGCGGCCGCCCCGAGGATCCAGACACCGATGACGATCGACCAACGGACCATGCGGCGATGGTAGGCGCCGGACGCGCGTCGTACCCTGTTCGGGCGTTGCGGTCGGTGTGTCCACCGGCTCCGGTCGATTCGAAGGGACACCCACGAACATGAGCACGGATCCGATCACCGAACTGGAGGCCGAGCTCGTCGACATGTGGCGGCGCGGACGGATTCAGTCCCGGGAGCGGGCGCGCGCGATCCATCCCAAGCTCGACCCGGCCTGCTACGCGCTCCTGATGATCCTCGTCCGCACCGATGCGGTCCCGATGTCGGATCTGGTCGCGGAGCTCGGTGTGGAGAAGTCGACGATGACCCGGCAGATCGACGCCCTGGTGCGGCTCGGCCTCGTCGAGCGTCGTCCGGACCCGCAGGATGCCCGCGCGCGCCTGGTCACGCTCACCGAAACGGGCCGCGGCCGGCTCACCGACCTGCGCGAGGTGGTGATCGCGCGGTGGCGTGAACGGCTGTCGAGGTGGGAGCCCGAGGACGTCCGCCAGCTCACGGCGCTGCTGCATCGGCTCGGTTCCTGTTCCGACTGAGAGCCCACACGAAAATTAGTTGCGCGACGCAACCATCGCCTCTATAGTTGTACTACTCAACTAATTGGGGGTGGGTCATGGTCGCGACGGATACCGCGGACGCGCTGCTCGACCATCTGCGCGATCTCGTGCGTCGTGGTCGCGAGGTCTCGGCCGCGCTGGTCCGTGAGTCGGACGGCGACCTGCTCACCGAACCGATGGGGGCGGTGCTGTCGCACGTCGCCGCCGGTCAGGGGAGGCGCTGCAACGTTCTCGCCGAGCGGATGCGGATCACGCCCTCGACGTTGAGTCGGCACATCGCCCACGCGGAGGACCTCGGCTACCTGAAGCGAGTTCCCGATCCCGCCGATCGCCGGGCCACGCTGCCCGCATTGACCGACGAGGGGGAAGCGGTTCTCCAGCGGCACCGCGAACGCCAGCGGGCGTGGCTGATGGCCTCGATCTCGGACTGGTCGGACGGCGAGGCGCAACAGCTCGTGGACGGGCTCGCGCGCTTGCGTCTGTCGGTGCTGGACGCGACCTCGACGCCGTGACGTCAGATATTTCAATTCACCTTTTATGCAACTGTTTTCGGGGATACCCGAAGAACTTGTGAGGTTTCCGCATGAGCACATCCGCTACCCGGGATACCGGGACACTCGATCCGTCGACCGATTCATCGATGACCCACGCGCAGCGCATTCAGGCCCTCGTGGGGCTGCTGCTCGGAATGTTCGTCGCCTTCCTGTCGTCGACGATCGTCTCGAACGCGTTGCCGACCATCATCACCGACCTGCACGGCACGCAGGACCAGTACACGTGGGTGGTCACCGCCACGCTGCTGGCGTCCACGGCCACCACCCCGATCTGGGGCAAGTTCTCCGACCTGGTCAGTAAGAAGCTGCTGGTCCAGCTGTCGATCGTGATCTTCACGATCGGGTCGGTGCTGGCCGGTCTGTCGCAGTCCGTCGGCATGCTCATCGGGTTCCGAGCCATCCAGGGCATCGGACTGGGCGGCCTCCAGGCCCTGGTCGTCATCGTGATCGCGAGCATGTTCAGTCCGCGTGAGCGGGGCCGCTACCAGGGTCCGATCGCTGCCGTGATGTCTGTCGCGACCGTCGCCGGGCCGCTGATCGGCGGCGTCATCGTGGACACCAGTTGGCTGGGCTGGCGCTGGACGTTCTTCGTCGGCGTGCCGCTCGCGGTGATCGCGTTGGTCTTCGTCCAGCGCACCCTCAACCTGCCCGTGGTCCGCAAGGACGTCACCATCGACTACCTCGGTGCAGTGCTGATCGCGTCCGGCGTGAGCACCCTGCTGATCTGGGTGACGTTGGCAGGCAAGAACTTCGACTGGGCTTCGGGCGTCTCGTACGGTCTGGTCGCGCTGGGTGTGGCGCTGCTCGGACTGGCGATCTTCGTCGAGTCCAGGGCGAAGGATCCGATCATCCCGCTGCGGCTGTTCCGGGACCGCACCACCGCACTGGCGACCCTCGCGAGCGTCGCGGTCGGCATCGCCCTCTTCGGCGGCTCGGTGTTCCTGGGTCAGTACTTCCAGATCGCACGTGGCTACTCGCCGACCGCGGCCGGTCTGCTGACGCTCCCGATGGTGATCGGTTCGATGGTCTCGTCCGCGGTCTCGGGTTCGCTCATCACCAAGTTCGGCCGCTGGAAGGGCTTCATCGTCGGCGGCTCGATCATGATGACGGCCGGCTTCTTCCTGCTCTCGACGATCGACCACCAGACCGACATGGTCGTGCTCGGCAGCTTCCTGTTCGTGCTCGGCGTCGGCATGGGCATGACGATGCAGAATCTGGTGCTGGCGGTGCAGAACACCGTGAGCCCGGACGATCTCGGTTCGGCCAGTTCGACGGTTGGCTTCTTCCGCTCGCTCGGTGGCGCGGCCGGTGTCTCCGTCCTCGGCGCGGTGCTGTCGAGTCACGTCGCCAACCTCACCACGCAGGGCCTGTCGGCCGTCGGCATCGATGCCGGCGCGGGCGGTGGGTCCGCGGCGGGGCTGTCGAATCTCAATGAGCTGCCCGGCCCGATCGCGGACATCGTCCGCGGCTCCTACGGTGACGCGACCGCCAGGATCTTCCTGATCTCCGGCCTCGTCTCGCTGCTGAGTCTTGCGGCGGTCGTCTTCATCAAGGAGGTCGCGCTGCGCACCTTCAGCGCCGACGACCAGCGTCGGGCCGAGGCCACCGGCGACGACATCGACGCCGAACTCGCCGAGATCGTCCAGGGCGACCCCGTCCTGGTGGACCCGCTGCCGGTGGAGACGTCGGAGAAGGCACGCAAGTAGCGGGGCTCCGTCACGGTCGTTCACCGAGCCGGGAGCGCACGGAATAGGCTCGTCGCCATGGCCGACACCCGCTGGCAGCGTGAACGATCCGCATCCGACTCCCGTGACTACATCGCGCGCTTCGCGCAGCTCGAGTCTGACGGCGCGGACCTCCACGGTGAGGCCCGCGCCGTCGACGCGATGCTGCCGCGGAGCGCGCGTGTGCTCGACGCCGGTTGCGGCACAGGGCGACTCGGTGCGGAACTTGCACGGCGCGGACACCGGGTGACGGCCGTCGATCTGGACCCGATCCTCGTCGCGGAGGCGCGCAAGCACCCCGGCCTCACCGTGCACGAGGCCGATCTGGCGACACTCGACCTGCCGGGGGAGCGGTTCGACGCCGTCGTCGCCGCAGGCAACGTACTGATCTTCGTCGCCCGCGGCACCGAACGTCGGGTGCTGCAGCGACTCGCCGACCACCTCGTGCCCGGGGGTATCCTCGTGACAGGGTTCGCGACCGACTACGAGTACACGGTCGACGAGTTCGACGCCGACCTCGCCGCCGTCGGACTCGTGCGGGAGCAGCGTTTCGCGACATGGGACCTGCGGCCGTGGCACGACGGCGCCGGATGGGCCGTCACCGTTGCCCGCAAACCTGACATGTAACCAACCCCTCGGTTTCGGTTACGGTCTGTGCCGACAGATCGACCGTGAAGCACCAGGGGGAATCCATGTCCGAACCGACCTACAACCCCGCACCCGGCGGCGAGCCGTTCGGCGGCATGCCCGGCTACACGCAGCAGCCGTACGCGTCCGCACCGCAGTACCAGCCGGCCCCCGCACAGTACGGGGGAGTGCCGCCCCTGCCGCCGTCGAACGCCGGCTGGGCGGTCGCCGCGATCCTCTTCTTCTGGCCGGTCGCATTCTCGGCATTCGGCCACCTGCACGACATCTTCCCGAAGTGGTCGATGGGCGACTACCAGGGCGCGCTGTACGCATCGGAGCGGGTCAAGACGCTTGGCAAGATCGCATTGGGTGTCGGGGTGGGCCTGATCGTGCTCTCGTTCCTCATGTCCTTCGTGATGTTCGCGGCCTTCGCGTCCGCCGTGAACGAGCTCGACACGAACACCACCTACCAGTGGTGACCCGCCCGGTGGTCGGCCATAGTGCGGCCGACCACCGCAGTGGGCCCGGGACGCCGTAGAATCCCTATACCGTGAGCCTTACCCTCGGAATCGTCGGCCTCCCCAACGTCGGCAAGTCGACCCTTTTCAACGCGCTGACCAACAACGACGTGCTGGCCGCGAACTACCCGTTCGCCACCATCGAGCCCAACGTCGGCCTGGTGGAGCTGCCGGACGAGCGGCTGAAGAAGCTCGCCGAGATCTTCGGTTCCGAGCGCATCCTGCCCGCCACCGTCTCGTTCGTCGACATCGCCGGCATCGTCAAGGGCGCCTCCGAGGGAGCGGGCCTGGGCAACAAGTTCCTCGCCAACATCCGCGAGGCCGACGCCATCTGCCAGGTCGTCCGCGTCTTCGCCGACGACGACGTCGTGCACGTCGACGGTCGCGTCGATCCGGCGTCGGACATCGAGGTGATCGAGACCGAGCTCGTCATCGCCGACATGCAGACCCTGGAGAAGGCGCTGCCGCGTCTGGACAAGGAAGCGCGCAAGAACAAGGAACTCAAGGCGCAGCACGACGAGGCGCTCAAGGCTCAGGAGTTCCTCAACGAGGGCAAGACGTTGTTCAGCGTCAAGGACAAGCTCGACTTCTCGCTGCTGCGGGAACTCAGCCTGCTCACCACCAAGCCGTTCCTGTACGTCTTCAACGCCGACGAGGCCGTCCTCACCGACGAAGCCAAGGTCGCCGAACTGCGCGCCTCCGTCGCGCCCGCCGACGCCGTGTTCCTCGACGCCAAGGTGGAGCAGGAACTGCTCGAGCTGGACGAGGAAGACCGTCAGGAGATGCTGGACTCCATCGGCCAGTCCGAGCCCGGCCTGCACGCCCTCGCGCGCGTCGGCTTCCACACCCTCGGCCTGCAGACCTACCTCACCGCAGGTCCCAAGGAAGCGCGCGCCTGGACCATCCACAAGGGCGACACCGCCCCGCAGGCCGCCGGCGTCATCCACACCGACTTCGAGCGTGGCTTCATCAAGGCCGAAATCGTCTCCTTCGACGACCTCGTCGAGGCCGGCTCCATGAACGCCGCCAAGGCCGCCGGCAAGGTGCGCATGGAAGGCAAGGAATACGTCATGCAGGACGGCGACGTCGTGGAGTTCCGCTTCAACGTCTAGAGGTCCTGGTCAGAGGGTCGATTCTGGCCCTCGGTACACAGCAGAACCCGCAGGGCTACGGACGTCTCGTCCGTAGCCCTGCGGGTTCTGTCGTTCGCACTGCCCCGATTTCACCGAGCTCGGCGGGTGACGCAGTCGGCCTCAGCGCCCATTCCTTGCGCTCCCGAGCGGGTTCCCGCCGATCGGGGCGAGGAGTGGGCGCTCAGGCCTGGTGCCAACACAGAGGAGGCCAAGCGCGTGGCGTCATCCCGCGTGTGGGTCAGCTGGCGGTGCTCAGTGCGCGGATGACACCGAGGACGACGAGACTTCCGAAAGCCCAGCTGACGCTGCCGGCGATGTGATCGACCAGCGTGAAATCGGACGGACCCATAGTTAACTCCTTCAAGCGAAAGTGGCTGCACGGCGGAAGTTGCCGGACGACCACAGAAGCTAGCGGCCAGGTCTTGTGTGGTGCAAGTTACATCCGGTGGACCGGACCCTTGTGCTGGAACGTGACTGGTAGACCGGTCCCCGCCTTCCGGCGCCGGGTGGCGCCGGGTGGCCGCTCTTTCCGAGGGCGTGGAACCGGAATTCGTCTGTCTGGCAAGGGTTTCTGGCACAGTTGAGGCGTCGGCAGAGCGGCGCGCTGTCGCCGACTACGAGACGGCGATGGCAAACCTCTTCTCGATGGAGACAAACGCGACGCCATCGCAGCCCGCACCTGTCCAAGTCGGCAGACCCGTGTCGGCCTCGAGGGCTAGTGCCGGTGCCTGACCCTCGGTAACGATCCGCTAAGTCTGTGGTCGAAGTTGCGCGTGGTGCGCCGACGGTGATGAATGCTGCACAGATGACGCGCGCCAAGCGAGGCTTCGCCGTATCGATCGTGATGCTCTGTGTCGCGGGCTTGTCGGTCGCGGCCGTGGGGAGCAGTGGCGCCGCGCCGCCGCCGGGTTGGCGTTACACGATGGTGGCGTTCAGCAACGCCAGCGACCGTGACATGGATGTGTTCGAGTCGGGGGACGGGACTCAGTTCCTGCCGGTTCAAACGCCGGCGTATCGGCCCCCGTCGGGGCTTGTGCGGGACCCGAGCATCTTCCGGAACACGGACGGGCTGTACTACATCACGTACACCACGGGTGGCGGCGCGAACATCGGCTTCGCGCGCAGCACGGACCGCATCAACTGGACGCCCATGGGGAACTATCCGGTCCCGTTCTGCTGCGCCTTCCTGCCGGGGACGGGAGACGGCACGGGTTCGGCGAGCCTGCAGGGCTCCTCGGACTTCCTGGGCTCCTCGGGCTCGGCGGGCTCGGCCGACGGGCCGTCACTGTCGCCGTTCGTCACCAAGGCGTGGGCGCCCGAGTGGTTCGTGGACGGCGACCGCGTCCACGTCATCCTGTCGATGTCGACCGGCGGAGGATTCGTGCCGTATCTGATGACGGCGCTGGACCCATCGCTCCAGTCGTGGAGCCTGCCTGTTCCGCTCGCCGGCATCGGAGCGGACCACATCGACACCACCGTGGTCAAGGTGGGATCTACCTATCATGCGTTCACCAAGAACGAGTCGACCAAGGTGATCGAACATGCGGTCGCCTCGTCGGTGGCAGGTCCCTACTCCTTTGTCCCGCCAGGAAATTGGGGAACGCTGGTGGAGGGTCCGGCCGTTGTCCAGTTGCCGAACGGTGCGTGGCGGATATACCTCGACGCGTACACCGAAGGGAAGTATCTCTACTCCGACAGCACCGACGGGCTGAGTACCTGGTCGCCCGTGCAAGAGGTTCCGGGCCTTTCCGGGACGGTGCGCCACTTCGGTGTGATGCGAGAGGCAATCTGACACCGCCTCGATGACCGGCGGCGATTTCCTCGTCACGAATTCCTGCTGGCGGGCCACCTCGCCTTCAGGCGACCTGGACGGTCCCGAAGGCCGGGATGACCAGGATCTGGAAGTCTCCCGGGGCGATGGTCGTGCCGGTGTCGGCGGTGACGGCCAGGACACCGCCGCCGGTCACCACGGTGACCGGGGTGTAGCGGCACCATTCGTCTTCCGCGACGGGGCGACTGTAGTCGACGGGCATTCGTAGCAGCGCCGTGGTTCCGGTGGCGCCGGTGGACAGATTCAGCCATCGCACCGACAGGTCGGGGCAGGAGTAGCCCCGCAGCGTTACTTTCGCGGAGAAGGTCGTCTGGCCGGGCACGCCGGTGGTTGCCGACGGCGTGATGGTCGTCAGATTCGGTACGCAGACCCAGACGGCGAGTGTGCAAGCTGTGCCCACCGCGACCGGAACCGGGAACTCCGTCGTCGCGGGCAGCGAGTGCGGGTCGGCCGACACCGGCGCAGACGCACCGAGCGGACCGAGGACGGCCGCCGACGCGATGGCACCGGCGATGACGAGTCGAGGAATCGAAACACGGCGCATGAGGTGAACCTCCGACGGGGAAGCTGTCCCGACCTGCTGAGATGCGAGCGTATCCCGGGAACGGGCCGGCGCGGAACGAATGCCGTCGACTTCATCTCGCAAAAGCGCCCGGTGAGTCCGGTCTGCGGTCTATTGTCGCCGAGACTCGACTACAGAGCCCCAGGGGGAAACGGAATGCGCAAGTCCATCGCTACCGGCGTCGTTGCCGCAGCATCGGTCGGGATCATCCTCGGCGGCGCCGGAGTTGCCTCCGCAGCATCCAAGACCATTCCTGAAGGGCCGGGGACCTACCTGGTGAACAAGGACATCCGGCCGGGCATCTACACCACCCAAGGGGCGCCCGACGAAGGTCAGACCTGCAGTTGGATGCGTGGAGAACGCAAGTCGCTCCGCGTCGAGCCGATCGCGTCCGGCAAGTCCACGGGCCCGGCCACGGTGAAGATCGAAGAAACCGACGACGTGTTCGTCACCGTGGGCTGCGGCGAATGGAAGATGGAGAGGCTGATGGACGAGGGCTTCCTGCCCTCGGGATCGCTGTCCGGATCGCTCGACATCGGATCCCTGACGCGGCCGTTGGTGAGCTCCCTGGAACTCGGTTCCGCGGCCGGAGCGCTCGGCGGTTCCGTCGCCGCAGGTTCCCTCGCCCGCGGGTCGGCGGAGAACGGGCCGTCGGAGCCCTAGCTGTACCTGGCCATCAGGTT
>NZ_JPOC01000044.1 GCF_000738775.1 Prescottella defluvii
CCTCCGCACGCCCCCGCACCACCGTCACATTCTCCAACCCCAACGAATCCACCACCTCCTGCAAATACACCGACCGACGCAGAAGCGGCTCCACCAACGTCACCCGCACATCCGGCCGCGCAATCGCCAACGGAATCCCCGGCAAACCCGCACCCGACCCCACATCCACCACAAGCTCACCCGCCCCCACCAACTCACCCAACACCCCACAATTGAGCACATGCCGCACCCACAACCGCGGCACCTCCCGCGGACCGATCAACCCCCGCACCACACCATCCGACGCCAACGACGCCCGATACGCCTCCGCCAACGACGCCCGCTCACCAAACACCCGCGCCGCCGCACCAACAACATCCCACTGCTCATCAACCAGTTCCACGTGAAACATCCTCCCCAACCCACCACCACAACAACAAGAGAAAGGCCGAGGGGATCTCCATGAGATCCCCTCGGCCCGGTGCACCGACCTCAGCCGGATGCGATCAATCCTTCAGCACGACCACGCGACGGTTGGGCTCGGCGCCCTCGCTCTCGCTGGACACACCGTCGACCTTGGCGACGGCATCGTGCACGATCTTGCGCTCGAACGGCGTCATCGGGGCGAGCTCCTCTCGCTCACCCGAGGCGAGGACCCGCTCCGCGGAGGCCTTGCCGAGCTCGCTCAGCTCCGCACGACGTCCGGCCCGCCAGCCGGCCACGTCGAGCATCAGGCGGCTGCGCACGCCGGTGGACTGCTGGACCGCGAGCCGCGTCAGCTCCTGCAGGGCATCGAGCACCTCGCCCTTGCGCCCGACCAGCTTCGCCAGATCGTCGCCGCCGTCGATGCTGACGACCGCGCGGTCGCCCTCGACGTCGAGGTCGATATCGCCGTCGTAGTCCAGGACGTCGAGCAACTGCTCGAGGTAGTCGCCGGCGATCTCGCCTTCCTCGATCAGGTCGTCGTCGCCGTCGGTGGCCACATCAGGAGCCTCGAGTACCACGTCTGCCCTCTCCCTGTCCTCACCCTCCCGGGCGATGTCCTGCTCACTGGTCATCGTCGTTCTCTCTTCTCGAGGTCAGCGCCGCTTGCGCTTGTTGCTCTTGGGACGGTTCGCGGCCGGCCGCGGTTTCGGCTTGGGGCGCTGCTGCGGGGTCGATCCACCGCTCGAGCCGGGCTGTTCGTCAGCCGAGGTTCCACCGTCTTCAACTTCATCCGCGTCGCCGGCGTCGGCATCGACGGCCGTCGAGGACGGGGCCGCCTTCTTCTTCTTGTCGAGCGACGGACGGGCACCCGGCTTGGGCGCATTGTCGGCACGACGCTCCATGACCGCCTGCTTCTTGGCTGCTTCCTCGGCGTCGATACGACGGAAGACGAGGTGCTGCTGCGCGTAGGTCCAGATGTTGTTCGACACCCAGTACAGGAGGATGGCGATCATCAGGAACGGGCCACCGACGAGCACGCCGAGCGGGAACACCCACAGTGCGAGCTTGTTCATGATCGCGGACTGCGGGTTCGCGGCGGCGGCGGCGCTCTGACGCGCGACCGAGGCGCGCGAGTTGAAGTGCGTCGCGACCGAGGCGATGACCATGAGCGGGATCGCGACGGCAGCGATGTTGAGGACCGTGGGGACGGTGCCGTACAGGCCGAACGCCTCGAGCTGTTCCTTGGGCGTGGTGATCGCCGCGGAGATCGGAGCGCCGAACAGACGGGCACTCAGGAACGACTGGACGTCGGCAGCGCTGAAGAAGTAGTTCGCGGTGTTCGCGTTCTCCTCGACCGACATGCCGAGCTGCCCGAAGCCCGTACCGGTGCGGTTGAACGAGCGCAGCACGTGGAACAGACCGATGAACACCGGCGCCTGCAGCAGCACGGGCAGACAGCCCATGACGGGGTTGAAGCCGTGTTCCTTCTGCAGCTTCTGCATCTCCAGGGCCATCCGCTGACGGTCCTTGGAGTACTTCTTCTGCAGCGCCTTGATCTGTGGCTGCAACTCCTGCATCTGCCGCGTGGTGCGGACCTGCTTCACGAACGGCTTGTAGAGGATGGCGCGCAGCGTGAAGACCAGGAACATGACGGACAACGCCCACGCGAAGCCGTTGTCGGCGCCGAGAACGGCGCCGAACACCTTGTGCCAGACCCACAGGATCCCGGACACCGGATAGTAAATGAAGTCGAGCACGGCTCTAAGCACTCCTCTGTTCGTCCGCGTTCACCACACGGTGGTGTTGGGCAAGTGTCGGGCGAGCGTGGCGCATCATTCCTGGCTCGCATGGTGGTGGCTGCGTCGTCCGCGTCGTTCCGGGACGGGATCCCACCCACCAGGGTGCCAGGGTGCGCACTTCACCAGTCGCACGATCGCGAGAGCCGAACCCTTCACCGCACCGTGGGTGCTGAGCGCGTCGACCGCGTACTCGCTGCAGGTCGGTGTGAACCGACAGGTCGGCAGGCGGAGTGGGGACACGTAGGTTCGGTACAGCTCGATGAGAAAGATCAGGACGCGCGCGGGGAAGCTTCGCAGCGCCGTCCAGAGGGTGCCCGCGAACGACGAAGAGCGCGGACCGGAATCGGTCCGCGCCTTGTCGGGTTCGCTGTTCATGCCGGATCGCTTTCGTCAGCCAGCAGGTCCATCTTTCGAAGCACGGATCGCAACTGCTTGTCGAGTTCCCGGGAAGTCGCGGTTGCCGAACCTGGCAACGCACGAATCACCACGTCCGTGTGGACGGGAACGGTGTCGACCAACCCGGCACAGATATGACGAAACCGGCGAGCGACTCGATGTCGAATCACTGCCGGCCCGACAGCCTTGCTGACGACGAGCCCGAAACGGGGACCGTCGATGCTCACCAGGGTATCGGTCGAACCACGCTCGAGAGCGTGGACGACCAGATCTCGTCTACCCATTCGACGTCCGCCACGCACCGTCGCGGAGAAATCCGTGCGACGACGCAGGCGGTACGGCTCAGGTAACACCCCGAGCTCCTGAAGTCAGGATCGAATCAGGCGGTGAGCTCGCCGCGTCCCTTACGGCGACGCGCCGACACGATTGCACGACCCGCACGGGTCCGCATACGAAGACGGAAGCCGTGAACGCGCGCGCGGCGGCGATTGTTCGGCTGGAACGTCCGCTTGCCCTTGGCCACGGTCAACACTCCTCGAAGCTCGGTGACGCCACTCGGCGTCGGTCTAACATTTCAAATGGAAATCCGGTGATCACACGAGAGCGCCGGGGCGCGACCTGGGGCCAGCGCACATCCTCCACCATCGGGTGACTGTTCGAGGGTACTGACACCTGCAGGCAAGGTCAAACCAGGTCGAACTCGAGACCTCGAGAGTTCCCCTGGTCGAGACGCGGTGCGGTGCGGAGTACACCAATCGCGTGGAATCGCCGTGCGAGAACCGACCGATTGTTACCGTCCCCCCATGGCACAGCCGAAGCACGGATGCTCGCGCCCCATCGCGGATCTCGCCCGCGGCGAATCAGCCTTCTCCCTGCCGCACTCGAGTAGCGGGTCGCACTCGAGAAGTGAGGCTGTCGGGCAACCGACACCATCGCGCGCAACCCGCGCCGGCGCCGGCATCGTCGGCGCTTCCCCCGCCTGAGCGCATCCCACCGGGCGACGGCCTCGAGATTCGACGCACCGGAGAACCCGGCTCCGCGAACCCCTCGCTCCAACGTTGTCCACATCTGTGGATAATTGTGTGGAAACACTGCTCGGGTGGCATATTCGTTGCCCAGCACAGGGGGTCCAACCTCACCGGGGGGAGCTCAACCGACAACCACGTCGACGGGCCCGATCAGGTCCGCATACGGGGAGGACACACAGTGAACGACGATCCGAACGCCCTGGCGAATGTCTGGCGCGACGTCGTCACAGAACTGACCTCCGACGGCGGGGACGGTCCCGCACTCACCAAGGCGCAGAAGGCATGGCTCGCGCTGGTCAAGCCGCTCACCTACGCGCAGGGTTTCGCGCTGCTGTCGGTGCCCTCGCCGCTCGCGCAGGAAGCGATCGAACGGGATCTGCGGGAGCCGATCCTGCGTGCCCTCAACCTCCATCTGGGGCAGAAGGTCGAGGGACTGGGCGTGCGCATCGCCGCACCGTCCGAGGACACCGATGCGTCAGACGAGCGTCTGACCAGCAACGACACGATCCGACGGCGCCATCTGGTGATGAACGCCGTCGATCCCGCACCGGTGGACCTCGCCGAGCCCGAGGAGGTCGACGACGATCGGGAAGCGCTGGCCAGCGTCCACGAATCGTGGCCGTCGTACTTCACCAAGCCGCCGGCCAGCACCACGACGGCGTCGTCGGGCGGCAACAGCCTCAACGCCAAGTACACCTTCGACACGTTCGTCATCGGCGCGTCCAACCGGTTCGCGCACGCCGCCGCAGTCGCGATCGCGGAGGCGCCGGCCCGCGCCTACAACCCACTGTTCATCTGGGGTGCGTCCGGCCTCGGCAAGACGCACCTGCTGCACGCCGCCGGCCACTATGCACAGCGACTGTTCCCCGGGATGCGGGTCAAGTACGTCTCCACCGAGGAGTTCACGAACGACTTCATCAACAGTCTTCGTGACGACCGCAAGGTCGCCTTCAAGCGGCGGTACCGTGAGACCGACATCCTGCTCGTCGACGACATCCAGTTCATCGAGGGCAAGGAAGGTATCCAGGAAGAGTTCTTCCACACCTTCAACACCCTCCACAACGCGAACAAGCAGATCGTGGTGTCCTCGGACCGCCCGCCCAAGCAGCTCGCGACACTCGAGGAGCGCCTGCGGACCCGCTTCGAGTGGGGACTGATCACCGACGTCCAGCCGCCGGAACTCGAGACACGGATCGCGATCCTGTCGAAGAAGGCACGGATGGACCGCCTGGACGTCCCCTACGACGTCCTCGAGTTGATCGCCAGCCGGATCGAACGCAATATCCGCGAACTCGAGGGGGCTCTCATCCGGGTGACGGCGTTCGCGTCGCTCAACCGGCAGGCGCTGGACCTCAAGCTCGCGGAGGTGGTGCTCAGGGACCTGATGCCCGACTCCGCGGCACTCGAGATCAATGCGGCGACGATCATGGCGGTGACCGCCGAGTACTTCAACACGTCGATCGACGACCTCTGTGGACCCGGCAAGGCCCGGCCGCTCGCGCAGGCCCGCCAGATCGCCATGTATCTGTGTCGTGAGCTCACCGACCTGTCCCTGCCCAAGATCGGGCAGACGTTCGGCCGGGACCACACGACAGTCATGTACGCGGACAAGAAGATCCGCAAGGAGATGACCGAGCGTCGCAAGGTCTACGACCAGGTGCAGGAGCTCACCGCCCGCATCAAGCAGCGCTCCAAGAGCTGACGCGCGACCGTTCTCGAGCCGGCTCGTCTCGAGAACGGTCGCGTCGCTCGATCCACCGACATCCGCACGGATCTCCCCGTGCGGATGTCGTGTTTCCGGGGTGACTCGAGACACGAATCCGAAAGGATTAACACCTGTGGATAGGTGTGTGTATAGGGTGCAATGGTTGTGGAGAACCGGGGGACAGATTTCGAACTGTCTCGAGGTATCCACAACCGCAACCGATTCATCCTCGAGTGCATCCTCGAGAAGTCCCCATGCCTCGAGTACCCGGGACCAGCGACTTCGGCCGTCCATCCACAGTTTCCACAGTGCCTATTACTGAGACTGAAGTCTTCTCGAGAGAAGTTCTTTGAAAACAGGCCCTGTGAACAACCGGGTCGAACCCGACTGTTCACAGCCCGCCTCGAGGTGTCTCGAGGCGCCGGCGCCCGCTTTTCAACATGACCTCCGAACGCATACGGTGTCCCCTGGCCGCTGTGTCAGACTGCTAGCGCAGCTGCTGCAGATTCGTCCGTGCCTACCGAGAGGAACACCCGAGCAATGGAGCTTGGAAGTATGAAGTTTCGCGTTGCTCGGGAGGACTTCGCCGACTCCGTCGCATGGGTCGCGCGCAGCCTGCCCTCGCGGCCGCCGGTTCCCGTCCTCGGCGGCGTTCTCCTCGGTGCAGACGAACAGGGCCTGACCGTCTCCGGTTTCGACTACGAGGTTTCGGCGCAGGTCCGCGTCTCCGCTGAAGTAACCACCACGGGCCAGGTCCTCGTGTCGGGCAAGCTCCTCGCCGACATCACCCGCGCCCTGCCCAACAAGCCGGTCGACGTCACCGTCGACGGCACTCGCGTACTGATCACGTGCGGTAGCGCCAAGTTCTCGCTGCCGACCATGCCCGTCGAGGACTACCCGCAGCTGCCATCGCTGCCGCAGCAGACCGGTTCGGTCCCGGCGGATCTGTTCTCCGAGGCCGTCAGCCAGGTCGCGGTCGCGGCGGGCAAGGACGACACTCTCCCGATGCTCACCGGTATCCGGGTCGAGATCGAGGGCACCAACGTCGTGCTCGCAGCCACCGACCGGTTCCGGTTGGCCGTCCGTCAACTCGAGTGGATGCCCACCGCCGGCGAGACCTCCGCCGCGGTGCTCATCCCCGCCAAGACGCTGTCCGAATCCGCGAAGACGCTGGGCGGCAACACCCTTGCACCGGTCGAGCTCGCGCTCGGAGCCGGGGCATCGGTCGGTTCGGAGGGCATGCTCGGCATCGTCGCCGACGGCCGTCGCACCACCACCCGCCTGCTCGACGCCGAGTTCCCCAAGTTCCGCCAGTTGCTGCCGGCCGAGCACACCGCGATGGCCACCGTCGAGGTGGCACCGCTCGTCGAGGCGATCAAGCGTGTCGCCCTGGTCGCCGAGCGCGGCGCGCAGGTGCGTCTCGAGTTCAACACCGAGGGTCTGCTGCTGTCCGCGGGCGGTGACGACGCGGGCCGCGCCGAGGAGGCGCTGGAAGCCGATTTCCAGGGCGAGCCGCTGATCATCGCGTTCAACCCCGGCTACCTCATCGACGGACTCGCCTCGCTGCACTCGGAGCGGGTGCTGTTCGGCTTCACCACGCCCAGCCGCCCGGCGGTGCTGCGTCCCGCCGGCGAGGAGGAGCCCGAGCGCGGCGAGTCCGGTGCCTTCCCGGCTCCCGAGAGCGACTACACCTACCTGCTGATGCCGGTGCGGCTGCCGGGCTGATTCGGCGTCGCAGGACCCCGCTCGAATCACCACTAGTGGAGGGACATCTCACGATGCAGCTCGCGGTGGTCGGACGGTCGGGAACGTAAATGTTCGTCCGCAAGTTCTCGCTCCGAGACTTCCGGTCGTGGGATGCCGTGACCGTCGATCTCGAGCCCGGTGCCACCGTGTTCGTGGGGCGGAACGGGCACGGCAAGACCAATCTGCTCGAGGCCCTCGGCTACCTGTCGACGCTGTCCTCGCATCGGGTGTCCACCGATGCGCCGTTGGTCCGGGCGGGTGCCGCCCAGGCCTACGCGGGCGCGATCGTGGTCAACCACGGCCGCGAACTGGGCATCGACATCGAGATCAACGACGGGAAGGCCAACCGGGCCCGGATCAACCAGTCGCCGGCCCGTCGGCCGCGGGAGATCGTCGGGATCCTGCAGACGGTGCTGTTCGCACCCGAGGACCTGTCGCTGGTACGGGGTGACCCGGGCGACCGTCGACGGTTCCTCGACGAACTGCTGACGTCGCGGATCCCGCGGATGGCCGCGGTGCGTGCCGACTACGACAAGGTACTGCGGCAACGGTCGGCACTGCTCAAGACCGCCGGCGGTGCACTGCGCCGCGGGTCCAGGTCGTCGGACGGGGCGAGTGCCCTTGCCACCCTTGATGTCTGGGACGGACACCTCGCGGTGCACGGTGCCCAGCTGCTCGCGGCCCGGCTGCGTCTGGTCCACGATCTCGCGCCGCACCTGGTGGCGTCGTACCGATCATTGGCACCGGAGTCGCGACCGGCGTCGGTGCGATACCGCAGCAGTCTCGGCAGCTCGCTTCCTCCCGAATTACTGGACCCGACAAGGGAACCCGACCGCGAAGACGGGGAACTGCTCGAGGCGAGCTTTCTGCACGAGCTATCGGTGATGCGGCAGCGGGAGATCGAGCGCGGTGTGTGCCTGGTGGGCCCGCACCGCGACGACCTCGAGCTGCACCTCGGCGATCAGCCAGCGAAAGGCTTTGCCAGCCATGGGGAATCGTGGTCCTTCGCGCTTTCGATGCGACTGGGCGCGTTCTTCCTGCTGCGTGACGACGGTAGTGACCCGGTGCTGATGCTCGACGACGTGTTCGCCGAGCTCGACCGCAAGCGCCGGACCGCCCTGGCCGGAGTGGCGGCCGAGGCCGAGCAGGTCCTGATCACCGCGGCCGTCGCCGAGGACGTGCCGGCCGAGTTGGACGCGACGCGTTTCGGGGTGCAGGCGCACGACACCGACCACGGGCGGATCTCGCAGGTCACCGCGCTGGGCCGGATCACCATGACGGGAGAGGACCGATGACCGACGAACAGCCCGAATCCCGGTCCGGTCCGGAGCCGGAACTCAAGGGCATCGATCTGGCCCGGCGGGCGCTCGAGGAGGCACGTGCCGCGGCCAAGGCCAACGGCAAGGCCGTCGGGCAGGGGCGGTCGTCGCCGCGCACCGGCGGCATCCGGGCGGTGCGCTCGAGGCGCCGGCGGAACTGGTCGGGGTCGGGGCCGGACGACCGCGATCCGCAGCCGTTCGGTGCGCTCCTGGGCGCGGTGTCGAAGCAGCGCGGCTGGTCGCCGCAGGTGTCGGAGGGCACGGTGCTGGGGCGCTGGGCCGACGTCGTGGGCCCGGACATCGCGTCCCACGCCGAGCCGACCGGTCTGCGCGAGGGCGTGCTCAGCGTGTCGGCGGAGTCGACGGCGTGGGCCACGCAGCTGCGGATGATGCAGTCGCAGATCCTCGCGAAGATCGCGGCGGCCGTCGGGAACGGTGTCGTGAAGTCGCTGCGGATCACCGGTCCCACCGCTCCGAGCTGGAGAAAGGGCGATCGGCACATTTCCGGTCGGGGCCCGCGGGACACCTACGGCTGACCCCTAGGTTTACCTATAACGCCGTGTTACAGTTACGCCACTTCGTCGAGTGAGTGAACTGGGTCACGATGCTGCCGTGGTGCGGCGGACGGGATCCGCCTCAGTACCTGGGAGTGACCATGTCCGCAATGCACACCGCGCACCCGCCGACCGCCGAGCCGGACCACATCCTGCTGCAGGCGCGCAACGTCGAGTTCGACTGGTCCGATCTGCCGATGCACTGGATCCCCGGCGACCCGTTCACCACCCACGTCTTCAACGTCCTGCACCTGCTGTTGCCGGCCGGCGAGGAGTGGTTCGTCGAGACCTACAAGGAGGCACTGCCTCTCATCGGCGACGAGCAATTGCGTGAGGACGTCGTCGGGTTCATCGGCCAGGAGGCCATGCACGCGGGCGCCCACACCGGAGTGCTCGAGCACCTGTGCGCGAACGGGCTCGATCCGACGCCGTACACCGATCAGATGCACTGGACGTTCCGGAAGCTGCTCGGGCCCCGGCCGCTGACCGGTCGCCGCGCCGAGAACCACCTCATCGAGCGCCTCGCGATCATCGCGGCCGTCGAGCACATCACCGCGTTCCTGGGGGACTGGGTGCTCAACGCCGACGGACTCGACCGGGCCGGCGTCCACCCCACGATGCTGGACCTGCTGCGCTGGCACGGTGCCGAGGAGGTGGAGCACCGCTCGGTCGCCTACGACGTGATGCGCTACTTCGACAAGCGGGAGGCGCGCCGGATCCGCACCCAGCTACTCGTGACCCCGATGATCGTGTGGCTGTGGGTGCGCGGTACCCGATTCCTGATGCGCAACGACCCGGAGCTCGCGAACTGGGCGCCGAGTCGTCGCCGCCCGAAGGTGTCCGACTTCGTCGCCGCCGGCCGGCGTGGAACCCTGCCCACCGCAATGGAACTCGGCAAACGGATGTCGACCTACTTCCGTCGTGACTACCACCCGGGCAAGGAGGGGTCCACGGCCCAGGCCGTGGCCTACCTGGCGTCCTCCCCGGCGGCGCGGGCGGCCACGCGGTGAAACTGCCCCGGGTGCGCGATCTGCTCACCACACGTGAGGCATTCGATCGACCGGCCCCGCCGGCCGACCTGCAGGGACGGGACCGGCCCGACCGGGCCATGACGCTGGTCGAGGCCGTCGCGGACAAGTACCTGCGTGTGCTCACCGCGTACGACTACGACCCGGCCGTGGCCGGTCACAACCCGGACACCGCGTTGACGTTGATCGTCACCGACCGCGCGATCGTCGCCGAGGACGAGAACGTCGCGGCGCTGACCTTCGCGGCCGTCGGCGGCGGTGACCTGCCCGCGTGGCAGCCCGGTTGCCACCTCGACTTCCACCTGCCATCGGGGCTGCGGCGCCAGTACTCGCTGTGCGGCGACCCGGCCGATCGCCGGCACTATCGCATCGCCGTCCGCGCGATTCCCGACGGCGGGGGCGGGTCGATCGAGATGCACGGCCTCGCTCCGGGCACCACCGTCACGGTGCGTGGTCCGCGCAACGGCTTCCCGTTCGTCCCCGAGGGCCGCGCGCTGTTCGTCGCCGGTGGCATCGGCATCACGCCGATCATCGCGATGGTCCGTTCCGCTCGGGAGAACGGAATGGATTGGCACTTCGTGTATTCCGGCCGTTCCCGCGACTCCATGCCGTTCCTCGACGAGATCGCGTCGTGGGAGCCCGACCGGGTGTCCGTCCGCCCCGACGACGAGTTCGGCCTGCCCACCGCGGCCGCCCTGCTGGACCGGGCGCCGGCCGGGGGAGCGGTGTACTGCTGCGGCCCCACCCCGATGCTCGACGCCGTCCGCGACGGCTTCGCGGCCTCGGGTGCGAAGGCGCTGCACTTCGAACGGTTCGGGCCGCCACCGGTTCTCGGCGGCAGCCCGTTCCAGGTGCAGTTGGTGAGCACCGGGGAGGTGCTCGACGTCCCGGCCGACGAGTCGGCACTCGAGGTGATCCGGGCACGCCTGCCCGGTGTCGGCTACTCGTGCCGGCAGGGCTTCTGCGGCACGTGCCGGGTGCGGGTGCTGTCGGGCACGCCGGACCACCGCGAATCGCGTCTGACGCCGGAGGAACGGGAGGACCACATGCTCGTGTGCGTTTCCCGTGCCGACGGCGGCCGTCTCATCCTCGATCTCTGATCTGCAGCCCGAAAGGCTTGACCGAGAGGAACTTTCATGAGCACGTCGCACACCGACGGACCGGCATCGTCGCACCTCCGGTTCGTCACCAACGGTGACGTCCGGCTCGCGGTCTTCGAGCAGGGCAACCCGGACGGCGAGACGCTGGTGCTGGTGCACGGCTGGCCCGACACCCACGAGCTGTGGCAGCACGTCATCCCGCATCTGGCGGACCGGTTCCGGATCGTCAGCTACGACACCCGCGGCGCCGGGGCCAGTTCCGCGCCGACCGCGGTGTCGTCGTACGCGCTGCCGGAGTTGGCGCGGGACCTGTTCGCGGTGATCGACGCCGTCAGCCCCGACGCCCCGGTGCACGTGCTCGCGCACGACTGGGGCGCGGTGGAGACGTGGGAGGCCGTCTGCGAACCGGGGGCGCAGGAGCGGATCGCGTCGTACACGTCCATCTCGGGACCGAACCTCGACCACCTGGGGGCGTGGATGCGGCGGTCGCTGGCGCAGGGCCGGGTGGCCGGACCGCTCGCGCAGGCCGCGGCGTCGTCGTACACGGTGCTGTTCCAGATCCCCGGCGTCGGCACGCTGCCGTTCCGGCTGGGGCTGTGGCGGATCTGGCCCACGTTCCTCCGGTTCTTCGATCGGATGGACCCGTCGCTGGTCCGTCCGGCGCCGACGCTGCGTGTGGACATGATCACCGGGCTCAAGCGGTACCGCGCCAACATCCGGCCCCGGCTGCGCCGCCCGCGGGAGCGGCGCACCGATGTTCCCGTGCAGCTGATCCTCAACCGTCGGGACCTGGCGGTGCGCCCGGTCGGCTACGAGGACACCGGACGGTGGGTCTCCGACCTGCGGCGACAGGAACTGCCCGCCGGGCACTGGTCGCCGATCTCGCACGGGCCCGACGTGGCGCGGCTGACGTCGGCGTTCGTCGACGATCTTCGTGCGGACACCGGCAGCGACAGCCTCGGCGCCGGTTCCGCCTAGGGTTTCACCCGCCCCGGCCCGAGAAAAGTCGCCTGCGGGCCGGTCAGGGGTGTGTTAGATGCCCTGCGTGTCGGCGCCTGCACGTAAGATGTGCCGGTAACCCGTGGCGTATGTCCACGCCCCGTTCGACGGAGAAGGAGAGCTACCCACCCGTGGCTGCCCAGAAGTCAGAAAAGAGCACCTCCTACGGCGCTTCCTCCATCACCGTCCTCGAGGGACTGGAAGCCGTCCGCAAGCGTCCCGGCATGTACATCGGTTCCACCGGTGAACGCGGCCTGCACCACCTGATCTGGGAGGTCGTCGACAACTCGGTCGACGAGGCGATGGCCGGCTACGCGAGCAAGGTCGAGGTGACGCTGCTCGAGGACGGCGGCATCAAGGTCGTCGACGACGGCCGCGGTATCCCCGTCGCGATGCACGCCTCCGGTGCGCCCACCGTCGAGGTCGTCATGACGCAGCTGCACGCGGGCGGCAAGTTCGACTCCGACGCGTACGCGGTGTCCGGCGGCCTGCACGGCGTCGGCATCTCCGTCGTCAACGCGCTGTCGACCAAGGTCGAGGTCGACATCAACGTCGACGGCTACCACTGGTCCCAGACGTACGACCACGCCAAGCCCGGCCAGCTGGTGCAGGGCGAGCCGACCTCCGAGACCGGCACCACCGTCCGGTTCTGGCCGGATTCCGAGATCTTCGAGACCACCACCTTCAACTTCGAGACGGTCGCCCGTCGCCTGCAGGAGATGGCGTTCCTCAACAAGGGACTGACCATCACCCTCACCGACGAGCGCGTCGCCGAGGAGGAGGTCACCGACGACGTCGTCAGCCCGACGGCCGAGGCTCCGAAGACCGCGACCGAGACCGAGGCGGAGGCCGCCGCACCGAAGGCGCCGAAGGTCAAGTCCCGCGTCTACCACTACCCGGGCGGCCTCGAGGACTACGTGCGGTTCATCAACCGCACCAAGCAGCCGATCCACAACTCGGTCGTCGGCTTCACCGCCAAGGGCACCGGCCACGAACTCGAGATCGCGATGCAGTGGAACTCCGGCTACTCGGAGTCCGTGCACACGTTCGCGAACACCATCAACACCCACGAGGGCGGCACCCACGAGGAGGGCTTCCGCGCGGCGCTCACCTCGGTGGTGAAGAAGTACGCCAAGGACAAGAAGCTCGTCAAGGACAAGGATCCGGAGCTGTCCGGCGACGACATCCGCGAGGGCCTGGCCGCGATCATCTCGGTGAAGGTGTCCGAGCCGCAGTTCGAGGGCCAGACCAAGACCAAGCTCGGCAACACCGAGGTCAAGTCGTTCGTGCAGAAGGCGTGCAACGAGCACATCGCGCACTGGTTCGAGTCGAACCCCGCCGACGCCAAGACCATCGTCTCCAAGGCCGTGTCGTCGGCGCAGGCCCGCACCGCGGCCCGCAAGGCGCGTGAGCTGGTCCGCCGCAAGAGCGCCACCGACATCGGCGGCCTGCCCGGCAAGCTCGCCGACTGCCGCTCCAACGATCCGAGCAAGTGCGAGATCTACATCGTCGAGGGCGACTCCGCCGGCGGCTCGGCCAAGTCCGGCCGTGACTCGATGTACCAGGCGATCCTGCCGCTGCGCGGCAAGATCATCAACGTCGAGAAGGCCCGGATCGACCGCGTCCTCAAGAACGCCGAGGTCCAGTCGATCATCACCGCGTTCGGCACCGGCATCCACGACGAGTTCGACATCGCCAAGCTGCGGTACCACAAGATCGTGCTGATGGCCGACGCCGACGTCGACGGCCAGCACATCGCGACACTGCTGCTGACGCTGCTGTTCCGGTTCATGCGTCCGCTCGTCGAGCAGGGGCACGTCTACCTGGCCCAGCCGCCGCTGTACAAGCTCAAGTGGCAGAAGGGGTCCGCGCCGGAGTTCGCGTACTCCGACCGCGAGCGCGACGGTCTGCTCGAGGCCGGTCTGTCGTCGGGCAAGAAGATCAACAAGGACGACGGCATCCAGCGCTACAAGGGCCTCGGCGAGATGAACGCCAAGGAACTGTGGGAGACCACGATGGATCCGAGCGTCCGTGTGCTGCGCCAGGTCACCCTCGACGACGCCGCGGCCGCGGACGAACTGTTCAGTGTGCTGATGGGTGAGGACGTCGAGGCGCGCCGCAGCTTCATCACCCGCAACGCGAAGGACGTCCGCTTCCTCGACGTCTGAGTGGGTTCCTGCACCGAGCCGGGCAAATGTGATTTCAATCACTTCTTTGCCCGGCTCGGCGGCTCTAGACTCCGGGGCGGCCATGGAGTCTGCCTCGACTTCGCCGGCGAAACTGGTTAAGGGGTCCGGGGGAGGGTGCGAGTGCGACAACTCGTGCCGCACCTGGGGTGGGAAAGCGAGCTTGGACGATGAAGACCCAATCGCCGCCTGGCAGCAGGCTGGGGAGGCTGTGGAACCTCGAGGGCTGGGGTCTGCGCTGGAAGGTCACCGCAGTGGTCGCCCTCCCGATCACGGTGGCAACGGTGCTCGGCGGTCTGCAGGTGCGGGATGCCCTCGGCACCGCATCCGACTTCGGTAAGGCCGCGAAGCAGACCGAGATCGTCGCGCCGATGCTGGACATGGACATCGCCACCGGGTTCGCCGTCGCCAATCACCTGTCCCGACAGGGATCGCCGGCCGAGGATGCCGCGCGGGTCGACGAGTCGATCCGGAAGGTGCGGGAGACGATTGCGGACTCCGGGCTGGATGCCGAGCTGGTCGCCTCCGTCGAACGGGTGATCGACGAGACCGAGGCGCTCGGTTCGGAGATGACGACGCTGTCGCTCGACGAACTCGGCGCCCGCACCGCCGCGATCCAGGAGGCTGCGGCGAACACCGTTGTCGCGGCCATCGCGCCGATCGGCGACGAGGTGATCGTCGAGGAGGTCAACCGACTCGTCGATGCCTGGGCTTCGCAGCGTCGGCTCTTCGACCAGACGCTGGCGGTCATCAAGCGGTACCAGGACCCGAAGTCCCCCGACACCGCGCTGGTTTCGGCCATCGGTTCCGAGTTGGCCATGATCGACGTCCTGGCTCGCTACTTCCCGGCCGACGACCCCGATCTGAACGGGCTGCGTCAGGCCGTCGACACCCGTCTCGACCTGATGCTCGGCACACCGGCGGGCACACCACCGAGGCCCGAGATGCATCAGACAATGCTCGACAGTCAGCAGATCTACACCCCGATGATCAAGCGTTCGACGGAATCGATCATCGATCTGGTGTCCGCGAAGGCCGACGAGACTCGGGCCGCGGCGCTGCGCGCCGCGGCGGTGGTGCTGGTAACCCTGCTCGCGACGATCGTGCTGGGAATCCTGGTCGCCGGTTCGCTGGTCCGCCCGATCCGTCGGCTCCGGCAGGCGACACTCGACGTGGCCGACATGGACCTGCCCGATGCCATCGAACGCATCAAGGTCGGTGACGGCTCCGCGGTCACCGACTTCGAACCTATCCCGGTGCACACCACCGAGGAGATCGGCCAACTCGCCCGTGCCGTCGACGACATGCACGGTCAGGCACTTCGCCTCGCCGGCGAGCAGGCACACCTGCGCCTGCAGGTCGGCGACATGTTCGAGACGCTCGCCCGGCGCAGCAAATCGCTGGTCGACCAGCAGTTGGGCCTCATCGAGAACCTCGAGTTCGAGGAGAAGGACCCCCAGCGGCTCGAGAGCCTGTTCCGGCTCGACCACCTCGCCGCCCGCATGCGACGCAACGGCGACAACCTGCTGATCTTGTCGGGCAACCGGATCCGCCGCGGCCATTCCGCCCCGGTACAGGTCGGCGACACGGTGCGCGCCGCGATGTCGGAGGTCGAGGAGTACCAGCGGGTACAGGTCGGGTCCACCCCGCAGGGCGCGCTGAGCGGTGCCGTCGCGGCCGACGTCGTGCACCTGCTCGCGGAACTGCTCGACAACGCGCTGCGCGCCTCCCCGCCGGACAGCCGGGTCAGGATTTCCTTCGCCCGTGCGTCCGACGGCGGCATGTTCCTCGAGATCGCCGACAGCGGAATCGGCCTCCCCGCAGACCGGTTCGCCGAGATCAACGCGCGCCTCGCCTCGGGTGGCTCGGTCGGCCCGGAGACGGCCCGGCACATGGGCCTGTTCGTCGTCAGTCGTCTCGCGGCCCGGCACGGTCTCACCGTCCACCTGCGGCCGACGCATGCGTCGCCGCCCGATCAGGGTGTCACCGCGAGCGTGCACGTTCCCGACAGCCTGCTGGTCTCGCCGCTCGAGATGCCGCAGACCGGTCCGGTTCCGCGGGTCGACACCAACGGGCTGCCGCAGGTGACCGTCGTTCCCACCGGTGGGATGCCGCAACTGGTCACCGTCCCGGCCCGGCCCGCGTCGGAACCGGCATCGCATCCGTCGGCCCAGCTGCCGCAGCGGACGCCCGGCGCGGTGGTCCTGCCGCGCCGCACCCCCGGCGCCAGCGACCTGCCGCGCCGCACACCGGAGGCCGATGTTCCTCCGCGGCCCGCGTCTGCTCCCGCCGTATCGGCGTTCGAGTCGCCCGTGCCTGCTCCCGCCGCACCGGCGTTCGAGTCGCCCGTGCCCGCGGAGCCCCCGCGCAGGGAGTCCGTCGACGGCCCGTCGTCGGCCCGGCGTCACCGCTACCTGAGCAACAGCGCCAAGACCGCGTCGTTCTTCCAGGCGCGTCCGAACATCACCGAATCGCAGGAGGTCACGACTTCCGGGACGCCGATCTTCTCGGGCATGGTGACGGACTGGCTCACGGATCCGACCGAGTCCGGAAGCCTCGGCAAGTTCGAGTGGGCATCGGCGGCCGACCAGGGCTGGAGCGCCGCCCAGCGTGCCGGCGAGGCGCCGGTCGAGGCGAGGACCGAATCGGGTCTGCCACAGCGCTCGCCGGGACATCGACTGGTTCCGGGCGGGGTCGACGTCGGCGGCCGACGTCGTGCCACCCTGGCGCGACTGCGCGATCCCGACGCCGTTCGTGAGAATCTGAGCCGTCACCAAAAGGGGACGCGCGAGGGCCGCGCAGCGAGTGCGGCCGAGCGCGCCGGCATCATCGGAGGAGACGCATGAGTATCGATCAAGGAATGGTGTCGAACGGGGGGAACGGCTCCGGCGGCGCCCATCCGCTCGACTGGTTGGTCTCGAATTTCGCCAGGGAGGTCCCGGGCGTCGCACACGCGGTGCTGGTGTCCGCGGACGGTCTCCTCATGGCGGGCAGTGAGCACCTGCCGCGTGATCGCGCGGAGCAGCTCGCCGCGGTCACCTCCGGGCTCGCCAGCCTGTCCGTGGGGGTGTCGAACCTGTTCGACGGTGGCGGAGTCCTGCAGTCCGTCGTCGAGATGCAGCGCGGCTACCTGCTGTTGATGAGCGTCGGCGACGGAACTCACCTGGCCGCGCTGACGTCGTCGTCGTGCGACATCGGTCAGGTCGGGTACGAGATGGCGTTGCTCGTCGAGCGCGTCGGCGACTCGGTGCAGGCCACGCCGCGATCGATGTTCGGATCCTGACCGGACCGTGCGGATGAACGACGAGTACGACGAGGCGAGCACGCGTGGGCCGAGCCTGGTGCGGCCGTATTCGCTCACCTCGGGCCGGACGAAACCGGCGGTGGAGCTGGCGCTCGAGGCCCTGATCCAGGCGATGCCGCAGGACTTCTACAGCCCGGACCTCGGGGACATCGAGGCGACGATCATCGCGTTGTGTGCGCAGTCGCCGTCGGTAGCCGAGATCGCCGCACGCGTGGGGGTACCGATCGGTGTGGCGCGGGTGCTCGTCGCCGACCTCGTGGAGTCCGGTCACCTGCGGATCCTGGCAACCCTCCAAGACGACGCGAGCGACACCGAACGCCGCGAACTTATCGAAAGGGTCCTCGGTGGACTACGCAACATCTAGCTCTGAGCGCAACCGGGTGACCTCGACCAAGATCGTCATTGCGGGTGGCTTCGGTGTCGGCAAGACCACCCTCGTCGGTGCGGTGTCGGAGATCGTCCCGCTGCGGACGGAGGCACTGGTCACCAGCGCGTCGGACGGTGTGGACAATCTCACCGCCATCCCGCAGAAGTCGACCACGACGGTGGCGATGGATTTCGGCCGCATCAGCCTCGCTCCGGATCTGGTGCTGTACCTGTTCGGGACGCCGGGGCAGCAGCGGTTCTGGTTCATGTGGGACGACCTGATCCGCGGGGCCATCGGGGCGATCGTGCTGATCGACACCCGCCGACTGGACGAGTCGTTCGCCGCGGTGGACTATTTCGAGGCCCGCAACCTGCCGTTCGTGGTGGCGGTCAACGAGTTCGACGACGCGCCGCGATACCCGCTCGAGGAGATTCGGCAGGCCCTCGCCGTCCCGGCGCACGTGCCGATCCTGTCCATCGACGCCCGCGACCGGGAGTCGGCGAAGTCCGCGTTGATCGCGATCACCAAGTACGCCCTCACGCGGCTCGGCTCGACGGTCGGGTAGTGCCCGGGAATCAGCGAGTGCTGCCGGGTCTGGCTGACCTGCACCTATAGACTTGACGGGTTGCGTGTGCGTGGCAGCGGAGCCATCGAACTTCACGCTTCGCACGCCCAGGGTCCGCAGGCTCTACCAGGACCGTTTGCTGAGAAGAAGAGGAGCCGATGACTGACACCACGTTGCCGCCGGAGGAATCGGGGCACGACCGCATCGAGCCGGTGGACATCCAGCAGGAGATGCAGTCCAGCTACATCGACTACGCGATGAGCGTGATCGTGGGCCGCGCGCTGCCCGACGTGCGCGACGGCCTCAAGCCCGTGCACCGTCGCGTGCTGTACGCGATGCACGACAACGGCTACCGCCCGGATCGCGGGTACGTGAAGTCCGCACGCCCCGTCGCCGAGACGATGGGTAATTACCATCCGCACGGTGACAGCTCGATCTACGACACCCTCGTGCGTATGGCGCAGCCGTGGTCGCTGCGCTACCCGCTGGTCGACGGCCAGGGCAACTTCGGTTCCCGCGGCAACGACGGCGCGGCCGCGATGCGTTACACCGAGTGCCGCCTGACTCCGCTCGCCATGGAGATGGTGCGCGAGATCGACCATGACACAGTCGATTTCGTCCCCAACTACGACGGCAAGACGCAGGAGCCGACGGTTCTGCCGAGCCGTGTCCCGAACCTGCTGATCAACGGTTCCGGCGGCATCGCCGTCGGTATGGCCACCAACATCCCGCCGCACAACCTGCGCGAGGTCGCCGAGGCCATCTACTGGGCGCTCGACAACCACGAGGCCGACGAGGAAGCCACCCTCGAGGCCGTCATGGAGCGGGTCAAGGGCCCCGACTTCCCGACCGCCGGCCTGATCGTCGGCGGCCAGGGCATCCAGGACGCCTACCGCACGGGCCGTGGTTCGGTCCGCATGCGTGGTGTCGTCGAGATCGAGGAATCCGATCGCGGCGCCACCCAGATCGTCATCACCGAGCTGCCGTACCAGGTCAACCCGGACAACCTGATCACCTCGATCGCCGAGCAGGTGCGGGACGGCAAGATCGCCGGCATCTCCAAGATCGAGGACCAGTCGTCCGACCGCGTCGGCATGCGCATCGTCGTCGTCATCAAGCGTGACGCCGTCGCCAAGGTGGTGCTGAACAACCTCTACAAGCACTCGCAGCTGCAGACCAGCTTCGGCTGCAACATGCTGTCCATCGTCGACGGGGTGCCGCGCACCCTGCGCCTGGACCAGATGATCCGGCTCTACACCACCCACCAGCTCGAGGTCATCGTCCGCCGCACGCGCTACCTGCTGCGCAAGGCGGAGGAGCGGGCCCACATCCTGCGCGGTCTGGTCAAGGCACTCGACGCGCTCGACGAGGTCATCGCGCTCATCCGCGCGTCGCAGACCGTCGACGTCGCGCGTGCCGGCCTGATCAACCTGCTCGACGTCGACGACGTCCAGGCGGACGCGATCCTCGCGATGCAGCTGCGTCGTCTGGCCGCGCTCGAGCGTCAGAAGATCATCGACGAGTTGGCCGAGATCGAACTCGAAATCGCCGACTACAAGGACATTCTCGCCAAGCCGGAGCGGCAGCGCTCGATCGTGCGCGACGAGCTCTCGGAGATCGTCGAGAAGTACGGCGACGACCGGCGCACCCGCATCATCGCGGCCGACGGCGACGTCACCGACGAGGATCTGATCGCCCGCGAGGACGTGGTCGTCACGATCACCGAGACCGGCTACGCCAAGCGCACCCGCACCGACCTGTACCGCTCGCAGAAGCGCGGCGGCAAGGGCGTGCAGGGCGCCGGGCTCAAGCAGGACGACCTGGTCAGGCACTTCTTCGTCAGCTCCACGCACGACTGGATCCTGTTCTTCACCACCAAGGGTCGGGTGTACCGCGCCAAGGCGTACGAGCTGCCCGAGGCCAGCCGCACCGCCCGCGGCCAGCACGTCGCGAACCTGCTGGCGTTCCAGCCGGACGAGCGGATCGCGCAGATCATCCAGATCAAGACGTACGAGGACGCCCCGTACCTGGTGCTCGCGACCCGCAACGGCCTGGTCAAGAAGTCCAAGCTCACCGACTTCGACTCCAACCGCAGCGGCGGCATCGTCGCCGTTAACCTGCGCGACGAGGACGAACTGGTGGGCGCGGTGCTGTGCTCGTCCGACGACGACCTGCTGCTCGTCTCGGCCAAGGGCCAGTCGATCCGCTTCTCCGCGACCGACGAGGCGCTGCGCCCGATGGGTCGTGCGACGTCCGGCGTCCAGGGCATGCGGTTCAACCAGGACGACGAACTGCTGTCGCTCAACGTGGTCCGTGAGGGCACCTACCTGCTGGTCGCCACCTCCGGTGGTTACGCCAAGCGCACACCCATCGAGGACTACGTTGCGCAGGGCCGTGGCGGCAAGGGTGTTCTCACCATCCAGTACGACCCGAAACGTGGCACCCTGGTCGGGGCGGTCATCGTCGACGTCGACGACGAGCTCTACGCGATCACCTCGGGTGGCGGTGTCATCCGCACCGCAGCCAAGCAGGTGCGTAAGGCCGGCCGTCAGACGAAGGGCGTGCGGTTGATGAACCTCGGGGAGGGCGACACCCTGCTCGCGATCGCGCGTAACGCCGACGAACCCGAGGAAGCTGTTGCGGGCTCGTCCGATGGAGCGAAGGAGTCGTAGTTGAGCACTCCCCAACAGCCCGGCGACGGCAAGACGGACGGTAAGGCGGACACGAAGCCCGCCGAGCCGGACACGAAGCCCGCCGACGCGCAGAAGCCTCCGGCCCAGGATCCGCCGGCCGCGAAGGCGGCGGAACCGAAGTCGGCAGCCCCGAAGTCGGCAGCCCCGAAGGCTGCGGAACCGAAGTCGGCGGAACCGAAGTCGGCCGGCGAGCAGGCGTCGAAGCCTGCCGCCCAGCAGGCACCGGAGCCGAAGCGGCCCCAGCAGGCGCCGGAGCCGAAGCGGCCCGGGCAGACGCCGCCGTGGCAGCGGGGACAGCAGCAACAGCAGCGGGAGCCGCAGACCAACCTGAGCCGCCCGGGCGGACCCGTCACAGGTCCGCCCGGGGCGGCGGCGGGCGCGCCGGGTAAGGCGGGCGCTCCCGGCAAGTCGGGTGCTCCCACGTCACCCGGTGGGCCGGTCGCGCCGACCACCAACGGCAAGCCGGTCCCGCCGGCGCCGGCCAAGTCGACTCGGCCCGTCGTGACGGGCACGGCCGCCCCCAAGCCGCCGGCCCAGCCCCAGGCTCAGCCGCCGGCCGGGCCGGCTCGGTCTGCCCGGCCCGTCGTCACCGGTACGGCTGCTCCGAAACCGCCCACGTCCTCTCCTGCGGCCCCAGGCGGCCCGCAGGGGGGTCCGGGTGGCCCTGGGGCGGCGAAGACCGGGCAGACCGGGCAGCCTGCCAAGGCAGCGGCGAAGACTGCGGCAAAGTCGAAGGCGGCGGTCATCGACGGGCCCACGCGCAGCATCGCCCGCACCGACCTGGCGAAGGACATGCCGGACCTGTCGACGGTCCGGCACCCGGTGCCCGCTGAAGCCCCGAGTCAGGCCGGCACGGCCCGCAAGGCCAGCCCAGTCGCGCTCACCGCATCCGCGCCGGTCGATGGCGAGGGCCTACGGGCGACCGTCCAGGTGCGCCGCGTCGACCCGTGGTCGATGCTCAAGGTGTCGCTGGTGATCTCGGTGGCGTTGTTCTTCGTGTGGATGGTCGCGGTGGGCCTGCTGTACGTCGTCCTCGACGGCATGGGCGTGTGGGACAGGCTCAACAGCGCCTTCACCGAGATCGTGACCGACACCTCCAGCGAGGGTCTGGTGACGTCCGGTCAGGTGTTCGGCTACTCGGCCATGATCGGCCTGATCAATGTGGTGCTTATCACAGCGATCGCGACGATCGGTTCGTTCATCTACAACCTGTGCTCCGACCTGGTCGGCGGCGTGCAGGTCACTTTGGCTGACCCCGACTGACCAGGCAAAACAGTGCCCCGCCGGAGCCGTTTTGGTCCCGCGACTCCGGTGGGGTAATCTTCTGCTCGGTTCAAGGGCCTATAGCTCAGGCGGTTAGAGCGCTTCGCTGATAACGAAGAGGTCGGAGGTTCAAGTCCTCCTAGGCCCACTCCACGTGCCGACGAAGGAGTTACCAACATGAAGGTCGTCCTGATTGCGGGAGCCGGACTGCTGGTGGCATTCGGACTCGCCAAGTTGCTGTCCAAGCGACGCGGAGACGATGTCTGGCACGAGGTCACAAGTCGCTGAATCCGGTTTCCGGAAACAGTGCAGACGGGGCCTTAGCTCAGTTGGTAGAGCGCTGCCTTTGCAAGGCAGATGTCAGGAGTTCGAATCTCCTAGGCTCCACAAGTTGGATTCACAGAACTAGAGTCACTTTCTCGGAAACGAGAGGGTGGCTCTTTTTTCGTTGGGTCGCGGTGGGTGTGCACGTGTGCCCGGTACCTGCTGCGCGCAAGATGGTGCGCCGCGCTGTCGACAGTGCGCGCGGGAGGCGAATGTGCGCGCAGCAGGGTGGCCGGGTGTCCGGCGGGGACTGATCAGCCCGTGATCATGTCTTCCTGGCCCCAGACGGCGCGCATGCTGACGATCTTGCCGTCGTCGTCGAACTCCATGATGTCGATGGGGGCGATCTCGAGCGTCTGATCGCCGAGCTTGGTGATCAGACGGAAGTGGAAGGCCGCGGTGTTCGCCGCGATGCGCAGCGTCACCAACTCGGCCTCCTGATCCATCGGTTCGATGATCGCGTAGAACTCGCGGATCGCCTCGCGGGTGGTGCGGGGTTCGGTGCCCACGGGATCCTCGACGCTGGCGCCCTCGGCGTACAGCGCCAGGACGTCGTCGGCGGTACCGGTCGCGACCGCCTTGATGTAGCTGTCGACGGTGTTCCGGATGCTCTCGGGTGACGCGGCCATGATGCTCCTCCATAGTTGGAACCTGTTTCAGTTCGTGAGGGTATCGCAGGGGTGCAGCAGGATGACCGAGTCGGCGGATACCCCCTGACGGACAACGTCATCCGGTTCCGCCGCCGTGCGACCCCGGGACCCGGATTTTGTACCGCGGTCTATTACCGGCGAAACCACTACACGAACGTCCAATTGGCGTTGAAATGGATGTGTGCATGTGGACGAGGCGAAGACGGGCACCGTCACGGTGCTCGCCGCGACTACTCGAGTACTGCGCACATATGGCCGTTTCCTGCTCGTCGGGCGCGTACGCTCGGACGATCCGGAACCGGGGCGTGGCAGGGGACGCCTGCGCCGGTGCGGTGGATCGTCCGTGGGTGACGGTCGGGTTTACGGCGGAACGATGTCCGGTCGCGGCAGCATGTCGCTGCGACCGGTGATCTGACAAACGATCAGCAAGACATGGAAACGGGGGGATGAAGTGAGTCGTACCGGAAAGGTGCCGCTCTCGGCCGACGGAGGGAAGGGTCGGCCGGACAAGCGAACCGAGATCCTGATGGCGTCGTCGGAGCTGTTCGCAGCCAAGGGATATACGGGTACGTCGATGCGGGACATCGCGAACTCCACCGGGATGCTGGCCGGCAGCCTCTACTACCACTTCGATTCCAAGGAAGCGCTGGCCGCGACGATGGTCCGCGGCCTGCGTGACGACATCGTCGCGGCCGTCCAGCGCCCGGCGGTGCCGGCGGACTCCTCGGTCGAGGCCATCCGACGGTTCGCCCTGGACGTCGCGGATGCGTCAGCCCGGCATCCCGGGGCCCTGCAGGTCTGCCTGGGTGTGCCCGGGACACACGACGAGGAACTTCAGGCACTGCTCGCGGCCGAGGCGCGGTGGTCGGAGAAGAAGTGGCAGACGCTGGTTCGCGCCGCCGAGGACGCGGGGCTCGTGCGACCCGAGGTCGACACCCGCATCCTGCGCGAGGTGCTCCGGGTCGCGCTCACGCACAGTGCCACGCTGGCGCCCACCGGGTTCGCGGCGCGCAAGGTGGCGGGCTGCACGATCGACATGCTGTTCAACGGTCTCGCCACCAAGCCGGCCGACGACGACCTGTCCGACTCGGCCTCCGCCCGGACGGCGCGCAAGGTGATCGCGTCGTGGGACCGCGAGGACTCGATGACCTTGTCCGACAAGCAGGACCGCATCCTCGAGGCCGCCCGGTTCGTGTTCGCCGAACGCGGGTTCGACGCGACGACCACCCGGGACATCGCCACCGCGGTGGGGCTGACCCAGGGAAGCCTGTACCACCACTTCGAGTCGCGGGAGGCGATCCTCGTCGCGATCCTGCAGCACTTCTCGTCCCGGATGCGCTCCGCCCACGAGGAGATCGGGGCGGTCGGCGGGACGCCGCTCGAGACCGTCGACGCGCTGATCCGGATGCGCAGCGCCGCCGGTAAGCGATTCGACGCCGAGATCTCGATCCTCAAGTCGTGGGTGATGCTCACCGGCAAGGAGCATTTCGACTTCCTGAAGAAGGACGGCCGCAAGGTGCTCCGCGTGTGGGATCGCGCGCTCGCGGCGGGTGTGAAGGACGGCAGTGTCACGATGCCGGGATCGACTCGGCTGGTGTTCCAGTGCATGGGCGAGATCCTCTGGTCCACCCACGGACTGCCGCGGGTCTCCACCGAACGCATGACCCGGTACAACCTCGAGACGGTCCTGTGGGGGGCCGCACCCAAGTAGCGTCACGTCGGCGCGACAACAGGAGGTAGTCGTGATCGGAAGGTGTTGTGCCGCAGCGGCGGTAGTGATCGGTGCGGTGATGGCCGGTGTGCCGGCCGCGGCGGCGCCACCTGACTTCTACCAACCGCCGGTGGAGTTGCCGGCGGGTCCGGCCGGGGAGGTGATCCGCACCGAGCCGCTTCCGCTGGCCTGGCAGGCGGGCACCTTCCCCGCGACCGCGACACGGATCATGTACCGCAGCAACGATACCCACGGCAACCCCAACGCGGTGACCGGCGCCTACTTCGATCCGGCGCTGCCGTGGACCGGGCCCGGCCCGCGCCCACTGGTGAGCATGGCGGCCGGAACGCAGGGCCAGGGCGACCGGTGTGCGCCGTCGAAGACGATCGGCACCGTCGTCGAGTACACGCCGCCGTCGGGTGTGATCGCGTCGTACGAGGTGGTGTTCGTGAACGCCCTGCTCTCGCGCGGCATCGCGGTGGTGCTCACCGACTACGAGGGGCTGGGTACCCCGGGAACGCACACGTACGTCAACCGGGCGGCCGAGGCGCACGCGGTGCTCGACGCGGCCCGCGCCGCGAAACGGTTGCCGGGCACCGGGATCACCCCCGACGGCCCCGTGGCGTTCTGGGGCTACTCGCAGGGCGGCGGCGCGTCTGCGGCCGCGGTGGAACTGGCTCCCGAGTACGCGCCGGAACTGGACGTGCGGGGTGCGTACGCCGGTGCGCCGCCGGCCGATCTGGCCGCGACACTCACCGCGATCGACGGCTCCTCGCTCGTCGGTGCGATCGGCTATTCGCTGAACAGCATCGTGCAGGCGTACCCGGAGGCGCGGGCACTGATCGAGGCCGAGTTGAACGATCGTGGCCGGCAACTGCTCGCGGACGTGCAGGGCCAGTGTGTCGGCGAGACGCGCCTGAAGTTCGGGTTCGAGCGCTCAGAGTCGTTCACCCGGACCGGTGAGCCGCTGTCGGACGTCCTGGCGCGGCACCCGCTCGCGACCGAACTGTTCGCCGAGCAGCGGATCGGAAACCGGACACCGACGGCGCCGGTCCTGATCCAAGCCGGCATCCACGACGACACCGTCCCCAGTGGGCAGGCGCGTCAACTCGCCGACGACTGGTGCGCGAAGGGTGCCACCGTGCAGCTCACCGAGAACCCGCTGCCGCCGATGAGTCAGGGCACCGGGCTCAACCACGGCCTGCCGTACGTTCTGGGGCTGCCTGAGTCGCTGACCTGGATCACCGACCGGTTCGCCGGGTTGCCGGCCCCCGGCAACTGCCGCGTCGGTTAGGGGCGCGGGTCGGTCAGTGACGGCGGCTTGGCGGCTACCGGCGGCATCTCCGGACGGCGGGTCGCTGCGACCACGGCTGCCCCGGCCGCGGCCACGACCGCGCCGAGGCCGATCAGCACCCGTCGGCGGCCGGCCGAGGACGTCGGGGTGGAATCACTCTTGGTGGCACGCATCATGCCTCCACTCTGGCACAGCTCGCACACGTCGCCGCCGGTGCAATGGCACGATAGGGGGGTGACTTCACAGACTGCTACCGCAACGCTGCACACCAACCGCGGCGACATCAAGATCGCCCTGTTCGGTAACCATGCGCCGAAGACCGTCGAGAACTTCGTCGGCCTGGCCGACGGTTCCAAGGAGTACTCCACCCAGAACGCCAAGGGCGAGGCCTCCGGCCCGTTCTACGACGGCGCCGTCTTCCACCGCGTCATCGACGGCTTCATGATCCAGGGCGGCGACCCGACCGGCACCGGTCGCGGTGGCCCGGGCTACAAGTTCGGCGACGAGTTCCACCCGGAACTGCAGTTCGACCGCGGCTACCTGCTGGCCATGGCCAACGCCGGCCCGGGCACCAACGGCTCGCAGTTCTTCATCACCGTCGGCCCCACGCCGCACCTGAACCGTCGCCACACCATCTTCGGTGAGGTGCTGGACGAGGAGTCGAAGAAGGTCGTCGACGCCATCGCCACCACCGCTGTCGACCGTGGCGACCGCCCGGTCGACGACGTCGTGATCAACAGCATCACCATCGCGTAAGGATCCACGAATGACGAACCCCGGCTGGGGTGGCACGGCGAGCGAGGGCACCCCGCCACCTCAGCCGAGGTGCGTGCGTCACCCCGATCGTCCCACCGCCCTCTCCTGCACCCGTTGCGGCCGCCCCGCGTGCCCGGACTGTCTGCGTGCCGCGTCCGTCGGCCACCAGTGCGTCGACTGTGTCGCCGCCGGTCAGCGCGATGTGCCGACGGCGCGTACCGTCGCCGGCGCGCCGGTGCGCCCGCAGATCCCGACGCCGCTGCTGACGTACGTCCTGATCGCGGTCAACGTGCTGATCTTCGCGGTCACCGCCGTGCAGTCCCGCAGTGTGCTGGACAACCACATCGCGTCGCCGCTGTTCCTCGACTGGGTGCTGTGGGGTCCCGCTGTCGCGGCCGGTGAGTTCAGTCGGATCGTCACCAGCGGATTCCTGCACATCGGTCTGATGCACCTGGCCGTCAACATGTTCGCGCTGTACGTGATCGGCCGGGACACCGAGATGGTGCTCGGTCGGGCCCGCTACCTCGCGGTGTACGTGATCGCGCTGCTGGGCGGGTCGGCGTCGGTGCTGATGCTCGATCCGTTGATCCCCACGGCGGGCGCGTCCGGCGCGATCTTCGGTCTGCTCGGAGCGCAGGCGGTGATCCTGCTCCGCCTCAAGCGCAGCCCGATGCCGGTACTGGCGGTCATCGCGATCAACGTGGTGATCAGCGTGACGATCCCCGGGATCTCCCTGTGGGGGCACATGGGCGGCCTGGTCGCCGGTGCCGCCGCCACCGCGGCCCTGCTGTACGTGCCGGGCGTCGTCGGCGCGCAGGACCGCAAGAGCGCCGGTACCGCCGGTTGGTTCGCGCTCGGCGGTGTCGGCCTGCTGACGCTGATCGTCACCGCCGCGGCCGTCGCCGCCATCTGACCGTTCCGGCCCGATGTCAGTCGCGGTCCACGGCCCGATCGTCCGGCGGCACCAGGCCGTGCACGGACAGCGCCTCGAACACCACGATCGGGTCGGTGCCGAGATCCCAGCGTCCGAAGATCATCAGGCGCTCGGTGCCGTCCGGGTCGACGGCGTCGATCTCGAGCATCGGTACCCGTCGTCCCAGTCGCGGGTAGCGGACGATGCGGGCCCGTTCGATGCTGTCGCGTCGGTAGACCCGGCGACCCGTCAGTCGCGTCGCCGCGAGGGCGGGTGCCGGCCCGTCGTGCACGATCGCGAGTTTGGGGCGCTGCCTGGCACCGAGACCGGCGATCACGAACATTCCGGCGGCGGCCAGCACGGACAGGAATTGTCCCGGTGCGTCGAGTCCCAGCAGGACCGCCGCGAGGAGCATGGCGATGCCACCGACGGCGAGCGCGGCTACCGCGCCGAGCGGAGTGGACCACTCGAGCGGTGATTGTTGACCGAATTCATCCTCAGACATGTGGACGAAATCCCTGGTTATCCACAGGAGTTATCCACACTGGGGATGAATGACACGCGTGTAATTGCCCGGCTGTGGACAACTGCGGTCCCGAAAAAGACCGACAGGTCAACGCCATCTCATCGTCATGATAAGGCCCACAACCATGAACCCGAAGCCGATGAGGAAATTGTAGGCCCCCAAGTCGTTCATCCATGCGAGGTTTTCGCCCGCGAGGTAGTACACGATCAGCCAGGCGAGCCCGACCAGCATGAATCCGAGCATCACCGACACGTACAGCGCACTCGACGGCCCGGCCTTCACCTTCACCGGGGTGCGGTTCGCGGGATTGACTGTGTAATCGGTCTTCTTCCGGACCTTCGACTTCGGCATGACTTCCTTACTCGTGTGGACGGGCCCAGACGGGCTCGGGTGGATCGATCTCCGCGAGCGCGGCGCCCGGATCGGTCCGAGCCGACAGGGTACATTCGGCTGTACCTGTTGTGTAGGTACACGCTAACCCAAACAAGCACGGCCAGGACCGGTCGCGCACCGAATCGTCCGTGGTGGGAGTGGTGGTCGAGGGTGCCGGACGTCGACGAGGAACCGCAGGCCAGTCGCCCGCGGTTCGGCTTCTGGCCGATCGCCGTCCTGGTGGTCTGCCTGGTCGCGGGACTGCTGCTGGCGACGACGCGGCAAGTCTCGCACGGCAACGAAATCCGCGCCGCCGATTCGACCCGATTGTCCGACCTCGTGCGCAGTGCCCAGGTCGAGGCGGATGCCGCGGCCCGCGCCCGCGACGAACTGGCCGCCCAGGTGCAGGACCTGCAGGAGAACGCGGCCGGCACCGACTCCCGGGTGGCCGAGGCGTTGGACTCGAGCCGCGCGCTGGCCTCCGCGGCCGGGCTCACCGAACTCAGCGGACCCGGTGTCGTCGTCACCCTCACCGATGCGCCCCGTGACGCCGACGGCAAGTACCCGGCCGGGGCGTCGCCCGACGACCTCGTCGTCCACCAGCAGGACGTGCAGAGCGTGCTCAACGCGCTGTGGACCGGTGGTGCCGAGGCGATCGCGATGCAGGACCAGCGGATCGTGAACACGTCGGCGCCGCGGTGCATCGGGAACACGCTGCTGCTGCACGGACGCACCTACAGCCCGCCGTACGTCGTGACCGCGATCGGCGACCCGGCCCGCCTCGCCGCGACGCTCGCGAACGAGCCCGGCGTCAAGACCTTCAGGCAGTACGCCGTCCGCTACGGACTGGGATACACCCAGCAGGAATCCGGCCACCTGACGGTTCCCGCGTACACCGGACAGTTGCACACCGAGTACGCGCGGCCGGTCGCGTAGCAACCGCACGGTACCGCGCATTACCCTTCTTCCCATGCGCATCCTGGTCGTCGACAACTACGACAGCTTCGTGTTCAACCTGGTCCAGTACCTGGGCCAGCTCGGGACGCGGGCCGAAGTGTGGCGCAACGACGACCCCCGGCTGACCGGGGACGACGCGATCGCGGCCGCTGCCGCCGACTTCGACGGCATCCTGCTCAGCCCCGGCCCCGGCACTCCGCAGCGGGCCGGCGCGACGATGCCGCTGGTCGGTGCCTGCGCGTCCGCGCGGACACCGCTGCTGGGTGTGTGCCTGGGGCATCAGGCGATCGGCGCGGCCTTCGGTGCCACCGTCGAACGGGCGCCCGAACTGCTGCACGGCAAGACCAGCCTCGTCCACCACAACGGCGGCGGTGTCCTCGCGGGTCTGCCCGACCCGTTCACCGCCACCCGCTACCACTCGCTGACCGTCGCCCCGGACACCATCCCGGACGAACTGGAGGTCACCGCCCGCACCGACAGCGGCATCGTGATGGCGATGCGGCACCGCGAGCTGCCGATCCACGGCGTGCAGTTCCACCCGGAGTCGGTGCTGACCCAGGGCGGGCACCGGATGCTCGCCAACTGGCTCGGCGTGTGCGGTCAGGCTCCGGCCGAGACGCTGGTCGCGACCCTCGAGGACGAGGTCGCACGGTCGCTGGGGGATGCGCTCACGCGCTGATCGCCCAGCGACCGGTCACGGTCGCTAGCGGGGAATCCCGAAGTCGCCCACCGCCACCGACAGCGGCGCGTCCTTCGCGACGTCGGTGCCCGGGGCCTGCTGCTGGGCGACGACCTTGCCCACCAGGTCGGTGTCGAGCGTCTGCTGACGGGTCTGCGCCAGCTGGTTCGACGACCCGGTCCAGCCGGCCTTCCGCAGCGCCTCGAGTGCCTGCGAGACCGTCATCTCGGCGAGGTTCGGCATCGTGAACAGCTTGCCGTTGGAGACCCGGACGGTGACGGTGTCGCCCTTCGCGGCGGTCGATCCGCCGGACGGTGACGTGGAGATCACCTGGCCCTCCGGCTTACCGGAGTCGATCTTCTCGACCTCGACCTCGAACCCGGCGCCCTCGATGTTGGGCTGCGCCACGTCGATGGTCTGCCCGATCACGTTCGGGATCCGCACCTGCTCGGGACCCGACCCGAGCACGACCACGACCGTCGAGTCCAGGCTCGTCTTCGCGCCGGCCGACGGCTCCTGGCCGACCACCTTGTCCAGTTCGCTCGCGTCGGACGGCGCCCGACGGACGGCATTGTCGAGGCGCAGACCGGCCGCGTTGAGCGCCTGAACCGCCTCGTCCTGCGTCAGACCGGCCAGCTTGGGCACCTGAACCTGCTCGGGACCCGACGACACCAGCAGCGTCACGGTGCTGTTTTCGTCCACCGAACTGCCCGACGTCGGATTGGTTCCGATGACGTTGCCGGTCGCGACCACCGCGTCGGGTCGGGACTGGATGGTGGTGTCGAGATTGACGGTGCGCAGCTTGGCCTCGGCCTCCTGCGCGCTCATCCCCGCGACGGTCGGCACCGTCACCTTCGTAGGCGTCGACAACACGGAGAAGGCGAAAACCCCGATGATGCCGGCGACGACCAGGGCCCCGAGCGCGAGCAGCACGTTGCGGGTGTTGTTGCGCTTCTTCGGTGGCGGCGTCGACGCCGGGATCGCGGCCGGAGCGGCGGTGGCCGTGGCGGCCCGGGCCGGCTCGGCCTGGTAGCCCGCTCCCGTGCCCGCGCCGCTGTCCACGGCCCCGAACAGTGTGGTGCGGTCCTCGTCGGTGAGCACCATCGGTGCGCTCGGACGCTGACCTCCCAGCACCCGCACCAGGTCGCTGCGCATCTCCGCGGCGCTCTGGTATCGGTTGGCCGGATTCTTGGCCATCGCCTTGAGGATCACCGAGTCCATGGCCCTCGGCACCGACGGATTGACCAGCGACGGCAGCTTGGGATCCTCCCGCACGTGCTGGTACGCGACCGCGACCGGGGAATCACCCTTGAACGGGGGCTCACCGGTGAGAACCTCGAACAGCACACAGCCCAGCGAGTAGACGTCCGAGCGGGCGTCCACCTGATCGCCGCGGGCCTGCTCCGGCGACAGGTACTGCGCGGTTCCGATCACGGCCGCGGTCTGCGTCATCGGGCTCGAACTGTCCGCGATGGCGCGGGCGATACCGAAGTCCATCACCTTCACCGCGCCCGCGCGGTTGATCATGATGTTCGCGGGCTTCACGTCACGGTGCACGATGCCGTTGCGGTGACTGAAGTCCAGGGCCGCGCACACGTCGGCGATGATCTCCATCGCCCGACGCGGCTGCAGCGGGCCCTCGGCGCGGATGACGTCACGCAGGGTGTCGCCGTCGACGTACTCCATGACGATGTACGGCAGCGGCCCGGCATCGGTCTCGGCCTCACCGGTGTCGTACACCGCGACGATCGCCGGATGGTTCAACGCCGCCGCGTTCTGCGCTTCGCGACGGAATCGCAGGTAGAACGTGGGATCGCGGGCCAGGTCGGCGCGCAGCACCTTGATCGCGACGTCACGGCTCAGACGCAGGTCCCGGCCGAGATGCACCTCGGACATGCCGCCGAACCCGAGAATCTCGCCCAGCTCGTACCGGGAGGAGAGATTGCGCGGTGTCGTCATGGCTGTCCTTGTGTGGCAGGGGTGGTGGTGGCCTCCGCCGTCGTCGTGGTGGTCGGCGGCGGCGTGGTCGTGGTGGTCGTCGTCGGCGGCGGCGTGGTCGTCGTCGTAGTCGGCGGGGGTGTCGTCGTCGTGGTGGTCGGCGGCGGCGTGGTCGTCGTGGTGGTCGTCGGCGGCGGCGTGGTCGTCGTCGGCGTGGTGGTCGGCGGCCGTGTCGTCGTGGTGGTCGTCCTCGTGGTCGTCGTCACCGGCGCCTTCGTGGTGGTCGTGACCGCGGGCGGTGTCGACGGCTCCTTCGAACCGCCGCCGAAGAACAGCATGCCGAGCGCCGCGAGGGCGGCCAGCGTCAGCAGGGCGCCTCCGGCCCAGGCGACCGCCTTCTGGCCGCTGGTCCAGCCGCCGTCACCGTCCTGCGCGCCCGGAACCGCACCGGTGTAGTCGTTCTGCTGCGTCGGCAGCATCGTGGTGGGCGCCGCAAGGGGTACCGGGGCCACCATCCGGGTCGCGCCGGTCGGCACCCGACCGGGCGGCGGCGGGTGGTGACCGGCGCGGACGGCGGCCACGGCGTCGGCGAACTCGCCGCCGTTCGAGTAGCGACCGGCCGGATCCTTCGTCAGCGTGATGTCGATCAGTTCACGGATCGGGGCCGGCAGATCGGCCGGCATCGGCTCCGGTGGTTCCTGCACGTGCTTCATCGCGACCGTCAGGGTGCCGCCGCCACCGAAGGGACGTCGGCCCGACAGCGCCTCGTAGCCGACCACGCCGAGCGAGTACACGTCGCTGGCGGCGGTCGCCTCCTGGCCCAGAGCCTGTTCGGGCGCGATGTACTGCGCGGTGCCCATCACCATGCCGGTCCGGGTGACCGGTGAGGCGTCGACGGCCTTCGCGATGCCGAAGTCGGTGATCTTCACCTGGCCGGTGGGCGTGATGAGGATGTTGCCGGGCTTGACGTCGCGGTGCACGACGCCCGCCGAATGCGCGACCTGCAGCGCGCGCCCGGTCTGTTCGAGCATGTCCAGGGCATGCGGAACCGACAGCCGGCCGACCCGCGCCAGCACCGCGTTGAGCGGCTCGCCCGCGACCAGCTCCATCACCAGGTAGGCGAGGTTGGCCCCGGCCTCGTCCCGGGTCTCGCCGTAGTCGTAGACGCCCGCGATCCCCGGATGGTTGAGCTGCGCGGTGGTGCGGGCCTCGATGCGGAACCGCTCCAGGAACTCCGGATCCGACGAGAACTCGGCCTTGAGGACCTTGACGGCGACGCGGCGGTCGAGACGGCTATCGGTCGCCTCCCACACCTGACCCATGCCGCCGGTCGCGATCAGCCGCTGCAGGCGGTAGCGCCCGCCGATCACCGATCCGTTGGTCAACGACACTGCCTCAGCCCCTCTGTAATCCGGCCGCGATGACGGCCCGCCCGATCGGCGCCGCGACGGAGCCGCCGGTCGCGGCGAGCGCACGGTCGCCGCCGTCCTCGACGATGACCGCGATCGCGACGGTCGGGTTCTGTGCCGGCGCGAACCCGATGTACCAGGCGTGCGGCGGGGTGTTGCGCGGGTCGCTGCCGTGCTCGGCGGTGCCCGTCTTGGACGCGATCTGGACGCCCGGGATCTTCCCGACACCGGCCGTGTTGTTCTCGGAACCGATCATCAGCTGCGTCAGCGTCTCCGCCACCTCGGGCGAGACGGCCCGGCCCAGCGACTTCGGTGACGTCGTCGCCAGGTTCGACAGGTCCGGTCCCTGCAGCTGCGAGACCAGATGCGTCTCCATCCGCATGCCCCCGTTGGCGATGGTCGCCGCGATCTCCGCGTTCTGCAACGGGGTCAGCGCGACGTCACGCTGGCCGATGCTGGACTGACCGAGCGCGGCGTCGTCGGGGATGGGGCCGATCGTGCTGTCCGCCACCGGGATCGGAATGCCGGGGGCACCCGGACCGATACCGAACGCGGCCGACTGGTCGGCGAGTGCGTCGGATCCGGTCCTGATGCCGAGTTCGACGAAGGCGGTGTTGCAGGAGCGGGCGAACGCTTCCCGCAGCGACGCCGTCGGCGCCCCACCGCACGTGCTGCCGTTGTAGTTCTCGAGCGTCGTCGACGTGCCGGGCAGCGTGATGTTCGGTGCCGCGGTGAGCTGCTCGTCCGGGTTGGCGCCGTTCTCGAGGGCCGCCGCCGTCACGACGACCTTGAACGTCGAACCGGGCGGGTACGTCGCGGACACGGCGCGGTTGAGCATCGGCCTGTCCGGATCGGAGTTGAGTTCGTCCCACGCCGCGGACGTCTCGGCGCCGTCGTGGCCGGAGAGCCGGTTGGGGTCGTAGCTGGGGGTGCTGGCCATCGCGAGGATGTTGCCGGTGCTCGGTTCGATCGCGACGACCGAACCGGTGTAGCCCTTCGCGGTCAGCTCGTCGTACGCGACCTGCTGCATCACCGGGTCGATGGTGCTCACGACGTTGCCGCCGCGTGGATCGCGGCCCGAGACGAGGTCGAAGAACCGCTTGCTGAACAGGCGGTTGTCGGAGCCGTTGAGGACCGGGTCCTCTGCCTTCTCGAGGCCGGCGCTGCCGTACTGCATCGAGTAGAAGCCGGTGACCGGGGCGTTCGCGAACGGACTCGACGGCGCCGCCGGGTTCGGCGGATACGTGCGCAGGTACTTGTAGCGGTCGTCGGTGGGCACCGACGCCGCCAGCACCTGACCGCCGGCGGAGATCTGACCGCGCTGGCGCGAGTACTCGTCGAGCAGCACCCGCGAGTTCCGGGGATCGCCCCGCAGATCGTCGGCCTTGATGACCTGCACGTAGGTGGCGTTGGCGAGGAGCGCGACGACCATCACCATGACGGCCAGCGCGACGCGACGCAGAGGAGTGTTCATTGGCGACCCAGCGTTTCCGTCGGGGCATCCGCGATGGGTGCGGGCCCCTTCTTCTTGGGGGCTGTGGGGGTGCGGGCCGCGTCGGAGATCTTCATCAGCAGGGCCAGGAGGAGGTAGTTCGCGAGCAGTGACGACCCGCCGTACGACATGAACGGGGTGGTCAGGCCGGTGAGGGGGATCAGCTTCGTGACACCGCCGACGACCACGAACAGCTGGATCGCGATCGTGAACGACAGCCCGGCCGCGAGCAGTTTGCCGAAGCTGTCCCGGACCGCGAGCGCGGTCCGCAGCCCGCGGATCACCAGGATCAGGAACAGCATGAGGATCGCGGCCAGGCCGATCAGGCCCAGTTCCTCACCGATCGCGGCGATGATGAAGTCGGTCTTCGCGAACGGCACCTGCGACGGGCGTCCGCTGCCGAGTCCGGTGCCGGCGACGCCGCCGGTCGCGAGCCCGAACAGCGACTGCGAGATCTGGTAGCCGGTGTTCTGGTAGTCACCGAGCGGGTCGATCCACGTGTTCACGCGCACCCGGACGTGCCCGAACATCTGGTACGCGAAGAAGAAGCCGATGATCAGCAGGACGCCGCCGATCAGCAGCCAGCCGACGCGTTCGGTCGCGATGTAGAGCATCACCAGCACGGTGCCGAAGATCAGCAGCGACGTGCCCAGGTCCTTCTCGAACACCATGATGGCGACGGAGACGATCCACGCCACCAGGATCGGGCCCAGGTCGCGGGCGCGGGGCAGATCCATGCCGAAGAAGTGACGGCCCGCGGTGGTGAACAGGTCGCGCTTGGCGACCAGCACGGCCGCGAAGAAGATGATCAGCAGGATCTTCGCGAACTCGCCCGGCTGGATGCTGAAGCCCGGCAGCTTGATCCAGATCTTGGCGCCGTTGACCTCGGAGAACCGGGAGGGCAGCAGCGCCGGGATCGCGAGCAGCACCAGACCGGCGAGACCCACGGTGTAGCTGTAGCGGGCGAGGAGTCGGTAGTCGCGCAGCAGGATCAGCACCGCGATGAAGCCGCCGAGGGCCAGCGCAGTCCACAGCACCTGCTGGTTGGCGTCGGGGGAGGGGATCGGCAGCCCCTGGTACACCGCGTTCTCGGCGTCCGCGAGGTCGAGCCGATGGATCAGCACCAGGCCGAGCCCGTTGAGCAGCGCGACGATCGGCAGCAGCAGCGGATCGGCGTACGGCGCGTACCGCCGCACCGCGAGATGCGCGACGAGGAACATCGCCGCGAAGGCCAGCCCGTACTTGGCCAGATCCCACGTGAGGGTCTGTTCCTGGCTGGCCTCCACCAACACCAGCGAGACCGTCGTGACGACGATCGCACAGCAGATCAGCAGCAGTTCGGTGTTCCGCCGGGTCGACTGGACCGGTGGGGGAGCGAACCCGCCGGGCGGGCTGGGGAACGGTGCATCGGACGTCGACATCAGCTACCGGTCCTGCAGTTCTGTCCGGGGATCTGCTCGATCGGCGTCGGTGCCGGTTCGGCGGGAGGAGCGGCCGCCGGCGGGGCAGCCTCCTGCGGCGGTGCCGGTTCGCCCGCGGGA
>NZ_JPOC01000045.1 GCF_000738775.1 Prescottella defluvii
TCTGAAACAACACACAGATATCATTCACCCCCAACATCCCAAAGCCCTTCGTGGCCGGCGGGTGGTTCGGGCGGGGGAATTGAATGTGTGACAGTTTCATAGAGTTACGGCGGCCATAGCGGAGGGGAAACGCCCGGTCTCATTCCGAACCCGGAAGCTAAGCCCTCCAGCGCCGATGGTACTGCACCCGACAGGGTGTGGGAGAGTAGGACACCGCCGAACACCCTTTACCGAAGGCCCCCACCCATTACGGGTGGGGGCCTTCGGCATTTCCGCATGTCTGTATTCCCCACTCGCGAATGGGAACCGAACTTCAGATGCCCCAGAGATACCACAGCTGGCCCAGAGCGAGCCGGATCCAATAGGCAGTGCGGCCGATGAATCCGTCGTCGATCATCGCGATCATCTCCGTTAGTGCGGTGGAATGCCCCACAGCCAGAGCTGGTAGAGCACGTCGTACAGCCATTCCGCACTAGAACACCGTTGAGCATCATGCTGTCAGGGACGGAGTGTCAGCGGCCGGCTTTGGTCGCTGTTGCCGCTCGGCTGGGACCAAAGCACCCCCAAGTCCGCTGGGTGCAGACGTCTGATGTCTGATGTCTGTACGATCGGCGATCGGAGGTGGTTGTCGTGGCTGAGCGTCCATTGACCAGCGGGCCGTTGGTTCCGCAGTTGGAAGTGTTGCTGGCGCAGCGGATTCGTACCGGGCAATGGGCGGTCGGTGAGCGCATACCCAGCGAGACGGAACTGGCGACCGAGATCGGCGTCGGCCGTTCGTCGGTGCGGGAGGCCGTCCGCTTGCTCGTCCGCGACGGACTGCTCGACATCCGACGGGGAGTCGGGACGTTCGTCTCGGAGACGCCGGCCGGTGATCCGGGGTTCGAACAGTTGCTGCGCCGCTCACGAATCCTCGAGGTCCTGGAGGTTCGTCGTGCGCTGGAGACGGAGGCGGCCCGGCTCGCTGCCGAGCGTGCTCGGCCGGAGGATCTCGCGGATGTCCGGCGTCAGCTCGCCGAGCGGCATGCGCGGCAGCCTCTGGATGCCGCGTCGTTCGTCGAGGCCGACTTGGACTTCCATCAGGCTGTCGTCGAACTTGCCGGCAATTCGGTACTGTCCGCGCTCTTCGCGTCGGTTCGTCCCGTGCTGCACGAAGTGCTCGTCGAGATGGTCCGGAACGAACCGATACCCGACACCGCGTGTGCGCACGACGCGCTCGTGCAGGCCCTCGAGGAGGGCGATCCGACGGCCGCGATTGCCGCCACCGCAGCCAATCTCGATCCCGTGATGGCGACGCTCCGTGAGGAAGGACCCCGCTCGTGAGTACCCGGATGCATCGAGAGGTCGTGCTGAGTGCCGACCACGTCGACCTCGTCCGCGACGGCCGGCCGCTGCTGAGCGGGATCGACGTCCGGATCGAACAGGGGCAGCACTGGGTGTTGTTGGGCGCCAACGGTGCCGGCAAGAGCACGCTGCTGAGTCTGCTGGGTGCGGTCGCCCACCCGACCCGTGGGACCGTGCACGTCCTCGGTCACCGCCTCGGCCGCGTCGACATGCGTGAACTGCGCTCGCACATCGGTCACGTCAACCCGCGGCACGTCGTGGAGCGTCCACTGACCGTGCGGGACGTCGTCCTCACCGGGCTGACGAACACCCCCGAGTTCGTGCAGAGGTGGCAGCCCACCGATGCGGACCGGGAACGCGCGGAGGTGCTGATCGCGATGATGGGCATGTCGGAGCGGCTGGAGGCGCGCTGGCCGGTCCTGTCGCAGGGGGAGCGGGGCCGGGCGTTGATCGCGCGGGCGTTGATGCCGGACCCGCCGGTCCTGTTGCTCGACGAGCCCGCCACCGGTCTCGATCTGGCCGCCCGGGAACAGCTGCTGACCGCACTCGACGAGATGCGCGCGCAGCACCCGTCGATGGCGAGCATCCTGGTCACCCACCACATCGAGGAGATTCCGACGACCACGACGCATGCCCTCCTGCTGCGCGACGGCCACGTCACCGCGCAGGGCCCGGCGGCTTCGGTGATCACCACCGAGCGCATCAGCGAGTGCTTCGACCACCCGATCGACATTCTCCGCAATGGCGGCCGCTACTCCGCGCAGGCTCGCGTCCCGACGCTGGGGTCGTCGGCCTGACCGCCCCCCGGCCGGCGCGGAATCCTTCGCACGGCGTATAAATACATCTTGTGTCTAAGTTGTATTCGGCGGCGGAGCTCGCGTACCGCGAGGTGAAGGAACTCATCCTGTCCGGGGAGCTCCCGGGCGGTGAGCTGATCAGTGAGGGCGAGATCGCCACGCGGATGGGTTCGAGCCGGACACCGGTGCGGGAGGCGTTCCTGCGGCTCGAGGCCGAGGGCTGGATGCGGTTGTACCCGAAGCGTGGTGCGCTGATCGTGCCCGTCGCCGAGGGCGAGGCCGCACACGTCGTCGATGCGCGTCTGCTGATCGAGGTGCACGCCGCAGAGGCGATCGCCGCAAGCCCCCGCGCGCGGGAGGCGTTGATCTCGGTGCTGCGAGCCAATCTGGCGGAGCAGCGCGCGGCCGCGGCGGACGGTGACGCCGCGCGCTTCAGCACGCTGGATGCGGACTTCCACCGCGCGCTGGTGCGCGCCGGCGGCAACCCGCTGCTCGAGAGCTTCTACGACGGTCTGCGCGAGCGGCAGCGCCGGATGACCGCACATTCCCTGGCCCGGGATCCCGACCAGATCACCAAGATCGTCGAGGACCACACCCGCCTGGCGGACCTGATCGAGAGCGGCGACGCGGAGGGCTTCGCGTCCGCGGTCGGTCGGCACATGCGCGAGGTGCATTCACTGGGGAACGGAGGGACCCGATGACCGCGGTCGACGAGTCCGTCACGGGCACCGTCACGGCGACACCAGCCCGGACGCGTTCCTGGGCGCTGGTGGCGGCGGGGATGTTCGCCGTCGCGTGGGGCGGCAACGAGTTCACCCCGCTGCTGGTGATGTACAAACTCGACCACGGCTTCACGCAGGTCGTGGTCGACACCTTCCTGTTCGCGTACGTCCTCGGCATCGTCCCGGCGCTGCTGATCGGCGGCCCGATGTCGGACCGGCTCGGTCGGCGGGCGCTGATGCTGCCTGCTCCGTTCATCGCGATCGCCGGATCGCTGGTGCTGGCGACCGCGCCCGATTCGGCGCTCGTATTGATCGTGGGCCGGATCCTGTCCGGTGTGGCACTCGGGCTCGGGATGGCCGTCGGCGGTAGCTGGGTGAAGGAGTTGTCGGGGCCCGCGCACGACCCGTCGGCGACCGCGGGTGCCGGGGCGCGCCGCGCGGCGATGAGCCTGACAGCCGGCTTCGGCGTCGGCGCCGGCGTCGCCGGTGTCCTCGCGCAGTGGGGTCCGTGGCCCAGCGCGTTCCCGTACGTGGTGCACATCGCGATCGCGCTGACCGCGGGAATCGCGATGCTGCGCGCCCCGGAGACCCGGGCCGCGGTGCCCAAGACCGCCCGCGGCAAGCTCTCCGCGGACCTGAGGATCCCGTCCGCCGGACATCGCCGGTTCCTGTACGTCGCGGCACCGGTGGCGCCGTGGGTGTTCGGTGCGGCGGCGTCGGCCTACGCGGTGCTGCCCGCGCTGATGACGTCGCACAGTGGTGGGGCCCCGATCGCGTTCTCGGCGTTGCTGTGCGTGATCGGACTCGGATCCGGGTTCGCGATCCAGGCCGTCGGGCGTCGGATCGACACCCCGCTGAACGCGCGGGCCGTTGCGGTGGCCCTCGCGGTCCTGGTGGCGGGCATGTCGCTCGCCGCCGTCGCGTCCAGTGCGCTGACGGTGCCGCTCGCGATGATCGCGGCCGCCGTCCTCGGCTGCGGGTACGGCATGGCGCTGGTGTCGGGGTTGCAGGAGATCCAGCGGATCGCCGGACCCGACGACCTCGCCGGTCTCACCGCTGTCTTCTACTCGCTGAGCTATCTCGGGTTCGCCGTCCCCGCGGTGATGGCGGTGATCGTCGAGACCAATCCGGCGGTCACGTATCCGATGATGTTCGTGGTCGGCGCGGTCATGGCCGCGGCGAGTCTCGTCCTGGTCGTCGTCAAGTGGCGTCAGCACCTGCCCGAGGCCGTCGCCGCGACGGCATCAGAGGGCCGGTAGCGACTTCCCCGCGAGCCATGCCTCCCACAGCGGTCGCAGCGGCCTGTCGGTGAAATGCGCGGCCAGGTCGGTGAACTGCTCGGTGGAGACCGTCGAGTGCCGGTACTTCGCCGTCCACTTCTGCAGCAGCGCGAAGAAGGCGTCGTCCCCGAGTTGCTGCCGCAGGGCGTGCAGCGTGAGGGCTCCGCGCTTGTAGATGCGGTCGTCGAACATCAGTCGCGGACCGGGGTCGCCGAGCACGATGTCCTGCGGTTTTCCGGCGAGCCCGCGGTGCGCCTGCACAGCGTGGGTGTGGGCGTCGGGGCCACCCGAATTCTCCGACCACAGCCACTCGGCGTAGCAGGCGAAGCCCTCGTGCAGCCAGATGTCCTTCCACACGCCGAGGGTGAGGCTGTTGCCGAACCACTGGTGTGCAAGCTCGTGCGCGACAAGACGTTCGGAGCCGCCTTTGCCGTCACAGTGGTTGGCGCCGAAGATCGACAGGCCTTGCGCCTCGATCGGAATCTCCAGTTCGTCGCCGGTCACGACGACGGAATACGCCTCGAAAGGATAAGGGCCGAAGAGCTTCTCGAAGACGTCCATCATCTCCGGTTGCCGCGCGAAGTCGTGGTCGAACGGCGCTCGCAACTCCGGGGGGTGCAGCACGTGGATCGGCACCCGGCCGCGGCCGGCGCGTCGGCGCTCGTACGGTCCGATCTGGATGGTCGCCAGGTAGGTCGACATCGGTTCGGGCTGTTCGTACACCCACGTGGTGTGGCTCGCCCGGGTCTGCTTCCTCGCGAGTGTCCCGTTGGCGACGGCGTGGTACGGCGAGTCGGTGGTGATCGAGATGCTGTAGCTGGCTTTGGAACTCGGGTGATCGTCGCACGGGAACCACGACGCCGCACCGTTCGGCTGACTCGCGACGAGGGACCCCTCGTCCAGTTCCTCCCAGCCGACCTCGCCCCAGATGGTGGTGATCGGTTCGGGATTGCCGCCGTACTGGACGGTGATCGCGAGCAGGCCGCCGGCCGGGATCTTCTGCGCCGGCGTGATCGTGAGCTTGCCGTCGCGGTGCGTGTACTTGGCGCCGCGGCCGCCGTTGACCGACACCTTCGACACCTGCATGGTCTGCGCCAGATCGAGCGAGAACTTGCTGCGGACATCGGTGGTGGTGGCGGTGATCGAGGCCTTGCCTGACAACCGGTTGCTGGGGACCTTGTAGGTGAGGTCGAGTTCGTACCGGGAGACGCGGTAGCCGCGGTTGCCGCTGTGCGGCAGATACGGATCGAGCGGTTCCTCGTAGAACTTGCCCGGCTTCATCGACGGCCCCCATTCGTGGTCGAATCCGGCCACGGTGCAATGGGATTGCCCTGCCAGCGCGTGGACGGCGGGACGGTGTCGCCGCGCATGACGAGGGAGGCGGGTCCGACGGTGGCGCCGTCGCCCAGTCCGGCGGCGGGCAGCGCGACGCAGTGCGGGCCGAGGGTGGCGCCGGCGCCCAACGTGACGGTGTCCATGGACATGATCCGATCATGGAACAGGTGGGTCTGCACGACGCACCCGCGTTCGACGGTGGCGCCGTCGCCGAGGGTCACCAGGTCGGCCTCGGGCAGCCAGTAGGTCTCGCACCACACCCCGCGTCCGATGGTCGCCCCGAGCCCACGCAGCCACACGTTCATCACGGCGGTGCCGTTCGCGGCGCGCGCGAACCAGGGTGCGGCGACGGTCTCGACGAACGCGTCGGACACCTCGTTGCGCCACACGAACGAACTCCACAGCGGATGCTCGACGGCGCCGATCCGTCCGACGACGAGCCACTTCGCGGCCACCGACACCGCGCCGGCGACGGCGCCCGCGATCATCAGCACGATGCCGCCGCCCAGGGCCGCGAGCGCGAACCCGCCGACGGACACCAGCCACGCCAGCGTGAACAGCACGCCGAGGCCGATGCCGAACGTGACCATCACCGGGATCAGCCGGCACGTCTCGACGATCGCGCGCGCGATCTTCAGGCGCAGCGGCGGATCGAACGTGCGGGAGGCGTCGGACGTCGTCGTCGCCCGGCGCAACCGGACCGGCGGGCTACCCAGCCACGACGAACCGGACTTCGCCTTGTCCGGCGCTGCGGACAGCACCGCGACGAGGCCGTTCTTGGGGACGCGACGCCCCGGTCCGGCCATGCCGGAGTTACCGAGGAACGCCCGCTTGCCGACCTTTGCGGGTTCGATGCGCATCCAGCCACCACCGAGTTCGTAGCTCGCGACCATGGTGTCGTCGGCAAGGAAGGCGCCGTCCGCGACCGTGGTGAACTTCGGCAGCACCAGCGCGGTGGAGATCTCGGTGTTGCGGCCGACCTTGGCGCCGAGCAGACGCAGCCACAGCGGGGTGAGCAGGCTCGCGTACAGCGGGAACAGGAAGGTGCGGGCCGAGTCCATGAGCCGTTCGGTGGCCCACACCTGCCAGCCGATCCGGCTGCGGACGGGGTGGTAGCCCTCGGTGAGCCCGATCGACAGCAGGCGCACCGCGACCACCGTGAGGGCCGCGAAGACGAACAACGACAGCACCGTCGCGACCGGCAGGATCGCCAGCGACCGCAGGGCCGCGTCACCGAGATCGGCGGCGTCCCGGATCCACCAGCCGATCAGCACGATGCCCGCAGCGAGGCCGAAGATCGGCATGCCCGCCAGCACGACGGACGTGACACCGAAGATCGGTACCCAGTACGGTGCGCGGCGCGGCGCCCGGTCGGGCCACGGGTGGGTCGCCTTGCCCACCTTGACCGCCGGCGATCCGGCCCAGTGCTGGTCGGCCTTGACCTTCCCGAACACCGCCGAGCCCGGCGCGACCTCGGCGCCGCGTCCGATCCGGGCGCCCGGTAGCAGCGTGGAGCGGGCGCCGACGGTGGCACCGTCGCCGATCCGGATCTCGCCGATGTGCACGACGTCGCCGTCGATCCAGTGCCCGGACAGATCCACCTCGGGTTCGACGGAACAGCCGTCGCCGAGCACGAGCATGCCGGTGACCGGCGGCAGCGTGTGCAGGTCGACACCGTTGCCCACCCGGGCGCCGAGCGCACGCGCGAAGTACAGCATCCACGGGGCACCGGACAGGTTGTCGGCGCCGCTGGCCTCGACCAGGCGCAGCGCGATCCACAGCCGCAGGTGTTCGCTGCCGCCACGTCGGTACGTGCCCGGTTTCAGGCCGCGCAGCAGCGTGCGCGCCCCGGCCACCGCGATGCCCATCCGCCCCAGCGGGGTGATGAACAGGAAGAACGCGAGCGCCACCCACCACCACGACAGGGTCGGTGCCCACGGCACATCCAGCCAGGACAGCACGTTGCCGGCGATCGCCAGCCACGTCACCCACTGCAGACCGGTGAGCGTCGTGAGCGGCACCGTGGCTGCGATCTGCGCGAGCTGGGCGCGCAGTGGCGTGGGCTCGACGTGGCGGGGCGGGGCCGTCTCGGTGGGGGACAGCTCGTCGAGGAAGCCGGCGAGCGAGCCGAGCCGCGGATGGTCGTACAACTGCGCGACGGTGATCTCGGGGAAGCGTTCACGCAGCGCCGTGACGAGCTGCGCCGCGGACAGGGAGCCGCCGCCCATCTCGAAGAAGTCGTCGTCGGGCCCGGTGACGCCGGCGCCGAGGATCGACGCCCACAGACCGGCGACCCAGGCCGCGGTGCCGTCCAGACCCAGGTCCGTTGGGTCGGCGTCCGCGCCCGGGAGCGGCCACGGCAGCGCGTTGCGGTCGACCTTGCCGGACGTCCGGGTGGGCAGCTCGTCGACCAGCGCGAGCCGCGGGACCAGGGCGGCGGGCAGCTGCTCGGACAGGTGCTCGTGGGCCGCCTCGAGGTCGAAGTCGGGGTCGGTGCTGGCCAGATAGCCGACGAGGATCGCCGTCCCGGCGGGCGTCTTGCGGACCGCGGCGGCCGCCCCGCTGACGCCGGGCAGGTTCTGCAGCGCGTTGTCGATCTCGCCGAGTTCGATGCGGCGTCCGCCCAGCTTCACCTGGTCGTCGGCGCGGCCCTGGAACAGCAGGCCGGCGGTGTCGAGTCGGACCAGGTCGCCGCTGCGGTAGGCGCGGTCCCAGCCCAGCGTCGGCATCGGCGCGTACTTCTCGGCATCCTTCGCCGGATCGAGATACCGGGCGAGCCCGACGCCACCGATGACGAGTTCGCCGACGTCACCCTCGGCGACCGGTTCGCCGGACGCGTCCACCACGGCGAGGTCCCAGCCGTCGAGCGGCAGACCGATCCGCACCGGACCGGTCCCGTCCATCGGAGCGCCGCACGCGACCACGGTGGCCTCGGTGGGCCCGTACGTGTTCCACACCTCGCGGCCGGGGATCGCGAGTCGCTCGGCGAGTTCGGGCGGGCACGCCTCGCCGCCGAAGATCAACAGCCGCACCGCCTCGAGGGCCTCGGCCGGCCACAGCGCCGCGAGGGTCGGGACGGTGGAGACGACCGTGATGTCGCGGGAGATCAGCCAGGGGCCGAGATCCATACCGCTGCGCACCAGCGAACGTGGCGCCGGCACCAGGGCGGCGCCGTGCCGCCACGCCAGCCACATCTCCTCGCACGACGCGTCGAACGCCACCGACAGTCCCGCGAGAACGCGGTCGTCGGCACCGATCGGATTGTCCGGCAGGAACATCCGTGCCTCGGCGTCGACGAATGCCGCAGCGTTGCGGTGCGTGACCGCCACACCCTTCGGGGTGCCGGTGGAGCCGGACGTGAAGATGATCCAGGCATCGTCGTCGGGAGTGGGACGCCGGACCTCCGGTGCCGCGGCGCGCCGCGGTGCGGTGCCGGGTTGCACGCCGTCGGCGGTGAGGATCGCCGCCACCTGCGCCTCGCCGAACACCAGGTCGGCACGCTCGTCGGGGTCGTCGGCGTCCACCGGCACGTACGCCGCGCCGGCCCTCATGACCGACAGGATCGCGACGTACAGGTCGCGCGAGCCCGACGGCATCCGGATCCCCACTCGATCGCCCGCGCCGACGCCGGCGTCCGCGAGCCAGCGGGCGCCGGTCGCGAGTTCGTCGAGAAGCTCCGCATACGTCAGGGGTGCGGCGCCGTCGTCGATGGCGGTCGCATCCGGGTGCAGCGCCGCCGTCGACTCGAGAATGTCCACGAGTGTGCGCGGGGCGGGGGCGAGGGCGGACCGGAGGAACTCGGCGGGTATCCGCTGCGGCAGTCGGTGGTCCGCTGCGTCCGTCTGGTCCGTGGCTGGCTTGGCAGACAATCCGGGTGTCCCTCTCTGTGCCTGGTCGGGCGGGCAATCGGTTCTCTCACGTCCAGGTGTCCGGAGGATGAACACCCGTTCGCCGTGCCCGACCGGCAGGCCGTTCGTTTCCTTCCGATGATTCTCCCCCGGAGGGGCCGAAAATTCGTCCCCTGGGCGCGCCGTGTTCACGGAACCGGAGAACGGGCCCAGCTGGAGCGGGGCAGGCCTACTGTCCGTGCATCCGCAGCCTGCCGGGGGGTCGGCAGCGCGATGGGGTCATTTCGTCGGTGCTGGGGATCAATCACGCTGTGGCGGTGAGGTTTCGGAACATCTCGATGCGTAGGGCCACTCGGGCGACTCGGCGCGCGGCGCGGTGGGATGTGACCACCGCCTCATGGCTGAAGGGTTGACGACGGGTTGACATCGCGCGGACGCCCTGCCATCCTCGTTGCCAGGTCACGAGTACCAGCATCAAGCCCCGGCTAGCTGGTCGGCAACCCTCCAACCGCGGTGGGGTGCTCCGGGTGACGACCAGGCTGTCGGCCACAAGGCCACGGCAAGCGCGGACTCCGATGGCGTCAACTCTCATCGCCGACGAGTCCTGAACTCGAAGGATGTCGTGATGACCGCTGTACTGACTGCCGATACCTGCTGTGCCACCTCCCCGATCGCTCAGGTGTCGGGCTGTGACCTGCAGGTTCCGCTCGTCGGGGGTGGAACCTGCACCTACGCGAACTTCGACTACGCGGCCAGCGCGCCGGCCCTGGCCCAGGTCGCCGACCGGGTCCAGGAACTGCTGCCCTTCTATGCAAGCGTGCACCGCGGTGCCGGCTACGCCTCCCGCGTGAGCACCGAGGCCTACGAGAATGCCCGCGGATCGGTGGAGCGCTTCGTCGGCGCGGACGCCGACCAGGTCGTCGTCTTCACTCGCAACACCACCGACTCGCTCAACCTGCTCGCCAGCTGCGTGCCCGGTGACGTCGTCGTCCTGGACATCGAGCATCACGCAAACCTGCTGCCGTGGAAGAACTCCCGCATCGTCGAGGCTGCAGATACGGTCGCCGAGACCATCCGTCGCCTGGTCGCCGAGCTGTGCTCCAAGCCGGCGGCGCTGCTCGCCGTAACCGGTGCCTCCAACGTCACCGGCGAGGTGCTGCCGATCGCCGAACTGGCCGACATCGCGCACCGCTGCGGCGCCCGAATTCTCGTCGACGGCGCACAGTTGGCCCCGCACCGCCGCGTGAACCTCGCCGAATGCGGCGTCGACTACCTGGCCTTCTCCGGCCACAAGCTGTATGCGCCGTTCGGTGCCGGTGTGCTGGTCGGTCGCCGCGACTGGCTCGACGACGCGCAGCCGTACCTCGCCGGTGGCGGCGCCGTGCGTGAGGTGACGATCGACGAGACCTGTTGGGCCCCCGCCCCCGCACGCCACGAAGCCGGCAGCCCCAACGTGCTCGGTGTCGCCGCTCTCGCGGCCGCATGTGATGCACTGTCCGCCTTGGACTTCGATCGGGTCGTCGAGCATGAGCGGGTGCTGTCGAGCCGACTCGCGGACGGCCTCGCGGAGATCGACGGCGTGCACCTGCTGCGCCTGTGGTCGGATGCGCCGGACAGCGTCGGCATCGTCACCTTCACGATCGACGGCTTCGAGCCCGGTCAGATCGCCGCGTTCCTGTCCGCCGAGCACGGAATCGGCGTGCGCGACGGCCGCTTCTGCGCCCACCCGCTGCTCAACCGCATCGGTCACGCCGGCGGCGCGGTCCGTGCCAGCCTCGGCCTGGGCACCGGATCCGACGACGTCGAGCGACTGATCGCCGCCGTCCGCCAGCTGGTGGCCGGCGAGGCGACCTGGAACTACGGCAAGACCGACGGACTGTGGAACCCGGTCCCCGAGACCCGCGGCTTCTCGACGGAGACCGCCGGCGCCTCCGAATGCGTGTAACCGCAGCGGAATCGGCTCGTCCCGCTCGTCACCGGCTCCCGGTCGTCCCCTCCGAAAGCGCCGCGACCGCCTGTCGGTCGTACGGCAGGCCGACCCGCAGGAGCGCCTGACCGACGGTCCAGTAGTACGTTCCCCACAACTGCTCGTTCTCCGCCAGAGCCGCGAGGAACTGTCGCTGAGGTGCGCCGATGTTCTCGGGTGCCGGCGGGTGCCCACCCGGGGTCGACTCGGCCTCGGGGAAGGCTGCACGAAGCAACGGTGCCCAGTCCACCATGTTCGGGTTCGAAATCTGCGCTTCCGCAACAGCAACCGGCAGGATCGCGGTGAAGGGCGTGTCCCGCTGCAGAAGCGAGCTCAACAGAGTGGAGCGGACGCCGGTATGGAAGCTGTGCGGTATCCGGTCACGGTCGAACCACCCGTCGATGTCCTCCGGCCGAGTCAGCGCGTGAACGAGTTCCGCTGTCGCCGAAGTGGATTGCGGTAGATGTAGGGCGGCACACGCGCGGACGGCAGGATCGGCGTCGGCGAGCCAGTCACTGACGTCGGCTCCGACGGTGCCGAGAGCGAGCACCGCCGCGGCGCGGTCGTCACGTTCGGTGGCGCTGTCGGCGAAGGAACGCAGCGCGGAGGTGACTCGCTGCCGATGCGGGGGTGTGGCGCCGCCGCCCCACCGCCCCAACGCACCGACCGCCGCGGCCCGAGAGGCTGTTTCCCCCGAACCTGTGAGCTCCAGCAGCCGCTCCAGGATCAGGCTCGTCTGCTGCCGGAGCGCCGGCACAGCGAGACTTCTGAGGTTGCTGGGCACCGGCGACCCCCATGCCTGTGCCACTTCCTCTTCGTCGTCGGACGAAATGGCGTCGAAGAACCAGCGTTCCTCCTCGTCCGAAGGCGGCACGATCTCGCCTCGGCCGGCGAGGCTCGCCTCTTCCCGGGCCAGACTGCCGCCCGCCAGATCGAGGAATCTCGCCAGCGCGAGCAGACGCGTCGCCGCGGTCTCCCGGTCCATATCGCAGATCCAGAACGGGATGGCTTGTGCGACTGCGGCAACCGCGGGCACCGTGGCGGGATAGATGGTGCCTTGATGCAGCACGGCATCGTAGAGATGATCCATCGCGGTCGAGAAGGCCGCCGCATCCGGATCCACCAACGCCCCCAGATGAGCCTGCGTGTCCGCCGCCACGTCAAACGCGTGGAAGAGCCGATTCCAGTCGTAGGTATCGCTCACACGACGCACTCCTGTCCATCCCCGCCAGGCCTGAATTCGGCGATCGTAGCTCATCTCGAAAGTCGACAGCAGCGGTATCTCGGGTGATCGGCTGTCAGTCCGGCTTGCGCGCCTCGATGAGGAATCGCGTGGAGTGCGCGACGAACACCCCGTCCTCGCGGATGCGCCGGTCGAGGTCGCGTAGCCGGTCGCGGCAGCCGTCGACGGTGAAGCCCGGAACGATCCAGATCACCTTCCGCAGGAAGTAGACCACCGCTCCGATGTCGAAGAACTCCATGCGCAGCCGCGCGAACTGCAGATCCACGACCCCGAGTCCGGCAGCGTGCGCCTCGGCCACGGCGGTGTCCGGGTGCCGCAGTCGTCGCGCCTCGGGGCGCGGACCGAGGAAGAACTCGGCGAGCTCGAAGACGCTCTCGGGACCCACGTGCTGGGCCAGGTAGGTACCGCCGGGAGCGAGCACCCGCGCGAGCTCCGGCCACGACACGGTGTTGGGGTGACGGCTGCTGACCAGATCGAAAGCGTTGTCCGCGAACGGTAGTGGTGGCTCGTCCGACGCCTCGACGACCACCACGCCCAACGGGTGCAGCGCCTCGGTGGCCTTCGCGAGGTTGGGCGGCCAGGACTCCGTCGCGGCCATCGTCCGGGGAATCACTCCGGCACCGGCGAGGACCTCCCCGCCTCCGGTCTCGATGTCGAGTGCGGCCGTCGCTCGTGCCAGGCGCTGGGCCAGCAGTCGCTGATAGCCCCACGGCGGGCGCTCTTCGGTGGCGCGGCCGTCGAGCCAGGAGAACTCCCAACCGTCGACCGACGCGGCCGCGGCCTCGGCGACCAGGCTGTCGAAGGTGCGATCCATGTCCGTGGCTCTCCCGGTGCTCACAGCGTCTTGATCAGCCCGCCGTCGATGACGATGTCGGCGCCGGTGATGTTGCCCGATCGTGCGCTCGCGAGGAACAGCACCAGGTCGGCTACCTCGTCGGGGCGGGTGAACCGCCCGGTCTCGGAACCCGCGGCGGCGGCCGCGACGACGGACTCCGCAGTGCTACCGCTGACCCGCGCAACGGTGGAGGCGACCCCGTCGTCGGCGAGCCACAGGGCAGTGGCGACCGGACCGGGGCTCACCGTGTTGACCCGAATATTCTGACCGGCAACCTCTTTGGAGAGCGACTTGCAGAAGTTGGTGAGTGCGGCCTTCGCGGCGGAGTAGTCCACCACTCCGGGGTCGGGCAGGAAGGCGTTGACCGAGCCGACGGTCACGACACTCCCGCCGCCGCGCCGGGCGAGCTGGGGGAGCGCGGCGCGGGTGGTCCGCACGGCGGACAGGAATGTGAGGGTCAGCGAGGCGATCCAGTCCTCGTCGGAGACACTCGCGAATCCTCCGACTCGCGGTGTCACGGCACCGGCGTTGTTGACCAGGATGTCCACGCCGCCGCGCTCGGTGGCCGCCTCGATCAGCGCCACCGGGCCCTCGGCCGTGGACAGGTCACACGGCACGAACGTCACATTCCCGTCGGACTCCATCGACTGGATTTCCGCAGTGCGAGTGCGTGATCCGGCAACTACGCGCGCACCCTCGGACACCAGTGCAGTGGTCACCGCAAGCCCGATGCCCTTGCTCGCGCCGGTGACGACGGCGGTCTTGCCGGCCAGGTGCAGGTCCATGACGTCTCGATCCTGTGGATCGGATGTGGTCGCACCCCATGCTACCGCCGCCGAACGCCGGCCTCGGTTCCCGAACGGGCAGGGCGGGTTTGCCGCTGCCGCTCAGGCGCACACTAACGTCGGGTCACTTTCGCTTCGCGTCGTCGTGATTGCGGACGAACGTCATCAGTCGGGGGATCACGCGATCGGGGATGTGGCCCAGGATGCCGTGGCCGGTGCCGGCGTAGATCTCCACCTCCGCGTCGGGAAGAAGGTCGGACAGTCGCGCCGCCACCCGTTCGGGGTTGGAGACCACCGTCTCGGCGCCGGAAATCAGGAGCGTCGGAACCGAGATCGACTGCACTTCCGCATCCTCGAGCTTTCGCGCCCACCCGATCCCGGGCCGGTAGTTCAACGCCTCCTTGGCGAGGGCGAACTCGAGGTCGCCGAGGACGTACCCGGGGGACATCCAATCGTTGAGTCTGCGGATGTTCTCGTCGGTGCGGCGCATCCCGGCGCGGATCATCTTCAGCAGGACCCGCCACGAGGGCTTGTCGAAGACTCCGCCCGGCTCGATGAGCGTCACGCTCGCCAGCCGTTCCGGGGAATGGAGGGCCACCAGAACGGCATGCCAGGCGCCCTGCGAATAGCCGATCAGATGGACGCGGTCGACGCCGAGCTCGTTCAGTACCTCGCCGACCCAGGTGGCGAAGTCGGACTCCCCGGTCAACGGTGCGGTCTGCACGCTGCGTCCGGCGGTCCCGATCGTGTCCAGCGCATATACGACGCGGTCCCGGCACAGATCCTCGATGACGATGTGCCATTGCAGACTGTTCGCCCCGAGGGAGTGCACCAGGACGATCGGTGTCTCCGTGCCGGTCCCCGACTTGCGGACATGGGTGGTTCCGAACGATGTCGGGATGTCCAGTTGTGTCGACGGAACCGGCCACGTGTCCTCGAGTGCCCGGTAGATGCGGTCGTATCTCTGCTTCGATGCGTCGTTCGCGAATCGTCCGATCTTCGGCATGAGCCTCCCTCTCTGCGCTTTGGTTGTTGGTATGAACGTATCACCAATGCGATATGTGCGTACCATAACGGGGCGAACGGCACCGCGCGAGAAGGGAGGCAGTCCATGCCGAAACTGGTCGATCATGACGTGAGGCGACGGGAGATCACCGATGCGGTGCGACGAGTGATCGTCGACGGTGGGCTCGCGGCGGTGACGTTTCAGTCCGTTGCCGCCGAGGCGGGGATCTCGGTCCGGCTCGTGCAGTACTACTTCGGCACGAAGCGGGAGTTCCTGCTCGCGACACATCACACCGTGCGTCAGGACGCCGGTGCTCGCCTGATGCGGGAGTTGGCCGTCCTGGGTCCGGAAGCGTCGCCCCGCGAGATCATCACCGCGTTCCTGGTCGCCATGCTCCCGCTCGATCAGGAACGTCGCGACGAGGCGATCGTGCTCGGCGCCTTCCATGCCGCCGCGCTGACCGGACAGGGAATCGCCGCCGAGGAAACCCTGACTGCCCCACGCGAACTGACGGCGCTCATCTCAGGGCAGCTGCAGCGAGTGACCGACCGGGACGCGGTCACGCCGCCAACGGACCCCGACCTCGACGCCGAACTGATTCTCGCGGCTGTCGGTGGGCTCGCGCAGGGGATGCTGCCGGGCTACGGCACGGCGGAACTGGCCCTGCAGCTCGTCGAGCGCCTTCTCGATCGTGTGCTCGGGCCCCGAAATCCTCAGGGGAATCCGCGGGTCGAGCCGTAGACGGCAGGTGTGGGCGCCCTCGTCGAGCGCCCACGCAAGGCGTCAGTCGAGCGGAGCGGCCCGGTGGTAGCGCCCCTCGTGGTACAGCAGCGGGGCCGCCGCGGCTTCGTCGTCGTTCTCGTTGTGGATCCGGGTGATCAGGCCGATGACCAGCGTGTGATCGCCCGCCGGGATGAGCTGGTGAATCGTGGTGCGCATCCAGATCGGCGTGCCGTGCAGCACCGGTTCGCCCGTCTCGAGACGCGACCACAGCGACTCGTCACTGAACCGCTCGTCGGCGCTGCGGGAGAAGCGCTGCGACAGGTGCTGCTGATGCTCGCCCAGCAGGTGCACGACGATCGAATCGGCGGCGTGCAGCGCGTTGATGCTCGACGAGTTCTGCGCGATGTTGAACGAGATCAGCGGCGGATTCATCGACAGCGACGCGAACGACGTCGCCGTGAAACCGACCGGACCGGCCGCCGAGTCGAGAGTGACGATCGTGACGCCGGCCGGGTGACGACGCATGGCGGCCTTGTACTCGTCGTTGCCGATGCCCTCGTTGGGGACGATGGTGAGGTCGGGTGCATTCTCGACGTGCTGTGGCAAGGCATTCTCCGATTCGGGCCTGGATGACTGCCGTCACTATAAGGCCGGGCTCACAGCCGCGGCATGCTTACGTTCACTCAGCGGGCAGAGGGTTCTCGTGTCCCACCGCAGACTCCTCGGCCGTCCGGCCCATGTCGATCGCCAGGCCCGCCGTCACCCGCAGCAGTTCCGGGAACGTGGTCCGGAAGACCGTGTCGGGATGCCCGGCCGCCGCCCACAGATCCGGGTAACCGGCCAGCGCGGTGTCGAGATAGGTGGGCAGATTGGTGGGATGCCCGAGCGGCGCGACCCCGCCGACGGGTTGCCCGGTCACCTCCCGGACCATGTCGAACGGAGCCGGGGACAGCGTGCCCTGCAGCCGGGTGCCGGTGGCGGCCACGTCCACCTCGTGCGCACCCGACACCAGCAGCAGCACCGGCTCGTCGTCGAGCAGGAACACGAGCGACCTGACGACGGCACCGGGTTGCGCGCCCAGGGCGTCCGCAGCCTCGGCGGCGCTGTGCGTCGGCGCGGGCTGGGTGACGATGACCCCGTGGTGTCCGCGCGAGATCAGCGTGTCGGCGACGTGCGCCGCATTGGGATGCAGCAGCCTGGGCATGCTTTCAGGGTAGGACTAACTCGCGCCGGGGGTAGGCGTATGCGCGAGCGAAGTACGCCGCCGGCCCGTCCGCCACGCGGTGCAGCCGAGCAGCATCGCCGCGCCCACCGCGGCGTACAGCGCGAGGGCGACGGCCGGCTGACCGACACCGACGTTGTCGAAGTAGACGATGCTGCGCACGCCCTCGGTGCCCGCGCCGGGGGTGATCCACCGGCCGATCGCCGCATAGAAGCTGGGAATCACGTTCGCGCCGAACGCGCCGCCCGCACTCGGATTGCCCAGGACCACGAACACCACGATCGCGAGGGGGACCGCGAGAATGCCCACCGCGGCCCGCAGGCCGAGCGTGAACAGTGCCGTCGCGAACACCACGCCGGTGCCCAGCAGCCACAGCGGGAACCAGTGTCCGGCAAACGTTCCCAGCACATGCGTCGTGATCAGGGCGCCCAGGGCGCCCGAGGCCACCGAGTAGCCGAACAGGACCGCGACATGCGTCCACGCCTGGCGCATCGTCGCCGGCGCGCCGATGAACAGTCCGATCGCCGCGGACAGCAGGTAGCCGCCGACGACCCAACCGATCGACAGGTAGAAGCCCGAGAGCCCGCGGTTGTCGTGAGCGCCGACGGGGATCTCGTCGCGGACCACGACCTGCCGGTCCTGGTCCGCCGCGACCTGCTGGAAGACCGCCTCGAGTGCCGACGCGATCGAGCTGCCACCGGCGCTCGCGGTGATCAGGGTGTCCGTGCCGCTCGGGTCGATGATGTACGCGCCCTGGATCTCGCGGTCCCGCAGCAGGCGCCGGACCTCCGAGGTGTCGGACGCGGTGCGAGCGTCCAGAGGGCGCCCGTCGAGTGCATTCAGTCTGTCCACCGACTGCTGCCCGACGCCGTCCGGGACGCCGCGGGCCTGGACGACGGCGACCGTGATGTCCCGGGGCGTCGGCTCGTGGAACGCGGCGACGTAGCTGAGGATGAAGCCGAGTTGCAGCGCCAGCACGCCGATGACCAGCGCCGTCAGGACCTTGCCGCTGCCGAACCGCTCGAGCAGGCTGGGGGGCACGGGTGGGGTCGTGGCGGTTGCCGCGGGCGTGATCGGTGGCTCGGTCGTTGTGGTCACGGGATGTCCTCGGAGTCTGGGGACCCGACGGCCTTGTCGATACCGCGGGTATTGAATACCGTAGGTATCGTGACTGGTAGTCGTCAAGACGAGGTGGCCGCAGCGACGCGCCCCGCCCGGGACGTGGTGCGTGGGCGCATCCTGGACGCGGCGGCCGACGAGTTCGCCGAACGCGGCTTCGCCGCCGCCCGGCTCGCCGAGATCGCGCGTCGGGCCGGGTTCACGAAGGGTGCGGTGTACTCGAACTTCGAGTCCAAGCAGGACCTGTTCGCGGAACTGTTCGCGCAGCGCTCCCTCGAACTCGCCGGCCGGGTGCTCGCCGAGATCTCCGGACTCGACCCGGTCGACGCGGTGGGCAAGGGCGGCGCCGAGGTCGCGTCGGCGCTCATCGCGGATCCCGGGTGGTCGCTCCTGGTCCTCGAGTTCGGGGTGCAGGCCGGCCGCGACCCGAACATCAAACAGGCGTATCTGCGCGAACGACGTTATCTGCGTGGAAAACTCGTCGAACTCATCGGCGACCGCGCCCACGGCTGGGGAGTCGACATCGACGTCCGGACCACCGCGATCTCGCTGATGGCACTCATCTCCGGCCTGGTCCTCGAGCACTCCGTCGACCCCGAGGAAGTGGATCAGCACGCGATGGGCGCCGCCGTGACCGCACTGTTCGCAGGTGCCGTCGCGCGGGCCGTGTCGGCGTGATCGTCGAGGCCGCCGGACCGGTCGCACCGGTTCGGGCACCTGATTCGCCTCGGCCTGGGAGGATTTCGGTGTCCGTCGAATCCGGAGGCAGGAGGACGACATGCGGGTCTCGCGCATCACGGCCAATCTTCGCGTCCCGGAACTCGAGACGGCCAAGCGCTTCTACACGGACTACCTCGGGCTGAGCACCGAGGAGTTCGACCTGGGGTGGGTGGCCCGCTACACGGACCCCGACACCGGGGCGCATGTCCAACTCGTCACGCGTGACCGGTCTGCCCCGGAGGACTCGATCGTGTCCGTGCACGTCGACGACGTCGACGCCGCGCACGCCGACGCCGTGGAACGCGGCTACGAGATCGTGTACCCGCCGACCACCGAACCGTGGGGTGTGCGTCGATTCTTCGTCCGAGCGCCCGACGGCAACGTCCTCAACATCGTGTGCCATCGGGAATGACGCCATAGGGAATGACACCGTGGCCGGCCACCGCAGTCGAACGCCGAGAGGAATGCCGATGAGTTCTGTGAACCTCAGCAAGCAGCATCCGGACGCATACAAGCAGCTCATCGTCCTCAACAGGCAGGCCGATGCCGCGATCGAGGCGGCAGGCCTGGATCCACTCCTCGGAGAGCTCGTGAAGATCCGCGTCTCCCAGCTCAACGGATGCGCATTCTGCCTGCGCATGCACACCCGTGACGCTCTCGCGGCGGGGGAGACGAGCGACCGCCTGGCCGTTCTGGCGGCGTGGTGGGAGTCGCAGTACTTCACGCCGCAGGAGCGGGCCGCGCTGGCGCTGGCGGAGCAGGTCACCCGGCTGCCGGTTCCGGACGCGCGTGACTGGGACGACGGATCGCTGACCGACGAGCAGGCGTCGGCGGTCAGCTGGCTAGCGGTCGTGATGAACGCGTGGAATCGGGTCGCGATCACCAGTCACTATCCCGTTGCACCCTGACCAGGTGTGCGCGGCGGAGCCAAAGGTTACTCTCGAGTAATGACGGAACAGCAGAGCTGGAAGGCGTTCACTGTCGAGCGCAAGGACCACGTCGCGCAGGTGACGCTCATCGGCCCCGGCAAGGGCAACGCTATGGGGCCGGACTTCTGGGACGAGCTTCCCGGCGTCTTCGCCGAACTCGACGCCGACCCCGAGGTCCGTGCCGTCGTGCTCGCCGGATCCGGCAAGCACTTCTCCTTCGGACTCGACCTGCCCGCGATGAGCGGCGGCTTCGGCGCCGTCCTCGCCGACAAGGCCCAGGCGGGTCCTCGCACCGACTTCCACAACCTCATCAAGCGCATGCAGTCCGGTATCAACGCCGTCGCCGACTGCCGTAAGCCCGTCGTCGCCGCGATCCAGGGTTGGTGCATCGGCGGCGGCGTCGACCTCATCTCGGCCGCCGACATCCGGTACGCGAGCGCCGACGCGAAGTTCAGCATCCGCGAGGTCCGGGTCGCCATCGTCGCCGACATGGGCAGCTTCGCCCGCCTGCCGGCGATCATCGGCGACGGGCACCTGCGCGAACTCGCGCTCACCGGCAAGGACATCGACGCCGCCCGCGCGGAGAAGATCGGACTGGTCAACGACGTGTTCGACGACGCCGACGCGTGCCTGGCCGCCGCCCACGCGACCGCCGCCGACATCGCGGCCAACCCGCCGCTCGTGGTGCACGGCATCAAGGACGTGCTCGACCACGGTCGGTCCGGGGCGGTGAACGACAGCCTGCGTTATGTCGCCGCGTGGAATGCGGCCTTCCTGCCGTCGGAGGACCTCACCGAGGCCATCACGGCGGTGTTCCAGAAGCGCCCGCCCGAGTTCCGGGGTCGCTAGGCTCGAGGGGCGTTTAGCCACTGCAGTTGTGAGAGCGACGGCGAGGGTCGGACATGGCCGAAGAACCTCGGGACAACGATCCCGCCGTCGCACCCGGTCCGCAGGCCACCTTCACACACCGTCAGATCCTGGCGATCCTCAGCGGCCTGCTGCTCGGCATGTTCCTCGCGGCGCTGGACCAGACCGTGGTCGCCACCGCGATGCGCACCATCGCCGACGACCTCGACGGGTATGCGCTGCAGGCGTGGGTGACCACCGCCTATCTCATCACCGCGACCCTGGTCACCCCGCTGTACGGGAAGCTGTCCGACATCCACGGCCGCAAGCCGTACTTCATGGCCGCGATCGTGCTGTTCGTGGTCGGTTCGATCCTCTGCACGTTCGCGCAGTCGATGTACATGCTCGCGGTGTTCCGGGCCGTCCAGGGACTCGGGGCCGGTGGCCTGTTCTCGCTGGCGCTGGCCATCGTCGGCGACATCGTTCCGCCCCGCGAACGGGCGAAGTACCAGGGCTACTTCCTGGCGGTGTTCGGCACGTCGAGCGTGCTGGGGCCGGTGATCGGTGGCGTGCTCGCGGGCCGGGACGAAATCCTCGGCATCGCTGGCTGGCGGTGGGTGTTCCTGGTCAACGTGCCGATCGGGATGGTCGCGCTCGCGGTGGTGTGGCGGGTGCTGCACCTGCCGCCCGTGCACCGGGTGATGCGAATCGACTGGTGGGGAGCGCTGGTCCTCGCGATCGGATTGGTGCCGCTGCTGGTGGTCGCCGAGCAGGGCCGCGAATGGGGATGGACCAGCCCGAAGTCGTCGGCCTGCTACGTGATCGGTGCCGTGGGCGTGCTGGGATTCGTCGTCGTCGAATACGTCATGCGAGACGCGGCGCTGTTCCCCCTGCACTTCTTCCGCGACCAGACGTTCGCGCTCGGCGTGCTCATCAGCTTCCTCGTCGGTGCCGTGATGTTCGGGGCCATCACCCTCATCCCGCAGTTCCTGCAGGTGGTCAAGGGATCGAGCCCGACGATGGCCGGATTCCAGATGCTGCCCGCCGTACTGGGGATCGCGATCGGATCGATCCTGTCCGGTCAGCTGATCGCCCGGACCGGCCGCTATCGGATCTTCACGATCATCGGCGCCGTGCTGATCGCCGTCGCGGCTCAGCTGCTGCACACCGTGACGGCCGATACCGGCCTGCGAGTGTTCATGACGTTCATCTTCGTGCTCGGCCTGGGGCTCGGAAACCTACTGCAGCCGCTGACCCTGGCGATCCAGAACGCGTTGCCGCCCAAGGACATGGGCGTCTCGACCGCCGCCGCGACGTTCTTCCGGCAGATCGGCGGCACGCTGGGCGTCGCGGTGTTCCTGTCGATCCTCTTCGCCCAGCTGACACCGGCGATCGGCAGCCAACTACAGGACGCCGCCCGCTCGCCCGAATTCCAGCAGGCCGTGGCGGCCGGGGTGAACAGCAGCGACCCCGTCGAGGCGGCGCTCTCGCGTGGCCTCATGAGTGGAGACCCTAGCGCCGCGCAGGCCGCGATGAGCGACACGTCGTTCATCGAGCAACTGGACCCGACACTCGCGGCACCGTTCAAGAACGGGTTCGCGACCGCGTTCGAAGCGGTCTACCCGCCGATCGTCGCCCTCGCCGTCGCGTCGCTGGTGCTGATCCTCATCTGGCGCGAGGTGCCGCTGCGCAGCAAGTCCGGCATCGACGAGGCGGGGACCGGCATCGGCTGAGGAAGTGTCCGCGGTTCGGCAGGAACGAGGCCGTGGACGCCCCGCGATGGTACCTATTATTGGACCGACCGGTCTGATAGGCGTTCCCGTTCGGGAGGTCGCAAGGGGGAACGATGATCGAGCTGCGCGGTCGAACCGGTTTCGAAGCCATGAACTCCGAGACCGGCAACCGGTCCCGGCTCTCGCTACCCGATCCCGATCGGTTCTGCTTCCGGATCGACCAGTGCGACATCGGAGCGACGGCCGTCAGCCGGATCCAGGTGACGGCGCACCGGGTCGAGGCGAGTGCCGTCGAGGAAGCCGATGTCGTGAACCTCTTCCTCTTCCTCGCCGGCGGAGCCCGCATCGAGTCGGGGCAGCACCGCATGTCGTTCCAGCCGGGACAGATCGCCGCGCAGATGGGATGGAACAGGCACGAGGCGACCGTCGACTCGTTCAGCGACGAGATTCTGCTGCGGATCGACTGCACGACTCTCCTCGACCGCGGCGTCGTCCTCGCACCCGACGTCGCCCACTTCGGACCCCGGCAAGCGACGACGACGACGCGTGCGCTGTCGGCACTGGTCAAGGCGGTCCTGGACGGTCGGACCCTGACCGGTCAGCCGGTTCCGGCGGCCGTCGAGAACGCGGTCCTCGAACTGGTCGTCGGCCTTCATCACGAGGGCCTCGGCTACCGGGGCGTGTCGAACGAACTGGACTCCGGACTGCACGCACGGGCGGTGACGATCATCGCCACCCGGTATCGCGACCCGGGTTTCTCGCCGTTCGTGCTGGCGAACGACCTCGGTATCGGCGTGCGTCAACTCCAACGGGTGTTCGAGAAGGCCGGAGGTACCGCCGCGCGGGAGATCCGGGTCAAACGCCTCGAACACGCGGTCGCGCTGCTTCGCGCCAACCACCGCCACCGACTGCCTCTCTCCGAGGTCGCCGCGATGGCCGGATTCTCCTCCACCGGCGAGTTGCGTCGCGCCGTGCGCGCTCACCACGGGCTGAACCCGTCGAAGATTCGAAGCTAGACCGGTCCCGCGGAAGTGCTCCGCCGAACGCCATTACGCGACACGATGTTCCATCTTGCGTCGCCGTGGTTGGAGTCGTGGGATCCGCGGGTGTACTCCTGATGCGTCTTTCGGCCGTTTCCGGCCGTACCGTCGCGGAAGGGCTTTGTTCAGTGCTCGATTCTCTGTGGGATTTGTTCTGGTACACCCTCGTGGTGTTCGCGTTCGTCGCCTACCTGGTCATCCTGTTCCAGGTGCTGACCGATCTGTTCCGCGACCGCTCCACCTCGGCAATCATCAAGGTTGTCTGGGTGATCTTCCTGGTCGTCCTGCCGTACCTCACGGCCTTCGCCTACCTGATCCTGCGGGGACGGGGCATGGCCGAACGCAGCGCCGCCGCGCACGACAAGGCGCGCACTGCCGCCGACGACTACATCCGCGAGGTTGCCGGCCGCTCACCGGCTGCCGAGATCGCCGACGCGAAGGCCCTGCGCGACAGCGGTGACCTCACCGAGGCCGAGTTCGAGCAGATCAAGCGCAAGGTGCTGAGCTAGCCCTCGCAGTGATGACCGACCGGTGGTGCGGCGGAATCAGATCCGCCGCATCACCGACACCACTTTGCCGAGGATGACGGCCTCGTCGCCGTCGATGACCTCGTAGGCGGCGTTGCGGGGCTCGAGATAGACGTGGCCGCCCCGTCGGCGCAGCACCTTCACGGTGGCCTCGCCGTCGATCATCGCCGCCACGATCTCGCCCGACTGGGCCTCGTCCTGGCGGCGCACCACGACGGTGTCGCCGTCGCAGATCGCGGCGTCGACCATCGACTCGCCGCGCACCCGCAGCGCGAAGACCGTGCCCGAGCCGACCAGTTCCCGCGGCAGCGACAGCACCTCGTCGGTGTGCTCCTCGGCGAGAATCGGTGCGCCGGCCGCGATGTCACCGACGACCGGTACCTCGACACTGTTCTCCGACGCCCGCCCCGGCGCCGAGCCGGCCAGGAACGGGCGCACGTCCAGCTGCCGGGTCATCGATCCGCCGCGGCGCAGGAACCCCTTGTCCTCCAGGGCCTTCAGATGCTTCGACACCGACGACGTCGACCTCAGACCCACCGACTCCGCGATCTCACGGGTGCTCGGCGGGCAGCCGTGCGCAGACACCGCGTCCCGGATCGCCACCAGGATCCGCTGCTGACGGGGCGGCAGGGTGGAGGCGTCGAGGCCACCGAACATCTCGAGATCGTCGTAACCGGTCACCCGGTGAATCGTAGTGGGGGGTGGGGACACCCCCGGAAACGGCGACGGGGTGGGACCACGTGTGTGGTCCCACCCCGTCGCCGAAGAACTCAGTGTCCGCCGTTGGCCTTCAGCCGCTCGACGGCCTCCGTGATGACCTTCTCGGCCTCGGCGCGGCCGACCCAGTCGGCGCCGGTGACGTGCTTGTTCGGCTCGAGATCCTTGTAGTGCACGAAGAAGTGCTTGATCGCGTCCAGCTCGAACTGCGAGACGTCCGCCAGATCCTGGATGTGATCCCAGCGCGGGTCGCCCGCGGGGACGCACAGCACCTTGTCGTCGCCGCCGGCCTCGTCGACCATCTTGAACATGCCGACCGGGCGGGCCTCGACGATGACACCGGGGAACACCGACTCGGGCAGCAGCACCATCGCGTCCAGCGGATCGCCGTCCTCACCGAGGGTGTTCTCGATGTAGCCGTAGTCGGCCGGGTACCCGAAGGAGGTGTAGAGGTAGCGGTCCAGCTTCACGCGGCCGGTCTCGTGATCGACCTCGTACTTGTTGCGCTGGCCCTTGGGGATTTCGATGGTGACGTCGAACTCCACGTCTTGTCCTCACTGTCCTGTCTGCGGCTGCCGCCTCGGTAGACGGTTCGGGAAAAGGGTAGCCGGTCGGCGATACTGTGTTGTGCAGGTGCCGGGCACTTGGACGGCCCCTCGCGCGAAACGGTCTGAGTAGTCCGAGAAGTCGGTGAAGCGAGAACCCGGAGGGATGTTGGCGGGCGAGGGAAAGAAGAAGATCGGCGGCCTGGAGGGGCGTCGGCGCCGAAACATCCGGATCCTGATGTCGTTGGCCACGGTCCTCGTGCTCGCCGCCGCGGGCACCACGATCGTGGTGATGCAGCGCGGGACCGCGACGGCCGCCCAGGACGTGGCAGCCGAGTCGCCGGAGCCGTCGCTCATCACCGCGACACCACAGGTGGCGCCGCTGTCCAGCGACGCCCCGATGCCGTCGCCGCAGGCCCTGGCCGCGGCCCTCGCGCCCGTGGTGACCAACCCCGCGCTCGGGACGTTCTCCGGATCCGTCGCAGATGCGCTCACCGGCAACGTGCTGTGGAGTCAGGACCCGGACACCCCCATGACACCGGCGTCGACCACCAAGATCCTCACCGCGGCCGCCGCGATGCTCGCGCTGCCCGCCGACCACCGCGTCGAGACGCGAGTGGTGCAGGGAACGAAGCCGGGGGAGATCGTCCTCGTCGGTGACGGCGACCCGACGCTCACCGCGCAACCGGCCGGAGCGCCCGGCTACTACCCGGGGGGCCCGCGCATCGCGGACCTCGTCGAGCAGATCCAGCGCGCCGGCACCCCGGTGGACAGCATCGTCGTCGACACCGGCGCCTACACCGGTCCGACGATGGCCCAGGGCTGGATGCCCGAGGACGTCGCCGCCGGCTACATCGCGCCCACCGAATCGCTCATGATCGACGGTGGCCGGATCACGCCGCTCGCCGACGAGTCGCCGCGCAGCCCCACCCCCGCTCTCGACGCCGGCAGGGTCCTGGCCCAGGCACTCGGGATCGACCCCGCCCGGGTCGTCCTCGGGAAGGCCGAGGCCGGTGCCGCCCCCGTCGCGAGCGTGCTGTCGGCGCCCCTGCGCGACCGGCTCGGACAGATGATGCGCAAGTCGGACAACGTGCTCGCCGAGGCCATCGCCCGCGAGGTCGCGGGCGCGAAGAACGCCGAACGCTCGTTCGCGGGCGCCACCGCGGCCGTCTCGCAGACCATGTACGACGCCGGATTCAAGATGGACGGACTGGTCCTGCACGACGGCAGCGGGCTGTCCGTCGACAACCGCATTCCCGCCCGTCTCCTCACCGAGACGCTCACCGCTGCGGCCGGCGACACCAAGCCGCAGTTGCGGCCCATGCTCGACGACCTGCCCGTCGCCGGCGCCACCGGCACCCTGTCGGACCGGTACGCCTCGGGCGACCGGACCGGCGCGGGCTGGGTGCGGGCCAAGACGGGAACTCTGTCGGTCGCCAGCGTGTTGACCGGATATGTCGTCGACGTCGACGGCCGGGTCCTCACCTTCGCGCTGATGTCCAACAACAGCCCACCGGAGGTGAGCCGTCCCGCGCTCGACGCGGTCGCAGGGACACTGCGGCTGTGCGGATGCCGGTGAAATCGATGGGAAGTGGGCGGTGACGTGACGGAGCCGGAGAGCGGATTCGGAAATGCGGTGGACTGGCGTCTGGCCGCCCGGACGGGTGCGCGACTGGCCCCGGCCGGACCGTCGACGTCCCGGTACACCGCGGAGTCGGTGGTGGCCGAACTCGAGTCCGCGTCGATCCGCGCCGAAGGCCCGGTCCGGGACGTCACCGGCCTCGCCGACGGGCTGCCGATCCCGGCCGCGCAGGTCGTGGACCGGGCCGGCTGGATCCGGGCGGCGGCGCACTCGATGGCAACGCTGACCGGGACCGACATCGAATCCGCGCAGCGCACCCTGCTGGCCGGCAAGCCCGGCGGCGTGCAGGCCGGTGCGATGCTGGCCTACCTGTCGTCCGCGATCCTCGGCCAGTACGACCCCTTCACCGGCGAACACGGCACCCTGCTGCTGGTCGCCCCCAACGTGCTGCAGGTCGAGCGCACCCTCAAGGTGCCGCCCAGCGACTTCCGGCTGTGGGTGTGCCTGCACGAGGTGACGCACCGGGTGCAGTTCTCGTCGGCGCCGTGGATGGGCGAGTACATGCGCCAGTCCGTCGCCACCCTCGGCGAGTCGACGGACGAGCCGATGACCGAGTTCGTCGCCCGGCTGTCCGGGGCGCTGCGAGAGTGGCGCCGCGGCAGTGGCCCGGACACGGACCTGCCCGCCGATCAGCGCGGCGTCATCGGACTCCTCCGCGCCACCCAGGCCGAACCGCAGCGCCTCGCGCTGGACCGGATGCTGATGCTCGGCACCGTCCTCGAAGGCCACGCCGACCACGTGATGGACGCCGTCGGGCCCGCGGTCGTGCCGTCGGTGGTGCGGATCCGCAAGGCGTTCGACGCCCGCCGACACCGCCAGACCAATCCGGTCCAGCGGGTGATCCGGGCGCTGCTCGGCATGGACGCCAAGATGGCGCAGTACGTGCGCGGCAAGAGCTTCGTCGACGCCGTCGTCGCGCGGGCCGGCATGGAACAGTTCAACGCCGTCTGGTCCGGCGCCGACGCGATGCCGACCGTCGACGAGATCGAGAACCCCGACGCCTGGATCACCCGAGTGCTGGGGTGACGGCACCGGTGGCGCTGCCCGAGGCCCCCGCGATCCTCGAGATCCGGCACGCGGTGCGGGCGTGGCTGGCGCGGCACGAACCGGCTGGAGGCGTCGTCGTCGCGCTCTCGGGTGGGGCGGACTCCCTCGCCCTGGCCGCCGCCGCCGTCGCGGAGGCGCCCGCGGTGCGGGCACTCGTCGTCGATCACCGACTGCAGGACGGTTCCGGGGCCGTCGCCGCCGCCGCGGCCGCCCGCGCGCTCACGCTCGGCTGCGCCGGCGCCGACGTCGTGGCGGTCGACGTGACGGGCCCGGGCGGGCTCGAGGCCGCCGCCCGCACCGCCCGGTACGCGGCCCTCGACGCCGGTCGGCACGGTCGTCCCGTCCTGCTCGGGCACACCCTCGACGACCAGGCCGAGACGGTGCTGCTGGGCCTGGCCCGCGGGTCCGGCGGTCGCTCGATCCGCGGCATGGCCGAGTACGACGCACCGTGGGGGCGTCCGCTGCTCGGGGTGCGCCGGGCGACCACCCGGACCGCGTGCGCGGAACTGGGACTCGCACCGTACGAGGACCCGCACAACTCCGATCCCGGGTTCACCCGGGTGAGACTGCGCACCGAGGTGCTGCCCCTGCTCGAGGACGTCCTCGGTGGCGGCGTCGCGCCGGCCCTGGCCCGGACCGCCGAACACCTCCGCGAGGACGGCGAGGTGCTCGACACACTTTCCCGGCAGGCCTTCGCGACCGCCCGCGACGGCGACGACCTCCTGGTCGAACGGTTGACCGACGTCCCGGTCGCGGTGCGGCGCCGTGTCCTGCGGTCGTGGCTCCACGACCGCGGCGCGAAGTCGCTCACCGACCGGCAGTTGCGTGCCGTGGACGAGTTGGTCGGGCGGTGGCGGGGGCAGGGCGGCGTCGCCGTCGGAGGCGGAAGACCGGGAGTCAGGTTGGTTGCATCCCGGCGGCGTGGCAGGCTGTCGACGGGGTTCGTGAACGACTGAAGGGAATGCTCCGTGTACGAGGGCGACATCGCATCGGTACTCATCTCCGAGGAGCAGATCAAGGAGCGCACGGCCGAACTGGCCGAGGCGATCGCCGAGCGCTATCCGGTCGGTGCGCCGGAAGGCGACCTGCTGCTGGTCGGTGTCCTCAAGGGCGCGATCTTCTTCATGACCGACTTCGCGCGGGCACTGTCGATCCCCACCCAGATGGAGTTCATGGCGGTCAGCTCGTACGGCTCGTCGACGTCGTCGTCCGGTGTCGTGCGGATCCTCAAGGACCTCGACAAGGACATCGCCGGCCGCCACGTGCTGATCGTCGAGGACATCATCGACTCCGGTCTGACGCTGTCCTGGCTGATGCGCAACCTCAAGACCCGCAACCCGGCGTCGCTCGAGGTCGTGACGCTGCTGCGTAAGCCCGAGGCCGTCAAGGTCGACGTCGAGGTCGCGCACGTCGGCTTCGACATCCCCGACGAGTTCGTCGTCGGCTACGGCCTGGACTACGCCGAGCGCTACCGCGACCTGCCCTACATCGGCACCCTCGACCCCAAGGTGTACGGCGGATAGTTCCCCTGCGACACGACGCGTTCGAGCGCGAGCAGGTCCGCCTCCAGCAGGCGGAACAGCCAGTACACGAGCACGAACGCGATCACGCCGCCGACGCACAGCACCCGCACCGCGTAGATGACGGCCGAGATCTCGTCGGGGGACAGGAACGTCACCCCGGCCACTCCGATCAGCGGCACCGACGCGGCCACCGCGAGGTACAGGGTGCTGCGCCGGTCGAGTCCGCGTAGGCGCCGTTCGTCGCTGCTGCTGGTGATTCCGTGCGGCAGTAGCGACGGGTACAGGCAGCGCACCGCGTAGAACGTCACCAGGAAGAACGGGTACGCGACGGCGATGGCCCCGCACACGATCTGCGACCCCAGGAAGTGGACGTAGGCCCCCTGCGGGAGACCGCCCGCCGCGATCTGGAGTGACACCGGGAAGACGATCCCGGCCACCAGCCACAACGCGAACACGATGGCGACGATCCGGTCGCCCATCAGCAGGGTGTCGACCCGGGCCTTCGCGAGGGTCGCGGCATCGTAGGTGCGGCCCTTGCGCAGGCCCCGCGGCACCGAGATCACGTTGCGGCAGAAGTACACGATCAGCAGGAACCCGAGCGGGAACAGGACGCTGTTGATCACCTGGGAGATCTCGACGAACCTCCGCTGGGCCTCGGCGGACAGTTCGTCGATGATCAGCGTCTGGTTGTGGTGGTAGTTGTAGACCGCCGCCAGTGCGTTCGGCCCGCCCACCCCGAGCGCGACGATCGGTACGAACCACGGCCGCAGCCGGTACCGCCAACTGGTCGGCGGCGGGTCGACGAGGTCCCGGGCCCGGGCGTCGAGGCACAGATCGAACTGCTGCGCCAACTGTGCCCCCGTCGCCCAGCGGTCGTCGGGGTCCGGCTTCAGGCACGTCAGCAGCACCCGCCGCAGCGCCGCGGGACAGTCGTCGGGCAGTTCGTCATGGAACTGCGGATCGATGTCGCGTCGGCGCAGCGCCAGCATGCGCTCGAGCGACGTCGCCGATTCGCCTGCGTCGCGGTCGTCGTCGAACGGGCGACGTCCGGTCAGCAGTTCCCACAGCATCACCCCTAGCGCGTAGAGGTCGCTGCGGACGTCGAGGTCGGCGGCCGTGCCCGGAAGCTCCGGGTGACACGCCTCGAGCTGCTCGGGCGACATGTACGCCAGTGAGCCGCCGAAATACGCGACCGGGCTGGTGCCGGCGACACGGTCGCTGAAACTGATGTTGAAGTCCGCCAGCTTCGGGACGCCCTCAGACGTCAGCAGCACGTTCGCGGGCTTGATGTCCCGGTGCAGCACGCCGCGGCTGTCGGCGTAGTCGAGGGCGTCCGCGAGCCGTCGCCCCAGCCACGCCACCGTCTCCGGCCACGTCAGCCCGGCGATCTCGTCCCGCACACTCGAGTCGCTGGGCCGGATCTCACCCTTGCGTTCGAGCGTCTCGTCGATCGCGTCGAGCAGCAGCTGACCGGTTCGCGGAAGCTGCGGATCGTCCGGAACCGCCCGCACCCGACGCAGCACGTCGAGCAGCGTGCCGCCCGGCACGTACTGCATGTACAGCAGCTTCAGCTCGCGGTCCGTCAGCAGTCGCTGGTCGAACACCCGCACGATGTAGTCGTGGTCCAGCTGGGCCAGGGTCTGCGGCTCGGTGCCGTGATCGTGGGAGATCTTCACCGCGACCAGCCGCTGCATCGACCGCTGCCGCGCCAGGAACACCCGCGCGAACGATCCGCGGCCCAGACCGGTCAGCAGATCGAAGTCGTCGATGCAGTCGCCGACGTCCACCCGGTCGAGGGCGTGCTGCGCGCCGGGCGTCACGACGAGCGTGCTGCGGTAGTCGCCGGCACCGTTGCCGACCCGGGCCAACTGCTCGGCCAGTTCGGGGAACTCCCGCGCGTACGCCTCCGCGTCGGCGACCCGGCCGCAGCGCCGGCGCAGGTGGAAGTCCTCGTAGATCAGGTCGGCGGGCAGCGGTTTCGACTGCAGGTCCGCGAACTCGGAGCGATAGTCCGTCAGCGGCTTCGGCCGGTCGGCGTGCAACAGCCGGAAATCGAGGTCGACCTTGATCAACTCCACCAGGGCTGCGCGCCGCAACGCATCGCCCACGGCGAGTCCGCCGGGCAGGAAGACCTCGAGATCGGGGGGCCGGCCGGTGGCCTCCCACTCGGCCGCGAACCGGGCCACCACGTCGGCCAGGAACGACACCGTCTGCGTGCCCGGATCCAGCGACGCTCCGGCCGCGGCCGTGGGAGCCGTCGTCGCAGCGAGGTCTGTCGCACCAGTGCGTGCCGAACCTGGGCCATCCATCACTCGTCACCGTTCGGGAGAGGGCAGCGGCCGGAGGGTGGGGTGAACTCACCCCTCGGGGTACTCGAAATGATATCGCCGTCGGCTGCATACTCGGCAGGTGCAGGATCATCTGGTCGAGGAGTACACCGCAGTTTCCATCGCTGCCCGGGTGCGTTCCGGCGCGTTGTCGCCGGTAGCCGTGGTCGAGGACGCGTTGCGCCGAATCGGGGAGCGCGATCCCCGCATCAACGCCTTCGTGCGGGTGATGCGGGACCGGGCGCTGGCGCAGGCGCGGGACCTCGCGCAGCGGCCGGATCTCTCCGACCTGCCCCTGGCCGGGGTCCCGGTCGCGATCAAGGACAACGTCGAGGTCGAGGGCGAGCCGATGCGGGACGGTTCGGTGGCGACCGATCCGCGCCCGTCCGCCCACGACCACCCCACGGTCGCCCGGTTGCGTGCGGCCGGGGCGATCCCGATCGGGCTGACCGCGGTGCCGGAACTGTGCGTATGGGGTGCGGTCGACTCGCCGGGCGTGATCACCCGCAACCCGTGGAACCCGGACCTGGTCCCCGGCGGATCGTCCGGCGGTTCCGCCGCCGCCGTCGCCGACGGCATGGTGCCGATCGCGCTGGCCGCCGACGGCATGGGCTCGATCCGGATCCCGTCGGCCGCGTGCGGCGTGTTCGGCATCAAGCCGGGCCGCGGGATGGTGCCCGCCGAACTGGGTGCGCACTCGTGGTTCGGGATGTCGGAGAACGGGCCGATCGCGACGACCGTGTCGGACGCGGCACTGATGCTGTCGGTGCTGGCCGACGAGCCGTCGCTCGCCGCGGTCCCGGCGTCGCGACCGCTGCGCGTCGGCGTCGCGGTCAACGCGTCGTCGCCGATCATCCGCGTCGACGCGGACTGGGCGCGCGGCACCGAGCAGACCGGCCGGCTGCTGGGGGAGGCCGGGCACCGGGTCAGCGAGACGCGGGTGCCCTACCCGCCGAACATGTCGGCGGCATTCCTACGTTGGTTGGCCGGCACCGCCGACGACGCCGCCGGCCTCGATCCGGCGCTGCTCCAGCCCCGGACCCGGCGGCACGCCGCGATCGGGCGGGCGGTCAACCGTGCCGGGCTGGTGCGCCGGTCACAGGTGGATCGGCTCGAGGCGCGCATGCGCTCCTTCTTCACCGCGTACGACGTGGTGTTGACGCCGGTGCTGGCCCGACCGCCGATCGAGGCGCTCGCCTGGAGCGAGAAGTCGTGGGCGGCCAACCTGGTCGCAAATGTACGATATGCCCCGTTCAGCGCAATGTGGAACGTGCTCGGCTGGCCCGCCGCCAGCGTGCCGGTCGGGATGCATCCCACGTCCGGTACGCCGATCGCGGTCCAGGTCGTCGCGCCCCCGGGCGGGGAGTCGACGGTGCTCGCGGTGGCGGCCGAACTCGAACGGCGCCAGCCCTGGCCGCGGCACACACCCGTGTGACTTGCCGCACGATCGCCGCCTGCGGGGTGATTTCGGCCGCCGACGGGAACCCGAGCGGGGTCGGCGTGCGTTGAAAGGATTGATTCCACTTCTCGGAGTGGATGGTTGCTACCAGGCATCGAGCATCATCGTTCGCGGTAATCTGAGGTGTCCGAGCAGCCCGAACGCCGACTGCCCGGTGATCCGGACCGTCGACCCCGTACCTGCACGAGCGTAGCCCGCACTATCGAAAGGACCGGCCGCCGTGGCCGAACCTGTATGAACCGCAAGACTGTGTTCCGCAACCTGGCGATAGTCGCCGGTGTCCTGTTGGTGATCTACGCCTTCAGTTACTTCGGTAACGACACGCGCGGGTTCAAGTCGGTCGACACCTCGGTGGCGATCTCGCAGCTCGACTCCAAGAACGTCGAGAAGGCGCAGATCGACGACCGCGAGCAGCAGGTGCGCCTGTGGCTCAAGGACGGCAACGAGGCGACCCAGGATTCGAACCAGATCATCGCCAAGTACCCCGCCGCGGCGTCCGAGCAGATGTTCGACAAGGTCGCGGCGTCCGGGGCGCAGGAGTTCAACACCAGCGTGACGCAGGAGAGCTGGCTGACGTCGCTCCTGCTGTTCGTGCTGCCGATGATCATCCTGCTCGGCATCTTCTTCTTCGTCATGCAGCGCATGCAGGGCGGTGGACGCGGCGGAATGATGGGCTTCGGCAAGTCCAAGGCCAAGCAGCTCTCGAAGGACATGCCCAAGACGACGTTCGCGGACGTCGCGGGCGCCGACGAGGCGGTCGAGGAACTGTACGAGATCAAGGACTTCCTGCAGAATCCCGCGCGCTACCAGGCGCTCGGCGCGAAGATCCCGAAGGGCGTGCTGCTGTACGGCCCGCCCGGCACCGGCAAGACGCTGCTGGCGCGCGCCGTCGCCGGCGAGGCCGGGGTGCCGTTCTTCACGATCTCCGGTTCGGACTTCGTCGAGATGTTCGTCGGTGTCGGTGCGTCCCGCGTGCGTGACCTGTTCGAGCAGGCCAAGCAGAACAGCCCCTGCATCATCTTCGTCGACGAGATCGACGCGGTCGGCCGCCAGCGTGGCGCCGGACTGGGCGGTGGACACGACGAGCGCGAGCAGACCCTCAACCAGCTGCTCGTCGAGATGGACGGCTTCGGTGACCGCCAGGGCATCATCCTGATCGCCGCGACCAACCGCCCCGACATCCTCGACCCGGCTCTGCTGCGTCCGGGCCGGTTCGACCGGCAGATCCCCGTCGGTGCCCCCGACCTGGCCGGTCGCCGCGCGATCCTCAAGGTCCACTCGCAGGGCAAGCCGATCGCGCAGGACGCCGACCTCGAGGGTCTCGCGAAGCGCACCGTCGGCATGTCCGGCGCAGACCTCGCCAACGTCATCAACGAGGCCGCCCTGCTCACCGCGCGTGAGAACGGCACCGTGATCACCGAGGCGTCGCTCGAGGAGTCCGTCGACCGCGTGATCGGTGGTCCGCGCCGCAAGAGCCGGATCATCTCGGAGCACGAGCGGAAGATCACCGCGTACCACGAGGGCGGACACACCCTCGCGGCGTGGGCGATGCCGGACATCGAGCCGATCTACAAGGTCACGATCCTGGCCCGCGGCCGCACCGGTGGTCACGCCATGACCGTGCCCGAGGACGACAAGGGTCTGATGACCCGGTCGGAGATGATCGCGCGCCTGGTGATGGCGATGGGTGGGCGCGCCGCCGAGGAACTCGTCTTCCACGAGCCCACGACGGGTGCGTCGTCGGACATCGACCAGGCCACCAAGATCGCCCGCGCGATGGTGACCGAGTACGGCATGAGCGCCAAGCTCGGCGCCGTCCGTTACGGCCAGGAGCAGGGCGACCCGTTCCTGGGCCGCTCGATGGGCATGAACTCCGACTACTCGCACGAGGTGGCCCGCGAGATCGACGAGGAGGTGCGCAACCTGATCGAGGCCGCGCACACCGAGGCGTGGTCGATCCTCAACGAGTACCGCGATGTCCTCGACATCCTGGCGCGCGAACTGCTCGAGCGTGAGACGCTCACCCGCAAGGATCTCGAGCAGATCTTCACGGCCGTCGAGAAGCGGCCCCGCATCACCGCGTTCAACGATTTCGGTGGACGCACACCGTCGACCAAGCCGCCGATCAAGACGCCGCGGGAACTCGCCGTCGAGCGCGGCGAGACGTGGCCGCCGGCCGTCGAGCCCGAGCCGACGCCCGAGGTGGCGCAGCCGACGTTCGTCAAGCGGGACACGGTTCCGGCGCCGCCCGCCAACGGCTACGGGGCACCCGATCAGCCGCGGCACCCGCAGTCGCACCCGCAGCATCCGGCCCCGCCGGCGCAGGGCACCCGACCGGATTACGGTGCGCCCGCCGGCTGGTCCGCGCCGGGCTGGCCGCCGCAGGAACCGGCCGACCAGGGTCGCCCGCAGAACCCGAGTGGCTGGCAGCCGTACCCGCAGTGGGATCCGCCGCAGCAGCAGCAGCCCACCGATCCGGAGGGGCGTCCGGGCCACCGACCTGGCGATCAACGGACCGGACGGTCCGATGGCGATACGCCCACACAGGCATGGGAGGGGCCGAGCGGGCCGCAGTAGTCGGCTCGCAACTAGGCTTAGCCCTGGCTCACCCCCGTTATCAGGGTGGGCCAGGGCATTCAGCCCCGATACTGGAGGTGCGGTCGGTTGTCGGTGAACCAGCTGGGAAGTGAGCCGGTCGCGCTCATGACGGGTAGGCCTTTCGATCAGGCACGGGCCGAGGCCGCGGTTCGTGAACTGTTGATCGCGGTCGGTGAGGATCCCGACCGCCCGGGACTGCTCGACACTCCGGCGCGTGTCGCACGCGCCTACCGTGAGGTGTTCGCAGGCCTCTACACCGAGCCGGACGACGTGCTGAACACGACGTTCGACGAGGGACATCAGGAACTCGTGCTGGTGCGCGACATCCCCATGTACTCCACCTGTGAGCACCACCTGGTCTCGTTCCACGGCGTCGCGCATGTCGGCTACATCCCCGGCCCGACCGGTCGGGTGACGGGACTGTCGAAGCTGGCGCGGGTCGTCGATCTCTACGCGAAGCGTCCGCAGGTGCAGGAGCGGCTCACGAGCCAGATCGCCGACGCGTTGATGCGCAAACTCGATCCCCGCGGTGCGATCGTCGTCGTCGAGGCCGAGCACCTGTGCATGGCGATGCGCGGCATCCGTAAGCCCGGTGCGAGCACCACGACGTCAGCGGTGCGGGGGCTGTTCCAGTCGAACTCCGCCTCCCGTGCCGAGGCTCTGGATCTGATCCTGCGCAAGTGATCGTCTTACCGAACCCGGGCCGCCCCGTCGTGATGGGCGTCCTCAACGTGACCGCCGATTCGTTCTCCGACGGGGGCCGATTCCTCGACCGGGATGCCGCGGTCGCGCACGGCGTGCGTCTGCGCGATCTGGGTGTCGACATCGTGGACGTCGGAGGTGAGTCCACCCGGCCGGGGGCTGCCCGCGTCGACCCCGCGGTCGAGGCGGCCCGGGTCGCGCCGGTGATCGCCGAGCTGGTGGCCGAGGGCATCACCGTCAGCGTCGACACGATGCGGGCGTCGGTGGCGCAGGCGGCTGTCGAGGCCGGAGTCACCATCGTCAACGACGTGTCGGGTGGACGCGCGGACGCGGACATGGCCCGGGTGGTCGCCGATGCGGGCGTGCCCTGGATCCTGATGCACTGGCGTCCCACCGGCGATTTCGTCCACGCCGGCGGGTCGACGCACTACGACGACGTGGTCCGGGACGTCCGCGACGAGCTGCTGGTCCAGGTGGACGCGGCTGTCGCGGCCGGGGTGGATCCGAAGTCGATCGCGCTGGATCCGGGCCTCGGTTTCGTCAAGGATCAGCACCACAACTGGCAGTTGCTCAATCGGCTCCCGGAATTGGTGGAGCTCGGTTTCCCGGTCCTGATCGGGGCGTCCCGCAAGCGTTTCCTCGGGTCGCTGCTCGCGGACCCGGACGGTGCCGTGCGGCCGCCGGCCGGTCGCGAGGTGGCGACGGCGGTGGTGTCCGCCCTCGCGGTGACTCACGGCGCGTGGGGCGTGCGGGTGCACGATGCGCAGGCCTCGCTCGACGCGATCGCGGTCGCGGAGGCGTGGGCGAGGGGTTCCGAGAACCCGAGTTCCATCGGTGACGTGCCAGGAGGTGGCGGTGAGTGACGGCAGCGGTGTCGCGGGCGATCGCATCGAGTTGCGGGGGCTGAAGGTCCGCGGCAACCACGGGGTGTTCGATCACGAGAAGCGGGACGGTCAGGACTTCTTCGTCGATGTGACGTTGTGGATGGATCTGGCGCCGGCGGCGGCGTCGGACGATCTGAACGACACCTTCGACTACGGCGACCTCGCGCAGCGTGCCGCGACTATCGTCGCCGGTCCCGCGCGGGACCTGATCGAGACGGTGGCCGCGGAGATCGCGGACGACGTGATGCACGATCCGCGGGTCCGGCGCGTGGAGGTGGTGCTGCACAAGCCGTCCGCGCCGATCCCGCTGACATTCGCGGACGTCGCGGTGGTCGCGAGCCGAACGCGCGCAGGTTCCGAGGGCTCCCGGTGAGTCGGGCGGTCCTGTCGATCGGCTCCAACGTCGGGGACAGCCTCGGTCACCTGCAGGGCGTCGTCGACGGTCTCCGTGAGTGGATCGTCGCGGTCTCGCCGGTCTACGCGACCGCCCCGTGGGGCGGTGTCGAACAACAGGACTTCCTGAACGCGACGGTGATCGTCGACGATCCCGGGACGGACTGCCGGGGCTGGCTGCGACGCGGACAGCGCCTCGAGGCCGACGCCGATCGGGTTCGGGAGCAGCGGTGGGGACCGCGCACGTTGGACGTCGACGTCGTCACGTGCGACGGGATCCGCAGCGACGATCCCGAGCTGACTCTTCCGCATCCCCGCGCACACGAACGGGCCTTCGTGTTGGTGCCCTGGCTGGACGTGGACCGGGAGGCGACGCTCGACGTGGGTGGCGGCGCCGTCCGGGTCGACGATCTGGTCGCGGGCCTCGACGCGGCCGAAAGAGACGGAGTTCGCCGGACGGCACTGCGACTGGAACTACGGTAGCCGTGATGAAGCCGACCCGGATCTGGGACCTGTTGTCGCTGACACTGCTGGCCGCGGTCGCGACCTGGTTGCTGGTGCGTGTCTCGTACGGCTCGCTGCCGCCGATTCCCGTCTACGCGGGGGCGTCGCTGTACCCGGTGGCGCTCATCGAGGCGGTGATGGCGTTCGTGATCCGCTCCCGGGTCCGCGGGCACGCGATCGGTCCGGGTCCGCGGCAGCTGCACCCGATCACCGCGGCCCGAGCGGCGGCGTTGGCGAAGGCGTCGGCGCTGGTCGGGGCGGCGAGCGCCGGTGTGTGGGCAGGTTTCCTGGTGTTCCTGTGGCCGCAGCGTTCGCAGTTGCGGGCGGCGGTGTCGGACAGTCCCGGCGCCATCGTCGGGCTGGTTGCGGCGGTCTTGCTGGTGGGGGCCGCGCTGTGGCTCGAGCACTGCTGCCGGACACCGGACGACTCATCGGACGAACCCGCGCACTGATTGCACGATCGGGTAATCGGGCAAACAAGTAATCGGGCAAACGGGATCTGTGCCGCGAAGTGTCCGGGCGGAGGTTCCCGCGGAGTGCGGCTACCCTGATCTGCATGACGGTTCCGGGTCGCGCCAAGTCAGTACGCCGCAACCGGCGCAGTGCGAGCCAGATGATCATTGCCGGTCTCGTTGTGCTCGCCGTCGCCGCTTCTTTGTTCATGATCTTCAGCGAAAGCGTCCAGCTGCTGCGGGTCGGTCTGGTGATCGCGCTGTGGGCTGCGACGCTCGGCGCCATCGCCATGACGAAGTACCGGCGCGAATCAGCCCTCGACAAGGCGAAGGTCCGCGACCTGCAGAAGGTGTACGAGCTGCAGCTGGAGCGGGAGATCGGCGCGCGCCGCGAGTACGAGCTGGGTGTCGAGGCCCGTGTCCGCGGGGAACTGGGGGCCGAGGCCGAGAACATCGCGGCGCTACGCGAAGAGCTGGCCGCGCTGCGCAAGAATCTCGAGGTCCTGTTCGAGGGACGGCTGCCCGAGGAGCGGACGGCCCTGCGTGCGGAGTCGACGCGGGTCCAGGAACTGGCGGGTGGCCGTCGGCCCGCGGCACCGGGCCCGTTCCGGCCGGCCACGCCGCCGCCGGTACGGAACACCGCCCCGCGACCGGTGCAGGCGCAGAGCGGGCCGTCGTTCGCATCGCCGTACGACGACCCGGTGACCGCTGAGACGTCGGTGGTTCCGGAACCGATCGACGTCGAGGTCGACGTGGTCGCCGAGCCGCAGGCGGCGCCGGTGTCCCGCGTCGAGCCGGTCGCGGATCCGGCCGCCGAACCAGCCGAAGCAGCCGAGGCAGCCGAGGCAGTCGAGGCGGGCACCGAAACCGTCGAGGAAGCCGAGGCGAGCGAGTCGCCCGCACCGTCGCGGCGGTCGCGGCGCCGGGCCGAGGACGCCACCGACGTCGGGGGTGCGCACTCCAACGGGCTGTCGGTCGCCGAGATCATGGCGAACATGAAGTCGGCGGATTCGGGTGGTGCCGAGCCGCGCCGTCGTCGCCGCGCCGAGTGATCCGTCGAGGTCCCGGCCCTGCTCAGCGTGAAGTGAGCTGTAGATCACGTCACTAGCCCGTGGCGGCGTGTCTCCGCGCGGGGCTATTCTCTCCGCAGAACGTCTGGTACCCGCCGAGCGGGACTGGAACGAACGAGAGGACGAGTGTGACCTCTTTCGGGATCACCAATGGGCCTGCGCCTGCACGATTGACGGTAGGAATCGTCTCGGCGGGCCGGGTCGGAACTGCCGTAGGCGCCGCGCTCGAGCGGGTCGGCCATCTCGTCGTCGCATGTTCTGCGGTGTCCGACGCTTCCGTTCTCCGTGCCGAGACCCGGCTTCCCGATACCGAGATCCTGCCGGTCGCCGACGTCGCGGCCCGGGTCGAACTGCTGATTCTCGCGGTTCCCGACGACGAACTCGCGGGTCTGGTCAACGGATTGGCCGCCACCGAGGTGGTGCGCCCCGGCACGATCGTCGTGCACACGTCCGGTGCCAACGGCATCGGGATCCTGGCGCCGCTCACCGCGCAGGGCGTCATCCCGCTCGCGATCCATCCGGCGATGACCTTCACCGGCCACGCCGAGGACACCGCGCGCCTGTCGGACGCCTGCTTCGGCATCACGGCGGCCGACGACATCGGCTACGCGATCGGCCAGTCCCTCGTGCTGGAGATCGGTGGCGAGCCGGTGCGGGTCCGGGAGGCCGTCCGCCCGCTCTATCACGCGGCCCTCGCGCACGGCAGCAATCACCTGGTGACGCTCGTCGTCGATGCGGTCGAGGCGCTGCGGGTGGCCCTCGAAGGCCAGGAACTGATGGGCCAGGAACTCGTCGGTGACGACCCCAACGGGTTGCCTGAGCGGGTGCTGCAACCGTTGCTGTCGGCGGCGCTGGACAACGCGCTGCGGCGGGGGCAGTCGGCGTTGACCGGCCCCGTCGCCCGCGGGGACGCCGCAGCCGTCGCGAAGCACCTCGAGGTTCTCGAGGATGTGGATCCGGACCTGGCCGCCGGATACCGGGCCCTGTCGCTGCGGACTGCGCAGCGCACGGGTGCCAAGCCCGAACTGATGGATGTACTCGAGGATCGAGGATGAGCACTGTGACCGAAGCTTCTGCGCTGCAGGGCGGATACAAGCGCGGCGAACTGACCGTGCACCACGACCCCGCGATCGTGACGCGGGTGTCGAAGGCGCTGCGGGGTGTCGGCCGTCAGGTCGCGCTCGTCCCGACGATGGGCGCCCTGCACTCGGGTCACATCGAGCTGGTCCGCCAGGCGAAGCTGACCGGTGCGGTGGTGATCGTGTCGATCTTCGTCAATCCGCTGCAGTTCGGCGCGAACGAGGATCTGGACGCCTACCCGCGCACCCTCGACGCGGATCTGGAGTTGCTGCGCGCGGAGGGCGTCGAGCTGGTCTTCGCGCCCAACGCGTCGGCGATGTACCCGGACGGCCCGCGGACCACGGTGCTTCCCGGTCCGCTCGGCGCCGAACTCGAGGGCGCGAGCCGTCCGACGCACTTCGCCGGCATGCTCACCGTCGTCGCGAAGCTGCTGCAGATCGCGGCACCCAACGCGGCGTACTTCGGCGAGAAGGATTACCAGCAGCTGACGCTGATCCGGCAGATGGTGCGCGACCTCAACTTCGACGTCCGGATCGTCGGTGTGCCGACCGTCCGCGAGCAGGACGGCCTGGCGCTGTCCTCCCGCAATCGCTATCTCGATGCCGAGCAGCGTGAACTGGCGACCGTGCTGTCGGCGGCGCTCGTCGCGGGCGCCCACGCGGCCGCCGGCGGTGCGGACGGGATCCTGGCCGTCGCGCGCGACGTGCTCGCGTCCGCCCCGGGTGTCGAGGTGGACTACCTCGAGGTGCGCGGCGTGGATCTCGGGCCGGCGCCGGAGCGGGGTGACGGCAGACTGCTCGTCGCCGCGCGCATCGGTGCCACCCGGCTGATCGACAACGTCGGTGTCGCGGTGGGGACCGGGTTCCTCGAGCGCGACCCCCAGCCGGGCGATCCGGCCACAGACGACCTCCTCTCCCACTGAAACCGAAGGGCCGAAGATGCTGCGCACCATGATGAAGTCGAAGATCCACCGGGCCACGGTCACGCACGCGGACCTGCACTACGTGGGTTCGGTGACCGTCGATCAGGAGCTGATGGAGGCGGCCGATCTGCTCGAGGGTGAGCAGGTCACGATCGTCGACATCGACAACGGCGCCCGCCTCGAGACGTACGTCATCACCGGTGAGCGTGGTTCCGGTGTCATCGGGATCAACGGTGCCGCAGCGCATCTGGTGAATCCTGGTGACCTGGTGATCCTCATCGCGTACGGCGTGATGAACGAGCAGGAGATTCGCGAGTACGCGCCGCGCGTGGTGTTCGTGGATGGCGACAACAAGCCGGTGGAGCTCGGTACGGATCCGGCGCACGCGCCCGAGGGTTCCGGACTGATCACCCCGCGGATGCTCTCCAGCCTGGTGTAGACGGTGCTCCTCACCGTCGACGTCCGGAACACCAACATCGTTCTCGGTCTGTTCACCGGTAGCGGCTCGCACTCGAAGCTGGTGCGGGACTGGCGGATGCGCACCGATCCGCGGTTGACGGCCGACGAGTTGGCGCTCAAGATCCGGGGGCTGCTCGGCGCCGCCGCCGAGCAGGTCACCGGGGTGTCCGCGCTCTCGACCGTGCCGTCGGTGTTGCGCGAGATCCGGGTGATGCTGGGCCGGTACTGGGATCACGTTCCCCATGTCGTGGTGGAGCCCGGTGTCCGGACCGGTGTGCCGCTGCTGGTCGACAATCCCAAGGAAGTGGGCGCCGACCGCATCGTCAACAGTCTTGCGGCGCATCACTTCTACGACGGTGCGTGCATCATCGTCGACTTCGGTACGTCGACGTGTGTCGACGTCGTCTCCGCGAAGGGGGAGTTCCTCGGCGGGGCGATCGCGCCGGGGCTCGAGATCTCCACGGACGCACTCGCTTCCCAGTCGGCTGCACTCCGCAAGGTGGAATTGTTGCGGCCCCGATCGGTGGTCGGCAAGAACACGGTCGAGTGCATGCAGTCGGGTGCGGTGTTCGGATTCGCCGGCCTGGTCGACGGCCTGGTCAGTCGCGTGCGTCGTGAACTCGCCGCGTTCGGCGGCCCCGACGTCGCGGTGATCGCGACGGGGGACAGCGCGCCGCTGATCATGCCGGAATGCGAGACGGTGGAGCATCACGAGCCGGAGTTGACGCTCGAGGGGCTCCGGCTGGTGTACGAGCGCAATCTCGCGCGCCGGAGTGCGCGCCGCACCGAGGTCTGAGCGCCCGGAGTTACCGGCGTCACTGCATGTTCGGGGTTCGGTGGGCTTCCGTCGTTGCTGATGTTGTGTCACACTGTTCGACGTGTCCCGTTGCATGAGTGCCCAGGAGTGTTGTCGAGGCTGAACGCTGCCTTGACCAATTTCACTTCCTGGAGCTCTTCTCATGCTTTCTGCATATTCTTTTGACGTCTTCACGTCCGCTTCCGACCGTGGTGCCCGCCACCTCCGTTCCGCGCTGCCCTCCCGGCTGCGTCCCGCGGACCTGCTGCGCATCACCGATCAGGGTGCCGCCGACGTCCTCGAGGGCCGCCACGACCACCTCCTGCCGGGCGCATTTCCGACGCGCGAGCGGTGGTCGGCCCGGCTCCACGCCGACGACGACGTCGACGTCTGGTTGATCAGCTGGGTTCCCGGCAGATCCACCGAATTACATGACCACGCAGGTTCTTTCGGGGCACTGACGGTTCTGAGCGGAAGCCTCGCGGAGTACCGCTGGACCGGTGGCGAGTTGCGCCGCCGCACCCTGGAGGCCGGCGACCAGGCGTCGTTCCCGCTGGGATGGGTGCACGACGTGATGCGCGCTCCGGTCCCGGCCGCTGCCACCACCGAACCCACGCTGAGCGTGCACGCGTACTCGCCGCCGCTCGCCGCCATGTCCTACTACGAGGTCACCGATCGCGGGGCGTTGCGCCGCACCCGCACCGAGCTGACCGATCTGCCCGAAGGGGGCTCCAAGTGACCATCGACCAGATGCTCGTCGACGCTCGTTCGCAGATCGACCGCATGTACGTCTTCGAACTGACCGAGGCCTATCGGCGCGGTGCGATCTTCGTGGACATCCGCCCGCAGGCGCAGCGTGCGCTCGAGGGCACGCTGCCCGGTGCGCTGGCGATCGAGCGCAACGTCCTCGAATGGCGGCTCGACCCCACCAGCAGTGCGCACCTGGCGCTCGCGGTGGACCACGACGTCGAATGGGTGATCGTGTGCTCCGAGGGCTACACCTCCAGCCTGGCGGCGGCGTCGTTGCGGCAACTGGGGCTGCACAGGGCCACCGACCTGGTGGGCGGCTACAAGGCGATCAAGTCGGCCGGTCTGCTCGGCGCACTGATGGGGGAGCGTCACTGCGCCCGCGAACTCGCGACGGTCTCCGCGCACTGACGATCCCCCCGTCGCCGGATGTCGCCTACGTTCAGTTGGACTGAACGCGTGTGACATTCGTCCGGCGGCGGAACTCCCGGGGACTCACCCCGTGGTGTCTGGTGAACGCGGCGGTGAGTGCGAACGGACTGGAGTAGCCCACCTCGGTGGCGATCGCCGACACCGTCCGTTCGGGGTCCGACAGCAGATCGGCGGCGACGGACAGTCGCCATTCGCTGAGATAGCCGGCCGGCCCGATTCCCATGCGCTCCGAGAACCTTCGTGCGAAAGCGGCACGGGAACAGTTGCATTCGCGGGCCAGGCTCTCGACGGTCCACGGCCGTTCCGGTTGATTGTGGATCAGCTTCAGGGCATTCCCGAGGACCGGGTCGTCGTAGGCTGCGATCCAGTTCGGTGACCGTGACGGGTGCTGGGCCGACCATTCCCGCAGTGATGCGATCAGGACGAGATCCAGTAGCCGATCGAGGAGGGCGTCCTGGCCGGGTCTGTCCAGCGTGATCTGTTGCGCCAGAAGGGCAATCATCGGTTCGGTGGCGGAGCTGCGGGGTACCACCGCGATCGGGGTGAGGCTGTCGAGCAGTTGCCGGCTGAGGACGCTGTCGAATCGGTAGGTGCCGGTCAGCATCGCGGTCGATCCTCCGGACGCGTTGCCCCATGTCCGGACGCCGAGGTCGGTCATGTTCAGGGCGGGTGCTCCGGCGGTGGCGTGGCAGTTCTGGCTCTCGTCGATGAGCACGTGTGGCGGTGTGTCCGGCCGGTCGGCGACCGTGTACGGATCGGGTCCACGAAGGAGCGCGATGTCGCCGGCCTCGAGGTTCTCGCTCTGGCCGGTGTCCGAGACGACGACTGCGGACCCGCGCACCAGCACCAGCACGGTGACGGGTGCGTGGTCCTCGATGCGCAGTGACCACGGGGGATCGAGCAGCGAGCGCAGAAGGAACGCGCCCTCCGCCCTCGATCCGGCGAGCATCATCGACAGCGCGTCCATGACCCGACGCTAGACGCTGGCGTATGTTTCTGCGACTTTCGACTATGGATCGTATCGGCTGCTCGGGTTCGAATGGGTACATGACCTCGACAAGTGAGATTCAGACGGCGGTAGTGATCGGTGGTACCGGTAAGACCGGTGCACGCGTTGGACGGGGGTTGACGGCGAAGGGGGTGCGCACCCGCATCGCGTCGAGGACCTCAGAGACGGTTTTCGACTGGAACGATCGCGCGACGTGGGGGCCGGCCCTGTCCGGTGTCGACGCCGCGTACGTGACGTATGCGCCGGATCTGGCTGTTCCGGAATCGAGTACGCACATTGCGGAGTTCGCGGATCTCGCGCTGGCCGAAGGCGTTCGTAGGGTCGTGCTCCTGTCCGGGCGGGGCGAACCGGCAGCGCAGAAGGCCGAGGAGTCCCTGTCCGGCAGCGGACTGGAATGGGCAGTGGTGCGCGCCAGTTGGTTCGCTCAGAATTTCAGTGAGGGCTATCTGCTCGAACCGATTCACGCGGGGCACCTGGCGCTTCCGGTCGGTGACGTGGGTGAACCCTTCATCGACCTCGACGACCTTTCCGAGGTGGCAGTCGCCGCTCTGACCCGTCCCGATCTTCTCGGTCGAGTCCTCGAGGTGACGGGTCCACGGTCGCTGCCCTTCGCAGAGGCGGTCGCCGCGATCTCGGCGGCGTCGGGCCGCGCCGTATCGTTCGAAACAATCGGACCGGAGCAGTTTTCCGAAGGCATGGCAGCGGACGGTGTCCCCGGTGAGGTGATCGACCTTCTCTCCTATCTGTTCTCCGAAGTGCTCGACGGCCGGAATCGATTCGTCACCGGCATTGTCGAAGAGGTGCTGGAAAGGCCTGCCCGCGACTTCACGGTCTTTGCGGCCGCGGCCGCGCGAACGGGGGTGTGGTCGTGAAGGGCTCCGAGATAGTTCTGCAGTCGGTCGTCGGGGTGACTGCGTTCGGCGCGCTCGTCGCGGGTGGCGCATTGTTCGCATTCTCTGCCGTGGTGATGCCCGCCCTGCGTTCGGTGGATGCGCACACCGCCATCTCGTCGATGCAGGCGATCAATGTCGAGGCGCCGCGCAGCGCTCTGATGCTGCCACTGGTCGGGTCGGCCGTCACCGCGGTCGTCGCCGGTATCTGGGCTTCCGTGGCGCGAATCGACGGCTGGGTCGTGACGGTTCTCGGCTGTGCCGGTGTGCTCGCGGCGTTCGCGGTCACCGTGATCTATCACGTTCCACGCAACGACGCGTTCGCGTCCGTCGACGTGGCCGATGCGGCCGCCTGGCACGGTTATCGAACCGGATGGTCACTCTGGAATCACGTGCGGGCCGGCCTCTACTGCGTGGCCGCCACAGTGCTCGCGGTCGCTGCCGTGCTACCGGCGACACGCTCGGCAGGCGGCGCCCTATAGTCTTGTATCCCGTGAGTGAAGCACCTGCCCAGCCAGTAGACGACACCCCCGAGCAGCTCCGGATCCGCCGCGAGAAGCGGGAGCGTCTGCTCGCTCAGGGGCAGGAGCCGTACCCGGTGTCGGTTCCGCGCACCCATTCCCTCGCGGAGGTGCGTGCGAAGTACCCCGATCTGGAGCCCGACGTGAGCACCGGTGACCAGGTCGGCGTCGTCGGCCGCGTCATCTTCGTCCGGAACACCGGCAAGCTGTGCTTCGCGACGCTGCAGGAGGGTGACGGCACGCAGTTGCAGGCGATGCTGAGCCTCGCGAACGTCGGCGAGGACGCCCTGGCGGCGTGGAAGTCCGACGTCGACCTCGGTGACTTCGTGTTCGTGCAGGGCGAGGTCATCAGTTCCCGGCGCGGTGAGCTCAGTGTCATGGCCGACTCGTGGCAGATGGCGGCCAAGTCGCTGCGTCCGTTGCCGGTCGCGCACAAGGAGATGAGCGAGGAGTCCCGCGTACGTCAGCGTTACGCGGATCTGATCGTGCGCCCCGAGGCTCGGGAGAACGCGCGCAAGCGTGTCGCCGTCGTCCGGGAGCTGCGCAGTTCGCTCGAGCGTCGCGGCTTCCTCGAGGTGGAGACGCCGATGCTGCAGACGCTGCACGGTGGCGCCGCGGCCCGTCCGTTCGTGACGCACTCCAATGCGCTCGACATCGATCTGTACCTGCGTATCGCGCCCGAGCTGTTCCTCAAGCGTTGCGTGGTCGGCGGTATCGAGAAGGTCTTCGAGATCAACCGCAACTTCCGCAATGAGGGCGTCGACTCGACGCATTCTCCGGAGTTCGCGATGCTCGAGACGTACGAGGCGTACGGCACCTACGACGATTCCGCGAAGATGATCCGCGAGCTCGTCCAGGAGGTGGCACAGGCGGCTTTCGGTACGCAGGTGGTCACGCTCGCCGACGGTACCGAGTACGACCTCAGCGGCGAGTGGAAGACGCTCGAGATGTATCCGTCGCTGTCCGAGGCGATCGGTGTCCAGGTCACCCCGGACACCACGGTCGAGGAGCTGCTGGCGCTGGCCGCCCGGGTGGGCCTCGAGGTTCCGAAGGACAAGGGCTACGGCCACGGCAAGCTCGTCGAGGAACTGTGGGAACACCAGTGCGGTGACCAGTTGTTCGAGCCGACGTTCGTCCGGAACTTCCCCGTCGAGACGTCGCCGCTGACCCGACAGCACCGCAGCCTGCCGGGTGTCACGGAGAAGTGGGATCTGTACATCCGCGGATTCGAACTCGCCACCGGGTATTCGGAGTTGGTCGATCCGGTCGTTCAGCGTGAGCGTTTCGTCGATCAGGCGCGTCTGGCGTCGGCCGGCGACGACGAGGCGATGGTTCTCGACGAGGAGTTCCTGGCGGCGATGGAGCAGGGTATGCCGCCGACCACCGGAACGGGTATGGGAATCGACCGTCTGCTGATGGCGCTCACCGGATTGGGAATCCGTGAAACCATCTTGTTCCCAATTGTCCGACCGAGCGTGCGCTGACCGGGAGTTTTATTTCGCACCTATTGCCGAGTCATCGCTTTTGGTGATTCAGGGGTACGATTGCATTCTGTTACCGGCTGGACGCATCGCGTCCGAGCAACGTCGTGTCATTCGGAAGGAATTCACCCCATGGCAAAGAAGGTCACTGTAACTCTCATCGACGACGTGGATCAGGACGCCACCGCCGATGAAACGGTCGAGTTCGGCCTGGATGGGGTTCAGTACGAGATCGATCTGTCCTCGGAGAATGCCGCGAAGCTTCGTGAGCAGTTGGATGTGTGGGTTTCGCATGCCCGCAAGGCGACGGCCCGTCGTCGTGGCGGCAAGGTGACCTCCGGTGGCGGTGCGTCCTCGTCGCGTGTTGCGGTGGACCGCGAGCAGAGCGCGGCGATTCGCGAATGGGCACGCCGGAACGGATATCCGGTGTCCTCCCGTGGGCGTATCTCGGCGGAAATCACCGAAGCGTACAACAAGGCGCACTGATAACAACCGGACTTCGCTGCCGACGATTCGTCTGTGTGCGAAGATGAACTTCCGGTGTCCACGATGTGCGGCTGAGTCGATTGATTACCGGCGCAGCGCTTTCGATATTGGACAAACCGGGTGGATCCACCCGGAGCACGAACGGTTCGTCGCGTAAAACCGTCCGATACTCGTCCTAATCCGGTTGTGCCTGTACACGGCACGGGGGGAACCGGCAGGATAATTGGGCCGCGTATGCGCCGCACCTCGGCGGATCCTCAGACTCGCATTAATTTGCTTGAGTAAGGTTCCGCTCCGGCGATAGGGCCGGCGGGAAGGAGTGTGTGCGCGTGCGAGTGGTTCCGGACGCTGGGCAGGGCGGGGTGGTCGACTCGCCGACACCGGCACGGAATCGCTGGTGGGTGCTCGATTCACGACGCGTCCTCGCCGTCGCCGCCATGCTGATCGCTCTGCAGATGGTGGTGCGGGGCATCGTTGCCTTCTCCGGCGACTTCTACTGGGACGACCTGATCCTCATCAGCCGCTCGGGGCAGTACCCGGCGCTCTCGGGTGAGTTCCTGTTCTACGACCACGACGGTCATTTCATGCCGGCCGCGTTCCTGGCGGCCTGGTTCGCGACCACGGCGGCACCGCTGAACTGGGCGGTTCCCGCGGTGATGTTGTTGGTGCTGCAACTGCTGGCCTCGCTCGCGGTCCTCCGTCTCCTGCGGTTGCTGCTGGGCCCGCGCCCGATTCTGCTGCTGCCCCTGACGTTCTACCTGTTCTCCCCGCTGACGCTGCCGTCCTTCGCCTGGTGGGCCGCGGGGCTCAATTCACTGCCGATGCAGATCGCCCTCGCCTGGGTGGCGGGCGACGCGATCCGGTTCTGCCGTACCGGGCGGGTCCGGTTCGCAGTGTCCGGGACCGTGGTGACCGCGCTGTCGCTGGCGTTCTTCGAGAAGTCGGTGCTGGTGCCGATCGTCGCGTTCGTGACCGTCGCGCTGCTGCTGCGGTCGGACGGGATCGAACGTCCACTCAGGTCGACGTGGCACCGGGGCCGGGCGCTGTGGATTCCCCTGATCGCAGTCACCGCGCTGTGGGCGACGGCGTACCTGTCCTTCACCGAGTCGCGGCTCGTCGTGCCGAGCGCGACGCAGACCGTCGGCCTCACGCACCACGCGACGTCGTTGGGTCTGGTGCCGACGCTGCTCGGAGGGCCGTGGGGGTGGGACCGGTGGCCGCCGAGCCCGCCGTGGGCGACGCCGCCGGCCGTTCTGGTCGTGCTCGGGTGGGCCGTGGTGCTGTCGGCGCTGGTCTGGTCGCTGCGGTGCCTGAAGCGCACCGGAGCGGTGTGGCTGGCGCTGGTCGCGTACGTCGCGGCGTCGGAGGCGGCGATGGTGCTGACCCGATCCGGACCCGGTACCGCCTACGAGCTGGCGCAGACACTCCGATATGTCGCCGACAGCGCGGTCGTCATCGCGATTGCCTGGGCGTTGATCGCCCGTGCGCCGCGTCGCGAGGACACCGTTCCGTGGACGCCGGCAGTCCTCCGGAGGCCCGAGCGACGGGCCGCCGTCGCGGTGGCGCTGACCGCCGCATTCGTCGGGAGCAGCCTGTGGTCGACGGTCACGTTCGTCGAGCGGTGGCGGGACAATCCCACCGTCGACTACCTCGCGAACGCGCGCGCCTCGCTGGCCGCGAACCAGGGTTCGCCGTTGCTGGATCAGCCGGTGTCCATCTGGGTGCTACTCCCGGTCGCGTACCCGCACAACACGACCAGCCACATCTTCGCGCCACTGGACGAGCGTCCGGAGTTCGGCCGTTCCACCAACTACCTGCAGCTTCTCGACGACACCGGTCGGCTGATCCCCGGTGCCGTCACGTCGATCCGCAACATCGGGCAGGGGCCGTCCGCGGGCTGCGGTTACCGCGTCGAGAGCGGTGCGACCGACATCCCGCTCGACGGTCCGCTGATCGACTGGGAGTGGACCGTCCAGCTCAACTACTTCGCGAGCGCCGACGGGACGATCGAGGTGGGGCTCAGCGGCAGCGACCCGGCCGGCGATCCGGTGACCGTCCCCGTCCAGGCCGGGTTGAACCAGGTGTTCGTGCGGCTCTTCGGCCCCGGGACCGCGGTCCGCGTGCAACCGGTGACACCCGGGCTGGCGCTGTGCGTCGGCGCCGGTCCGGTCGGTGCCGTCGTCCCGGCCGCCGGATCCGGCTCGTGAGAGCGGACGGACACGAAGACGCCGGGTACCAGCCGTCGCTCACCGGCCTGCGCGCGGTCGCGGCGCTGCTGGTGGTCGGCGCGCACGCCGCGTTCTGGACCGGCCGCTATACGAACGATCTGGCGGGCGGAGCCCTCTCGCGGCTCGAGATCGGCGTCGCCGTGTTCTTCGCACTGTCAGGATTTCTGCTGTTCCGTCCGTGGCTGCGGGCGGCGGCCGGACGGCAGGAGCTGCCGTCGGCTCGCACCTACCTGCGGAACCGGGCTCGGCGGATCCTGCCGGCCTACTGGATCGCCGTCGTCGCGACCTACGTGATCTACCTGTTCCGGGAACCGGGCGAGTCGGGCCTCGGCTGGTCGGGCTTCGTGCGGAACATGACGCTCACCCAGATCTACGGGGCCGGGCACCTGCACACCGGGCTCACCCAGATGTGGAGTCTGGCGGTGGAGGTCACGTTCTATCTGCTGCTGCCGGTGCTCGGGTGGTTCCTCGTCGTGGTCGTCTGCCGCCGCTCGTGGCATCCGGTCCGGCTCACGATCGCCCTGCTCGTGGTCGTCGCGATCACGCCGGTGTGGACGCTGATCACGCACAACACGGACATCACGTTCACCGCGAGGCTGTGGCTGCCGGGATTCGTGGCGTGGTTCGCGGGCGGCATGCTGCTGGCCGTCGCGTCGGTGACCGTGCGGCGGTGCAACCCGTACGCGATGGGCCTGCTGGCGCTGTACTTCCTGCTGCTGGCGTGCACGCCGCTGGCGGGGGAGGCGACGATCGTCCCGGCGGACGCCGGCGAGGCCGTCACCAAGTCGCTGCTCTACCTGCTGTTCGTGGTGTCGCTGATGGCGCCGCTGGTGATCGGGGATCGTCCCGGACCGCTCGGCAGGCTGTGCGCGTCGCGTCCGATGGTGTGGCTGGGGGAGGTCTCCTACGAGCTGTTCCTCGTGCACCTGGTGGTGATGGAGTTCGTGATGGAGATGCTCGGGTACCGCACCTTCCAGGGCTCGACGGTGGGTGTCTTCATCGTCACCGTCGCCTTCTCGGTCCCGGTCGCGTGGGCGCTGCATCGGTCGCTGGAACGACTCCTGGCCGCCGTTTGCCCGCCCCGGACACCGGTTGCGGAAGTGTTCGCTTCAGGCGTACAGCCGACGGGAAACGATTCCGCCACCTGCGGCGTTGAAGAGTTCGAGCAGGTCGGCTCCGCACGTTTGACGGGTGGAGGAGCGGCGGGTGGAAACCCGGCCCACTAGAGTATGAGGTGGGGTCGTGGAACCTTCGTCGGTTCCGGAGGCCGTCAGCCTGTTGTGCCGGAGCGAAACGCGGCGGGAAGGTACGAGACATCAGGTCTCGGAGCTGACCGCCGGAGAGTGTGAGGGAGAGCGATGTTCGAGAGGTTCACCGATCGCGCGCGGCGCGTTGTTGTCCTGGCGCAAGAAGAAGCCAGGATGCTCAACCACAACTACATCGGCACGGAACACATCCTGCTCGGCCTCATCCACGAGGGTGAGGGTGTGGCGGCGAAGTCGCTGGAGTCGTTGGGTATCTCCCTCGAAGGTGTCCGCAGCCAGGTCGAGGAGATCATCGGCCAGGGTCAGCAGGCCCCGTCCGGCCACATCCCCTTCACCCCGCGTGCCAAGAAGGTCCTCGAGCTCAGCCTGCGCGAGGCGCTGCAGCTCGGCCACAACTACATAGGCACCGAGCACATTCTCCTCGGTCTGATCCGCGAGGGCGAGGGCGTCGCCGCCCAGGTCCTCGTCAAGCTCGGCGCCGACCTCAACCGTGTCCGCCAGCAGGTGATCCAGCTGCTCTCGGGCTACCAGGGCAAGGAGCCGGCCGAGGCCGGCGGCAGCCGTGGCGAGGCGGGTACCCCGTCGACGTCGCTGGTCCTCGACCAGTTCGGCCGCAACCTCACGCAGGCCGCTCTCGAAGGCAAGCTCGACCCGGTCATCGGCCGCTCGAAGGAAATCGAGCGCGTCATGCAGGTCCTGAGCCGCCGCACCAAGAACAACCCTGTCCTCATCGGCGAGCCGGGTGTCGGCAAGACCGCCGTGGTCGAGGGCCTCGCGCAGGCCATCGTCAACGGTGAGGTCCCCGAGACCCTCAAGGACAAGCAGCTCTACACGCTGGACCTGGGCTCCCTGGTGGCCGGCAGCCGTTACCGCGGTGACTTCGAGGAACGCCTCAAGAAGGTCCTCAAGGAGATCAACACCCGCGGCGACATCATCCTGTTCATCGACGAGCTGCACACGCTTGTCGGTGCCGGCGCGGCCGAGGGCGCCATCGACGCGGCCTCGATCCTCAAGCCGAAGCTGGCCCGCGGTGAGCTGCAGACCATCGGCGCCACCACCCTCGACGAGTACCGCAAGTACATCGAGAAGGATGCCGCGCTCGAGCGCCGCTTCCAGCCGGTGCAGGTCGGCGAGCCGACGGTCGAGCACACCATCGAGATCCTCAAGGGTCTGCGCGACCGCTACGAGGCGCACCACCGCGTCTCGATCACCGACAGCGCTCTGGTCGCGGCGGCCACCCTCGCCGACCGCTACATCAACGACCGCTTCCTGCCGGACAAGGCAATCGACCTCATCGACGAGGCGGGCGCCCGAATGCGCATCCGTCGGATGACCGCGCCGCCGGACCTGCGCGAGTTCGACGACCGGATCGCCGACGCCCGTCGCGAGAAGGAGTCCGCGATCGACGCGCAGGACTTCGAGAAGGCCGCGAACCTGCGCGACAAGGAGAAGACCCTCGTCGCACAGCGTGCCGAGCGCGAGAAGCAGTGGCGTTCCGGTGACCTGGATGTCATCGCCGAGGTCGACGACGAGCAGATCGCCGAGGTGCTGGGCAACTGGACCGGCATCCCGGTCTTCAAGCTCACCGAGGAGGAGACCACCCGTCTGCTCCGCATGGAGGAGGAGCTGCACAAGCGGATCATCGGCCAGGAGGACGCCGTCAAGGCGGTCTCCAAGGCGATCCGCCGCACCCGCGCCGGCCTGAAGGATCCGAAGCGTCCGTCCGGCTCGTTCATCTTCGCCGGCCCGTCCGGTGTCGGTAAGACCGAGCTGTCCAAGGCGCTCGCGAACTTCCTGTTCGGCGACGACGACGCGCTCATCCAGATCGACATGGGCGAGTTCCACGACCGGTTCACCGCGTCGCGCCTGTTCGGTGCCCCTCCCGGCTACGTCGGCTACGAAGAGGGCGGCCAGCTCACCGAGAAGGTGCGCCGCAAGCCGTTCTCCGTGGTTCTGTTCGACGAGATCGAGAAGGCCCACCAGGAGATCTACAACACCCTCCTGCAGGTGCTCGAGGACGGCCGTCTCACCGACGGTCAGGGTCGTACGGTCGACTTCAAGAACACCGTGCTGATCTTCACCTCGAACCTCGGTACCTCCGACATCTCGAAGGCCGTCGGCCTCGGCTTCACGTCGGGAACCGGCACGGAGTCGAACTACGAGCGCATGAAGCTCAAGGTCCACGACGAGCTCAAGAAGCACTTCCGCCCCGAGTTCCTCAACCGCATCGACGACATCATCGTCTTCCACCAGCTGTCTCAGGACGAGATCATCCAGATGGTGGACCTGATGATCGGTCGCGTCGAGAAGCAGCTGAAGAACAAGGACATGGACATCGAGCTGACCGAGCAGGCCAAGTCGCTGCTCGCGAAGCGTGGTTTCGATCCGGTGCTGGGTGCGCGTCCGCTGCGTCGCACCATCCAGCGCGAGATCGAGGACCAGCTGTCGGAGAAGATCCTCTTCAACGAGCTGGGCGCGGGCCAGATCGTCCTGGTCGATGTCGAAGGCTGGGACGGCGAGGGTGCCGGCGAGAACGCGAAGTTCACGTTCCGTGGCGCACCGAAGCCGGTCACGGTTCCGGACTCGCTGCCCATCGACATGGCCAAGGCCGCCCCGGCAGAGGGCGATCACTCGGCCGAGTAGGTTTCACAGGCACACGACGGCGCCCCGCACGCAGCAGCGTGCGGGGCGCCGTCGTGTGTCAGGTCCGTGTCAGCTGGTCACCGTGAGGTGGGCGGCGCGCCGGGGCCGGTCCGGCCCGAACAGCGCCGCCTCCTGGCGGGCCCAGCGGTCCCAGTGCGGCCGGAACATGTCGCCGTCGCGCAGCAGGGCGCGTCGCATCCGTTCGTCCGGGGCGGCGTCGACGAACACCCGGACGGCGTAGTACCGGCGCGCGGTGGCGCAGGTCGATCCGGCGCCCTCGACGATCAGGTAGCGGTGGCGGCGGACCGTGTGCCACTGCGCGTAGGCGCCGCGATGCCAGTCGTAGCGCCGATACCGCGGCGTCCGGCCCCGCTCGGCGGGTGCGAGAACCCAGCGGACGAGGAGCGGCACCGACGCCGCCAACCCGTCCCAGCTGGGATACAGGTCGTCCATCCGGACGATCGGTGCGTCGCCGAGGGCCGCGGACACCCCGTCGGCCAGGGTCGATTTTCCGCCGCCCGCGGGGCCATCGATGCCGATCAGGATCGGTCCGCGTCCCCGCCGTCGCCGTCGGTGCGCGGCGCGGGCCAGCCCGACGGTCCGGGCGGCACTCTCGTCGAGGACCGGTCGGGTCCGATCGTCGATGGTCATGGTCAGCACGCTATGCCAGTTGCCGGGTTCGCCGTCGTCTCCTCGGCATTTCGGCGCACGCGATCGGCCACGATGGTGTGGACTGGCCGCATGACGTCCGCAACGGTCGGGATCCGCCCCGCCCGGGCCCCGTTCGTCCTGACGGCCCTGATCCTGGTCGCGGCCGTGGCGAACCTGAACCTGGCGGTGGCCAATGTCGCGCTGCCCGACATCGGTCGGGCCTTCGACGCGAGCCAGACGCAGCTGAACCTGATCGCGGTCGGCTACTCCGTCGGGCTCGCCGGTTCGGTGCTCTACCTCGGTGCTCTCGGTGACCGGTTCGGGCGCAAGATGATGTTGGTGCTCGGGATGCTGCTGTCGTTGCCCGCGTGCATCATCGCCGCCTACGCCCCGACGGTCGAGGTGCTGATCCTCGCGCGCCTGCTCGGTGGCGTCGCGGCGGGCATGGCCTTCCCGACCACTCTCGCGCTGATCACCGCGCTGTGGTCGGGGCCGGGCCGGACGAAGGCGATCGCGCTGTGGTCCGCGATCGGCGGCGGCCTGTCGTCCCTCGGCCCGCTCGTGTCCGGTGCCCTGTTGCAGTCGTTCGAGTGGGGTTCGGTGTTCCTGGTGACGGTGCCGCTGGCGCTGGTCGCGCTGGGCTTCGCGGTGGTGTTCGTGCCGAGCCACGTCAACGAGTCGACCGATCCGGTGGATCATCTCGGCGGGATCGTGTCGGTGATCCTGGTGGCGGCGCTGGTGCTGGGCATCAACTTCGCGCCCGTCGACGGGATGCGCACGACCGCGCTGTCGATGCTGCTGGTGGCCGCCGCGGCGGGTGTCGGGTTCGGAATCCGTCAGTTGCGGGCGAGGTACCCGTTGTTCGACCTGACGGTGGCTCGGCGGCGGATCTTCTGGGTGGCCGCGGTCGCCGGCATCGTCGTGTTCGGGACGCTGATGGGGACGATGTACATCGGGCAGCAGTTCATGCAGAACGTGCTCGGGTATTCCACGCTGGCAGCAGGTTCCGCCGGCCTGCCCGCAGCGGCGGTCATGGTGGTGGTGGCGCCGCAGTCGGCCAGGCTCGTCGAGTCGTACGGCGCGCGGTTCACGCTGCTGCTCGGGTACACGGCGATCGTGCTGGGGCTGCTGGTGGCGCTGCTGTTGTGGAAGGAGGACGCGCAGTACTGGAAGATCGCGCTCGGCTACATGTTCCTCGGTGCGGGCGTCGGGCTCGCGGGCACGCCGGCCTCGCATTCGCTGACCGGGTCGGTGCCGGTGTGGCGGGCGGGGATGGCGTCGGGCACCGCGGACCTGCAGCGCGACCTGGGTGGCGCGATCGTGCAGTCGGTGCTCGGGGCGCTGCTCACCGCCGGGTACTCGGCCTCGTTCGCCGCCGCGATCGCGTCCAGTCCGGACTCGGACGCCGTCAGCGACCAGACCGAGGCCGCACTGGAGAAGTCGTTCGCGGGGGCCGAGAACGTCGCGGAGCGGTACCCGCAGTACGCGGACACGATCACCGCTGCCGCCCGCGCGGCGTTCCTGGACGGCGACACCCGCGCGTACGGCGCGGCGATCGTGATCGTCCTGGTCGGCGCGGCACTGGTCTTCTTCGTCTTCCCGCGCCGTGACCGGGAACGGGAACTGCTCGAGCAGTATCGGGCCACCGATGACGCGGTCGCGCGGGCCGACGCTGCCGCCCGGCGATCCTGAGCGAATCGCGCGTGCCGGGCGCGGTGTCGGGGAACACTGGTGGTCGTCACCCGCACACTCCGACGGAAGGATTCCCAATGCCCACACGTACCGCACGCACCGCCTGGAACGGGACGCTCGAAAAGGGTTCGGGGCAGGTCGAACTCAGCAGTTCGGGGGTGGGTACCTTCGAGGTGTCGTTCCCGAAGCGGGCCGCCGACGACGCCGGGGGCACCACCAGTCCGGAGGAGTTGATCGCGGCGGCGCACTCGTCGTGCTACGCGATGCAGTTGTCCGCGCTGATCGGTGAGGCGGGCGGCGTCCCGCAGAGCCTCGACATTCGTGCCGACGTCTCCCTCGGTCCCGACGATCCGGGATTCAAGCTCACGGGAATCGCCCTCACCGTCCGCGGTGAGGTGGACGGCCTGGACGCGGCGGGGTTCGCCCGTGTCGCCCAGGCCGCCAAGGAGTCCTGCCCGGTGAGCAAGGCTCTCACCGGCGTCGCGATCACGCTGGACGCCGCGCTCGAGTAGCGGTCAGTCGAGTTCGAGCCTCGCCCTGATCCGGTCCATCCGCTCCCTCAGCTCGTCCTGTGTCACGATGCCGCGGTCGAGCAGTGTGTGCGCGGTGGTGATGGCGGACCGGGAGTGGACGGGGAACTCGCTGTAGACGGTCTCGCCCAGCTCGTCCTCGGTGTGCCGGCGTTCCAGGTTGTCCCAGGCGCCGCGCCAGGACAGGCATTCGACGGTGGCCTGCATCGCCGATTCCCACGGATCGGGTTTGCGGTCGGTGTCGGGCAGGGTGCCGTCCCGCGTGGCTCCGTCCTGCAGTGTGCCGAGGATGACCTCGTACCCCTGTGCGGTCGTCACCGGCCACCTCCCGAAGACGGCGCGGACGGCGCGGACGGCGCGGACGGCGCCTTGGATGCGTCCCAGTCGGCCGACGGCAGTGCCACGCCGATCATGGTGTCGCGGGTGACGATCTTCTCGAGCTGTTCCTCGGACCACCCCTCGGTGCCCTCGGGTTGCATCGGCATGACCATGAATCTCGACTTCTGATTCGAATCATGTACCCGCACTTCGACATCGGACGGGAAGTGCAGTCCGAACTCGGCGAGGACCTCACGCGGCCGGCGGACCATGCGGCGGCGATAGTTCGGGGTCCGGTACCAGTCCGGCGACATCCCCAGCACGGGCCGTGGGTAGCACGAGCACAGGGTGCACACGATCACGTTGTGCACCTGCGGGGTGTTCTCGAGGACGTAGAAGTAGGTGTAGTCGCTCGGGGTGCCGGTGCCCGTCGGATCGGTCCAGTCGATGCCGACTTCCTTGCTGGCCTCGGTGCCGTCCTCGAGCAGGCGCTTCTTGAACTCGGGGTCGGTCCAGGCCTTCGCGACCATCCGTGATCCGCCGGACGGGCCGATCGATTCGGCCCACTCGGAGAACCTGCGGTGGTCCTCGGTGGAGAACAGTCCCTTCTCGATCGCGAGTTCGCGCAGTGCGAGTTCGAGTACCTCGAACTCGCTGATCTCCTCGGAGATGCGGATGGGTGCGTGGGCATCCTTGCCGGAATGGTCGTGTGAGTCGCTCACTTCTCCTCCTGCCGGTCCTTGTCGGGAGCCCGGAGCCAGCCCTCCGCGCATTCGGTTTCGAGCGTGTCGATGTCGTATCCGGTGTAGCGGGGCCACAGGTCGGTCTGTTTGAACGAGACGACGTAGAACGGTTCCGTGCGGCCGGTCTCGAGCTTGTCGAACGCCTCGTCCTCCGGGATCACCCAGTCTGGCCGGTGGGCGACGACGACGCCCGTCTGGTTTCGCACGAATGCCTGTGTGCGCGTGTGGAAGATGCTGGTCTGATCCTTGACGACCACGCGGTCGCCGATCTTGAACTTCGGCATCACTTCCTCGCCTCCTGGAGACGTGCCCGCACCTCGTCGATCTTGTCCGAGAGTTCGTCGAGGGGGACGAGTCCCTTGTCGACCATCACCTTGGCGGCGACGGTGATCCATCGCGCGTAGTACGGGAGTCCGAAGTACTGGGTCTCGCCGAGGTCGACCTCGGCGCGGCGCCGCATCTCCGCGTTCCATGCGCCGCGCCATGCGAGGCACTCGCACGTGACGTACGTGTTCATCTCCCAGGCCTCTTCCTCCTTCTCGAGGTACTCGACCGGGAGGGCGGGTTGCCCGCCGACGTCGTGCAGGACGTGCCGCAGGATGTCGTACTGCGCGTTGGTGATCGAGTACGGCGAGTCCTGGGCGTCGTGGACTGCCGGGGTGATCTTCGCCAGACCGTCGGTGAGGGTCTGGAATTGTGCCTGATTGGTACTCATGGAGGTCTCCCGTCCATGTGGTTTCGGCGATTCCTGTTGTGTCCGAATCGTTGTCGAGTCCCCTCCTAGGGTCGCGTGGTGTCGGTCGGTGCGTGTTCCGGTGTGGCGGCGGGGGAGGCGGCGCCGCGTTGTGCCCGCTCGGTGAGGTATGCGAACGCCACACCCAGGCTCAGCCACAGGGTGGCCTGCGTCGCCAGCGAAGATATCCGGAACTGCCACAACAGCGTGGCGGGGAAGTCCTCGGCCACTTCGTTCACGGTCGGAAGGACGAGGTATCCGACGGTGACGATCGCGAGGAAGGTGACGATCGCCGCGGCGGTCCGTAATGTCCAGTAGCGTTGTGACGCAAGTTTCTTGGCGACGTAGACGGCGGCACCCACCGCGGCGAGCCCGAGCGCGAGCGCGGCGACCCACAGCAGTGTCCGTTCGTTCATGGTGTCCGGATCGCCGACCGCGGGTGGATTGGCCGGGTACTTGAAGAACGGGACGGCCTCGACGGCGAGCCAACCGGCTCCGGCCAAGCCGAGCGCGAGCAGTGGGCCGGACATCGCAGTGAACCGGCGTGCGTAGTGTGCGGCGACACCGAAGATCGCGCCGAACGCGACCCCTGCCAGGGATGTTGCGAGGATCAGGCCCGCTCGCTGCCCGTCCCGGGAGACCAGGGGTTCGTCGCTGTCGGAGTGCGAGTGCGGGGCGGCGGGCTCCCCGTCGTCGTGGGCGGCGGTCGCGTCGGCGCCCGCACCCGCTGACTCCTCGATCTCGATGGCGGCCGCGACGTGCGGTTCGCCGAGGGCGAATGCGACTGCGCCGGTGAGGAGTCCGGCGATCAGTCCGGCGAACAGGCCTCGTAGCACCAGGCTCTTCAGTGATCCTGTCAGTGGCACGGGAGCCCCAGGAGGTGCCGGCCGTCGTGCATCAGTTCGTGCATGTACATCCCGGTTCGGGAGATCGCGCCCTGGTCGAAGCCGACGAGATAGAGCGTCACGAGGGCGAGGAGCACCACGCCCACCGCAACGAGCGCGACGCCGACCGATTCGATTGCCCGATTGGGGCTGTGGGCGAGAGTCATGGTTCCTCCTGGGGTGTTCGGCCGGATACGGCCGAAGCTGTGCGCGACCGCGGGAGGTGGCAGAGGCCGTTTCCCGGTCGGCGGAAGACATCACCGACGCTACGCGGCAGATGCGGTGGATCCGTGCACTTGTGGACTTCGCACAACTGCGAACGCGACGCCGGTGGAGGCTGGGCGATATGGGGTGTCGGGCCGACGGTGCACCCGCGGAAACGAACTTTCGGCCGACTCGACGACGCGGTCTGTGCGATACTCCGGCCACTGACGAGGGGGAGCTGGTCATGCGTGGGGGAGGCTACGTTCTCGATCTGGGCCGCGACGATGCGCTCGCGATCGCATTCGGGCTGCTCGGTGACGAGTGGAACCTGTGGATTCTGGCTCAGGCGCTGCGCGGAGCACGGCGGTACAGCGACTGGGCGGGCCGGGGGAAGATCTCGAACTCGGTCCTGACCGGCCGGCTCGGCCGACTCACCGACGCCGGGCTGCTCGACCGGGTCGTGTTTCCGTTGCATCCTGCGCGGCCCGAGTACGTGCTCACCGATCGTGGTCGTGCGGTGTGGCCGATCCTGGTGGCGATGTGGTGGTGGGAGCGCGAGTGGGCGCCGGAAGGTTCGGCGGGCGCGTCGGGGATGCGGCACGTCGACTGCGGGGCCGAGTTCGCCCCGGTGCTGGTGTGTGGGCGGTGCCGGGAGCCTGCGGGGCTGGACGACGTGATCGCGACGCCCGCGCCGAGCGGCGGTGGATCGGACGGGTCGCGCCGGACGCCCGCGGCTGCGAGCCGTCGACGCCCCGGTGGGGTCCGTCGGCGAGCGCAGTTGCCGCACACGATGGAACTCGTCGGGGACCGGTGGTCTGCCGTATTGCTCGGTGCGGCCTCGTTCGGCGCGACGAGGTTCGGGGTGTTCGCCGAGTGGACGGGCGCGCCGTCGGCCGTCCTGGCGGATCGACTGCGAGTCTTCACCGAGCTCGGCGTGCTGAGCGAGCATCCCGCCCCCGAGCATCAGAGGCGGGTCACCTACCACCTGACACGGAAGGGGCGCGAGTTCTTCCCCGTGGTGGCGACGATGATCGAGTGGGGTCGGTGGTGGTTCGGCGTGCCGGACGGCGGTTCCCTGTCGATCGGGCATCGCGGCTGCGCGGGGCCCTTCTCGCCGCGTCTGGTGTGCAGTCACTGTTCCGGGCCACTCCAGGCGGGGTGCCTTCACCGGCCGGGTCAGGTCACGGATGAGCATCGAGAACCTCCAGTTCACGAGGTCGAGGTCGCACGCGGGTAACGGTCCGTGGTACATCTGGTGATGTAGATCACACCGCTAACTGAAGTGATGACGGTCGGGGCGTCGGATCGACGGAAGGGAAGGCACATGGGGAGCCTGAAGATTCACCCTCAGATCCGGATCAACGAGTACACCGCGTCCGGTGCATGGACGTCGGAGACGGTTCGACAGCTCTTCGCCGATCGTGTGCGGGAGCGTGGATCCCAACTCGCCGTGGTCGATCCCGTGAACAAGGCCGAGTACGTCGACGCGCTGCCGCGCCGGGTCACCTGGGCCGAGCTCGACGCCGACGTCGACGGGCTGGCGCAGGTGCTGCTCGAGGCCGGGATCCGGGCGGGTGAGGTGATCGCCGTCCAGTTGCCGAACACCGTCGAACAGGTCGTCGTCTTCCTCGCGGCCTGGCGGATCGGGGCGATCGTGTCGCCGCTGCCGGTGCATTCGACCGACGCGGAGATCGTCGAGAGCTGTAACGAGTCGTGCGCGAGCGCCTTCGTCACCGCGGGTCGGGTCGGTTCGAGCTCGCTCGCCGCCCGGGTGATGGCCGTGCGCTCGCAGATGCCCACGCTGCGGGCAGTCCTGAGTTACGGGGTGAGTGTGCCCGGCGGTGTCGTGCGGATCGGGCACGCGGTGCCGACGGCCGCCGACGTCGAGCGGGTCGTCCGGTACGCCGCGACGCACGTCGTCGACCCCAACGACTGCATCGCGATCTGCTGGACGGCCGGAACCGAGGGCGAACCCCGGGGTGTCCCGCACGCCCACTACGAATCGCTCGCGCACGCCCGGGCCCTCGCCCGTGCGGCGTCGCTGACCGTCGACGACGTCGTCCTCAACCCGTTCCCGATGATGACGACCGCGGGGATCATCGGAACGCTGCTGCCGTGGCTGTACGCGGGATGCGTGCTCGTGCAGCATCAACCGTCCGACCTCGACGTCTTCCTGCGTCAGATCGCGGAGGAGAAGGTCACCTACACCGCGGGACGGCCGACGGTCCTCGCGGCGATCGAGCGTCGTGAGGGGCCGGGAGTGGACTTGTCGACGCTCACCCGGATCGGCGTCGGCGCCGGACCGATGTCGCCGGACACGGTGCGCAGGTGGAAGGAGACCTACGGGGTCGAGTTGATCAACTTCTTCGGCACCGTCGAAGGCGTGAGCCTGCGATCGGCGCCGGCCGACGTGGCCCACCGGCAGCGGACCCTGCTGTATCCGCTGTCGGGGGACGGCGCGGGCACGGAGATCGAGTTGGTGGATCCGGGTACCGGCGCCGCGATCGTCGCCGCGGGGGTGCTGGGTGAGCTGCGGGTCAAGGGGCCGACGGTGTTCGCGGGGTACCTCCATCCGGCGCGGGACGGGAACCCGTTCGACACGGACGGCTTCCTCCGAACCGGCGACCTGTTCGTGATCGACGGCCCCGACGGCCAGTACGTCAGGTTCGTCGACCGGGCGGCCGACCTCATCGTGCGCGACGGTGTCCCGATCGGCTCGGTCGAGTTGGAGATGTCGATCGCGGAGCATCCGTCCGTCGCGGACGTGGCGGTCGTCGGATACCCCGACGACCGCGTGGGCGAACGTGTCGTCGCGGTCGTGGAATGTCGACCCGGTGCGGTCCTCGGTCTCGACGAGCTGGTCGGGTTCCTCGCGAGCCGGGGTGTCGGCGCGCCCGATGGCCTGGTGGTCTCCCCGGGGCTGCCGCGCAACCGGTCGGGCAAGGTCGTCAAGCGGGAAGTGCGGGCGCAGCTGCGTCGAGGTTGACCCCGCTCACGGCGGGCGCGGAACAAGACGCGCCCGCCGTGTGTTCGAATGCGTCGTGAACATCGAGAGCAATGCCAGTGCCGTGTCCGACGCCGACCTGCCCAGCGTCCAGATCGAGGTGTGGTCGGACATCGCCTGCCCGTGGTGCTACATCGGCAAGCGCCGCTTCACGGCGGCCCTCGCCGAGTTCCCGCACCGCGACCGGGTGTCGGTGGTGTGGCGGTCGTACCAGCTTGCTCCGGACACCCCGGTCGGGGCGCGACGCGGTGAGCTCGAGGCCCTCGTCGAGCACAAGGGCATGCCGGTCGACCAGGTGCGGCAGATGTTCGCGCACGTCGCGACGGCGGCGGCGGCCGACGGGCTCGTCATGGACTTCGACACCGTGATCGCCGCCAACACGTTCGACGCGCACCGCCTGCTGCACCTGGCGGGGGAGCGACGGGACGCGCTGCTGGAGGCCCTGTTCCGCGCGCACTTCGCGGACGGCAAGGTGATCGACGACCGCGCCGTGCTGGTCGAGATCGCGACGAGTGTCGGCCTGGACGCCGCCGAGGTGGCCGCGGCGCTCGACGGTGACGCCGGAGCCGATCTGGTGCGGGCCGACATCGAGACCGCCCGTCAGCTGCAGGTGTCGGGGGTGCCGTTCTTCGTCGCGAACCGCCGGATCGCGGTGTCGGGCGCGCAACCGCAGGACGTGTTCGGTGAGCTGCTCCGGCAGGCCTACGACCACGCGGAGGGCGAGAACAGCGCAGCCCTCGGCGAGGATGCCGAGGGCTGCACCGACGATTCGTGCGCGATCTAGCCGTACGCGCCCGAAGGGGATGTGGTGGATCAGGATTCGGTCTTGGCCGCCACGTCGAGGACGACGTCGAACTCGAGCAGTGAGGCGCCGCTCGCGACCGGCTTCGCGCGTTCGCCGGCGTGCGCTTCGCGGGCCGGGCCGCTGGCCCAGGCCTGGAAGGCCTCGTCGGACTCCCACTGCGTCACCACGAAGTAGCGGTTCTCGCCCTTCACCGGGCGCAGGAGCTGGAATCCGAGGAATCCGGGGGAGTTCTCGACCGCGTGAGCGCGGGCGGCGAACCGCTTCTCCAGTTCGGGGCCGGCGCCCTCGGGGATCTCGATTGCGTTGATCTTCACGACTGCCATGCCCGCGAGGGTACTCCGGGGGCGGTTGTTCTCCCCGGCCCGCGGACGTTCGGCTACCGTCGATCGCGTGTTGCACGACGAGGGTGGGGCAGGACGGCCGATTGTGCTGTTGCACGGGCTGATGGGTAGTTCGCGGACGTGGTCGCGGCACGTGTCGTGGCTGCGCGGGCACGGTCACGTGTACACGTTCGACGCCGCCGGGCACGGGCGTCCGATCGACGGCGATCCCACGACGGAACTGTTCGTTGCGGATCTGGCCGCGGCCCTCGACGGCATCGACGAACCGCTCACCGTGATCGGGCACTCGATGGGTGCACTGCACGCGTGGTGTTTCGCCGCCGCGCACCCCGGCCGGGTCCGCGCGTTGGTGCTCGAGGACATGGCACCGGATTTCCGTGGCCGTACCGCGAACGACTGGGCGGCAATGGTTTCCGCGTGGCCGCAGCCGTTCCCCACCGAGGCGTCGGTCCTCGAATTCTTCGGGGAGGTCGCCGGACGCTACTTCCTCGACTCGTTCGACAGGCGTGCCGACGGCTGGTACCTGCACGGTGACGTCGCGACGTTCCGCGACATCTCGGAGGAATGGGGCACCCGCGACTTCTGGGCGCAGTGGGACGCCGTCCGCGCCCCCGCACTGCTCATCGAGGGCGAATTCACGATCACCCCCGAGGGGCAGATGCGGCGCATGCTCGACGGACACGACGCGCAGTACGTGTGGGTCGCCGACGCCGGACATCTGGTCCACGACGACCAGCCCGAGCGCTACCGCCACGCCGTGGAGGAGTTTCTGACGTCCCTCGGCTGAGGGTCGTCAGCTGCCCTCGCCGGCGAGGGCGAACAGGCCATCCTCGGTCTGCTCGACCAGGCCGTCGACCAGCAACGAGTCCAGCGCCCGATCCCGCTGTCCGGGGTCGCTGAGCCACACCAGGTCCAGTTGCGCGCGCTCGACGGGGCGGGAGGTGCCGCGCAGCACGTCCATCAGCTTCCCGCGGACCTGGCGATCGGTTCCCGCGAACTTCTGCACCTTGCGCGGCTCACCGGTGTACGCCGGCCGGCCCGCCTCCACCCACGTGCAGCGCGGCAGCGGACACGCGTCGCAGTCCGGGGTGCGGGCGGTGCACACCGTCGCGCCCAGTTCCATCAGCGCGGCGGAGAAGCGGGCCGCGCGGTCGCGGGTGCGGGGCAGCAGCGCCTCGACGTCGGCCATGTCGCGTTTGTTCGACGGGTTTCCCTGATCGGCCCGGCCGTGCACGGCGCGCGCGACAACCCGTCGAACATTGGTGTCCACCACGGGAACTCGCTGACCGTAGGCGAAACACGCGACGGCGCGGGCGGTGTAGTCGCCGATGCCCGGCAGGCTCAACAACACGCCGACATCGGTGGGGACGGCATCGCCGTGCTCGCTCGCCAGCACACCCGCGCACTCGTGCAGGCGCAACGCCCGCCGCGGGTAGCCGAGCTTGCCCCACGCGCGCAGCACGTCGGCCTGGCTCGACGCCGCCATCAACGACGGCACCGGCCAGCGGCGCACCCACTCCTCCCAGATCGGGGCGACCCGGACCACCGGCGTCTGCTGCAGCATGATCTCGCTCATCAGGATCTGCCAGGCCGTCACACCCTCGCGGCGCCACGGCAGATCCCGGGCCTGCTCGTCGTACCACCGCAGCAGCGCCGAACTGTCCACAGACATGAAACTCTCATCCTCATCGGTGCACCGTCGGGCGCTGTCGGCTCGGGTCCGGGCGGTCCAATCGAGACGGTGAGCACCCGGAGGTGCACAATTGCCGCATGCCCAATTCCAACCCGATCTCCGCATGGAAGGCCCTCAAGCAGGGTAACGAGCGTTTCGTCAGCGGCACCCCGCAGCATCCGAGTCAGGGTATTGCCGACCGCGCGAAGTTGGTCGACGCCCAGCACCCGACTGCCGTGATCTTCGGCTGCGGCGACTCCCGCGTCGCCGCAGAGATCATCTTCGACCAGGGCCTCGGCGACATGTTCGTCGTCCGCACCGCCGGTCACGTCATCGACAGTGCAGTGCTCGGATCCATCGAGTACGCCGTCGCGGTCCTCGACGTCCCGCTCGTCGTCGTCTTCGGTCACGACAGCTGCGGCGCCGTCAAGGCCAGCCTCGACGCCCTCGACAACGGCGACATCCCCAGCGGTTTCATCCGCGACGTCGTCGAGCGTGTCGCGCCGTCGATCCTGCTGGGCCGGCGCGACGGCCTGACCACCGTCGACGAACTCGAGGGCCGCCACGTCGTCGAGACGGGTTCGCAGCTGATGCAGCGCTCGCGGATCATCTCCGAGGCCGTCGAGGCCGGCAAGTGCGCCATCGTCGGTGTCACCTACAAGCTGTCCGACGGCGACATCAAGCTGCAGAGCGTCGTCGGTGAGATCGGCGAAACCGTCGACTGAGGCACCCGTCCGGTGCGCGCCCGCAGCGACATCGCGGGTGCGCACCGGGCGACACGCCGACACTGCTGAAGCGAAGTCGGCCGCAGGGAATTACGGTTGAGTCGTGCTTGAACCGAACGGACCGCTTCCCCCCGAGATCTACTGGCGCCGTCGCATCCTCGCGGCGGGCGTGATCCTGGTGGTGATCGTGCTGGTTGTATGGATCATCTCGGCAGTCGCGGGCGGGGGCTCGGACGACTCCCCGGAGGCGGCCGCCGCAGCGGACACGTCCGAGCTCGTCGAACCGCCCACCACCGCGGCGGACGCCCCGGCGGACGACTCGGGATCCTCGACGTCCGGCGCGTCGGACACGAGCGCGTCGGGAACCAGTGCAGCCGCCGCGAGTTCCGGTGCCGAGGTGGCCCCGTGCGCCGACCAGTCGCTGGCGTTGAAGGTGTCGCCGGACCGTCCCCAGTACAGGTCGGGGGACGAGCCCAGTTTCTCGATAGCGATCACGAACATCGGCACCAGCAAGTGCGAGAGGGACCTGGGCTCGGGACTTCAGCAGGCGCTCGTGTACTCGCTCAACGGCAACAACCGGCTGTGGTCCAACGTCGACTGCTACCCGGATCCCGATCCGGCGATGCAGGTGCTCGAGCCGGGCGGGCAGGCGCGATTCACCGTCAAATGGTCGGGAACCACGTCGGAGCCGGGGTGCAAGGCCCCCCGCACGCCGGTCGTGCCGGGCGCCTACACGGTGGTCGCACAGCTCGGGGAGCTGCGTAGTTCCCCCGAGCCGTTCAATTTCTCCTGACGCACCGAACTAGTCGTACGGACCGCTGATCGACGCCTCCGCGAGTCGTGAGAGGCCCTCACGGATGTGCCGGGCCCACAGGCCGCCGATGCCGTCCACGGACTGCAGGTCCGCGGCCGTGGCCGCGAGCAGCCCCTGCAGGGTCCCGAACGAGCTCACCAGCCGGTGTACCTGCATGAACTGCAGCCGGGGCACCCGGGTGAGCACCCGGTAGCCGCGCGGACTCATCGGTGCATCCAGGGCCTCGATGGTGCCCGGATAGCCGAAGGCACGAGCCAGAGTGGTCAGGTCGAGCAGATCCACGTCGGTGAGCTTGTCGAGCGCGGACAGTGTGCTCTCGACCGCCGGCGTCGAGGCGGGCTCGGATCCGGCCAGGTAGTCGCGCACCATGAGCTGCCGGACCGCGTCGTTGTCGCCGACCAGTTCCTCGAGCTGCAGCGCCAGCTGCCGGCCGTCGGTGCCCAGTTCGAGCACGTCCTGCTCGATCTCCACCGACACCCGGCGCACCATCTCCAGCCGCTGCACCACCGTCAGCGCGTCCCGCAGTGTCACGAAGTCCTCGATCTCGACGACGGACAGCTGCCGGGTGACCCCGTCGAGCCGGGCCTTGTACCGCTCGAGGGTCGCGACGGCCTGGTTCGCGCGGGACAGGATGGTCGCGGACGCGTTGATGACATGCCGGATGCCGCCGACGTACACGCTCACGATGCTCATCGACTGGCTCACCGACACGACGGGGTAGCCGGTCTCGATGGCGGTGCGCTCGGCCGCACGGTGACGTGTCCCGGACTCGACGGTGGGGATCTTGTGGTTCGGCACCAACTGCACGTTGGCGCGGACGATGCGGGTGCCGTCCGTGGAGAGGACGACGGCGCCGTCCATCTTCGACAGCTCGCGCAGCCGGGTGGGCGCGAACTCGACGTCGAGTTCGAATCCACCGTCGCACAGTTCCTCGACCTGTTCGTCGTAGCCGAGGACGATCAGGGCGCCGGTGCGGCCGCGGAGGATGCGCTCGAGTCCGTCGCGCAGCGCGGTTCCGGGGGCCAGGCGCGCGATCGTCTCGCGGAGCACCGCGGACGGCGTGGCATCGTTCATCGCGAAATCCCCCCTCGTGCGGTCGACGTCACATCTGGCCGAGCCGCATTCCGGCCGCGGCCGGGCTGTCTCTACATTACCTAGTTGTGAGCAGTACTTGGACCTTGCCTGATGACCTCGTCCTCCCCACGGTGCCGGAGTTCTTCCCGGCCCCGGGACAGCCGCTACCCCAGCACTGGTCCAAGTGCTTCGGCTGCGGTGACGACCAGCCCGCCGGTATGGCGATGACCTTCCTGGCGGGAGAGAATCTGTCCGTCACCGGGCGACTCGAGGTTGCCAAGCGGTACCAGGGTGGCCCCGGCGTGATCCACGGCGGCATCCTCTCGACCGCGTTCGACGAGGCGCAGGGCATGGCGTGCATGGTCCTCGGCGGCCCCGTCGTCACCGCGCACCTCGAGATCGACTTCGCGCGCCCGATCCCGCTGGGTTCGGTGCTCGAGTTCCGGGCCCGCGTCGAGGGCACCGTCCGTCGCAAGGCGTACACGACGTCGGAGGCGTTCATCGTCGAGGGCCCGGGTGTCGACCCGAACACCCCCGTCGCCACGTCCCGCGGCCTGTTCCTGACGGTCGACCCCCAACACTTCGCGCCGACGGCGGCCTTCGTCGACGGCGAACCGACGTCGCCGTTCGGCACGTCGGCGGTCTGACTCTCACTGGAGATTCAAGGCCCGCAAAGCATCTCCGACGTTGCCGACCTCGACGGGGCGGATGCCCTTCGGGAGTTCGCCGGAGTCGAGCGGAACCACCGCGCGGGTGAATCCCAGCCGGGCGGCCTCCGCGACACGGCGACCCACGCCCGTCACGCGTCGGACCTCACCGGCCAGGCCGACCTCGCCGAGCACCACGGTGCCGGCGGGGATCGACCGGTTCTTGCCGGCCGAGGCGACCGCGACCGCGAGGGCCAGATCGCACGACGGGTCCGTCATCCGCATGCCGCCGACCGTGGCCGCGTAGACCTCCTTGTCGGACAGTTTGATGCCGTGGCGGCGTTCCAGGACCGCCAGCACCATCGACACGCGTGCCGAGTCGAGTCCGCTGACCGCGCGCCGCGGTGACGGGTTGTGGGTGGGCGCGACCAGCGCCTGGACCTCGCCGAGCAGGGGACGCTTGCCGTCCATCGTGACCGTGACGGCGGTGCCCGGCACCTCCTCGGTCCGGTGGTGCAGGAACAGTCCGGACGGGTCGCTCACCCCGACGATGCCGTCCTCACGGAGTTCGAAGCAGCCCACCTCGTCGGCCGCGCCGAACCGGTTCTTGATTCCGCGGATCATCCGCAGCGACGAGTGCTTGTCGCCCTCGAAGTGCAGGACGACGTCCACGAGGTGTTCGAGTGACCGGGGGCCAGCCACCGCGCCGTCCTTGGTGACGTGACCGATCAGCAGGACCGGGACCCCGCCGGCCTTCGCGAGTGATGTGAGTGCGCTGGTGACGGCCCGCACCTGGGTTACGCCGCCGACGACACCGTCGACGTCCGCGGCGAGCATCGTCTGCACGGAATCGACGATCAGCAGTGTCGGGCGGACCTGTTCGACGTGGCCCAGCACCGTCGCGAGGTCGGATTCGGCGGCGAGGTACACCCGTTCGTGCACCGAACCGGTCCGGTCCGCGCGCAGCCGGACCTGACCCGCCGATTCCTCACCTGTGACGTACAGGGCGCGGTCGTCGGGTCCGCGGCACGCCCACCGGTGCACGACCTCGAGCAGCAGCGTCGACTTGCCGACGCCGGGTTCGCCGGCGAGCAGTACCACCGAGCCGGGGACGACGCCACCACCGAGCACCCGATCGAGCTCGTCGACACCGGTCGGCTTGGCGCGGGTGGTGGTGCCGTCGATCTGGGTGATGGGGGAGGCCGGCGTGGTCGGCAGCAACGCGGCGGCGCCGGCGCGCGCCAGGGATGCGCCCGGCCGGGACGCGACCGCGGCGAGGACGGGCGCCTCGTCCATCGAGCCCCACGTGCCGCAGTCCGGGCAACGGCCGACCCACTTGGCCACCGTGTGCTGACACGACGAACACCGGAAGCTCGTTTTAGCTTTTGCCACGCGCGCAGCCTAGTGATCCCCACCGACAGAGGAGCCCGGGCGACGGTGTCGCCCGGGCTCCTCCGGAGGTGTCGGTGGTCCGCCGGTCAGTGGCCCTCGGCCGCGACGGGGGACTTCTCGGACTGGTGCCGCTCGGTGACCGGGCCTGCATCGACCGGTACCTGGACGACGACATCGCCGGCGTTCTCGAACGTGAAGGTGACCGGGAAGGTCAGGCCGGGCCGGACGCCCTCACGGATGTCCTCGAGCGTGACGTCGATCAGGCTGACGTGCTCGGGGGCCTGCTCGGGCACCGTGACGTCGGGGTTGCCGGCACCGAGTGCGGCCTGCGGCCGGATGTCGCGGCCGCCCTCCTGGTCGTCGATGGTGACGGTGCCGGCGTAGTCGGTCTTGATGCCCGTCAGGCGGTCCGACTCGTGTTCGCTGAGGTTGATCGCGGTGAACGCGAGCTGTGCGGTGCCACCCGGCTCGATGCTGAATTCCTCGGCGTTCGGGTACACGACGTGCACGTTGCGCAGTGCGATGTTGCTGCTGGTCGCCTGGTTGCCGTTCACCGCGGCAACCTGCGTGGCGGTCTGCGAGATCTGACCTGCGCCACACGCGGAGAGCACGAGGGTCGCGCCGGCAGCGAGTGCGACAGCGGTCATGACTCGGCGAGTCGGCGACGCATTGAAAGCAGTCACGGGTCGTCCTCCATGGGTCAGGTTCACAATCCACTAGGCAGAGTAGTAGTCGGTCCCGGCGGGCCGTCCGCTGGGTGCTCGTTACGAGGTCGTGTCGGGCGGACAACGGTTGTCCGCGTGCGGATTCGGGGGCGTCCCGTGGGCCCCTCGCCGGGCCGCTCGCGCGGCCCGAAATGCACGGTTGGTGCGGCCTGTCAACCCCTAAGATCAGGTAAGGACGCCCCTGACCTGCGCCGTTGATGGGACGATCGATTGGTCACGTGTTAAACTCGAAAGATCGAAAGGGGCACGGGACAGATGATTTTTAAGGTCGGAGACACCGTCGTATACCCCCATCACGGAGCGGCGCTGATCGAGGCAATCGAAACCCGCACCATCAAGGGTGAGCAGAAGGAATACCTCGTTCTGAAGGTCGCGCAGGGCGATCTCACCGTCCGCGTTCCCGCAGAGAATGCCGAGTACGTCGGCGTGCGTGACGTGGTCGGCCAGGAGGGTCTCGACAAGGTGTTCCAGGTGCTTCGTGCGCCGCACACCGAGGAGCCGACGAACTGGTCTCGCCGGTACAAGGCGAACCTGGAGAAGCTGGCTTCGGGTGATGTGAACAAGGTCGCAGAGGTCGTTCGTGACCTGTGGCGTCGTGAGCAGGACCGCGGCCTGTCCGCGGGCGAGAAGCGGATGCTGGCCAAGGCGCGGCAGATCCTCGTGGGTGAGCTCGCTCTGGCGGAAGGCACCGACGACGCCAAGGCCGAGATCATTCTCGACGAGGTCCTCGCCGCCGCGTCCTGACAGTGGGTGAGAACCGAGGACCGGTCGTAGCGCTGGTCCCTGCAGCCGGACGTGGAGTCCGGCTGGGCGAGTCCGTCCCGAAGGCGTTCGTCGAACTGGGTGGGCGCAGCATGCTGCGCCGAGCCGTCGACGGACTCCTCGCGTCGGGAGCTGTGGACACGGTCGTCGTGATCGTGCCCGAGGAACTCGTGGATCAGGCACGGGCAGATGTGCCCGAAGGTGTCGTGGTGGTTGTCGGGGGTGCGGAGCGGGCCGATTCGGTCCGAGCCGGGCTCTCGGCAGCCACCGGCGCCGAACTGGTCCTGGTACACGATGCGGCGCGGGCTCTGACCCCGCCGTCGCTGATCGCGCGGGTGGTTGCCGAACTGCAGGCCGGACGCACCGCGGTGATTCCGGTGCTGCCCGTCAGCGACACCATCAAGACGGTCGACGTGCTCGGTGCCGTCACCGGTACGCCGCCACGCTCGGAGTTGCGGGCCGTCCAGACGCCGCAGGGTTTCGAGGCGTCGTTGCTGCGCCGCGCCTACCTGGACGTCAACGGTGACGCGACGGACGACGCCGGTCTCGTCGAGCGACTGGGCGAACGGGTGCGCACCATCGTCGGTGAACCCGAAGCATTCAAGATCACCACACCGTGGGATCTCGCTCTGGCCCGAGTTCTGCTGGAGCAGTCGGGATCGCCGGAGCCCCGTTGACTCCGGGCAGGTCAGAGTCTTTTCGAACACAGGGAGCCTGAACGTGCGAGTCGGAATCGGCACCGATGTCCATCCGATCGAGTCCGGCCGTCCGTGCTGGATCGCCGGGCTGTTGTTCGAGGACGCAGACGGCTGTGCGGGGCACTCCGACGGTGACGTCGCGGCGCACGCGCTGTGTGATGCGTTGTTGTCGGCCGCGGGTCTGGGTGATCTCGGATCGGTGTTCGGGACCGGCCGTCCGGAGTGGGACGGCGTCAGCGGTGTGCGGATGCTCAGCGAGGTCCGGAGCCTGCTGTCCGACGCCGGCTACGACGTCGGGAACGCGTCGGTGCAGGTCATCGGTAATCGCCCGAAGATCGGTCCACGTCGCGAGGAGGCGCAGCGCGTCCTCGGGGACGTGCTCGGCGCACCGGTGTCGGTGTCGGCGACGACGACCGACGGACTGGGTCTGACGGGTCGTGGCGAGGGTATCGCTGCCGTCGCGACCGCGCTGATCATCCCCGCTGATCGCGACCGGTAGAATCGCACGTCGTGACCTTGCGCCTATACGACACCGTGACACGGGCTCCGCGTGACTTCGTTCCGCTGACCCCCGGACATGCCTCGGTGTACCTGTGCGGGGCCACCGTTCAGGGTGACCCCCACATCGGCCACGTGCGCAGTGGCGTCGCGTTCGACGTGCTGCGCCGCTGGCTGCTCGCCCACGACTACGACGTCGCGTTCGTGCGGAACGTCACCGACATCGACGACAAGATCCTGAACAAGGCCGCGGAGGCGGGCCGACCCTGGTGGGAATGGGCCGCGACGTACGAGCGGTCGTTCGACTGGGCATACCAGCAGCTCGGCGTGCTGCCGCCGTCGGTGGAGCCGCGGGCGACCGGGCACGTGACGCAGATGGTCGACATGATGCAGCGCCTCATCGACAACGGCCACGCGTACGCGTCCGCCGGTGACGTCTACTTCGACGTGGTCAGCTACCCCGACTACGGCAAGCTGTCGGGGCACAAGCTCGACGACGTCCACCAGGGCGAGAGCGTCGCCGAGGGCAAGCGCGATCCGCGGGACTTCACGTTGTGGAAGGCCGCGAAGCCGGGTGAGCCGTCGTGGCCGACGCCGTGGGGTCCCGGCCGGCCGGGCTGGCACCTCGAGTGCTCGGCGATGGCCGAGTTCTACCTCGGCAAGGCGTTCGACATCCATTGCGGTGGAATGGATCTGGTGTTCCCGCATCACGAGAACGAGATCGCGCAGGCCAAGTGCGTGGGCGACGACTTCGCCCAGTACTGGCTGCACAACGGCTGGGTCACCATGGGTGGCGAGAAGATGTCGAAGTCGCTCGGCAACGTGCTGTCGGTGCCGAACGTGCTGCGGCAGGTCCGTCCACAGGAGCTGCGCTACTACCTCGGCAGCGCCCACTACCGGTCGATGCTCGAATACTCGGAGACGGCGTTGCACGAGGGTGCGGCGGCCTACCGGCGCTGCGAGTCGTTCGTGACGCGGGTCGTCGACCGGGCCGGCGAGGTACCGGTGGGCAAGTGGACGGCGGAGTTCGCGGCCGCCCTCGACGACGACCTGGGGGTGCCGTCGGCGCTGGCCGAGATCCACGGCCGGGTCCGGGAAGGCAACATCGCGCTCGAGTCCGGTGATCTCGCCGGTGCGCGTGCGCTGGCGTCGCAGGTGCGGGCGATGCTCGGCATCCTCGGTGTCGACCCACTCGATCCGCAGTGGGCGTCCGCGACGGACAGTTCGGCGGCGCTCGGTGCCCTCGACGTCCTGGTACGGGCCGAGTTGGACCGGCGTCAGCAGGCCCGGGCCGACAAGAACTGGGCGGTGGCCGACGAGGTCCGGGATCGACTGGCCGAGGCCGGCGTCGAGGTCACGGACACCGCGAACGGGGCCGAATGGTCCCTCAAGCAAGCTTCTAACGAATCGGGACAGTGATGGCTGGAAATTCGAGCAGGCGCGGCGCGATCCGCAAGGACGGCACCAAGAAGGGTCAGGTCAGCGGGTCCGGCGGCAAGCATCGTCGGGGTCTCGCAGGCCGTGGCGCGACGCCTCCGGCGGAGGAGCGCACCAAGCATCCCGCCGCGAAGCGGGCGCGGGCCGCGGCGAAGGCCGCCGAACAGCGCTCGACCGGTCGTCCCGGTGGCGGTGGCCGCCCCGGCGCGGGTCGCCCGCCGGCCGGCCGCAAGGCCGAGGACGGTCCGGAGATGGTGCTGGGCCGCAACCCCGTCGTCGAGTGCCTGCGCGCGGGTGTCCCCGCGACGGCGCTGTACGTCGCGGTGGGTGCCGAGAGCGACGACCGTCTCAAGGAATCCGTGCAGCGTGCCGCCGACATGGGGATCTCGATCCTCGAGGTTCCGCGCACCGACCTGGACCGGATGAGCGCCAACGGACTGCACCAGGGCATCGGCCTGCAGGTGCCGCCGTACAAGTACGCGCACCCGGACGATCTGCTGGCGTCGGCCCGCACCAATCAGGAACCTGCACTACTGGTGGCGCTGGACAACATCACCGATCCGCGTAACCTCGGCGCCGTCGTGCGTTCGGTGGCCGCGTTCGGTGGCCACGGTGTGGTCATCCCGCAGCGGCGCAGTGCGAGCGTCTCCGCCGTCGCGTGGCGCACCAGTGCCGGTGCCGCAGCGCGTCTGCCCGTCGCGCGGGCCACGAATCTCACTCGTACGCTGAAGGATTGGCAGTCCAAGGGTGTCCAGGTCGTGGGCCTCGACGCCGGCGGCGACACCACCCTCGACTCGTACGACGGCACCGGCCCGGTCGTCATCGTGGTCGGTTCGGAGGGCAAGGGACTGTCGCGGCTCGTGCGCGAGACGTGTGACGCGGTCCTGAGCATTCCGATGGCCGGTCCGGTGGAGTCGCTCAACGCGTCGGTCGCCGCGGGTGTCGTGCTGTCCGAGATCGCGCGTCAGCGTCGTAGCTGACGGAACCTGATACGACATCCCGGTCGCAGCTGAGCTGCGGCCGGGATGTCGTCTTCCACGACGACGGCGATCACCGGGTAGCCACCGGTGACCGGATGATCGGCGAGGAACAGCACCGGCATGCCGTTCGGCGGCACCTGGAGCGCGCCGGTCACCATGCCCTCACTCGACAGTTCGCCGCTGCGGGCACGGTGCAGCGGTCCCGGTCCGTCGAGGCGGGTGCCCACCCGGTCGGTGTCGGCGGTGACCATCCACGTCCGGTGCAGCAGGGCGGCCAGGGAGTCCGGGGTGAACCAGTCGTCGCGGGGGCCCGTCCGGACGCGTAGTTCGACGGGGTCGGTGGGCGGCGCGGGGGGCGGGATCAGTTCCTCGATCGGCAGTTCGTCGTGGAGATCGCCGACGGGCAGGCGGTCGCCGTCCCGGACGGGGTCGGGGCCGATCCCGGACAGCGTGTCGGTGGCGCGGCTGCCCAACACCGGCGGGACGTCGATGCCGCCGCGCACCGCGACGTAGGTGCGCAGTCCCGTGGCGGCCGACCCCAGGACGATCTCGTCGCCGTCACGCAGGTGCAGTGTCGAGTAGTGCGGGCGGGGGTGCCCGTTCACCGTGAGCGGTGCCGATGCGCCGGTGACGGCGATGGTGGCGGGCCCGTCCGCCCGCGCACGCAGTCCGCCGAGCGTCACCTCGAGTGTCGCGGCCCGGGGATCGTTGCCGACGAGGCGGTTGGCGCTGTCGTGCGCGACGACGTCCGCGGCCCCCGAGACGCCGACGCCGAGACGTGCGTAGCCGGGCCGCCCCCGGTCCTGGACGGTGGTGCGTGCGCCGGCGCGCAGGACTTCGAGCCATGCCATGCGTCGATTGTCGCCCATCGGGTTCGGCGCTCACTACGATCGATCGATGCTGACAGCTGCGCTGTACGGTCTGGGCACGGCTCTGCCGTTGCTCGTCGGTGCCTGGGTGGGGCTGCGCTACGACCTGCCGCGTCCGCTGCTCGCCGCGTTGATGGCGTTCGGCGCGGGCACGATGGTGGCGGCGGTGTCCTCAGAATTGTTCGCGCCCGCGTTCGCGATCGAGGGCGTGTGGGTGGCCGGGACGGCGCTGCTCGCCGGTGCGCTGGTCTACGTCGTCGCCGACCACCTCATCGAGAACAAGCTCGGTCCGGCCGCGCTCGGCTGGGCCCTGATGCTCGGGGCGCTGCTCGACGGCATTCCGGAGAACACGGCTCTGGGCGTCTCGTTGATGGAGGGCGGGGGAGTGGTGCTGTTGGTGGCCGTCGCGGTCGGCAACGTCCCCGAGTCCGTCGCGGGCGCGGCCTCGATGCGGGGCCAGCCCGGGTTCGACTCGCGCCGGGCGTTCGTGGTGTGGGCGATCACCGCGGCGGTCCTGGTGTTCGTGGTGATCGGCGCGAATGCCGTCTCCGACAACATTTCCGACGGCAGCATCGCGGTCGTTCAGGCGTTCGCGGGGGGTGCGACCATCGCGGTGCTCGCCGATTCGCTCATGCCCGAGGCCTACCGCGAGGGTGGCTGGTGGGTCGGGATCTCCACGGCCCTCGGCTTTCTCGTCGCCTTCGCACTCGGTGCCTGACCCGCGTTTTGCGCACTTGTCGTGGGATTCCCCGCCCCCCGACCCGCGTTTTGCGCACTTATCGCGAGAGTGTGGGCGCCGACAGCGCGACAAGTGCGCAAAACGCGGGGGCTCAGACGGCGACGAAGGTGACGGTGGTGCCCGGCTGCAGCAGGGCGGGCGGGTCGCGGTCCACGTCCCACATCCGTTCGGTGGTGGTCCCGATCAGTTGCCAGCCGCCCGGTGAGGGCCGCGGATAGATTCCGGTGAACTCGCCCGCCAGCCCGACCGCGCCGACGGGGACGGTGGTGCGCGGCGACGGGCGGCGGGGGACGTGCAGCCCGGATCCGGTTGCCGCGCCGCCGCCGACGAGATAGCCGAAGCCGGGGCTGAAACCGACGAATGCCACCGTCCACGTCCGGCCGGTGTGCGCCGCGACCACGCCGTCGGCACCGAGCCCGGTGAGCTCACCGACCTCGGTCAGGTCGGGTCCGTCGTAGCGGACGGGGATCTCGACGGGGGCCCGGACGGTCGTCTCGTCGGCCGCGGCCGGCGCGGTCGCGCGCACCCAGGCGGCGATGTGCTCGGGTCGGGAGCCGGTGAACTGCACCAGGATCGTCCGGGCGGCCGGCACCAGGTCGACGACATCGGGGTGCCGGTCGGCGTCGAGCCCGCGGAAGTGCGCGAGCGTGTCGTCGAGCCCGTCGAACTCGATCAGCAGCGCCCGGCCGCCGGCGTCGAGGATGCGCATCAGACGAACGGTTTCACGTGGATCTGTTCGGCATCCAGTCGGGTGCGGATCGCGGCCGCCATCGCGACGGACTCCGGCGTGTCCCCGTGCACGCACACGGTTTCCGCGACGATCGACACCTGTGAGCCGTCGATGGCGTGGATCTTCCCGCTCGTGACGAGCCGGACCACCCGGTCGGCCACGTCGTCCGGGTCGTGGAGCACGGCGCCGGCCTCGGTCCGCGGCACCAGGGTGCCGGCGGGTGTGTAGGCGCGGTCGGCGAAGGCCTCGGTGACGATGCGCAGTCCGGCCTTCTCCGCCTCCTCGAGGAACACCGAGCCGGGCAGTCCGAGCACCGGCAGATCCGGATTGACCGCCCGCACGGCCGCCACCACGGCCCGGGCCTGTTCGCGGTGGTGGACGATCGCGTTGTACAGCGCACCGTGCGGTTTGACGTAGGTGACGGCGGAACCGCCGACCCGGGCCAGCGCGTCGAGGGCACCGATCTGGTAGATCACGTCGGCGGTGAGGTCGGCCGATCCGATGTCGATGAACCGTCGGCCGAAGCCGGCGAGGTCGCGGTAGCCCACCTGCGCACCGATCCGGACGCCCCGGTCGGCGGCGTCCCGGCACGTGCGCAGCAGTGTGGCCGGGTCGCCGGCGTGGAAGCCTCCCGCGACGTTGGCGCTCGTGACGAGGTCCAGCATCGCCGCGTCGTCGCCGAGCGTCCACGCGCCGTAACTCTCGCCGAGGTCGCTGTTGAGATCGATGAACGTCACGACTCGATCCTAGGTCGCGGTCAGGCGTGGAGGTGCTCTCCGGCCGGGACGACGACCCGCCCGGCGGATCGGCGCCGCGACGCGCCGATCGCCCGGCACACCAGGTAGATCACGAACGAGATCCCGGTGACGAACGTCGAGACGGGCACGCCGGGAGCGAGCGAGAGCAGGATGCCGCCGACCGCCGCGAGTTCGGCGAACAGGACCGCCAGGACCGTGGCCTTCAGGGGGCTCGCGGTGATGTGCCCGGCCGCGGCGGCCGGGGTGATCAGCAGCGCCATGACGAGCAGTGCGCCGACGATCTGGACGCCGAGTGCGGCGGTGATGCCGACGAGGACGGCGAACACGATCGACAGACCGCGCACCGGGACCCCGCGCGCGGCGGCCACATCGGGGTCGGTGCTCGCGAACAACAGCGGACGGTAGATCACTGCGAGGGTGCCGAGCACCACGACGGCGCAGCCCAGCAGCAGCGCCAGACCCGAGTTGCCGGGTGCGACGATCTGGCCGACCAGCAGCGAGAAGCTGGTGCCGGTGCGGCCGTCGTACGCCCACAGGAACAGCACCGACAGGCCCAGGCCGAACGCCATGATGACGCCGATCACCGAATCGCGTTCGCGTGCTTTGGTTCCCAGTAGGCCGAAGAGCACCGCGGCGATGACGGATCCGACGACGGCGCCGATGCCGACACCGACCCCGATCAGGAGGGCGGCGGAGGCGCCGGTCAGGGACAGTTCCGACGTCCCGTGTACCGCGAACGACATCTGCCGGCTCACGATCAGCGGGCCGATCACACCGGCGAGCAGTCCGAGGATCGCGCCGGCGACGAGCGACTGCTGGACGAAGTCGTACCGGAGCAGGTCCGCGGTGGCCGCGAAGTCGAACATGTGCGACATCGCGTCGGTGAATTTGTTGCTCATCCGTGGTCCTCGGTGTGGTGGACGCCCTCGCCGGGGCGTGGTCCGCCGCCGCTGCCGAGTGCGTCGATGGCGTCGCCGGTTCCGACGACCACGAGGCGGCCGCGCACGTGCAGCACCTCGACGTCGGTGCGGTACAGCTCGGACAGGACCTCGGAGGTCATGACCTCGGAGGGTGGGCCGATCCGGAACTGGCCGTCGACGAGGTAGAGCACGCGGTCGACCAGCGGCAGGATCGGGTTGATCTCGTGGGTCACGAACAGCACCGCGGTGTCGTGTTCGCGGCGGCGCCGGTCGATCAGTTCGGAGACGCGGTGCTGGTTGGCGAGGTCGAGGCTCAGCAGCGGCTCGTCGCACAGCAGCACCTTGGGGTCGCCGACGAGGGCCTGCGCGATCCGCAGACGTTGTTGCTCACCGCCGGACATCGACCCGATCGGGGCGTCCGCGTACGACTGGGCGCCCACCTGCGCGATCGCGGAGTCCACGACCTTGCGTCGATCGGCGCGTCCGAACAGCCCGGTGCCCCAGCGGTGCCCGTCGTAGCCGAGGCCGACGAGGTCGCGACCGCGCAGCGGCAGGCCGTCGTCGAGCGACTTCTGCTGCGGGACGTAGCCGACGTGCGAGTTGCCGGCCTTCGCCGGGGTGCCCGCGATCCGCACGGTGCCCGACGTGGGCGCGAGCTGGCCGAGCAGGACCTTCATGAGCGAGGTCTTGCCGGAGCCGTTGGGCCCGAGGACCGCGACGAACTCGCCCTGCTCGATGGTCAGGTCCAGGCCCGACCACAGGGTCCGGTCGCCGAACGACAGGCGCGCATCGCGTAGTTCGACGGCGGGATGCGTGGTGCTCACGACGCGGAGTTCAGGGCGTCGGCCAACGACTGCGCGGTCTGCGTCTGCCACTGCACGAAATCGATGCCCTCGGGCAGGGTCTCGGTGACCTCGACGACGGGGATGCCGGCGGTCTCCGCGGTCTCGCGCATGTTGCGGGTGACCTTGTCCTGGGTCTGCGCGTTGAAGATCAGCACACGCACCTTCTCGTCGGTGAAGAGTTGCCGCGTCTCGGCGATCGCGGCCGGGGCCGGATCGGTGCCGTTCTCGATCGCGCTCGTGAACGCCGGGGGTGTCAGGTCCTTCAGTTCGGCGGCCTGCACCAGGTAGTGCGCGATCGGCTCGGTCTGTGCGATCGGTGCGTCGCGGTGCGCGGCCGCGATGCCCGCGGACGTCTCGGACACCTGGCGCAGTTGGGCGCGGAAGTTCTCGGCGTTGCGGGTGTAGACGTCGGCGCCGTCGGGGTCGAGCCGGCCCAGTTCCGTGGCGATCGCGTTCGCGGTCGCGGAGACGGTGGGCATGTCGTACCAGACGTGTTCGTTGACCGCGCCGTGCGAATGCCCTGCGTGTTCGGAGTCGGACTCGGTCGCGTGGGTGCCGGTGCGCTCCTCGTACAGGTCGAACGCGTCGACGGTGGGCTTGGAGTCGGTCGACTCGAGCACGTCCTCGACGAACTGGTCGTAGCCGCCACCGTTGAGGATCACGAGCGACGCGTCGGTGATCTTGGCGGCGTCGGCGGGGCTGGCCTCGTACGAGTGCGGATCGGCCGACGGTTCGGTGACGATCGAGGTGACCTCGAGGCGGTCGCCTGCGACGGCCTGCGCGACGCTGCCCCACACGTTGGTGGACGCGACGACGCGGATCTGCCCGTCGGAGCCGGGGGAACTGCCGCACGCTGTCAGCGTCGCCGCGGCGAGGGTCACCCCGATCGCCGCCGCGGCGGAACGTAAGGCATTGGACATGCCGGACATGCGCACAACTTTCTCCTGGTCGCGAATCGGATGATCGGTGGCCCGGTGCCGGACCTAAACGCTATTGGGAACCGTTTCCGTTTACACTTTAGCGGAAGTCTGCAGGTCGCATCCCCCAGGAGGTATGTGAGGTGCGTCCAAGTTCGCCGTCCGGCGTGCGACCCGCTACCGTCCCGTTATGCCAAGGTCCCGACAGCCACGCCGCCAAGCCACTCTGGCGTCGCTCGCCGCCGAGCTGAAGGTCTCGCGGACGACGGTCTCCAACGCCTACAACCGTCCGGACCAGCTTTCGGCCGAACTCCGTGAACGTGTGCTGCTCGCGGCCAAGCGCCGGGGATATCCGGGCCCCGATCCGGTGGCCCGATCGCTGCGGACCCGCCGCGCCGGCGCCGTCGGACTGCTCCTCACCGAGGCGCTCAGTTACTCCTTCCGGGATCCGGCGGCGATGAGTTTCCTCGCCGGGCTCAGCGAGTCGTGCGAGGAGGCCGGCTACGGACTGCTGCTCATCCCGGCCGGCCCCGGGCGCGACGAGGTGGAGGCCGCGGCGGTGGTCCAGCAGGCCGGCGTCGACGGGTTCGTCGTGTACTCGGTGGCCGCCGACGACCCCTACCTGGCCGCGGTGCGGGAACGGCACCTGCCCACCGTCATCTGCGACCAGCCGCGTGAGATGCCGGGAGCATCGCTCGTCGGGATCGACGACCGTGGCGCCATGCGCAAGGTAGCCGACTACCTGATCTCACTGGGACACAAGGAGATCGGCGTGCTCTGCATGCGGCTGGGCCGGGACCGTTCGGACGGCGTCGTGGGCAGCGGACGCCTGCACTCGTCGAACTTCCACGTCCAGCGCGAGCGGATCCTCGGAATCCACGACGCCATGGAGGCCGCGGGACTCGATCCGGGCGCGCTCACCGTCGTCGAACGCTACGAGCACACGGCGCAGGACGGGCATGCCGCCGCCGCACAGGCTTTGGCGGTCAATCCGCGCATCACCGCGCTGATGTGCACCACCGACGTCCTCGCACTCGGTGCGCTCGACTGGGCGCGCTGCGAGTGCGTCGACGTCCCCGGCCGCCTGTCGATCACCGGGTTCGACGGCGTCGAGGACGCCCTGCGGGAGGGCCTGACGACCGTGCGCCAGCCGGGCGAGGACAAGGGCCGTCGCGCGGGGGCGCTGCTGCTGTCCGGCTCGGACTCCGGCGTCACCACGACCGAGATGCTCGAGACGGAACTGCTGCGCGGCCACACCGCCGGACCCCCGCCCGAGCCGTAGCGGTCGCGAGAGCGAACCGGGCAGGCGAAGGCCCCCACCGGCGCTGCCGTCCGGTAGGGGCCCTCGAATCATGTTGGGGCGCTAGGTGCCCAACGACCCGATGGCCTGGGCGAGGTACACCCCGACCGTCTGGACCGATCCCCCTAGTTCCGCCGAGCCGAGCATCTGGAGTCCTCCCCCCAGAACGCCCGAGAGTAGTCCGACCAAGTCGCTTGAGCTCATTGTGGATCCTCCTTCGGTTGAACCCTCGGCACGTTGATTCGAGGGGCCCGCCGGGCCTACGGAAGAGGAGTTCTCGATGCGGTACCGCAGCGGACGCCTGAGTCTGACACGCATCTCCGCCGTCTTTTGCGGTTTTCGTTCAGGTCGTCGTGGACCGACCGGACGTCGATGACGCTCGGTGGCGACTCCGGCGTGCCCGCTCCGGTCGCCGTGTGCCCCTACCTCTTTGCGTCCGAGCTCAGTAGTTGCGCGCAGCGCAGCAGGCCCAGGTGGCTGTACGCCTGGGGATGATTACCCAGCGAGCGCTCGGCGACGGGGTCGTACTCCTCGGCCAGCAGCCCGGTCGGCCCCGCGGCGTTCACCAACTGATTGAACAGGGCCTCGGCGTCGGACCGCTGACCGATCAGCAGGTACGCCTCCACCAGCCACGCGGCACAGAGATGGAATCCGCCCTCGACGCCGGGGAGCCCGTCGTCGTGGTGGTAGCGGTACACGGTGGACCCGCTGCGCAGCTCGGTTTCCGTCGCGACCACCGTCGCGGCGAACCGCTCGTCCGAAGGGTCGATCAGTCCGGACAGCCCGATGTGCAGGGTCGCGGCGTCCAGATCGGTGCCGTCGTAGGCCGCGGTGTACGACTCGACGTCGGCGTTCCAGCCCTTCTCGATCACCTCGTCGCGGATCTCGCGGCGCAGGGCGGCCCAGTTCTCGCCGGGTTCCCGCCCGAAGTTCTCGGCCAGCGTGAGCGCCCGGTCGACCGTGAGCCAGCCCATCACCTTCGAGTACACGTGGTGCCGGGGGTTGTCGCGGATCTCCCAGATGCCGTGGTCCGGTTCGCTCCAGCGGCGCTCGACCGCCTCGACCATCGCGGACACGAGTTCCCAGTCGCGGTCGGTGAGTGCGTCCGGCCCGGTGATTCCCTTCTTCTCCCGGGCGTGGGCGAGGCTCGAGATCAGGTCGACGACGGGACCGAACACGTCCAACTGGACCTGCTGGTTCGCGGCGTTGCCGACACGCACCGGCCGGGAACCGGCGTACCCGGGCAGCGAGTCGATCACCGCCTCCGGGGGCAGCCCGGTGCCGTACAGCGTGTAGAGCGGGTGCAACCGTTCCGGGCCGTGCAGCGTCTCGAGTACGCCGTGCACCCACTCTAGGTAGCCCTCGGCCTCCCCGAGGGAGCCGAGACTCACGAGCGCGGACGCCGTCAGTGCGGCGTCGCGCAGCCAGCAGTAGCGGTAGTCCCAGTTGCGGACGCCGCCGATCTCCTCGGGTAGCGACGTCGTGGCCGCGGCGAGGATGGATCCGCTCGGTGCATGCACCAGCCCGCGCAGTGTGAGAGCGGACCGCTTCATCAGGTCCGGCTTGAGCGGCGGCAGGTCGAGCGTGTTCGCCCAGTCCCGCCAGTACGCTTCGGCGATCTCCCGGCGCTCCCGCTCCGAGATCTGCGAGGGGCCCAGATCCTCGGTGCCGCAACGTAGTTCGAGAACGATGGGGCCCTGCGACGGGTCGACGACGGCGTGCGCGGTCTGCTGCGTGCCGTCGGTGGTGATGTTCCAGCGCACGCCGGGGGAGCGCAGCACCATCGGCTCGCTGATTCCGGAGACCCGGAGCCCGTCGGTGTCCGACTCGAGCTGGACGGTCGCCTGCCCGAACTCCGGCCGGGGTGCGAAACTGACGACCGCCTTCGCGCGGCCGGTGATCACGCGGGTGAGGTCGGTGCGGCTCGGTTGCACGTCGTGCGGCAGGTAGTCGGTGACCGTGAGGCTCGCCCAGCGGGTCTGCACGGTCATGGTGCCGTCGAGGTACTGCTGGCTCAGCGGCAGCGCCTCGCGCTGCGGGCCGACGCTGAAGTGGCCGGCCTCGGGACCGCCGAGGAGATGGGCGAACACCGCGGCCGAGTCCGGCTCGGGGTGGCACAGCCACGTCAGGTTCGCGTCCGGGGTGATCAGCGCGACCGAGCGGGGGCTCGCGAGCATCGTCAGTCGCTCGATCGGTGGTGCGTCCGGCCCCGACAGCCACGTCCGGCGTTCCTCGAGCAGGAACGCCAACGCCGCGGCCACGTCCTCGGTGGACTCCACGCGGTGCTCGGCGAGGGTGGTGCCGTCGCCGACCTTGATGCCGACGTCCGGGCCCTGCAGCCGGCCGAACGCCTTCTCGTCGGTGACGTCGTCGCCGAAGAACACGGCGGCCGTCGCCGCCTCCTGATGCCGCAGGATGTCGAGAGCATTGCCCTTGTCGGTCGCGATGACGGCGAGTTCGACGACGGCCTTGCCCTCGGTGACCTGTACGCCGGTCCACAGTGCAGCCTCGGCGTGGACGGCGGCGAGGGCCTTGGCGCCGGCCTCGGGGCTCGCGTTGCGCACGTGCAGTGCGGCGCTGGCGGGCTTGGTCTCGACGGTCACGCCCGGGTGCAGGTCCGCGATGCGGGACAGTTCGGACGTGACCTCGCCCAGGAGTTTGCGGGCGTTCGCGTCGATCGCGTGCACGAAGCCGACGTCGAACTCCGATCCGTGGCTGCCGACCAACTGCACCTCGGCGGGCAGCCGGGACAGCGTCGCCAGATCCTTCAGCGCGCGCCCGGAGATGACGGCTGCGGTCGTGCCGGCCAGGCCGGCCAGCGCCCGCAGCGCCCGCACCGACTCCGCGTGCGGATAGGCCTTCTCCGGATCGTTGACGATCGGCGCCATCGTGCCGTCGTAGTCGGAGGCCACCAGCAGGCGAGGTGTCCGGGCCACGGTGGACAGGGCCCGGCGGAGTTCGATCGGCAGATCCAGAGCGCTCACAGGTTCAAACCTAAGCGATTGCGGGCGCGCTGGCGCGTTCCCCCTGAAGTGCGGACAGTCGCACTTCGATCACACCGGTGTCCGGGACCCGTCTCCGAGGAGCAGTTCGACGGTCAGTTCCAGGCGCTTCGCGACGTCGGTGGCCGACGAGCGGCGGGTGAGCCAGGCCACCAGATTCGACAGCCACACGTCGCTGATGACGCGGGCGATGGTCAGTTCGTCCTCGGTGGGTTCGCCGTCGGTCATGGCCCGGGCGAACAGGGTGTCCATGAGCTTGCCGACCTGGTCCACCTCGGCCGCGGCCGACGCGTCGGCGAACATGAAGGCCCGGGTCATCGCCTCGGTGAGGAGGGGATCGCGTTGCATCGCCTTGGTGATCTGGCCGAGGATGAGCTGCATCCGCTCGAGCGGGCTGTGCCCCGGGGGGATCTTGCCCTTGGACTCGATCCGCTCGAACTCGCGCGCGAGGGCCGACACCAGCAGGTGCACCTTCGACGGGAAGTATCGGTAGAGGGTGCCCACCGCGACGTCGGCACGTTCGGCGACGGCACGCATCTGCACGGCCTCGTAGCCGCCCTTGGACGCGAGTGCGAGAGTTGCGTCGAGGATCCTCTTGCGGCGTTCGCGCTGAGCGTTGGAGCTGAGGTCGTCATCGCTGAGGGTCGAGACCGTTCCCCCAGTGGAACGGGATCGGGATGAGGTGGTCATCGACAGTTTCCTTCTCGCCTTGACTCTTGACGGGCGAGCATATTAGAACACGTTCTAGATGAAAATGTCATCCATGAGAGGCGGGTAGACGTTGTGACAATCGCCACCACCGACGAGCAGAGGGCCGTCCAGGAGTCGATTCAGGCGTGGGCCCGCTCCGCGGCCCCACTGACCATTTTACGTGAAGGACCTGCGGATTCCTGGCGCCGTACGTGGCCCTCGGTGGCATCGCTGGGGCTGTTCGCGGTGGGTGTTCCGGAGTCGGTCGGCGGGGTCGGCGGACAGGTGGTCGACCTGGCCGCGATGCTGGAACAGGCGGCCGCCGAACTGGTGGGCGGACCCGTTCTGTCGACCGCGCTCGCGGGTCTGGTCCTCGGCCGCGCCGACGGCGCCGTGGCGAAGCAGTGGGCCGCGCAGATCGCGGAGGGTGAGTTGCCGTGTTCCGTCGTGATCGACGGTCCCGCCGTCGCCGCGGTTCCGGACGCCGACGGCGGCCTGGTCCTCACCGGGGACGCCGGCAACGCGCTGGGCGGCGAACCGGGCGTCGCGGTGCTCGTGTCGGCGCGGGTGGACGACTCCGCCGACGGCGCCGTGTGGTGCCTCGTCGACGGCGAGGCGGCGGGGTTGACCGTCGAACCCCTCGACATCCTCGACAAGAGCCGTGGCACCGCCCGGGTCCGCTGCGAGGGCGTGGCCGTCTCGGCCGACCGCATCGTCACCGGGGTTGCACCGGGTCTGGTGCGCGACCTCGCCGCGACTCTCGCGGCCGCGGAGGCGGCCGGTGTCGCGGGCTGGAGCCTGCGGACCGCGGTGGACTACGCGAAGATTCGCGAACAGTTCGGGAAGCCGATCGGCTCCTTCCAGGCGATCAAGCACCTGTGCGCCGAGATGCTGTGCCGGGTCGAGCAGGCGCGCGCAGTCGCGTGGGATTCGGCTGTCGCCGCCGAGGAGGCGCTGCCGGACCCCGACACGGGTGCCGCCGGCGTCTCGGAGCTGCCGATCGCGGCGGCGGTCGCGGCGTCGGTCGCGCTCGACGCGGCGGTGCAGACGGCCAAGGATTGCATCCAGATCCTCGGCGGCATCGGGTTCACGTGGGAGCACGACGCGCACTTCTACCTGCGGCGGGCGGTCTCGCTCAAGCAGGTTCTCGGCGGCAGCAACGTGTGGCGCGCGCGGGTGACCGACCTGACGCGTGCGGGTGCGCGCCGGCACCTCGCGATCGACCTGTCCGAGCTCGATCCGGCGGCGGAGTCGGGGCGGGCCGCCGTTCGCGACGAGTTGTCCGCGTTGGCCGCCGTGCCGGAGTCGGAGCGTCGCGTGGCGCTCGCGGAGTCCGGTTACGCGGCGCCGCACTGGCCGCGTCCGTACGGCCGCGGTGCGTCGGCGGCCCAGCAGATCCTCATCGGCGAGGAGATGGCGGCGGCCGGAATCGACCGCCCCGACCTCGTGATCGGCTGGTGGGCGGTGCCGACGGTGCTCGAACACGGCAGTGCCGAGCAGATCGAGCGGTTCGCCCTCCCGACGCTGCGTGGGGAGATCACGTGGTGCCAGCTGTTCAGCGAGCCCGGTGCGGGATCGGACCTGGCCGCGCTGCGCACGACGGCGGAGAAGGTCGACGGCGGCTGGAAGCTCAACGGCCAGAAGGTGTGGACGTCGCTGGCCCGCGAGGCCGACTGGGCGATCTGCCTGGCTCGCACCGACAAGGATGCGCCCAAGCACAAGGGCATCACGTACTTCCTCCTCGACATGCGGACCGCCGGGATCAACATCTCGCCGCTGCGGGAGATCACCGGTGACGAGCTGTTCAACGAGGTGTTCCTCGACGACGTCTTCGTCCCGGACGAGTGCGTCGTGGGACAGGTGAACGGCGGCTGGAAGCTGGCCCGCACGACGCTCGCGAACGAGCGGGTCGCGATGAGCGGCGGGTCGTCGCTGGGCAAGGCCGTCGAGGAACTGCTCGAGCTGGCCGGCGACCCGGACCCGGTGACCGCCGACCACCTGGGTGCGTTGATCGCCGAGGCGCTCGTCGGGTCCCTGCTCGAGCTGCGCACCACGCTGCGTCAGCTCGACGGTCAGGATCCGGGACCCGCGTCGAGCGTCCGGAAGCTCGTCGGTGTCCGCAACCGCCAGGCGGTCGCGGAGTTCGCCGTCGAACTGGCCGGTGAGGCCGGGTGGGTCGAGGGCCCGCTCACGCGTGAGTTCCTCAACACGCGGTGCCTGTCGATCGCGGGCGGGACGACGCAGATCCTGCTCACCGTGGCCGCCGAACGCCTGCTGGGGCTGCCGCGCGACTGACCCGGACGGACCCGGACGGATCTGGATCGCCCGCCCGCGCACATCATGTGCGCGGGCGGGCGATCTCGTCTTTGCGGACCCGCGTCAGGCGCACCCGCGAGTGTTACGTCGGTCACTTCGGCCCGTACGGTGCGCCGGTCGCTCCGAACCACGGATGTCGCGATGATCGGGCGCGCACCACAAGGTGAACGTGTTCTCGATCTTCCGGGACTTTCTTCGTTATCCTGCAGGTGGTACAACAGGAACACGTTCTAAATCGTAGGCGGGATCGGCAACGTGGATTTCTCTCTGGATCAGACTCAAGAAACGGTGGCGGAGATCGTCGTGGGCCTGTTGGCCCGCGAGCACACCGATCCCGCCGACACCGGCGGCTTCAGCCCCGAGCTGTGGCAGGCGCTCGCGAAGGCGGACCTGCTCTCGCTCGCGGTGCCCGAGCGGCTCGGCGGCGACGGCCTCGGCGTGCTCGAGGTGGCGACGATGCTCACCGAGATCGGGCGCGGAGCGGCGCCGGTCCCGGCGCTCGCGACCCTCGGCTTCGGCGTGCTCCCGGTGCTCGCGCTCGGCTCGATCGAGCAGCAGGACGCGCTGCTCGACGGCATCGCGGGTGGGCGGGTGCTCACCGCGGCGCTCGCCGAGCAGGGTGCCGCGTTCCCGGCGGTGCCGTCGACGACGGCCGTCGTGGACGGCGACGACGTCGTGGTGACCGGGCACAAGATCTCGGTGCCGTTCGCGGACATCGCACACCGCATCCTGGTGCCCACCGACGCCGGTGTGGTGCCGGTGGCGCCGGATGCGCCCGGTGTCACGCTCGCCAAGAGCGCGACGTCGTCCGGGGGACCGGAGTTCTCGGTCCGGCTCGACGCGGTGCGCGTCCCGGCCGCCGATGTGCTCGGTGACGGTCTCGGCGGCGTCGCGACGCTCAACCGGATCGCGCTCGCGAGCATCGGTGCGTTCGCCGACGGGCTCCTCGCCGGTGCCACCGGGCTGGCGGCCGATCACCTCACCACGCGTGAGCAGTTCGGCAAGCCGCTCGCGGCGTTCCAGGCGGTGGCCCAGCAGATCGCGGACGTCTACGTCACGTCCCGGACGCTGCACGTCGCGGCACTGTCCTCCGCATGGCGGGTGGCCGAAGGTCTCGATGCGGCAGACGATCTCGACGTCACGGCGTACTGGATCGCGACGGAGGTGCCGTCCGCGATGCGCACGCTGCACCACCTGCACGGCGGGCTCGGCGTGGATGTCACGTACCCCATGCACCGCTACTTCTCGATTGCCAAGGATCTGGCCCGTCTCGTGGGCGGCGCCTCGTACCGACTCGACCTCGTGGGGGCCCGGTGTTCATCGATCTGACACCCGAACAGCGTGAGCTGCAGGCGGAACTGCGCCGCTACTTCTCCGGACTGATCTCGCCCGCCGAGGCCGAGATCATGCTCACCGAACGCCACGGTCCGACCTACCGTGAGGTGATCCGTCGGATGGGCAAGGACGGCTGGCTCGGCGTCGGCTGGCCGGTGGAGTTCGGTGGCCGCGGCTTCGGTGAGATCGAGCAGCAGATCTTCGTCAACGAGGCTGTGCGAGCGGATGTTCCGTTGCCGTCGGTCACATTGCAGACCGTCGGCCCGACGTTGATGACGTACGGCACCGAGGAGCAGAAGCGCAAGTTCCTGCCCGCGATCCTCGCCGGCGAGGTGCACTTCGCGATCGGCTACTCCGAGCCCGACGCCGGCACCGACCTCGCGGCCCTGCGCACCACCGCCGTCCGTGACGGCGACGAGTATGTCGTCAACGGACAGAAGATCTTCACCACCGGTGGGCACGACGCCGACTACATCTGGCTCGCGGTCCGCACCGGTGACGCGGAGTCGCGGCACCGCGGCATCTCGATCCTCATCGTGGACACCGAGGATCCCGGGTTCACGTGGACGCCGATCATCACCGCCGACGGCGCGCACCACGTCAACGCCACGTACTACTCGGACGTCCGGGTGCCGGCGAGCATGCTGGTCGGCGAGGAGAACAAGGGCTGGCGGCTCATCACGACACAGCTCAACCACGAGCGCGTCATGCTCGGACCGGCTGGCCGCGTCGCCGGGCTGTACGAGAAGGTGTACGAGTGGGCCGCGAAGCGGGATCTGTTGGCGCTGCCGGACGTCCGGCGCGGGCTCGGCGAGATCCACGCCACCTACCGCCTCAACGAACTGCTCAACTGGCAGGTCGCGGCGGCCACCGGTGACGTCGACATCGCGGACGCGTCGGCCACCAAGGTCTTTGCGACCGAGCGTATTCAGCGGGTGGGCCGGATCGCGGACGAGATCGTCGGCGCGCACGGCGACCCGGGCGATCCCGAGACCGCGGCACTCATGCGGTGGCTCGACGTCCAGGTGAAGCGCAACGTCGTCATCACCTTCGGCGGTGGCGTCAACGAGGTCATGCGCGAGCTCATCGCGGTGGCCGGGCTGGGACTTCCGAAGGTGCCGCGATGACCGAAAACGATACGACCGCACAGATTCTGGCGGCCGCCGAGCAGGTCAAGTCCGGCGGGGCGAGCAAGCCGCGCGCCGGCCGGGACCCGATCAACATGCCGATGGTCCGCAACTGGCTCGAGGCGATCGGCGACGAGAACCCGATCTACGTGGACGAGGATGCGGCCGTCGCGGCCGGTCACGGCGGCCTCGTCGCGCCGCCCGCGATGGCACAGGTGTGGACCATGCGCGGTCTCGGCGCCGTCCGCGAGGAGGACGATCCGCTGGGCCGGATGACGCAGATCCTCGACGACGCCGGCTACACGTCGGTGGTCGCCACCAACTGTGACCAGATCTACCACCGCTACCTGCGTCCCGGCGAGGAGGTGACGATCGAGTCGACTCTCGAGGAGATCGTCGGCCCCAAGAAGACGGGACTCGGCGAGGGCTGGTTCTTCACCACGCGCAACCTCTGGAAGGTCGGTGACGAGATCGTCGCCGAGATGATGTTCCGCATCCTGAAGTTCATGCCGCCTGCCGAGCAGGAGGCCGCTGTCGAAACCGGCTCGGTCCCCGAGGATCTCGATCCGACACGGATGATGCGGCCGACGCCGTCGCGGGACACGCAGTTCTTCTGGGACGGTGTGGCCGCGCACGAGTTGCGGATCCAGCAGCGCCCGGACGGGGCGCTGCAGCATCCTCCGGTGCCGGTGCTGTGGAAGGACAAGACCGAGACCACCGACTACGTCGTCGCGTCCGGTCGGGGCACCGTCTTCAGCTTCGTCGTCCACCACGCACCCAAGGTGCCGGGCCGGTCGCTGCCGTTCGTGGTGGCGCTCGTCGAACTCGAGGAGGGCGTGCGCATGCTCGGCGAGCTGCGCGACGTCGACCCGTCCGAGGTCGCCGTCGGAATGCCGGTCCAGGTCCAGTTCCTGGACTTCCCGGGCGACCCCGATGCTTCGGAGACCGGTAACGAGCCCTGGACGCTGTACGCGTGGCGTCCGGTGAAGGAGTCGTAGATGACCAGCGCACTCGACATCTCCGTCGGCGACCAGCTGCCGGGCCTCTCCATCCACGGGGATCCCACGTTCATCGTCTCGACGGCGTTGGCCACCAGGGACTTCCAGGACGTGCACCACGACCGGGACAAGGCGCAGCAGCGCGGGTCCAAGGACATCTTCGTCAACATTCTCACCGACACCGGGTTGGTGCAGCGGTTCGTCACGGACTGGGCGGGCCCGCGGGCGCGGATCACGTCGATCAAGCTGCGACTCGGGGTGCCGTGGTACGCGTACGACACGCTGAACCTCTCCGGTGAGGTCGTCGCGGCCGACGACGGTCTGGTCACGGTCAAGGTGGTCGGCAAGGACAGTCTGGGGGACCACATCACCTCCACGGTCACTCTCGCCATGAACGGCGACTCGGATGGAGGGCGAGCATGAGCGGGCTGTCCGGCAAGGCCGCGATCGTCGGCATCGGCGCCACCGACTTCTCGAAGGACTCGGGGCGTAGCGAACTGCGCCTGGCCGCGGAGGCGGTCCAGGCTGCGCTCGACGACGCGGGACTGAAGCCGTCCGACGTGGACGGTCTGACGTCGTTCACGATGGACACCAACACCGAAGCGGCCGTTGCTCGTTCGGTCGGTATCCCGAACCTGAAGTTCTTCAGCCGCATCCACTACGGCGGCGGCGCGGCGTGCGCCACCATCCAGCAGGCCGCGATGGCGGTCGCCACCGGAGTTGCCGACGTCGTGGTGGCGTACCGCGCGTTCAACGAGCGCTCGGGTGCCCGGTTCGGTCAGGTCAACACCGGGCTGGTGCAGCAGGTCAACTCGTCGGGCACCGACAACGCGTTCTCGTATCCGCACGGGCTGGGTACGCCGGCTTCGTTCGTCGCGATGGTCGCGCAGCGGTACATGCACGTGTACGGCGCCACGAGTGAGGATTTCGGCCGTGTCGCGGTTGCCGATCGCAAGCATGCGGCGGTGAACCCCGCCGCCTTCTTCTACGGCAAGCCGATCACGCTCGAGGATCACCAGAACTCGCGGTTCATCGCCGAACCGCTGCACCTGCTGGACTGCTGCCAGGAGACTGACGGTGGCATCGCGATCGTCGTGACATCGCCGGAGCGGGCGAAGGACCTGCCGAACAAGCCGGCGATCATCGCGGCCGCGGCGCAGGGGAGCGGGCCGGATCAGTACATCATGACCAGCTACTACCGTGACGGCCTGACGGGTCTGCCCGAGATGGGCATCGTCGGTGATCAGCTGTGGGAGCAGTCGGGGTTGCGGCCGTCGGACATGCAGACCGCGGTGCTCTACGACCACTTCACGCCGTACGTGCTGATGCAGCTCGAGGAACTCGGCTTCTGCGGCCGCGGCGAGGCCCGCGACTTCATCGCCGACGGCGCCATCGAACTGGGCGGACGCCTGCCGATCAACACGCACGGCGGCCAGCTCGGTGAGGCCTACATCCACGGCATGAACGGCATCGCCGAGGGCGTCCGTCAGATCCGCGGCACGTCGGTCAACCAGGTTCCGGACGTCGAGAACGTCCTCGTCACCGCCGGAACCGGTGTTCCCACTTCGGGACTGGTGCTCTCCGCGTAGCCCGCTCCGGCACCCGGTAGCGGTGGGGCGGCTCGTCTGCGAGGAATCATGCCTCGCCGACGGCCGCCCCGTCTGCGGTCCGGAGCTACGCGGACAGCGGTGCACCGTCGGGTGTACGAACCGCGGCGAGGTGCTCATCCCGCTCGAAGTACGGCCGATCGCCGTCGACCTCGATCCGTCGCACTACCCGGTGTTGCGGAAAGTGGTCGGCGGCGGCGCGGTGCATCGTCGAGCGCTCGTCCCAGATGGCGAGGTCGCCCGCGGTCCAGCGCCACCGGATCTGGAAGCGCTCGTCGGTGACGTGATGCCGCAGGAAGCCCAGCAGTGCATCGCTCTCGTCGCGGCGCATCCCCTTGATGCGGTCCATCGAGGGACCGCCGATGAACAGGATCCGGCGACCGTTCTCGGGGTGCGTACGTACCAGGGGGTGCGTGACGATTCGCGGATACGTGTCCTTCAGTCGGTCGGCCATCGCGCGTGCTTCGGGACGTCCGCCGCCTCGTTCGAGGATCGATTCGACCATGCTGTCCGAGGTGTGCTCGACCTCGAGTCCCGCCAGCATCTCCTGCATGATCGGTGAGAGTGCGTCGTAGGCCGCGGTCATCGAGGCCCACAGTGTGTCACCGCCGGCAGCGGGAATGAGTTCGCCGCTCAACAGCGCGTACCTCGGCGGCGTCGAGATCCAGGTGACGTCGGTATGCCACATCTCGGCTGTCGGTGGACTGTCTGGTCCGTCGGTGATGACCTGCATGCTGGGTGCGGTGGCGCCCGCGAGACGCGCCAGCGGGAAGACGCTGGGTGTGCCGAAGCGGTGAGCGACGGCGAGATGTTCCTCGGCGTCCAACCGCGCACCGCGCAGGAAGATCACCTGGTGTTCGTGCAGTGCGTCGCGCACGGCGTCGAACTCCGTGGCGTCGCAGGTGCGTAGGTCGACTCCACGCACCTCCGCCCCGATCGAGTTGGTGATGGGCAGTACCTCGATGGTCATTCGAACTCCTCTTCGCGATCGATCGGCTTTCTAAGCTAACCGGATCAGTATGTGGGTGGGTGGACATCCGCGTCGAGCGTTCCCCAGATGGTCGCGTGAGGACCGGCGCGCTCGGGCTTGGCCTGACTGTTGCACGTCAATCACTGCAAGGGAAGGGGTTTCGAGAGTTCTTGACCGGTTCTGGATGTGGCGGCCGAGCGATACCCTCGCATCTCATACTCTGGGAAGTTGTTTACCTTTTCATCCAGGGGGATTACTGTGCGTGATCAGCGTCACCATGTTCTGCTGTGGCCGGTGAGCCGGTGAGGCCTTGTCGGGGCTCACGGGTTCCTCCGTGTGGGCACAGCCGCGGACGTATGTGACGTCACGAAACATCTTCCGGTCCGTCTCGGGCGGACCGGTTCCGAGACTCGAGGAGGCCGCCGATGACGGCAATGTGCCCTGTTGCAGCTTCGACTCCGCCGATCGTTGCCGTGTTCGCATCGCCGCGGAAGTCCGCGCGGTCGGGCGGGCGTTCCGAACCGGCGCTGTCGGTTGCGCGCCGAGAACCCTAGGATTCGTCCATGGCACGCGACGGGGCAGCAACACGAGAACGGTTGATCAATGCTGCCGAGCAGGTGTTCGCAGCGCAGGGCGTCGAGCAGGCCAACCTGCGGGAGATCAACCGGGTTGCCGGCCAATCCAACAACTCGGCGCTGCACTATCACTTCGGATCTCGGGAAGCGTTGCTCACGGCGGTGCTCGCGAAGTATCGGGTGGAGACCGACACCCGGCGACGTGAACTCGTTTCGGCGCTGGACGGCAAGGTGCCCTCGATCGCGGATCTGTTGGTGGTCTCGATGTGGCCCTTGGCGTTTCAGCTCGAGAGCGAGAGCGGACGGAACGTACTGCGCATCCTGTTCCGCATTCGGCACCGCAGTGAGGTCCGCACACACCCCACCCTCAACGCGGACAGCACCGATGACCTCCAGTGGGCGTACGCACAACTCCAGGCGCGGCTGCGGCACCTCCCGGAAGCGCTGAGCAACGAGCGGCTGGGGGTGTGGATCGACATGGCTCTCGCCGCGCTTGCCAGTCGTGCCGAGCATCTCGAACGTGGCGTGGAGCCGGTGATCGACAACAACGCCTTCATGAACAACCTCGTCGACATGGGTGTCGCTGCCCTGACCGCCCCGAGCAGTCTCGTCACGCCGCCCAGGCCCGATCGACTCTGACCGGAGCGGAAGCTACCGGTAGTTCCCCCTCCACAGCCGGAACGGGCTGACCCTTCGGTCGCACCGCCGGTTGAGTATCGGCGCGCGCACTCGGACGCGTCGTCCATGCCGGCCGTGGTCGTCGGCCCGGATCCGGCTGTCTCCTCTCATCTTTATTCCCCGCACATGCAGGCATGTCAGTACAGCTGACTCGACTTACACGCTGGAGGTTCTTTCATGAGCAAGCACTCGAGAAGGGTGGGCCGGATGCTGGCGACAGCCGCGGCCGGTGCCATCGCACTCACCGGTTGCGCCGCCACCGACACCGACACCGGCGACGGCAGCCAGGACGCCTCGTCCAGTGCGACGATCCGGCAGGGCATCCTGGGCGGCCAGGGGGACGGCGGCACTCCGGTGCCGGGCGGCACGTTGCGGTTCGCGTCGTACGCGCCGGTGTCGAGCCTCGACCCGACGAAGACGCAGACTGCCGGCGCCACGGGCGGTTCCGAGATGGCCGCGGTGTACGACGTGCTGATGCGCTACGACGTCGAGTCGCAGGGCTTCGTGCCGCAGCTCGCGGAGTCGTTCGAGGAGAGTGCCGACCACCTGACGTGGACGCTGAAGCTGCGCGACAACGTGACGTTCAGCGACGGCACCCCGCTGGATGCGGACGCGGTCGTCGCGAGCATCGACCGCTACAACCAGAGCCGCGGCGCCAACTCGCAGGTGTACACCCAGATGGTCGCCAACACCGAGGCCAGGGACTCGTCGACCGTCGTCTTCACGCTGAAGCAGCCGTGGCGCACGTTCCCGGCGATGCTCGCGTACGGACACGGAATGGTTGTCGCGCCGTCCTCGCAGCAGGGTGACAAGTTCACCCCGATCGGTGCCGGTCCGTTCACCGTCGAGAGCCTCCAGGCGCAGCAGGAACTCACCCTGAAGGCCCGTCCGGACTACTGGGGTGGCGCGCCGAACCTCGACGGCCTGAAGTTCGTCGCGATCGGTGCCGAGCAGCCCAAGATCGACGCGCTCAAGACCGACGGCGTCGACATGATCTACCTTCGCAACGCCCAGACCGTCAACACGGCCAAGGACCAGTTCCCGGGCTACATCGAAACTCTGAGCATGTCGCAGGTAGGCCAGCTCAACAACGCACCGGGCCGGCCCGCCGCGGATCCGCTCGTCCGCCAGGCGATCGCGTACGCGATCGACACGGAGGTCCTCAATCAGCGAGCCCGTGGTGGCGAGGGCATGCCCGGCACGGACATGTTCCAGCCGTGGTCGATGTGGCACGGCGAGACCGGTGGCATCACGCCGGATGCCGCGAAGGCCGAGGAACTGCTGGAGCAGGCGAAGGCCGGCGGCTTCGACGGCAAGCTCACCTACGTCGCGATCAACGAGCCCGACGCGCAGCAACTGGCACTTGCGGTCCAGGCCCAGATGAACGCCGTCGGCTTCGACGTCACGATCGCGAACGTCAGCAGCGCCACCGACATGGTCAAGAGGCTCTACGTCGACCGCGACTTCGACATGGGCACAGGCGGATACGGCGTCAGTGACAGTACGCCCGAGATCCGCTTGTTCAGCGCGCTGTCGAGCACGTCGACGAACAACGTCCTGGGCTACAAGAGTCCGAAGATGGACGAGCTGCTCGGCAATGTGTTCTCTGCTCCGGACGAGGCCGCCAAGCGTGACGCACTCGGCCAGGTGCAGCAACTGGTGAGTGCTGATCAGCCCTTCCTGGCGTGGAGTGCCGGCGCCAACTACGTCGCGTGGTCCGACGACGTGTACGGCGCGACCCCCACGGTCGACAGCATCATCCTGTTCGACAAGGCATTCAAGAAGAACTGATCCGAGGCGCCTCCGGCGCCCGTGTGCCCTTCCGGTAGCGGCGCTACCGGAAGGGCACACGGGCGCGAAGTGCCTAGTTGTACCTGGCCATCAGGTTG
>NZ_JPOC01000046.1 GCF_000738775.1 Prescottella defluvii
GGCACCCTCGTGTGGCTCGGCAACCCGCTGACGTCCCCCATCCGCGCGCGGGTCGGGGACGGGACGTGGCACCTGAGCGGCGGCAACCGACGCTGGTCCGTCGAGATCGAGGGACGCGCTCCGCCCGACGCCTCGCACATCCTGCCGGTGCCGCTGCCGGCGCGGCGTCGCAACATTCCCGGCGCATTGGAGCACCTCGCGGGGAATCTGTCCGTAACGTTGCGTCACAACAAGCGTTGTGTGTGGTCGGGTGAATCCCGTCTGGCGGGCCTCGAGCACGGTGGGATCGCCCGGGCACAGGCGGAATCACGGCGTCGGGGGTCGCCGCAGCAGTAGCGGGCACAACGGGAACGAACGACATATTGGGGGGGATCTCGAGCAATGCTTCGAACATCTTTACTCGCGACGGTGGCCGCCGTCGCCCTGGTCGCCGGTGCGCCGCCGGCCACGGCCGCGCCGACCCCGGTCGGCCTCGACGAGATATTCAGCCCGTTCGTCATCAGCACGTTCACCGACGGCAGGATCGCCCCGCCCGATCAGTGGCGGCCACGTCATCCCGTGTCCGACCCCTGGTACCAGGCCCCACCGGTCGGCGACGCACCCGCGGGCACACTCCTCAAGGCCCGCCCGGCGACGGTGCAGGTGTACGGCGTGCAACCGGCCCACGTCCGCGGCTACCAGTTGATGTACGTCACCACCGACTTCGATGGCAGCCGCATCGTGAACACCGGCATGCTGATGATCCCGGACGACGGCACCCCGCCGCAGGACCGCAAGCTCATCGGCTACTCCGAGGCCAACGACAGCCTCGGCCCGGGCTGCATGCCCAGCACCCAGTGGACCGGCGGCGACCAGGACGATCCGGCGTTGTTCTCCGCGCTCGGGCCCGTCGCGCAGATGTTCGGCAACGGCTGGGCCGTGATGATGAGCGACACCGCCAACGACGGCGACCCGGCGCCCAACGGATTCTCGATCGGTCAGTTCTCCGGTGCCGCCACGCTCGACGGCCTACGGGCCGCGCTCGCGCTGCCCGACGCCGACTTCGCCCCCGACACCCCGATCGGCATCTACGGCATCGCCGGCGGTGGCGTGGCGGCAGCCTTCGCGGCCGAGAAGCAGGCGTCGTACGCGCCCGAACTCGACGTCGTCGGCACCGTGCTGCAGGCGATGGTGGTCGACAGCGCGACATTCGAGCGCAAGGCCGACGGCGGCATCGGCGCGGGCTTCGTGTTCGCGAACTCGCTGGGCTACGCGGCCCGCTACCCCGAGATCGATCTCGACGCGGAGCTGACTCCCCTCGGCCGGCAGATCGCCGACGTCTTCAACCGCACGTGCCAGCAGACGTACCTGCTCACGCCGTTCCTGCCGCTGTCCGCGCTCTACACCCGCGGACTCCCGGCCGACAACCCGGCCTTCGCCCGCGCGTACGCCGAGAACCGGTTGGGGCAGCAGGCCCCGCAGGCGCCGGTGCTGATGACGTCGTGCCGCGACGACTTCCTGGTCCCCTACTCGGACGTCGAGCAACTCGTCGCGGCGTACCGCGCCGGCGGCACCGAGGTGACGGTCGACCCGAGCGTGTGCGGTGTCTCGGATGTCCTGGCGAACCCGTGGCGGGTCGGCACCGAGATGCTGGGCATGCAGAACGTCGACTGGTTCGTCGGCCGGTTCGCGGAGGCGGGGCGATGAGGAAGCTGATCACCGGCGTCGTGGTCGCCGCGCTGATGTTCGCGCCGACGGCGACCGCGACTGCGGACACCGGACCGGACCCGCAGCTCGACCTCTACCTCGACGCCCCGCTGTCCAACGAGAACGCCGAGTCCAACGGCGGCGTCGAGCCGTCGTTCTCCACGAATCCGGACGAGCTGGGCGCACTGCTCGACCACGCACGGGCACGCGGCGTCGCGCCGACGCGGTACAGGGCGCTGCTGCAACAGTTCTGGCTGGCGACGGCCACCCGGAAGGCGGGGCTGGACCTGAACGACTGGGATCCGGCCCGGGGTCTCGCGGCGAACGAGCACAACCTCGCCGACACGTTCCGCTACTACGAGCGCCTGCAGCTCGAGAATCCGAACTTCCTGTGGACCGGGCAGGGCGGCATGGCCGGACCGTCGTTCGCGGCCGGGATCATGGACGTCGACCTCGGCCGGGTCGTGCTCGACGTCCGCGGCGCGCGGGACGCCGTCGCCGCGATCGTGGGCACACTCGACGACGCCGCCGCACCCGCGACGGCGAACCTGCCGGCCGACCTGCGGGCGGTGCTCGAGGTGGGCGCGGTCGTCACCGCCGACGACATCGCACACTTCCAGACGCAGGTCATCGCGATGAGCAAGCACATCTTCATGGACCTTATCCCCCAGCACGAGGCGTTCCTGGCCGGTGGCATGACCGCGATCGACGAGTACCACGCCGCCGGACTGATCGACGAGAACGCCTACCGCGCATGGCAGAACCTGGCTACCGGCGAGCCGGACAAGGTGGCGGCAGGCAATCGGGACCTGCTCTACCGCGAGCAGTACCAGTCCATCGGCGAGCAGTGGGACACCGCCCGCAACTACAAGGGTGCGGTGGGCCGCGCCCTCACCTATCTGAGTACCGTCGCCGCCGACCCGGCGATCCCGGGCGTGATCCCGCCGCGGGAGGCGTCCCCGCTGGTACTCACCGCGGGTGACGTCTCCGGCGCCGCCACCGCCGGACCGCAGTGGCGGCTGCAGACGCCACTGCCGGCCTTCAACTGGTCCGACCGCGACGCCCGCTGGGTGTACATCACCGAGCAGATGCTGCCGAAGTACCAGTCCCTCAAGGACACCCGGCCCGACCTGTGGCGGGCCACCCTCACCACCCCCATGGAACAGCAGATCCAGGACCAGCGGGCGCTGTCCCGACTACCGCAGATGCTGACGTCGATGGCACGGACCACGCAGGCACAGTTCTACTGACCGGTCGACGGCCGTGCAGATCGGATCAGATCTGCACGGTCGCCTTCCGCATGGCCACCAAGGGATTCGCGTACAGCGAGCTGAGCGAGACGACACCGGCCGCGTGTTCCTGGACCCGATTGCCGAATCCGGTGATCCGCACGTCCGACCCGCCGGCCCGGGTGGCGCGCGCCAGCGCCCGGGAGACCTGCGGCACGGCCTCGGGGTAGTCGGTGAACGCCTGCCCGCCGAGGATCACCCGGTCCGGATTGAACAGGTCGCGCAGCATCGCGACCGCCCCGCCGAGAGTCCGCGCCCTCTCGTCCAGGATCTCCTGCGCCCGAACCGAACCCGCACGTGCGGAGCGATACAGTGCGGCGATCGGGGGCAGCGTGTCGCCGTCGGGCAGGACACCGGCACGGCGGGCCGCGAGCAGCACCCCACGATCACCGACGGCGGCCTCGAGGCAGCCGGTGGCCCCGCATCCGCACTGCACCTCCGAGGCGGTCGGCAGGTGGGCGATCGATCCGGAACCCGCACTCGGCGTGTGCACCTTGCCGTCGAGAGTCATTGCCAAACCGACAGTTTCACGTGCGTAGAAGTACAGCCCGCTGCTCTTCCCCCCGGCCGTGCTGTCGGCGCGCTGCGGCGTCAACAGCAGTTCGGACGCGGCCATCGCCTCGACGTGGGCCGCGACCGAGACCGGCAGCCCGAACCCGGCCCCCACCACGTCACCGACCCGCGCGTCGGTCCAGCCGAGACGCGGGTGGTCGACGATGCCGGTCTCCGGGTCCACTCGACCGCCGAGCGCCACCCCCACCCAGAGCGGCCGACGCCGGTGCCAACGGGCCGCGAAACTACGTGCGCTGCCGGTGATGGTGGCGAGCGCTGCGCCCGACGGCCCTCGCGGCGTGGGGATCTCGACGGCACCGAGGATCCGGCCCCGCAGGTCGGAGGCGATCACGCTGGTGGCGACGGCGCCGATGTGGATGCCGACGGTGAGGTAGGACTCGTGGTCCACCTCGAAGGGGATGCGCGGGCGGCCGACGGCACCGGCCGCGGCGAGATCGGGTCGCTCGCGCAGGAGGCCCACCGACAGCATCGCCGAGACGTGCCGATTCACTGTCGCGATGCTCGAACCCGTTGCGCGCGTGGCCTCGTCACGGGACAGTGGTCCACCGGCGGCGGCGACGCGGAACACCGCAGCGGCAGGGCCGTCGGCGATTCCGAGGGTGGGTGCCACGATTCGCGGGCGGGCGATGGGGCCGGACGCCCCGGGACGTGAGGCGATGGTGGTGCGGGCGGTCACAGGTCTCGTTCGGGTGGCGTGAGGCGCTGCGGTGAGCATCGGTCTGTCCTTGCCCCGTCCCGGAGGGGACGGCTGTCGACGCGGTCGGGTGACGCGCTGCGACGGGGATCGGGTCCCACCGGAGGGGCGGGCGATCAGCACGAACGTAGGGTGCCGGCAGCGCGGAATCAGCTGAGGGAAGCGCGGCAGGGACAACAGAGTTCCCGAGCCAGCGGCAGCCGGGACCCCAGCGCGGCGGTCACGTAGGTGACCCGCGGTGCGGAGGAGATACCGGACGACATGCGATCAAGCTAGCATCCGCGCCCGCACACCCCCAGCCCATCCCCGGCTCCGGGCCCGTGTCGGCACTACGATCGAGCCATGAGCCTGTCACCGGACACCCGCGTCGCCGTCGTCACCGGAGCGAGCTCCGGCATCGGGGAAGCCACCGCCCGCACCCTCGCCGAACAGGGATTTCACGTCGTCCTCGGCGCCCGCCGCCTGGACCGCCTCGAGACCATCGCCACCGAGATCGGCGGCACCGCGCTCGAGTTAGACGTCACCGACGAGGATTCCGTCGACGCGTTCTGCGCGGTGCTCCCGCGAGTCGACCTACTCGTCAACAACGCGGGCGGCGCGAAGGGCCTCGCCCCGGTTCTCGAGGCGGATCTCGACGACTGGCGCTGGATGTGGGAGACCAACGTCCTCGGGACGCTGCGGATCACGAAGGCACTGCTGCCCAAGCTGATCGAGTCCGGCGACGGCCTGATCGTCACGATCACGTCGGTGGCCGCGTTCACCGCGTACGACAACGGGTCGGGCTACACGTCGGCCAAGCACGCGCAGGCGGTTCTGCACCGCACCCTGCGCGGCGAATTGCTGGGCAAGCCGGTACGACTGACCGAGATCGCCCCGGGCGCGGTGGAGACCGAATTCTCCCTCGTCCGGTTCGACGGCGACACCGAGCGCGCCGCGAAGGTGTACGAGGGCATCACCCCACTGGTGGCGGAGGACGTCGCCGAGATCGTCGGGTTCGTCGCGTCGCGCCCGCCGCACGTGAATCTGGACCAGATCATCGTCAAGCCACGCGACCAGGCCGATACGGGACGATTCCACCGCACCACCAGCTAATCTCGCGGCATGCAGCACCGATTGCAGCCGGGCCCGCTCCTCGACGCGCGCGGGCGCCTCGCCGAGGCCGGATGGTCCGATGCCGAGATCCGCCGCTACGACCGTTCGGCGGTCGCGGCCCCGTCGTGGCGGATCAAGGAGTGGGACTACTACTGCGTCCTCACCCCCGACCACGGGCTGGCACTGACGGTCGCCGACAACGGCTACATGGGTCTGCTGGGCGTGTCCTGGCTCGATTTCTGCAATCGACGCGAGCACACCGAGAACGTCATGCTGCCGTTTCCGATGGGGCGGATGGGCCTGCCGGCGAGCGCCGACGCCGGCGATGTCGTGGTGGACCGCAGGAAGATGCGGATCGCGTTCCGTCACGTCGACGGTGGCCGGGTCCTGAGCATCGACCACCCGGGTTTCGACGGCGGCCGCGGCCTGCACGGCGAACTACACCTGGCACAGACGCCGGCGGCGAACTCGGGTCACTCCGCAGGCTCCGCTCCTGCCCGGATGGTGATCGCGACGCCGTTCCCGAAGGCGTACAAGGCCTTCTACTACAACCAGAAGATCAACTGCCTGGCCGCCACCGGTGAGATCGCGGTCGGGGCGGAGACTTTCGGCTTCGACCCGGATACCGCCTTCGGCGTCTTCGACTGGGGTCGGGGCGTGTGGACCTACGACAACACGTGGTACTGGGGCTCGGCGTCGGGTGTGGTGGACGGCCGGTCGTTCGGCTTCAACATCGGGTACGGGTTCGGTGACACGTCCGGGGCGAGCGAGAACATGGCGTTCGTGGACGGTGTCGCGCACAAGCTGGACCGGGTGACCTTCCACCTGCCCGAGGGCACCTACGACGGCGCCCCCTGGAAGTTCAGCAGCAACGACGGAGGGTTCGAGATGACGTTCGAGCCGATCATCGACCGGGCCGCGTCGACGGACCTGAAGGTGCTGCGCTCGATCCAGCATCAGGTGTTCGGCCGGTTCACCGGGCACGTGGCGCTCGACGACGGCAGCCGGGTCGAGGTCACGGACCTCCTCGGGTTCGCCGAGGAGGTCCGCAACCGCTGGTGAACCGGCGGCGCCGCGCTAGTTCATGTTCAACGAGCTTGCGCGGACAGGTGGTTCGGCCGGTGGCTGCTGACCGAGCGAGGCCTTGGCGTCCTCCCCGATGTGGGCACCGATCATGCCGGCCGCCATCTCCTGGGTCTCCGAGACCAGCTTGCGCTCGGCCGCGTTCGCGATCCCGTCGACGAGCGCATCGTTGACCTGCGAGCCTCCGAGCGGACTGGACACCATCGTCGAGACGACGGTCCCGAACACGTCCTTGCCGAGCGCGGCCGTGTCGAACCCGTCGCGGTTGCCCTCCGAGATCTGCCACAGCTGGATCATGCTCGAGATTCCACCGTCCCGGAGCACCGCGACCGCGACGTCACGGCCGAGCTTCTCGAGGAGTTCCCGCAGGATCAGCCGCACGGTGACCTGCGTGGCCAACTGGGCCGCCGGGATGGCCGTCGTGCTCGCCCCGAGTGTCCCGGCCGCAGCCGCGAGGAGCGCCGCGATCTCCGCCGCGAGCAGTATCAGCGCGGAGATGATCGACAGTTTCGCGTGTTCGACGTCCGCCGCGGTGCTCTCGCACGAGTCGGCGAGCTGCCGGCACGCGGACGCGATGTCCTCGACCGAGGCCCCGACCTCCTGCCATCGTCCGGCGACGGCGTCGTTCACGTCGCCGACCAGGGCGTCCAATGCGGGCTGGATGGACCGCGCGCCGTCGGCACCGACGCGGTCGAGGCTGACGGCGGCAAGTTCCCACGCGTCCGACAGCCGACGCAGGGACGTCTCGTCGGCCTCCGGCCAGTCCTGCCCGACCGCGACCGACGCGAGGGTGCGTAGCGAACCGGGGATCTCGATGCCCATCAGCTGCCCCCGCCCAACGCGCCCGCGAATCCGCTGTCGGTGTTCTCGAACACCTGCGCGGTGTCCCGCAGTCCACCGGCGATGCCCGCGAACACCTCGACGAGGTGCTGCAGCGCGGATCGGGCACCGTCGGCGCCCGGCACGTACGTGGACGCGAATGCGGTTCCGGGGGCGTCCGTCCCCCAGCTCGTGCCCTCCCCGTCGAGGACCCCGCCGAGGTCGCTCAGCGCATCGGAGAGCCGGTCGGCGAGGAGGTCGAAGTGGGGTGCGGCGCCGCGCAACTGGTCGGCATCGACCCGCATCCGGTCAGCCACGGTGCGCCTCCCGCAGGATCGGCGCGCGCCAGTCGTGCAGGTCGTCGTCCGGGACGGGCACGGCCGGATCCGCAGCGGCAGTGGCGGCGGTGGCTGCGGTGGTAGCGGCGGCGAACTCGGTCGCCACCGTCGGCAACAGGTTCCGGAGGCTCGGCGCCCCGGCCACCAGGTCGGACAGGTCCGGAAGACCCGCTGCCGCACCGGTGACCGGCGCCATCAGTTCGGCGATCCGTGCGCGCACCTCCGCGGTGGCGGCGCGGGCCGTGGCGGCGACGACCTCGGCGAGCCGTGCGGGCGTCGTCCGCGTGAACGTCGACGGATCGAGGTCCACCGCCACCACCGACCCGGACGAGTCGACGGTCACCCGGACCAGTCCGTCGGGCGACTGCACCTGCGCGGTGGTCTGCGCGAGAGCCCCCTGCGCTGCCGCGAGTGCCTCCGTCTGCCGGTCCAACCCCTCGAGCAGGGCATCGACCTGCCCCTGCAACACGGCGTTGCTGCTTCTCGTGCGTTCCCGTGCGGTGTCTCGGTTGTCTACCCGAATACCGTTGTCGGTCATTGCTTCCCTCCCGGTGTTCCCCTTCGCTGTGTGTAGACGCGGACGCGGGGGAATCGGTTCCATCGGACCGGAAAGTCGTCAGCGCACGGGCACGCCGGTGCGGATCGCGTCCACCAGACGCTGGATCTCCCCCGCCAGGTCCGTGGTGGCGGCCGGCGCGACGACGACGTCGTCGGATTCGCGCATCGTGTAGCGGCCGTCGCCGTCGAAATCGAGCCAGTGCAGCCCGATGCCGTCGGTGGTGGGTCGACTGTCGTACGCGACGCCCCCGAACGCGGTGACCTCCCCGATCCCGGTGCGCGGGCGCCGCAGCAGCGCCAGCGCCTCGTCCCGAACGCGTCCGGCGCCCGCGGAGACGAGGAGCGGCCCGGCGGAGACGTCGAGGTCGCGGCGCCGGAAACGCAGCGCACCGCGGGATCCGGCCGGGGCCGCGGGCAACGCGGCCGCGACGGCCTGCGGGATCTGCGCGGGCGACACCCCGCGGATCAGGACGTCGCCGCCGGTGTCGGCGTCGACTCCGGGGAGTTGGATCGCCAGTGTCGCTCCGCTGCTGTGCAGTCCGGCGTGCATGCGGATCCGGGTGGCGAGCCCGACGCCGGCGAACCCGACCACCTCGAGCCGGATGTCGGGTTCGGCGAGCACCGTCAGGTGGTGATGGAGACGCTCGGTGACCCGCGGCGCCCAGTGCTGTGCGGCGGCGCGGCGCTGCCGATCGAGGTCGTCCTGGTCGTCCGCGGCGGGCCGGAAGCACAGCGGATACGGCAGCCGGTCCCGCCCCAACTCTCGCCACAGCACCTGGAACTCCAGACCGGTGCACCGCCACCTCGCATCGCGCCCCGCCGGACCACCGGCAGATTCGCCGAACCCCACCCCGTCACCCCTCCCCGAGTGCACGGCGCCGCCACCGACGGCGGCGCCCACAGACAATAGACGCGCCGGCGCCCGGGACGGTTCCATCCGGCCCCAGCACCCATTCCTGCTCGCTGCGGGCGGGTATCCGCGAAAGTCGCCGAGGAATGGGCGCTCAGGCTCACAGCGCCGACATCGACAGCCAGGTGGGCCAGTCGATCGCCCAGTCGTAGACGTCGCCGTCCGCGGCCGAGAGGTCGATGCGGGTACCGGTGACCTCCACCGGATCGCCGTACATCGCGATGCCGAAGTACTCCTCGGCGTCCGACAGCGACAGGTTGATGCACCCGTTAGTCACGTTCGAGGCGCCCTGCACCCCGACGGTCGCGGGGTTGGCGTGGATGAACTCACCGTTGTTGGAGATCCGCACCGCCCAGCGTTCGCGGACGTTCTCGTAGTACGGCGGGTTCGACATCAGGAAGTCCTCGTGCTTCTCGGTGACGACGTGGACGCCGCTGCGGGTGACGTTGCGGTCCTCGTTGCCCTCGCCGTAGCTGACGGGAATGTCCATGACCGTGACGCCGTCGCGGACCACCTGCATGCGGTGGCTCGGGGCGTTCGCCTTGACGATCTGGCTGCGGCCGATCGTGAAGTTCAGTGAGACGTCGCTCGCCCCGTACGCGCCGCCGCCGAAGTCGACGCCGTACAGATCGGCGACGACGTTCACGGTGGTGCCGGGCGCCCAGTAGTTCTCCGGACGCCAGTGCGCCCGCGCGCCACGATCGTCGGGCAGCCACGCCCACGCGCCGGGTGTCGGCGGGTTCGTGGTCACCTTCAGGGACTTCTCGACCGCGGCCTTGTCGGCGATGGGTCCGTCGAACTGGAGGATGATCGGGGCCCCGATGCCGACGACCTGACCGTCCCCGATGTTGGTGCGCACCGACGTCGTCGTGTCCGGGTCCACCGTCGTGAACGATCCGGCGACCGGCACGGACTTGCCGTCCGGCCCGGTCGCGGTGCCCGCCCACGTGTAGGTGCCGCCGTAGCCGAGCGGTTCGGTGACCGTGTACGACCGTCCGTCGGGGCTCGGCGTGCCCTGCACCACCGTGCCGGTGGCGCTGGTGAGCGTGACGCCCTGCAGCGTGCCGCCGTCGGCCCGGATCGAGATCGGCTCGACGGGGTTGACGTTCGTCGCACCGGCCGCCGGCGTCTGGATCACCTCCACCACCGGGTCGGCCGCAGCCGTACCGTCCGCGGCGCCACCCGTGGCGATGGTGCAACCCGCGAGCAGCATCATCCCCAGCAGGGCGGCGATCACCGCCGACAGACGCGTCCGAACTGACCGAATCCCCTGTTCATGCACGAAAACAACGGTACTCGCCGTGCGACAGTGGCTTTCGTCACTCGGACATCGATCAGATGACGACTCCCACTGTCACGGGCTCCGGTTCGAGACGCACCCCGAACGCGGCCTCGACACCGTCCCGGACAGTTCGGGCCAGGTCGACGAGGTCGCCCGTGGCGGCCTCCCCACGGTTCGTCAACGCCAGGGTGTGCTTGGTGGACAGGCGGACCCGCGCATCCTCGCCGGGGTAGCCCTTCCCGAACCCGGCCCGCTCGATGAGCCACCCCGCGGACAGCTTGGTTCCGGCCTCCCCGGGGAACTGCGGGATCCGCACGTCCGCACCGACCTTCGCCCGAATGGCGTCGATCACCGTGAGCAGGCTCGCATCCGGGACCACCGGATTGGTGAAGAACGACCCGGCGCTCCACGTGTCGTGGTCGTCGGCGTCGAGCACCATGCCCTTGCCGCGACGCAGGCCGAGGACCACGTCGCGCACCTCGGCGGTGGGTCGCCGCTCGCCCTCCTCGGCTCCGAGGGCGGACGCCAGTTCCCGGTAGGCCAGCGGCGCGCTCGAGCCGTCGGGCCGGACGGTCATCTCGACGGCCAGGACCAGCGCGTCGTCGCGGTGCTTGAGGATGCTGGTGCGGTAGCCGAGACCGAGCTCCGACGGCTCCACCCAGCGCACGTCGCCGGTGGTGCGGTCGAGCAGTTGCACCCGGCGCAGCAGGGAACCCACCTCGACGCCGTACGCACCGACGTTCTGCACGGGTGTCGCGCCGGTCGAGCCGGGGATCCCGGACAGGCACTCGAGCCCGCCCAGTCCGGCGGCGACGGTCTTGGCGACGACGTCGTCCCACACCGCACCGGCCTGCGCGAGCACCGTGTCCTCACCGAGCTCGACACCGGCGTCGGCGACGCGGACCACGACGCCGTCGAACCCGTCGTCGGAGATCACCAGATTGGACCCACCGCCGAGGACGAGGGTCGGCACCCGGGCGTCGTCGAGTACACGGACGACGTCGACGAGGGTCCGGGTCGACGGGCATTCGGCGAGTACCGCGGCGGGGCCGCCGAGCCGCAGGGTGGTCAGGGTCGACAGCGGCACCTGCTCGGACAGCTGGGCGCCGGCGGCGACGAGGCGCCCCCGGATGAGTGGATCCAACACGTGCAAACGGTAGCGTGCCGTCCATGGCCCGACACATCGAGCATTCCGCGCAATACCCCCAGCCCGTCGCGACGGTGCACGCCGCACTCACCGACGAGGGCTACTGGCAGGCCCGCCTGCGGGAGGTCGGTGGACCCGGCGCGACGCTCGACGAGATCACCGTCGGCGACGGCACCATCGACGTGGCGATGACGCAGTCGGTGCCCGCCGAGCACCTGCCGGCCGTCGTCACCAAGATCCGGCCCGGTGACCTGATCATCACCCGCACCGAATCGTGGGGTGCGCTACAGGGCGATCGTGCGGTGGGCACGTTCTCCGCGCAGGTCGAGGGTGCGCCGGGCGAGCTGCGCGGCACCATGACGCTGACCTCCGACGGCACCGGATCGCTGCTGGTCATGGACGGTGAGGTCGAGGTCAAGATGCCGCTGATCGGCGGCAAGATCGAGTCGGTCATCGCCGGTCAGGTCCTGGAACTGCTCGACGCCGAGGAGGACTTCACCGGGCAGTGGACGTCCGCGGCCCGGTAGTCGCTTTCCCCTACGGACCGGGCATCAGCCGGTAATCTGCCGGTCATGGCCCGTCGCATCGACTACTCCGCCAGGTTCGACCATCCGGCCGAACGGGTGTACGCCGCACTGAGCAGCCCGGACTACTGGGAGGCGCGGATGGTGGAGATGCGCAAGTACAGCGAGAATCACGTCGAGAGCCTCGAGGTGCACGACGGGGGCATCGACCTGGTGCTGCACCACGTGCTGCCGCGCAAGGACCTGCCGGATATCGCGCAGACCGTGCTGAAGAAGGATCTGATCATCACCCGCAAGGAGCGGTACACCCCGTTCGGGGAGCCGGTGACCGGCACGTACGAGGCGTCGATTCCGGCAGGTCCGGGCAGCCTCACCGGAACCATCGAACTGTTCGGCACCGACACCGGCTGCACGCTGCGCACGTCGTCGGAGGCGAAGGTGTTCCTCCCGTTCGTCGGCGGCAAACTCGAACAGCTCATGCTGATCAACCTGGTCGACCTGTTCCGCACGGAGGCCGAGGTCACGGCGTCCTGGCTCGCCCAGCAGTAACCGGCGTGCGCGAAGGAAAACCCGTCGGCGTCATCACCCGCGGCACCACAGGCATCAATCGGCTGCGCCGCAGCGACCGCTGGCTCGTTCACAGCCCGGTCGTCACACGGATGCTGCGCGACGCCCCCGACCCGCTGGTCGTCGACCTCGGCTACGGCGCCATGCCGGTCACCACATTGGAGATGGCGGCCCGGCTGCGGACCGTCCGCCCCGACGTCCGCGTCGTCGGACTCGAGATCGACCCGGACCGGGTGGTCGAGGGCCGGGACGGCGTGACCTTCGCGCGCGGCGGCTTCGAACTCGCCGGCCTGCGGCCCACCCTGATCCGCGCGTTCAACGTGCTGCGGCAGTACCCCGAGGACGCCGTCGACGAGGCGTGGGGCCGGTTGCGCAGCGGCCTCGCGCCGGGTGGCCTCATCGTCGACGGCACCTGCGACGAACTCGGCCGGCGCTGCGCGTGGGTGCTACTCGACCGCGACGGCCCCCGCTCACTGACGCTCGCCTGGGATCCGTTCGGCGTGGACCGGCCCAGCGACATCGCCGAGCGTCTGCCCAAGGCCTTGATCCACCGCAACGTCGCCGGCGAACGCATCCACGAAATGCTCGTCACGGCCGACCGGGCCTGGGCGACGGCCGCCGGGCTGGCGCCGTTCGGGCCCCGTATCCGGTGGCGGGAAACCCTGCACCTGCTCTCCGACCTCGGCGTGCCGGTCACGCCGCAGCGGCGGCGGATCCGGGACTGCGTTCTCACCGTGCCGTGGAGTTACGTCGCGCCGTCCGGGTGACGAGGGCTCTACCGGCACGACCCCAGTGCGTGTTCGATCCGCTCGGCGACCTGTATGGGCTGGCCGTCGCATTCGGCCCGGAGGCGTTCGGGGTCGATACGGCCGATCGCGACGCCGTCGCTGACGACCTCGTCGTACAGGTCCTGGGCGATGCCGCCGGCCGCGAGGTCCAGTGCCGTGCACAGGGGCGTGGTGATGCCGAAGGTCCCGGTCTGTTCGCAGTCCTCGGGTCGCAGTTTCCGGCGGTGCAGCGCGAGGCGGCGGGTGGGTGCGGGCGCCGAGCCGATGGTCGACAGGTGCACGAAGCTGGGATGCAGGTGACCGAGGCCGTGGAGTTCGGCGGCGCTCTGGTGCGAGACCACCGCCGCGCCCTCGAACCATGCGCACCACTTGGCGTATTCCTCGAGGTCGGTGCGCGGAAATGAGGCGAGCCGGAACAGATCCCGTTCGATCCGCAACCAGGACCCCTCGGCCAGGCGGCCGCCGATATCCTCGGCAGTGCAACCAAGACGCAGCGCCTGCCCGGTCGTGAAATACCCCGCTTGCCGGAGCGCAAGGCGACGCAGATCCTCACCCGCCTCGGAGGTGGGTTCGCGCCGCGGATCTGTCCAGCCCGCCATGTGGCAACAGTACTGCGCCGGTGTGCAGCAGATCACAGTTTTGGCGATAGCCGGTGTCCATACCGAGCCCCCATTCACAGAAACCGTTCAGAGTCTTCGGGGAGAATCCCTGTCATGTCGGCACCAGTGAACGCACCCCAGATGCCCACGGCCCCGAAGCGCCCGCGGCGCAAGGCGGTCCTGATCTCGCTGTTCGTGGTTGCGGCGCTCGTCGTCGCCCTCGTCGGCGGTGAGCTGTTCCTCCGTCAGCGCGCGACCAGTTGCATGGAGTCTCAGTTCCAGAGCCAGCTCGGTTCCGAGGTGGACGTGAGCCTCAGCTGGAAGCCGGTGCTGTGGCAGATGGTGGGCAAGAACGTTCCGTACGTGAAGATCGACAGCTCCGGCTCGTCGTTCGGCCCCGCCCAGGGCATGCAGGTGCATGCGCGCGCCAACGACATCAAGATCACCGACTCGCCCGACAGCAGCGGCACGATCGGCAGTTCGTCCGCGGATGTCACGTGGTCCACCGACGGGATTCTCGCGACCGTGCAGTCGCAGTCGCTGGGCAATCTGGTCAGCTCGGTGACCCCGGATTCGACTGCGGGGACGCTGAAGTTCGCCGTCGGGCCGGCGGGACTGGCGGACCTGACGGTGCGCCCGACGGTGCAGAACGGTGAGGTGGTCGTCGAGACGGTGGGCGCGGAGATCCTCGGCCTGGGCCTGCCCACCGCGCTCGTGGACGGGATCGTGCAGACCCTGACCGACAGCCTGCAGCAGTATCCGCTGGGCATGGCCCCGACGTCGCTGACCGTCACCGACACCGCCGTCGATCTGAACCTCGAGGGCGGTCAGTACGTGATGCCGCCGCAGGACCCCAACGCGCAGAGCAGTTGCAGCCTGCTCTGACGCCCGGTCAGGTCTGGTCCGGCAGCCCGTCGAGCACGACGCGGGTGCCGGACAGTCCCAGTCGGGTGGCGCCGGCCCCGATCATGGCCAGCGCCGCCTCGGCGGTGCGGATACCTCCGCTGGCCTTGACGCCCAGCCGGCCTCCGACCGTCTCGGCCATCAGGCGCACCGCCCGGGCGCTCGCTCCGCCCGCGGGGTGGAATCCGGTGGACGTCTTGACGAAGTCCGCACCGGCCAGTTCCGCGGCCCGGCAGGATTCCACGATCGCGTCGTCCGACAGTGCCGCCGACTCGATGATCACCTTCAGTACGGGTCCCGGACCGATCGCCTCACGAACGGCGAGGATGTCGGCGTGCACCGCGTTGTACTCGGCGGCGACGGCGGCCCCGATGTCGATCACCATGTCGATCTCCGCGGCGCCCTGGTCCACCGCGAGGCGTGCCTCGGCGCCCTTGACGAGCGAATGATGTTTGCCCGACGGGAATCCGACGACGGTCGCAACCACCGGCCCACCGGTGTCCTCGCCGGGCAGCGGCAGCATCGACGGCGACACGCACACCGCGTACACGCCCAGTTCGCGGGCCTCCGCGACCAGCGCCCGGACATCGGCGTCGGAGGCTTCGGGTTTGAGCAGGGTGTGGTCGACCAGGGCGGCGACTCGGGACCGGCTGAGCGCGATGTCGGACATGCCTCGAAGCTTGGCACAGCTCGTTAGCATCGGTCGTATGGCAGGGACGTACGCCGAGGAGATCGCCGCGACGTTTGACGCGGCCGCCGCCGACTTCGATCGGGTCGCGCCGGACGTGTGGGATCCCGCCGGCCGCGCGCTCGCGTTCGCGGCCGGGCTGCGACCGGGTGACGCGGTGCTCGACGTGGGTAGCGGCACGGGTGCCTCTGCACTGCCGGCGGCCCTCGCCGTCGGCCCGACCGGTCTGGTCCATGCGATCGACCTGTCCGACGAGATGCTCGAGCGGGGCCGGGTGAAGGCGTCGGACCGGGCCCTGCTCAACATCGAGTTCGTGTGTGCCGACGCCACCGCATGGGAGCCGCCGAGCACCGTCCCCGACGCCGGCTAAGACACCCTCCTCAGCTCGTACGCGGTGTTCTTCCTGCCCGAGATGGATCAGGCGTTCGCGCGGCTGTGTCGACTGGTGCGCCCCGGGGGCACCGTCGGTGTCACGGCCTGGCAGGACACGGCCCTGCGCGAGTACGCGACGACGTTCCTCGACGCGCTGGGACCGCACCTACCGGAACCGCTGCCCGATCTCGCCGCCGAGATGGAACCGGCGCAGCGGATCGACAGCGCCGACAAGCTGGGCGCATGGCTCGGCGACGCGGGCACCGAGGCCGTCGAGGTGCGCACCCTGTCGAACCTGATCCCGGCGACCGAGGAGTTCTGTTGGAACTTCGTGCTGGGCAGCGGGTTACGCGCAACCCTGTCCGGGCTCGCACCGGAGCTCGTGGACCGGGTGCGCGGCGACTTCATGAGCCTGATCACCGACCGCGGACTGCACACCGTGGACGCCACGACGCTGGTCGGCACGGCGAGGGTCGTCGGATTTCCGTGACCTGAGAGACTGGGCCCATGAGTTCAGCTGCCTCGACCGACGACCGTCGTTACGTCCTGTCTCTGGGTTGCCCCGACCGCACCGGCATCGTGGCCCGCATCTCCGCGTTCCTCGCCGAGATCGGCGGCTGGATCGTCGAGGCCGCGTACCACGCGGATGCCGACACCGGTTGGTTCTTCACCCGGCAGGCGGTGCGGGCGTCGTCGATCAGCCTGAGCCTCGAGGAGATGCGGGAGAAGTTCGCGGCCGTCGCCGCCGAACTGGGTCCCGAGACGGAGTGGACGCTCACCGACACCGGCGAGCGCAAGCGCGTCGTGCTGCTGGTCAGCAAGGAGGGCCACTGCCTGCACGACATCCTCGGCCGGGTCGCGGCGGGCGAACTGCAGTGCGAGATCGCCGCGGTGATCGGCAACCACCCGGATCTCGAGCGCGTCACCAAGCGTCACGGCGTCGACTTCCACTACGTGTCGTTCCCGAAGGATCCCGCCGAGCGCGGGCCGGCGTTCGAGCAGGTCCGCAAGCTGGTCGACGTGCACGACCCGCACGCGGTGGTGCTGGCCCGGTTCATGCAGGTGCTGCCGGCCGAACTGTGTGAACACTGGGCCGGACGCGCGATCAACATCCATCACAGCTTCCTGCCGTCGTTCGTCGGTGCCCGCCCGTACCACCAGGCGTTCACGCGTGGCGTGAAGCTGATCGGCGCCACGTGCCACTACGTGACGGCCGAACTCGACGCCGGCCCCATCATCGAGCAGGACGTCATCCGCGTCGATCACACCGACGAGGTGTCGGACATGGTCCGCCAGGGGCGTGACATAGAGAAGCTGGTTCTCGCCCGCGGCCTGCGGTGGCACCTGGAGGACCGCGTCCAGGTGCACGGCCGCAAGACGGTCGTCTTCAGCTGACGACGGCTACGCGAGGCTGCGCAGGCGTTCGATCTCGGCGTTGAAGTCGGCGACGGCCTCGACGGACGTCATGTGACCGATGCCGGCGAGCACGATCAGCCGGTCGAGGTGCTCGGCGTCGTCGAGGGCCTGCGCCAGCCGGCGGGCATGCGACGGTGGCGTGAGCCGGTCCGCGGTGCCCACCAGGACCGCGGTCGGCACCGTCAGGTTGTTCAGCCCGTCCTTGATGTCGAGGGTGCTCAGTGCCGCGCCCCAGCCGCCGCGGGTACGCGGATGGCACTCGCTGACGATGCGCTCGCAGAAGGCGACCTCCGCGGGCGTGGCGCCCGGCGCCAGCGCGACGTACTTGATCGCACGCGTGGTCACCGGGGACGCCGGCATCGGCAGGGCCGAACCCAGCACCGCCCGACCGACGGGCACCGGGACTCGCGGAAAGCGTTGCGGGAGCGGGATGACCGTGGTCTCGGCGACGAGACTGTCGGTGCCGGTACTGGCCAGCAGCACAGACTGGGCGTACTGCTCCACCTGCTCGGGGTACTTGCCGGCCCACGCGACGATGCTCATGCCGCCCATGCTGTGCCCGACGATCTCGGCCTTGCGTCCGTCCCGGACGGTCGCGGCGAGGACGGCGGCCAGGTCGTCGGCGAGGACGTCCGGGCTCAGCGGGTTCCGCCCGATGCCACTGCGACCGTGGCCGCGCTGGTCGTAGGTGATGACGCGGTACTTCTCGGCGAGCGCGTTGACCTGCGGGTTCCAGAAGTCGGCGGAGCACGTCCAGCCGTGGCTGAGCACGATCGGATCGGCGTCGGGTGATCCGTAGGCCCGCACGTGCAGTTCCGCGCCGTCGGCGCTGGTGACGGGGATGATCTCCGGATCGATGCGCGGTGTGGCGAACAGCGCCGCCTCGTCCCCGGGATCTGCTGTCGCCGAACGGTTCCGAGCTCGCGCCGCAACAACGGCACCACCCGCGAGCGCCACCGCTGCCGCTGCACCGATCACCGTCCACAGCATTCTGTGCGACTTCCGTACCGCCACTTCCACTCCCCTGTTCCTCTAGCCGGCGCGCGTCGAGTCCGATTCGGGCGCAACCTGTTCCAGCTGACTCGCGGCTTTCGCGAGCGCCTTCGAAATCTGTTCCTCCATCGCCTCGGTGAACAGTGCGTGCACCGCGTCGTGCGCGAGCGGACGCACCTGGTTCACCAGCGCGGCCACTTCCGAGACCGTCGCCGGATCGAGGTCGAGTGTGCCGCCCTCGGGCGCGAGGTACCGGTCGGAGACCAGTTCGACGAACCGGGCGGCGACGTCACCGAGGTCACGGCGCACCGCCTCGGTCTGTTCGAGGATGTCCGCGAGCGGGACCCCGGCGTCGACGAGGACCTGGGCGGCCTCCATGAGTCGCGGGTTCGCGACGGAGTACTCCTTGCCGGCCTTGGCCAGCACACCCAGTTGGGTGCCGAGCGCGATGTTGGCCTCGGTGGTCTGGTCGCCGAACATCCGTCGCAGCTCCGACATCGTCAGCTTCGCGGCCCGGCGGTACTTCTTCCACCGTCCGCCCGGATCGTCGGTCTCGAGGACGTCGCGCACCTGCAGCCCGTACTGCGCCGCGGTGAGCAGTTCGCTGATGGTGGCGAACGTGTATCCGCGGTCGAGCATCCGGCCGATGAGGTTGAGCCGCGCCAGGTGCGACTCGTTGTACCAGCCGGCGCGCCCCTCCTTGCGTGGCGGCGGCAGCAGACCACGATCCTGGTAGACCCGTACATTCCGCACACTGACACCGGCCTCACGAGCGAGGTCGTCGATGCGGTATTCCTTCATGTTGCGCCTTCCCCACTGGGACCGCGACGGCGTCAGCGGTTCCGGCGCGGTCGACGGTGTGGGGAATTCTATCGCGGTGAGTGTGGGCACTAGATGATGTGCGCCCGGCGCAGCAGCGCCGTCGACGGTCCACCGATCAGCCCGCACTCGTCGAGGAACTCGATGGTCTTGCGGGAACCCTCACGGATCATCTCGTGGTAGTGCGTGTTGTTCTTCGCCGCCAGCTTCGCCTCCTCGACGTCGAGCCCGGCGGCCGCATAGACCTGCTCGTTCACGAGACACGTGACGACGAAGTAGGCGGTGACACCCAGCACCAGGCGCTGGTAGGCGAGTTTGCGGCGAGACAGCGACCGGACCCGTCGGACCGTTTCCTCGCGCGCGAACTTGATGTGCCGAGCCTCCTCGAGGACGTGAATCCTGCTCACGGTGCGGGTGAGCGGCTGCACCCGCTCGTCCTTCATGAAGTCGCGCTGCATCATGTCGAGGATCTCCTCGGCGAACAGCGTGCCGCCGTACGCGAGCGACCCGGACGCCGTGGACTTGAACAGCCTGGCCGAGTTACGGATCCATCGCTTCGGCCGGTACGACGGGATCCCGAACCGCTGCGCCGAGCGGGCGAACATCGTGGAGTGCCGGCACTCGTCGGCGATCTCGGTGAGCGCGAACTGCACGTGCGGGGTGGCCGGGTCGTGCGAGTAGATGTCGCGCAGCAGCATCTGCATGAGGATCATCTCGAACCAGATGCCGGTGCCGGCGACGCTCGCGGCCTCGTGCTTGGTGAGCGTGATGCGCTGCTCCTCGCTCATGCGCTCCCACAGTTCGGTGCCGTAGAGGCTGCACCACTCGGGCGTCATGCCGTAGAGATCGTCAGGAATCGGCGCCGCCCAGTCGACCTCGACGAGCGGGTCGTACGACTTGCGGGCCGACGACGCGAGCAGTCGCGCCGCGGTGTCCTGCCGATCCCCGACCCGCATGCGGCGGGACTGCGGGGCCGGCACGGATTCCCGGTGATGAGTGATCGACATCGTCAACTCCTGCTCGAGCCGGTGATCGCGCTGGTCGCGTTCACGCAGGTCATGCGCTGGAAACAGCCCGTATCCGGGCATAAATCGACGATAACACTGTCACAATGAGCGTTGTCAAGGTTTATCTGTAACTGTTAGTCAACAGATGGTTGGAACAGCGCTCGGAGCGAGCAGTTACCAGCGGGGGCCGCGCTGGATGTCGTCGACCCGCGGGCGGACGTCGACGAGATAGACGCAGATCGCGACCACGGCGATCAAGCCGAAGATGCCGACCACCGGGAGCACCAGCAGCACGAGCAGCGCAGCCACCAGGATGCCGAGCCAGATCGGCTTGCTCAGCTTGTCGACGGCAGTGAAGGCGTCCTTACGCTGGCGTGCCGCATGGAAGATCGCATAGGCGGCACCACCCAGCGCGAGAAGCTGGAGCGCCGACATGATCAAACCGGTGAAGCTGTGGACGTTGAACACGTATCCATCCTACGAGGCAAGGCGGGCAAGCCCCCGCGCAACGGCTTGCGCGGGGGCCCGGTTTCCCGATGTGGGTTCGTTCGGTCAGTCCGTGCTGCCCTTGGCGGGAGCCTTCTTGGCGGCCGGGGCCTTCTTCGCGGCGGTGGCCGGCGCGGTCTTGGCCGGTGCAGCCTTGGCGGGTGCAGCCTTGGCCGGCGCGGTCTTGGCGGGGGCAGCCTTGGCGGGCGCCGTCTTCTTCGCGGGGGCCGGGGCAGCCTTCGGGGCGGCGGCCTCGACCCGCTCGGCGGCGGCCTCGGACGTGGCCTCGGCACGCTCACCGGCGCCGACGACGCGGCTGGCGACGGAGTCGCCGGTCTCGGACAGGCGCTCGGCGACAGTGTCACTCGTCTCCGACAGCACCACGGCGGCCTCGTCGGCCACATCGCTGATGCGGCCCGCGGCGCGGCCGGCGAGCTTGGCGGCCTGCTCGCCGAGTTCCCGCGTCTGACGTGCCACGGTGCCGAGTGCTTCCTCGGTCAGCTCGACGGCGTCGCCGAACACGGCCTCGGCGCGCCCCAGCTGCTCCTCGACGGCGGGCTGCTTGCGGATGCGCTCGACGGCTTCCTCGCCACGCTCGGCGAGGGAGACGTACAGGTCGGAGGCCACCTTCAGGTACGCCTCGGCGACCTTGCGCAGCTCGTCGGCGGTGAAGCGCTCGCGCAGCTCGGCGAGTTCCTCGGGCAGCTCGGACGGCAACGCGGCGAGACGCTCGCGCAGCTGCTCGACACCCTCGGACACCTCACCGGGCAGGTTGGCCCAGCGCTCGCGGGCCTCTTCGAGGCGCTCGGAGACGTCGGTGTTGGTGTTCTCGGCGCGCGAGCGCACCTGGGACACGACGTCGGCGACGGCCTGGACGACGAGGTCGCCGGTGCCGACGGCGGCGTAGAACGGGGTCTTCACGTTGTCGATGATCTTCGGATCAGTCATTCTCGGATCTCCTGTCGAGTGGATCTGCGATCTCGTGCTCTGGTTCGTCCGAGGCAGCCACACCCCCCGGGGTCTGATCAGCGGATTCGGACTGTTTCGGGTCGTTCTCGCGACAGAACGACTCGTAGATCTCGAGGAGCACCTGCTTCTGCCGCTCGGTGATGGCACCGTCGGCCAGCAGCGCGTCCCGGACCGGGCTGTGTGGGCGCTGTTCGAGGAATCCGGCCTGCATGTACAGGACCTCGGACGACACCCGCAAACCCTTCGCGATCTGAGCGAGGACGTCGGCGGAGGGTTTACGCAGTCCGCGTTCGATCTGACTCAGATAGGGATTGCTGACGCCGGCGAGTTGCGCGAGCTGACGTAAGGACACCTGCGCCGCTTCCCGCTGCGACCGGATGAAACTTCCGATGTCCTGCGCGGCGCTGCTGACAACACTTGCAGCACCGCCCTTGTCGTCGGGCTCGTCGACCATCAGTACTCCCTGTTCTGTACGCAAAATCCACGGTAGAACAGGGTGCTAACAATTGCAAGCACTTTGTTAGCACTCGGCCGGGTGGGACGCCCGCAGCGCCCGATCAGCCGAACATGAGCTGGGAGATCGTGTAGATCGCCAGGCCCGCGAGGGCGCCGACGACGGTGCCGTTGATGCGGATGAACTGCAGGTCCCGACCGACCTGCAGCTCGATCTTGCGGCTGGCCTCCTCGGCGTCCCACCGCTGCACGGTCTCGGTGATGACCGCGGTGATCTCGTCGGTGTAGTTCTCGGCGACGTACCGGGTGCCGGACAGCAGCCAGCCGTCGACCTTGGAGCGCAGCGCGGCGTCGTCACGCAGTCGCTCCCCCAGGTTCGCGACGTTCTCGGCAACCTTGCGGCGCAGCGTGCTGTCGGGGTCGTCGACCGATTCCATGATGAGCCGCTTGGCCACCCGCCACGTCGCGGCGGCGAGGCCGGTGATCTCCTCGCGGCCCATGATCTCGGCCTTGATCGACTCCGCCTTCGCGATCGTGGCGGGGTCGTTCTGGAGGTCGTCCGCGAAGTCGATCAGGAAGCGGTTGGCCGCAAGTCGCACCTCGTGCTCGGGGTTGGACCGGACCTTCCAGGTGAACTCGACGAGTTCCCGGTAGATCTTCTCGCCGAGCATCGAATCGACGAACTTCGGCGACCACGACGGCGAATCCCGGCTGATGACCCGGTCGATCGTGTCCTGACTGTTCAGCGCCCACTGGTGCGCGCGCTCGGCGAGCAGGTCCAGCAGCGGCATCTGCCGGTTCTCGCGCAGCAGTTCGGCGAGGACCTTCCCGATCGGCGGCCCCCAGTCGGGTTCGGCGATCCGCCGGACGATCGTGTTGTCGATGATGGCGGTGACGTCGTCGTCCTTGAGCACCTCGACGACGCCGCTCAGCAGGGTCGCGGTTTCGGCGGCGACGCGTCGCGCGTGCGCGGGTTCGGCCATCCACGTGCCGACCCGCAGCGGGATCTGGGCGTTCTCGACCTTCGCCGACACCACCTCGGGTGCGAGGAAGTTGTCGCCGACGAAGTTGCTGAGACTCTCGCCCAGCTGGTCCTTCTTCCGCTTGATGATCGCGGTGTGCGGGATCTTCAGCCCCAGCGGATGCCGAAACAGCGCGGTCACCGCGAACCAGTCGGCGAGCGCGCCGACCATGCCGGCCTCGGACGCCGCCCGGACGTACCCGACCCACGCGCCCGCGCCGCGGGTCTCCTGCCATCGGCAGAAGAAGTAGACGACGGTCGCGAACACCAGGAATCCGGTCGCGACGGCCTTCATCTTCCGGAGTTCCCGGCGTTTGGTCTCGTCGTCGAAGACGCCGGCGAACGTCGATGCGGACGACGGCGCCGACCGCGGCCGCTTCTCGGACGGAAGCGGGGTCGGTGGCGTGTGTACGGGCTGCACTGGCTGCACACTCGTCATTGTGCCGAAACCTGCGATCGCACCGCCGAGATCGACGTCACTCCCGCCCGGTCCGCACACTAAGCTGGCCTTCTGGATCAACCCCGGAACGGATGTGGCGAACCCCAGTGCCGAAGCAAAGCGCAGATCTGCAGACAACCGAAGACACGATCGCCAAGAGCGAGAAGCCCGACGGCCGCAAGCGTCGTTGGCGTGAACACAAGATCGCGCGCCGCGAGGAGCTGGTGGACGGCACGATCGCGGCGATCCGTTCCCGGGGCCGCGACATCGGCATGGACGACATCGCGTCGGAGATCGGCGTCTCGAAGACGGTGCTGTACCGCTACTTCACCGACAAGAACGACCTCACCAGCGCGACCATGATGCGGTACGTCGAGACGATTCTCGCGCCGCGCATGTACGAGGCGATCGGCGAGGACCTCGACGAGTACGACCTGACCCGGGTCGCGATCTCGGCGTACGTCGAGACGGTCGCGTCGGACCCCGACGTGTACCTGTACGTGATGGCCAACAGCGCGGGCCCCAATCGTGACGTGGTCGCCGACTCCGAGCGGATGATCGCGGAACTGCTGGCGACGGTGCTCGGCGAGCGGTTGCGCGGCATGGACATGGACTCGGGCGGATCCGTGCCGTGGGCGTACGGCGTGGTCGGTGCCGTCCAGTTGGCGACGCACTGGTGGATCTCGAACAAGTCGATGTCGACGGACGATCTCATCGACTACCTGGTGATGATGACGTGGGGCGGGATCGCGGGCATCGCGGCGGCCAACGGTTCGCCGGCACGGTTCAAGTCGGTGCCGCACCCGCTGCGCGAGGATCCGGCCGCGACCGACTGATCAGACTCTTGTGTTACTCGAGGTAACAAGTACCCTGGCGGTGTGACCGACTTCACCGACGCACACGACGAGCACCCCGACGACGAACCGGACGGCTACCGGGGCCCCGCCCAGGTCACCGTCGACGGTCACCGTCCGGTCATCGTCGATGTCGAACTCTCGGGCAACTTCGAGCCCATCAGCGGCCGGTTCGTGTGGCGCGGGCGCGTCCGTGAACTGACGGCCGCACTCGGCGGCGACGTCGTCGTACCTCCCGGGACGGAGCTGACGATCGCCACCGCGGAGGGCTCCGGCGTTGGCAAGGTCAGCAACATGGATCTGTGGGGCAGCCACATGGTCGACGGGCTGACGCGGCCCCCCTTCCCCGTCATGGAGGACACCGACGGGCTCCTCTAGTGTGACCTGTTGCACGCAGGGCAGCCCTCGCCGACGCACTCGTTCCGTCGCTTTCTCGCATCCGGAGGTCTTCGTTGGCCGACAAGGTCCCCACGTCCCGTCTCGTGCGGGGGTCGAAGCTCGGCCAGGTCGCCGCCGGTCGGGCGATCCGCAGCGCCGGCACCCGGGTGTCGATGGTCGGCCGGTCCGAGGAAGTTCGCGCGCGTCTGGCGGAGAAGTCCGCGATCGCGGCCGCCGACCAGCTCGTCACGGTCCTCGGCAGCATGAAGGGCGTGGCGATGAAGCTGGGCCAGATGCTGTCGATCCTCGATCTCGACCTCGTGCCCGAGGAACACCGGGAGGAGTTCCAGCGCAAGCTCGCCGCATTGCGGGACCAGGCGCCGACGACCTCGTTCGAGACGATGCGCGACGTCATCGAGGCCGACTACGGACGCCCCCTCGGCGACGTCTTCGCGGAGTTCGACCCCGAGGCCGTGGCGGCCGCGTCGATCGGCCAGGTGTACCGGGCCCGGCTGCACGACGGCCGCGACGTCGCGGTCAAGGTGCAGTATCCGGGCATCGACGCCGCGATCCGCGCCGACATGAAGAACCTGACGATGTTCCTCAAGATCTGGAAGTCGACGGTTCCGACGTTGTCGACGCCCGCGCTGCTGAACGAGTTGCGGCTGAACTTCGAGGGCGAACTGGACTACGAGCGCGAGGCGCTCACCCAGCGCAAGATCGCGCGGTTGTACGCGAACCATCCGTTCGTCGCAGTACCGGACAGCGTCCCGGAGCTGAGTACCCGCCGGGTGCTGGTGAGCGAGTTCTTCCGGGGCACCGGTTTCGCCGGAATCCGCGAGCTTCCCCAAGCGGAGCGAAACCGGTTCGGCGAGATCATCTTTCGCTTCTACATCGGATCGCTGTACCGCTATCGCGAGTTCTGCGGCGACCCGCATCCCGGGAACGTGCTGCTCGGGGACGACGGCCGGGTGGGCTTCGTCGACTTCGGGCTGTTCAACAGCATGGACGCCCGGCACGTCGAATTCGAGAAGAGCTGCCTCCGCGCGGCAACCGAGGGCCGCAAGGCCGACCTGCATGCGCTGATGGTCCGGCGCGGGGTCATCTCCGAGTCTGCGGAGGTGACGCCGGACGAGTGCCTCGACTACGTCTACGCCGCCGCGGAGTGGAACCTGGTGGACGCCGACATCGCGATCACCCCGGAGATGGCGAGCACCGGATTCCTGCTGGCGATCGATCCGCGTGCGTCGGAGTTCTCGGGCATGAAGGGTCAGAACCTGCCGCCGGAGCACCTGTTCTCGCGGCGGGCCGATTTCCTCACCTTCGGGGTCCTGGGTCAGCTCGATGCGAGCGCCAACTGGCACCGGATCGGCCGGGAGTGGGTGTACGGCGACCCGGCGGCCACCGAACTCGGAGAAGCCGAGGAGCGGTGGCGGCGCGCCCGCTGAATCCGTCCCCGGCGGTACCGGTTGTGGCACAGTTCGGTTCATGGCAGCGGACTCGCACAATGCACTGTGGACCACACCGGCCGCCGAGGCGCTGCGCGCCGGACCGCACACCAAGGTCGCGAAGATCGACCCCAAGGCCACCCCGGGCTTCAGCGGGAGCAAGTCCGACGGCGAACGGATGCTCGAGGAGCGCGGCGCGGTGCTGTCCGCGCTGCAGGAGAAGCTGTACGCCAACGGACGCGCCGGTGACAAGCGCTCGGTGCTGCTGATCCTGCAGGGCATGGACACCGCCGGGAAGGGCGGCATGGTCCGGCACGTGATCGGGCACGTCGACCCGCAGGGCGTCGACCATGCCGCGTTCGGGGTGCCGACGCCGGAGGAGAAGCGCCACCACTACCTGTGGCGGATCAACAAGGCCCTCCCCCGCGGCGGCCAGTTGGGGGTGTTCGACCGGTCCCACTACGAGGACGTCCTGGTGGTCCGGGTGCACAACCTGGTCCCGCCCGAGGTGTGGCACGGACGCTACGACGAGATCAACCAGTTCGAGCGTGAACTGACCTACAGCGGTACGACTTTGGTCAAGGTGGCGATGTTCGTCTCGCTCGACGAGCAGAAGGCCCGGCTCGCCGAACGCCTCGAACGTCGCGACAAGTACTGGAAGTACAACCCGGGAGACGTCACCGAACGCGCACTGTGGCCGCAGTACCAGGAGGCGTATCAGGCGATGCTGGACAAGACGTCCACCGAGCACGCCCCGTGGTACGTCGTTCCGTGTGACCGCAAGTGGTACAGCCGAATTGCGGTGACGGAACTGCTGATCGACGCGCTGTCCCGCCTCGACCTGGACTGGCCCGAGGCCGGGTTCGACATCGACGTCGAGAAGGAGCGCTTGGCTCGTTCCTGACGGTCACGCCGGAGAAGCGTCAGAGCATGTGCGGGGTGCTGTGGTGCACCTTGTGGTCGTGGTGGGTGACGCCCCCGAAGATCGCTGCGGAACCCGAGAGCGCGGCGAGCGAGGCGAGTCCCGCGATGACGGCCCACCCGGCGAACCCGCCACCGGCGGCAACGAGGAACAGTCCGAGTGTCGCGATGCCCACCAGGGCCAGTCCGTACCCGGCCCACCCGGCGAAGTCGTTGAGAGTCATTCGCTGTCCCTCCTCCGTGTCGGTATAGAGGTCCGTGCCCTGACGCTACGCCCCGCGTGCGCGGTGTGCGAGAAACCGACCGGTCGATGCCGCGCCCGAACTGACCCGCCGCCCGCGCGATCGCGTCCGCGGGAGGTCAGTTCGGGTGCGGGAAGCCCGTCAGATGGTGGCGGCGTCGATCACGAAGCGGTACCGCACGTCGCTGGCGACGACGCGGTCGTACGCCTCGTTGATCCGGTCGGCGGGGATCACCTCGATCTCCGCGCCGATGCCGTGCTCGGCGCAGAAGTTCAGCATCTCCTGAGTCTGCGGGATGCCGCCGACCAGTGAACCGGCGAGGCTGCGCCGGTTCTTGAGCAGGGAGAATCCCCGAACGCTGATGGGGTTCTCGGGCAGTCCCAGTTCCACCAGGGTGCCGTTGACCGCGAGCATCGACAGGTACCGGTCCATGTCGAGGTTGACCGAGACGGTGTTGAGGATCAGGTCGAACTTCCCGCGCAGCGCCTTGAAGGTCTCCTTCTCGGCGGTCGCGTAGTAGTGGTCGGCGCCGAAGCGCAGGCCGTCGTCCTTCTTGCTCAGCGACTGGCTCAGCACGGTCACCTCGGCACCCATCGCGTGCGCGATCTTGACGCCGACGTGGCCGAGTCCGCCCATGCCGACGATCGCGACCTTCTTGCCGGGACCCGCACCCCAGTGCGCGAGCGGCGAGTACAGCGTGATTCCGGCGCACAGCAGCGGCGCTGCGACGTCCAGGGCGAGGCCGTCCGGGATGGACAGCACGAACTCCTCGTCCACGACGACATGCGTGGAATATCCTCCGGCGGTGCGCTTTCCGTCGCGTCCGACGGTGTTGTAGGTGTCGACGACGCCGTTCTCGCAGTACTGTTCCTCGCCGGCCTCGCAGCTGGCGCAGGTGCGGCAAGAGTCGACGAAGCAGCCGACGCCGACGCGGTCGCCGACGGCGTGCCGGGTCACCTCGGAGCCGATCTCGGTGACGATGCCGGCGATCTCGTGGCCGGGCACCACCGGGTATGCCGTGCCTCCCCACTCGTTGCGTGCGGTGTGGATGTCGGAGTGGCAGATGCCGGCGTACTTGATCTCGATGAGGACGTCGCGCGGACCGACGTCACGACGTTCGATGACGGTCTTCTCGAGCGGGGCGTCGGCGGAGTCGGCGGCGTAAGCGGAGACGGTGAGCATGCGTACATGCCTACCCGGTGCCGGGAAAGGACGCACAGGGCACCCGCAGGAATCTACTGACCTGCGCGGACGCCTCCGGCCATTTCGGCCGAAACGCCTCATACGCCGCTCGCCCCTGTCTAGCATCGCCACAACTGAACAGTTGTCCACATCTTGCCCGAGCGCTTCTCACCGACGTGAACCGAGGGAAATGAATGTGTAAACCTGGCTCAGCGTTCGCAGCGGTCATCGCTGCATGCGCACTCTTCCTGACCGCGGCCGGCACCGCCGCGGCGCAACCATCGCCGACTCCGGTCACGGCACTGCAGGCCGAGGGGACGCAGTTGCTCGACGGCCACGGCCGGACCGTCCTGCTGCACGGCGTCAACAACGTCGACAAGGACGCGCCGTACCTGCCGGCGGGCGCAACCCTCACGACGCAGGACATCGACATCCTGGTCCGGCACGGCTTCAACACCGTCCGCCTCGGCACATCGTTCGACGCGTTGATGCCCGAGCGTGGACAGGTCGACGAGGACTATCTCGACCGGATCACCGGGGTCGTCGACGCCCTCACCGCCCGCGGCATCTACGTGCTGCTCGACAACCACCAGGACGGACTGTCGAAGCCCTGGGGCGGCAACGGATTTCCCGCGTGGTCGATCCAGTCGCGACCCGAGTCGTGGGAACCGAACCCGGGCTTCCCGCTGTACTACGTGATGCCGAGCATGAACGTCGGCTGGGACGAGGTGTGGAACAACACGCACGGCGCTCTCGACTACCTCGGCACCGCCCTCGGCGCACTCGCCGCGAGGATGGAGGGCAAGCCGGGGGTGATGGGCATCGAACTCATGAACGAGCCGTGGCCCGGATCGCCGTTCCTGACGTGCTTTCCGAGCGGCTGTCCCGACTTCGACCGCAAGTATCAGGGCGCGATGCAGAAGCTGACCGACTCGGTGCGTGCGGAGAACCCGACGATCCCGGTGTACTGGGAGCCGAACGTCACGTGGAACCAGATGATGCCGTCGAACCTGTTCAATCCGCCTGCGACACCGGCCGTCACCGACGCCGACATCGTCTTCGCACCGCACGACTACTGCATTCCCAGCCAGCTCGCGATCTATCTCGGGTTGCCGCAGGCGCTGCGCTCGCTGTGCGTCCCACAGCAGGACCTCACGTGGTCCCACATCGACGCGGTCACCGAACGCGCGAACATCCCGACCGTGGTCACCGAGTTCGGCGACGGCGATCCGACGGTCCTGAAGAACACGCTCGCGCGCGCCGACGAACGGTTCATCGGCTGGCAGTACTGGCATTTCGGCGCCGGCAACGTCACCGATCCGTTCCTCGGCGACGTCGGCCGGCAGCTCGTCCGCACCTACCCGCAGGCCACGGCCGGCGATCCGGGTCGCATGATCTTCGACGCCGACAACGGCGACTTCGCCTACCGGTACACGCCACGGGCCGCGTCCCGGCCCACCGAGATCTATGTCTCCGACCTGCACTATCCCGACGGTTACGAGGTGTCGGTGGACGGCGGATCGGTGACCTCCGCGGCGGGCGCCCGGATCGTCACCGTCGCCGCCGACGGCAGCGGACCGGTGACCGTGAAGATCAACCGGCCCGGGTCACCGGGCGCCGAGGTCCCGGACGGCCCGATCAGCACGAGTTCGTCGGGCAGCACGGGCTCGTCGGGCAGCAGCGGATCCCTCAGCAGCGAGGGATCTCTCGGTAGCAGCGGATCCCTCGGCAGCAGCGGATCCGGCGACGGATCCTAGGAACACAGCACACCGGGACCGGACCCGCAGACGGTCCGGTCCCGGTGCGCTGACCGATCGGCGCACCTACCCCTGCACGGCACGCCGCCGCAAACGTCGGGCCGCCGCAACCAGGTTGCGCAGCGACGGCTCGAGCTGCCAGTAGTGGCGGGGCTTGAGCCCGCCGTCGGGGTTCGCCCACAGCCGGTCGAGGTCCACGGACTCGGCGGCCTCGGTGAGCAGTTCGTCGAGTTCGTCGATGTCGGGGATCCGCGCCGAACGACTCTCGTACACACCGGGTCCGACGCCGTGGGTGAGGGCCTTCTCCTTGATCGCTTCCAGCACCCAGCCGATCGAGCGGGTCGCGACGATCGCAGTGACGTCGGCGTCGAGTCGCTCGATCGCGTCCACGACGGACCGCTGACCCGAGTACGTCAGGTGCGTGTGGATCTGCGTCGCGGGCTTGGCGCCGCCGGTCGCGAGACGGAACGCGTCGACCGCCCAGTCCAGGTACTCCTTGCGCCCGGTTTCGCGTAGCGGCAACAGCTCCCGGATGGCCGGCTCGTCGACCTGGATGATCGCGATGCCGGCGGCCTCGAGGTCGGCGATCTCGTCACGGATCGCCAGAGCCAGCTGGTCGGCGGTCTCGTGCAGCGGCTGGTCCTGGCGCACGAACGAGCGCGCCAGCATCGTGACCGGACCGGTGAGCATGCCCTTGACCGGCTTGGCGGTGAGGGACTGCGCGTACGAGATCCATTCCACCGTCATCGGCTTCGGGCGGCGGACGTCGCCGTACAGCACCGGCGGTCGGGTACACCGTGAGCCGTACGCCTGCACCCACCCGTTGTGGGTGAACGCGTAGCCCTCGAGCAGTTCCGCGAAGTACTGCACCATGTCGTTGCGTTCGTGCTCGCCGTGGACGAACACGTCCAGGCCGATGTCCTCCTGCAACGCGATCGTCTTCGCGATCTCGTCCTGGATGCGCTTGTAGTACTCGTCCCAGTCGAGTCGTCCCTGCCCCAGGTCGTAGCGGGCCTGACGGATCTCGTCGGTCTGCGGGAACGATCCGAGTGTCGTCGCGGGCACCGGCGGCAGGTTCAGTCGAGCCTGCTGCGCGATACGGCGCTCCTCGTACGGTGCACGGACCCGGTGCGCGGGCGTGATCGCATTGACCCGCGCCCGGACGTCGTGCTTCTGCTTGAAGTGCACCGACGTCGGCTTCTTGCGCCAGCGGTCGGACGGACCCTCGGTGAGTGCCTTGGCGAGCGAGACCACCTCGCCGACCTTCTGTTTCGCGAAGGCGAGACGGTCGGCGACGTCGCCGGGCAGGTCGTACTCCATGAGCACGTCGTACGGGACGTGCAGCAGCGAGGACGACGTCGACACGACGAGGTCCGGGGTGACGTCCTTGATCTGGTTGAGGTAGGTGAGGGTGTTGAACCGGTCGACGCGCCACACGTTGCGGCCGTCGACGATGCCGGCGTAGATCCGCTTGCGACGGATGCCGGGAATCTTCGCGAGCTCCTCGGCGGTGATGCGGCCGTTGACCAGATCCAGGCCGAGCGCCTCGACGGGGGTGGCGGCCAGGATCGGCAGCGCCTCCCCCAGCGACCCGTACGGTCCGGTGACGAGGATGCGCGGGCGCAGCGGGGCGTGCGCGAGACTCTCGTACGCGCGACCGAGCGCCGCCAGCTCCTCCGGGCTGCGGTCCTCGGTGAAGCACGGCTCGTCGAGCTGGATGCACGTCGCACCGGCCTTGGCGAGCTGCGCGAACAGCTTCTCGTATTCCGGGAGCAGCGTGTCGAGCAGATCGAGCGTCGCGAAACCGTCCTGCGTGGAGCCGGGCGCGATCTTCGACAGCAGCAGCAGTGAGACCGGGCCGAGCAGCACAGGCCGCAGCTCGATACCGAGCGCCTTGGCCCGCTCGAACTCGTCGAGCATTGTCTCCGAATGCAATTCGAATGTGGTGCGCTCGTCCAGTTCGGGCTGACGGTAGTGGTAGTTGGTGCCGAAGAACCGCACCAGCTCGAGGGGCGGGAAGTCGGGCCGGCCACGAGCCATCGTGAAGTAGAAGTCGAGTGGGTCGAGCTCACCCTGCAGCGGGGCGAAACGTTCGGGGACGGCTCCGAACAGCAGGGCGTTGTCGAGCACGTGGTCGTAGTACGAGAACGTATTGCCGGGAACCTGCGTGAGCCCGGTGGCCGCGAGTTCGCTCCACGTCTGCTCTTGCAGTTCCCTTGCGACGGAGACGAGTTCGTCCTTGGTTCCGGTTCCGTGCCAGTAGGCCTCGAGAGCCCGCTTGAGTTCCCGGCGGGGCCCGATGCGGGGGTATCCGAGGACGCTGGATCCGTACCCGGCGGTGTTTGCGGCGGACATGCGGATCGACCCTTCCTAGGCGGCTACACCGCCCGTGCGCCTTTCCGGTAGCGGGAGCTGCCGGAAAGGCGCACGGGCGCGGAGCTCTTGGTCAGCTTGCCTTCTTGGCGACACGACCGTTGTCGGCGTATTCGTAGAAGCCGGCACCCGACTTCTTGCCGACGAGCCCTGCCTCGACCATCCGCAGCAGCAGTGGCGGGGCCGAGTACAGCGGCTCCTTGAACTCCTCGTACATCGAGTCGGCGATCGACTTGACGGTGTCAAGTCCCACCAGATCGGTCAGCGCGAGCGGACCCATCGGGTGCGCACATCCGAGCACCATCGTCTTGTCGATGTCTTCCTTGGTGGCGAATCCGGATTCGACCATGCGGATCGCGGACAGCAGGTACGGCACCAGCAGTGCGTTGGCGATGAAACCGGCGCGGTCGCTGGACCGGACCACCTGCTTGCCGAGCACCTCGCCGGCGAACGCCTCGGCGCGGGCCGACACGGTCGAGCTGGTCTTGAGTGTGGTGACCAGTTCGACGAGCGGGAGGACCGGCACCGGGTTGAAGAAGTGCATGCCGATCACCCGTTCGGGCGCCTTGGTGGCGATGCCGAGCTTCATGATCGGGATGGACGACGTGTTCGACGCGAGCACCGCGTCGGGGTCCGTCACGATCGAGTCGAGTTCGGTGAAGATCTCACTCTTGATCTTCTCGTCCTCGACGACGGCCTCCACTACGAGCTGCCGATCGGCGAAGTCGCCGAGGTCGGACGTGAAGCGCAGCCGCCAGGCGGCCTGCTCCCGTTCCCGCTCGGTGATCTTGCCGCTGCTCACTCCGCGATCGAGCGAGCGCAGGATGCGTGAGCGTCCGGCCGCCGCGAGTTCGCGGGTCTGCTCGAACACCAGCACGTCGACATGTGCACGGGCGCACACCTCGGCGATTCCGGAACCCATGATGCCGGCGCCGATCACGCCGACGCGCTGAATCTTTTCGCTGGTCACGTCAGCTCCTTTTCGAAGTGGAGGTCGGGTCCCTCGGGAGGGATCGGCGTGGAGGACACCCCACCGATCCCTCCCTCAGGGTGAGAGGCCTAGTGGAACTGGCCCTCTTCGGTGGAGCCCTTCAGGGCAGCCGTGGAGGTGTTGGGGTCGACGGTGGTGGCGATGCGGTCGAAGTAACCGGCGCCGACCTCACGCTGGTGCTTGATGGCGGTGAAGCCACGCTCGGCAGCAGCCTTGAACTCGCGCTCCTGCAGGTCGACGAAGGCGGTCATGCCCTCGCGGGCGTAGCCGTGCGCCAGGTCGAACATGCCGTAGTTGAGCGAGTGGAAGCCGGCGAGGGTGATGAACTGGAACTTGAAGCCCATCGCGCCGAGCTCCTTCTGGAACTTCGCGATGGTCGCGTCGTCCAGGTGCGCCTTCCAGTTGAAGGACGGCGAGCAGTTGTAGGCCAGCAGCTGGTCCGGGAACTCGCTGCGGACGGCCTCGGCGAACTTCTTCGCAACCTCGAGGTCCGGCACGCCGGTCTCCATCCAGATGAGGTCGGAGTACGGGGCGTAGGCCTTCGCACGAGCGATGCAGGGCTCGATGCCGTTCTTGACGCCGTAGAAGCCCTCGGCCGTGCGGGTGCCGTCGAGGAACTCGCGGTCACGCTCGTCGACGTCGGAGGTCAGCAGCGTGGCGGCCTCGGCGTCGGTGCGGGCGATGACGACGGTCGGGACGTCGGCGACGTCGGCCGCGAGGCGAGCCGAGGTCAGGGTGCGGATGTGCTGCTGGGTGGGGATGAGCACCTTGCCACCGAGGTGGCCGCACTTCTTCTCCGACGCGAGCTGGTCCTCCCAGTGCGAACCGGCGACGCCGGCCGCGATCATGGCCTTCTGCAGCTCGTAGACGTTGAGCGCGCCACCGAAGCCGGCCTCACCGTCGGCGACGATCGGAGCGAGCCAGTTGTCGACCGAGGTGTCACCCTCGACCTTGGCGATCTCGTCGGCGCGGAGCAGCGCGTTGTTGATGCGGCGGACGACCTGCGGGACCGAGTTCGCCGGGTACAGCGACTGGTCCGGGTAGGTGTGGCCGGACAGGTTGGCGTCGCCGGCGACCTGCCAGCCGGAGAGGTAGATGGCCTTGAGGCCCGCGCGGACCTGCTGGACGGCCTGGTTGCCGGTGAGCGCACCGAGCGAGTTGATGTAGTCCTCGTTGTTCACGAGATCCCAGAGGATCTCGGAGCCGCGGCGAGCGAGGGTGGCCTCTTCGACGACGGAGCCCTGGAGCTTGACGACCTGCTCCGCGGTGTAGTTGCGCGTGACGCCCTTCCAACGGGGGTTGGTGTCCCAGTCCTGCTGGATCTGCTCTGCGGTCCTCGGGGTGCCGGTGGTCGACATCGAAAGCTCCACTTCTTCTCTGCTGCTTCGGCCGGTACGGATGTACTGCTTCACATCGTTGCCAGGCCGTTCGGATGTACAAACCGACAATGGCACAGACGAAAACCGCCGTCTACCTGTTGCTAGTGCCAATCTTCGCTAGCTTTTCAACTCCATCTGCGAAGGTTGCTAATTTTCACGCGGCCAAGCAACTGCTTGGGTTACTGCCCAGTAGGTCCCGAATGTTACTCACAAGTAGGCATCTACCTCGGGGTTCGCCGCCGAACCCCCTCCGTCGACGGAAGGTGAAATCGGACACGTGCGCGCCGACCCGGACGGGTGATCCTCGCCGGGTCGCGACGCGCGGAGTGAGGGCAATCACAGATGCGGGCAGGCTTTCCGCCCACCGGAACGATCGGAAACGGGAGTCACAGATACTTCCGCGACGCCTCGAGGGCTCCTACCGGCCCGATTCGCCGCCGACGATCGCAACCCTTGCGAAGCCGTAGCGGGCGTCCAGGGGTTTGGCCGTCGGCGCCATCTCGTAGGCGTGCGGTCCGAACTCGGCACATTCGATGACGGCCGACCCCGACACGATCGGCGACAGCCGGGTCACCTTCCATCGGGTGTGCACGAGGTCGCCGGAATCCTCGACGTCCGCGCCGGAGCCCTCGTGGTTCCTCAGAATCAACTGTTCGTTCCAGCTCTGATGGGCGAGCCAGTCGGGCGTCAACTGCGTTCGCTGCGATCCGCAGTCCGCGAGGTCGACGGTGCCGACGATTCCTCGGCCGCCACCGTCCGCCGGCGCGATCGCGAAGCCCATGCCGCCGACGCCGTTGACGAGTTCGAGCTGGGCCTGCGGAATGGTCGGCAGCCGGAAGATGTCCTGGCCCGTCCGATCCTCGATCGGTGTCCCGACGAGGATGTCGGAGGTATAGGCGCCCTCCAGCCCGCTGTCGGGGTGCATACAGCTGCACGACAGTCCGGCGAACAGGCGTCCGAACGGATCCTCGACCTCGTTCGAGTCGGTGGACAGCGGGTCGACGATCCACACCGCGATCCGGGGCCGGTCCGGGACGGCCAGCGATTCGGGCAGCAGCGCCCGCGCGAACCGCCGGTGGACCTCGGTCGTGAGAACGAGCCAGCGGGCCGTCACCGACGCCTCGTTCGGATCTCCCGTCTCGACGGATTCCGACTCGACGGATTCCGGCTCGGCGAGCAGCGTCGGATGCGCGGGCCCGCTCGGTGCGCGGCGCTTGGAGGTAAAGATCATCGTGACCTCGGACGAACCTGATCGGGCGGGTCTCGCATCTGCGACACCTCAGCCTCCGGACAGGGAGCAGCACACGCCCTCTTCGTCGGGGGCGAGCGTGGGCCGGCGACACCCGTCGCACGACGGACGTCGATATCGTTCCGCTCAGGACGCGCAGGCCCTCCCCGCCCGACCCAAACCGCCTCGCAACCAATGCTTTACGCAAACATTCATTCGGTTGCCGCCCAGCATTTTCCATGGGTGACCGAGATGTCAAGACTTGTTCCTGAAACGTCATGTTCGGTCGGTATCGCGGCCGGACACGGAACAAGGATCACCAACTGCTAACCCAACCCTTTGCACAGTTAGCATCACGCTCGTACGCTGGCCACATGGCCAAGACCTTCGTCGGCGTCCGTCTGCGACAGCTCCGTACCGAACGTGGCCTCAGCCAGGCCGCGCTCGCGAAGACGCTGGACATCTCGGCGAGCTACCTCAACCAGATCGAGCACGACGTCCGCCCGCTCACGGTACCGGTGCTGCTGCGGATCAGCGAGGTGTTCGGTGTCGACACCACGTTCTTCTCCTCGCAGGACGACACCCGGCTGATCGCGGAACTGCGGGAGGTGGCGCTCGACGACGACATGGGCATCGACGCGGACGCGCAGGAGATCGCGGAGATGGTGTCGTCGCATCCGGGTCTGGCGAAGGCGATGGTGAACATGCACCGCCGGTACCGCAACACCACCGCACAGCTGGCCGCCGCGACCGAGGACCGGTTCAACGACGGCAGCGGCAGCGGTGCGATCACGATGCCGCATGAGGAGGTGCGCGACTACTTCTATCAGCGGCAGAACTACATCCACGACCTCGACACCGCGGCCGAGGAGCTGACCGCCCGCATGCGGTTCCACCGCGGCGACATCGCCGACGGCATCGCCCGCCGGCTCGAGAACCTGCACGACGTCCAGATCGTGCGCCGAATCGATCTCGGTGAGAACGTGCTGCACCGGTACGACCCCGAGACGCGGCTGCTCGAGATCTCTCCGGCCCTGTCCGGCGGGCAGCAGGTGTTCAAGTTCGCGACCGAACTCGCGTACCTCGAGTGCGGCGACCTGCTGCGCAAGCTCGTGGACGAGGGCAACTTCACCTCCGACGAGGCCCGCTCGCTCGCGATGCTGGGTCTGGCCAACTACTTCGCGGCCGCGACGGTGCTGCCGTACGGCCAGTTCCACGAGATCGCGGAGGACTTCCGGTACGACATCGAGCGCCTGTCGGCGTTCTATGCGATCAGCTACGAGACGATCTGCCACCGCCTGTCGACGCTCCAGCGTCCCAAGCAGCGGGGCGTGCCGTGGTCGTTCGTCCGAGTCGATCGCGCCGGGAACATGTCGAAGCGCCAGTCCGCCACCGGTTTCCACTTCTCGTCCAGCGGCGGCACGTGCCCGCTGTGGAACGTGTACGAGACCTTCGCCTATCCCGGCAAGATCATGACGCAGGTCGCGCAGATGCCCGACGGCCGCAACTACCTCTGGGTGGCCCGCACGATCGAGCGCCGCGCGTCACGCTACGGACAGCCGGGCAAGACGTTCGCGATCGGTCTCGGGTGCGAACTGCGGCACGCGCCGCGCGTGGTCTACGCGGACGGCCTCGACCTCGGGGGCGACACCGCGACACCGATCGGCGCGGGTTGCCGTGTGTGCGAGCGGATGAACTGCCCGCAGCGCGCGTTCCCTCCGCTCGGGAAGGAACTCGACATCAACGAGCACCGTAGTTCGGTCTCGCCGTACACGATTCGCTGATCTTCCAGCGCACTTTCCGCCGACACGGCCGCTTCCGTCAGGCCGTGTGAGCAGCTGTTCATGCCGGTGTAACAACCGACACGAACTCGTCACCGACAGACATACCGGCGCAATAACTTCCGCCTACCGTGTGCGATCACGGATACAGCGTCGTATTCGCTCCTCTTCGGGACAGCTCCGGGTCACATCATCGACGGAAAGGCTCGTTCATGCCTACGTTCTCCAAGCGCACCCTCGCCGCTCCCGCTGCGCTCGCGGCGTTCGGTCTGGTTCTGACCGGCTGCGGCAGCAAGGCGTCGGACCCGTCCGCCGACGGCAGCACATCCGCGGCGTCCTGCGTGGACACTTCCGGCGACACGATCAAGGTCGGCTCGCTGAACTCGCTGTCCGGCACGATGGCCATCAGCGAGGTCACCGTCCGCGACTCGATCGCCCTCGCGGTCGAGGAGATCAACGACGCCGGCGGCGTGCTGGGCAAGCGGATCCAGATCGTGGCAGAGGACGGCGCGTCGGAGCCGACGGTGTTCGCGGAGAAGGCCGAGAAGCTCATCAGCAGTGACTGTGTCGCAGCGGTTTTCGGCGGCTGGACGTCGTCGAGCCGCAAGGCGATGCTGCCGGTGTTCGAGGACAACAACTCGCTGCTCTACTACCCCGTCCAGTACGAGGGCCTCGAGGACTCGCCCAACATCTTCTACACGGGTGCGACCACCAACCAGCAGATCGTGCCGGCGCTGGACTACCTGAAGGAGAAGGGCGTCACGTCGCTGTACCTGGTGGGCAGCGACTACGTCTTCCCCCAGACCGCCAATCGCATCATCAAGGCGTACGCGGCGGCCAACGGGATCGAGATCAAGGGCGAGGACTACACGCCCCTCGGGTCCACCGACTTCTCCACGATCGTCAACAAGGTCCGTACCGCCGACGCCGACGCCGTGTTCAACACCCTCAACGGCGACTCCAATGTCGCCTTCTTCCGCGAGTACTCCAATGTCGGGCTGAAAGCTGCCGACATGCCGGTGATCTCGGTGTCCATTGCGGAGGAGGAGGTGGGCGGTATCGGTGCCCAGAACATCACGGGCCAGCTCACCGCGTGGAACTACTACCAGACCGTAGACACGCCGGAGAACAAGAAGTTCGTCGAGGCCTACAAGGCGAAGTACGGGGCGAACAAGCCGACGTCCGATCCGATGGAGGCCGCCTACACATCGGTGCATCTGTGGAAGAACACTGTCGAGAAGGCGAATTCGTTCGCAGTGGCCGACATCCAGTCCGCCGCCGACGGTGTCACGTTCGCGGCCCCGGAGGGCACGGTCACCATCGACGGCGACAACCACCACATCACCAAGACCGCCCGTATCGGCGAGATCCGCGACGACGGACTGATCTACACCGTCTGGGAATCCGACGGCCCGATCCAGCCGGACCCGTACCTCGAGAGCTACGACTGGGCGAAGAGCCTGTCCGGCTCCGGTAGCTGACACGCAGCGTTCAACGACGACGAGGGAGGGCGGGCACCGATGGATGTTGTTGTCGGGCAGCTGTTCACCGGCCTGAGTATCGGGTCGATCCTGCTGTTGGCGGCACTGGGGCTGTCGCTGACGTTCGGGCAGATGGGCGTGATCAACATGGCCCACGGCGAGTTCATCATGGCCGGTTCGTACACCGCGTACGTGGTGCAGCAGGTCGTTTCCAGTGCCGGCGCCTCACTGCTGATCTCGCTGGTGGTCGGCTTCGTGGTGGCCGGCTTGCTGGGCGTCGCGCTCGAGACCACCCTGATCCGCCGGATGTACCACCGTCCGCTGGACACCCTGCTGGTGACGTTCGGCGTCGGGTTGGTGCTGCAGCAACTCGCACGCGACATCTTCGGCGCCCCCGCCGTCAACGTCGTCGCACCGTCGTGGCTCTCGGGCGGTGTGGAAATCCTCGGGGCGGTGGTCCCGAAGACGCGGATATTCATCCTGCTCCTCGCGATCGTCGCCGTCGCGGCCCTGTCGTTCGCGTTGGCGAGGACGTCGACGGGTCGCCGGATCCGCGCGGTGGTCCAGAACCGTGACCTCGCGGAGACCAGCGGAATCTCTTCACGCCGTACCGATGTCACGACGTTCTTCATCGGATCCGGTCTGGCCGGTGTCGCCGGGGTGGCGTTGACACTGATCGGCTCCACCAGTCCGACCATCGGGCAGTCGTACCTGATCGACGCGTTCCTGGTCGTCGTGATCGGCGGTCTGGGCCGACTGTCCGGCGCGGTGGTCGCGGCCGTCGCGCTCGGCATCCTCAATTCGTTCATCGAGTACTCCACCACCGCATCGATCGCGAAGGTGATCGTGTTCGTGCTCATCGTCGTCTTCCTGCAGATCCGCCCGCAGGGACTGTTCGTCGCCAAGACAAGGAGCCTGGTATGACCGTGCTCAGTCGTTACCGGGCCTGGGTGGGGTTCGCCGTCGCGGCGGTGGCGCTGTTCGCCGTCGCGCCGGCGCTGCTCTCCGACTTCCGGCTCAATCTGCTGGCCAAGTTCCTGTGCTTCGCGATCGTCGCGGTCGGCATCGGATTGGCTTGGGGTCGTGGTGGAATGCTCACGCTGGGGCAGGGTGTGTTCTTCGGCCTCGGCGCCTACATCATGGCGATGCACCTCAAGATCGCCGACGCGGAGTTGCGCGGCGATGCGGTACCGGACTTCATGCAGATCGCGGGCATCGGTGAACTGCCCGGATACTGGCTGCCGTTCACCTCGCCGTTCACCACCATCGCCGCGATTCTGGTCGTGCCGGGCCTGGTCGCGTTCCTGCTCGGAATCGGGGTGTTCAAGCGTCGGGTCAAGGGCGCGTACTTCGCGATCCTGTCGCAGGCCCTCGCGGCGGCGTTCGCGATCCTGCTGATCGGCCAGCAGTCGATCGGCGGATCCAACGGGCTCAACCGTTTCCGCACCTTCTTCGGCTTCAATCTGTCCGATCCGGCGAACAAGCGGATGCTGTTCTTCATCGCGGCCGCCGTCCTGCTGGTAGTGGTCGCCGCCACCCGGCAGCTGATGCGTTCGCGGTACGGCGAACTGCTGGTGGCGGTCCGCGACCAGGAGGAGCGTGTCCGGTTCCTCGGCTACGATCCGGCGAACATCAAGGTGGTCGCGTACACCGTCGCCGCGTTCTTCGCCGGCATCGCGGGTGCACTCTTCGTGCCGATCGTCGGCATCATCTCCCCCGCCGACGTCGGTATCGTCCCCTCGATCGCCTTCCTCATCGGCGTCGCGATCGGCGGGCGCACCACACTGCTGGGTCCGGTTCTCGGTGCGATCGGTGTCGCGTGGGCGCAGACCACGCTGTCGGAGAACTTCCCGTCTGCATGGACCTACGCACAGGGCCTGCTGTTCATCGTCGTGATCGGCTTCTTCCCCGCCGGCATCGCCGGTGTCGCAACGTTGCTGCGCCGCCGCACCCTCGTCGTCACGCCCCCACCGGATCCCGAACCCGAACCCGTCCGCGAAATGGAGGCAGCACGATGAACCACACCCGCCACCAGCCGAAACTCGGCGGCAACGCCGGAATGTCCAGCCAGTATCTCGAGATTCGCGACCTGCGGGTCACGTTCGACGGCTTCACCGCCGTCGACGGCGTGGATCTCACACTCCTGCAGGGAGATCTGCGGTTCCTCATCGGCCCCAACGGTGCCGGGAAGACCACCCTGGTCGACGCGGTGACCGGGCTGGTTCCAGCGACCGGTTCCGTCACCAAGTCGGGGGTGGAACTGCTGGGGCGGAAGGTCCACAAGATCGCACGACTGGGCGTGGGCCGGACGTTCCAGACGGCGTCGGTGTTCGAGGAACTCACGGTGTTGCAGAACCTCGACATCGCCGCCGGGGCCGGACGCTCGGCGCTGACGCTGCTGCGCCGCCGCACGTCCGTCCTGCCGCAGATCGAGGAGGCCCTCGAGACGATCGGCCTGAGCCACCTGCGCGACCGCAAGGCGGGGATCCTCGCGCACGGACAGAAGCAGTGGCTCGAGATCGGCATGCTGCTGGTGCAGGACGCCGACGTGCTGCTGCTCGACGAACCGGTGGCCGGGATGAGCCACGACGAGCGTGAGGAAACCGGAAACCTACTGCGCCGCATCGGCGGTGAACGCACCGTCGTGGTCGTCGAACACGACATGGACTTCATGCGGGCCTTCGCGACGTCCGTGACCGTCCTGGCCCGCGGGAAGGTCATCGCCGACGGCAGCGTCGAGGAGATCCAGGCTGACCCGATGGTGCAGCAGGTGTACCTGGGCACCGCGGCCGCCGCCGACGTGCTCGAGGAGGTCTGATCATGCTGGAACTCATCGATGTTCGGACCGGGTACGGTCGCACCGAGATCATCCACGGCGCCTCGGTGTCCGTGCCCGCCGACGGCGTCGCGGCCGTGATGGGCCACAACGGTGCCGGCAAGACGACGCTGCTGCGGGCCGCCGTCGGGCTGGCGAAGACCACGTCGGGCAGGGTCCTGCTGGACGGCGAGGACATCACGCGGCTGCGTCCGAGCGCCAGGGTCGCTCGCGGACTCGCCTACGTCCCGCAGGGACAGCAGTCGTTCGGCCAGCTCACCTGTGCCGAGAACCTGCAGGTGGTGGCCGACGGCCGCAAGCGCGGCCGGGCGCTCATCGACGAGCAACTCGCACTGTTCCCCGCACTCGAATCGCTTCTGGGCCGCCGGGCCGGGCTGCTGTCCGGAGGCCAGCGGCAGCAGCTCGCGATCGCCCGGGCCCTCATCACCGAGCCGCGGGTGCTGGTGCTCGACGAGCCGACCGAGGGCATCCAGCCGTCGGTGGTCGCCGAGATCGAGACGGCGATCGTCGAGCTCACCCGACGCGGGGACCTGGGAGTCCTGTTGGTGGAGCAGCACATCGGCTTTGCGCTCCAGTCCGCGGAGCGCTACTACATTCTCGAATCCGGCCGCGTCACCTCGACGGGAGCCGGCGGCGCCGGTGCCGAGTCCGTCGTGCGTGAGGCCATGTCCATCTGACGACCACCATCGCGAACCACTCCCCGAACCCGATCGATCGAAGGAGCCCCTCCGTGTCTCACGGCTTCGACACCCTCCTCGTCGCCAATCGCGGCGAGATCGCCTGCCGCATCATACGATCCGCTCGTACCCTCGGGCTCGAGACCGTCGCGGTGTACTCCGACGCCGACGCGTCCGCGAAACATGTCGAGATGGCCGACACCGCCATCCGCCTCGGTCCTGCGCCCGCTGCCGAGTCGTATCTGCGCAGCGACCTGGTGATCGAGGCGGCGCTCGCGTCCGGTGCGGGCGCGATCCACCCCGGGTACGGATTCCTCTCGGAGAACGCCGAGTTCGCGGCCGCCGCCGAGCGCGCCGGCATCGCGTTCGTCGGTCCCACCCCGGATCAGCTGCGAGTGTTCGGCGACAAGCACACCGCGCGGGAGGCTGCGCGGGCCGTGGGTGTCCCGCTGGTCCCGGGTAGCGGTCTTCTCGCGTCGGTGGACGAGGCCCTGGCCGAGGCCGAGCGCATCGGCTACCCGGTGATGCTCAAGGCCGTCGGCGGGGGCGGCGGCATCGGCATGCAGGCGTGCTTCACCCCGGCGGCCCTCCGCGGGGCGTACGAGACGGTACAGCGCCTCGCGGCGGCGAACTTCTCGTCGTCGGGGGTCTTCCTCGAGCGCTTCATCGCCCGGGCCCGGCACATCGAGGTCCAGGTGTTCGGCGACGGCCGTGGCCGCACGTTGAGTCTCGGCACCCGCGACTGTTCGCTCCAGCGACGCAACCAGAAGGTGGTCGAGGAGGCGCCGGCGTCGGGGCTGCCCGACCGTGTGGTGGATCGACTGTTGCGGTCGTCGCGCGAACTCGCGTCGTCCGTCGGCTACCGTTCGGCGGGCACCGTGGAGTTCGTGTACGACGTGGACCGCGGCGAGGCGTCGTTCCTGGAAATGAACACCCGCCTGCAGGTGGAACATCCGGTCACCGAGGAGGTCACCGGCGTCGATCTCGTGGAGTGGATGCTGCGGCTGGCGGGCGGCGACTCGCGAATGCTCGACGGCCTGCCCGATTCGGGACCGCCGATCACCGGGCACGCCGTCGAGGCCCGCGTGTACGCCGAGGATCCCGGGCACGACTACCGTCCGAGCGCCGGCACCCTGACGTCGGTGCAGTTTCCGGAGGCCGCTCGCATCGAGTCGTGGGTCGACACCGGCACCGAGGTGAGCGCGCACTACGACCCGATGCTCGCGAAGATCGTCACCCGCGGCACCACCCGCGGGGAGGCGTTCGCGAACCTCGGCGCCGCGTTGGCCGGGACGCACATGTACGGCGTGCAGACCAATCTGCCGCAGCTACGCCACGTCTGCGCGGGGCCGGTCACCGAGTACACCACCGCATCCCTCGCGGACGTGCCGGCGACCGGGCCGCGCATCGACGTGCTGCGGGCCGGGACGATGACCACGGTGCAGGACCTCCCGGGCCGGATCGGGCTGTGGGAGGTGGGCATTCCGCCGTCGGGCCCGATGGACGACCTGTCGCTGCGCCTCGCCAACACCGCGGTCGGCAATCCGGTCGGTGCACCCGGCCTCGAGTGCACATTGCAGGGACCGCGGCTCGTGTTCTCCGTGGCCGCGACCGTGTGCATCACGGGCGCCGACGTTCCGGTGACCGTCGACGGGCTCGAGGTCCCGATGTGGGAGCCGGTGACCATCGCGGCGGGCGCGACCCTCGACATCGGATCACCCACCGACACCGGGCTGCGCACGTACCTCGCGGTGCGCGGCGGACTGGACGCCCCGCTGTTCCACGGCAGCGCGTCGACGTTCACGCTCGGCGGCTTCGGCGGCATCACCGGCAAGGCGGTCGCGACCGGGGACGTGCTGGGGCTCCTCGATGCCACCGAGGGGCACACCGACCCGGCACCGGTGCCGCCCGACTCCCGCCCCGCATTCACCCACACCTGGCATCTCGCGGTCACCGAGGGGCCGCAGCCGTCGCCGTCGTACTTCACCGACGCGGACATGACGCAGTTCTACGGGACCACGTGGACCGTGGCGAGTCACGCGAACCGCACCGGTATCCGACTGGACGGCCCCAAACCCACGTGGTCACGCCCGGACGGTGGCGAGGCCGGCCTGCACCCGTCGAACCTGCACGACAACCCGTACAGCGTCGGCGCCCTCAACGTCTCGGGCGACACCCCGATCCTGTTGGGCCCGGACGGACCCAGCCTGGGCGGGTTCGCCTGCCCGCTGACGGTGGTGAGTGCGCACCGATGGAAGATGGGGCAGATCCGGCCCGGCGACGCGGTGCGCTTCGTCCCGGTCCCCGACGCGGACGCCGACGCGCTGCGACGCTCGGACGAGAAGCGCTCGAAGGACGTTCCCGCAGTGCGGATCTCACGCGGTGACGGCGGGGTCCTGGCACGCACCGACGAGGGCGACGACCGCCCGGCCGTGGCGTATCTGCGCGCCGGAGACGACAACGTGCTCGTCGAGTACGGCCCGATGGCACTGGACCTGGGTCTGCGGATGCGGGTGCACGCACTGTCGGAGGCGCTGGCGCAGACCCGGGTGCCGGGCCTGATCGACGTCACCCCCGGGGTGAGGTCGCTGCACCTGCACTTCGACCCGGACATCCTGCCGCAGTACCGGATCCTCGGTCTGCTCAAGGAACTCGAGGATCAGCTACCCGCGACGCACGACCTGGTGGTCCCGAGCCGGACCGTGCGACTCCCCCTGTCGTTCGACGATCCCTCCATCGCGGAGGCCCTCGACCGCTACCGCAGCGGAGTCCGCGAGAGCGCCCCGTGGCTGCCGTCCAACACCGAGTTCATCCGTCGGATCAACGGATTCGACAGCGTCGACGACGTCCGCGCCGCCGTGTTCGATGCCGAGTACCTCGTCCTCGGTCTCGGCGACGTGTATCTCGGTGCTCCGCTGGCGGTTCCGCTCGATCCGCGTCATCGCCTGGTGACCACCAAGTACAACCCGGCCCGCACCTGGACGCCGTCGGACGCGGTGGGTATCGGCGGCAAGTACCTGTGCGTGTACGGCATGGAGTCGCCCGGTGGCTACCAGCTGATCGGCCGGACGGTCCCGATCTGGTCGGGATACCGGCAGCGGGCGCCGTTCGAGGCGGGCAAGCCGTGGCTCTTCCGATTCTTCGACCGGATCGTGTGGGAGCCGGTGACATCCGAGCAACTGACCGAGGCGCGGGCGCAGTCCCGAGCGGGCAGGTTCGATGTCGACATCAGTGAGGGCACGTTCGCGCTCGCCGAACACCTGGCGTTCCTCGACACGAACGCCGACTCGATCGCCCGGTTCGAGGCACGACAGAACGCGGCCTTCGAGACGGAGAAGCGGGCGTGGCACGAGGCCGGCGAGTTCGACCGGACCGAGGCGGCACCCGCGTCCGAACCTGCGTCTGCCGCCGTCGACGTCCCACCGGGAGCGGTGGTGGTGGAGGCGCCGATGGTCGGAAACGTGTGGCGGGTGGAACTCACACCGGGGCAGCGTGTCTCCGCCGGAGATCCCGCGGTGATCCTGGAGGCCATGAAGCTGGAGATGCCGGTACCGTGCCCGGGCACGGGCACGGTACTCCAGGTCCTCGCGGAGCCGGGCGCCAAGGTGTCGCCCGGAACTCCGCTGGCCGTCATCGGCTGAGCCGAGCCTCCGCGAGTACCTTGACCTCCCCCTTGGCGACCTTTCCACCGGGCGCCAAAGGGAGGTGGTCGACGGTGACGACGTGCTCGGGGATGTATTCGCGGGTGACCCCCTGCCCCGCGAGCCACGCCGACAACTCGTCGGCGGTCAGCTCGACGCCGTCGGCGGTCACCACCACGGCGCACACCTTCTCACCGAACAGCGCATCGTGCACACCGACCACCGCGACCATCGCGATCGCCGGGTGGGCCCGCACGAACTCCTCGACCTCGACGGCCGAGATGTTCTTGCCACCGCGGATGATGATGTCCGCCTTGCGGCCCACGACCCGGACGCGCCCCGCGGCGTCGATCTCGACGATGTCGCCCAGCAGCATCCAGCCGTCGTCGGTGTACAACTCGGCGTTGGCGGCGTCGTCGTCCCAGTAGCCGTGGCACATGAGCGGGCCGTTCACGCCGGGCTGCCCGCGGCGCTCGTCCCCGAGCACCTCGACGCCGGCGTCGTCGAACACCCGCACCTGCATGGCGTCGAGCACGTACCCGCAGGTGCGCAGGCGGGTGTCGGAGTCGTCGTCGACGGTGGTGACGCTCACCGCACCGGTCTCGTTGGAGCCGTAGAACTGCAGTACCGCCGCCCCGGTGCGCTCCTCGAACGCGAGCGCCTCGGAGTACGGGACCGCCTCACCGCCGGTGAACATCGCCCGCAGTGCGCCCAGGTCCGCCTCACGGCCGCGGTCGGAACGCAGCAACATCTTGAACTGTGTACTGACACAATTGAGGACGGTCACCCGCTCGCGCTCGAGCAGGTCGATCATGGTGTCCGCGTTGAACCGCTCGAGCACCACGTTGGGTGCGCCCAGCAGCGCCGGCAGGAAATGCGACGTCCACAGACCGAATCCGAACGGCGCCGGTACCGCGCCGAAGAAGACGTCGTCGCCGGTGATGTTGCCGGCGCGGGCGGCCACCTCGGAGAAGCCGATCCACCGATGCTCGGTCTGGGTCACCAGTTTCGGCAGACCGGTCGTGCCGGACGTGGAGTTGAGCATCGACACGTCGTGGATGCCGAAACGCGGGCTGGTCGCGTCGAACCGTCGGTCGGCGACCGTGGTCGGTGTCCCGGCGATGTCCTCGACCACGACGGACCCCAGGTCGTCGACGTAGACGACGTATTCGGGACCGCCGGTGCGCTCGCGGAGCTCGGCGACGAGCGGCGCGGTGTCCTGGCCGCGCATCGTCCGCGCGGTGACCAGTACCCGGCAGTCCGCGCGAGTCGTCAGGTGCGCCACTTCCTTGATCCCGGAACGGGATCCGATGCCCACGGCGATCCGGCCGGTTCGGTATGCGGCGCACAGGGCTGCGTGGAAGACCATGGTGTCGGGCAGGTACAGCGCGACCGCACCGGGTTCGATGTCGCCGTCACGCTCGGCCAGCGCCGCCAGCGCGGACGCGATCCGGTCGGCGGTCGCGTCGTAGCTGGCCCACGAAATGCGGGCGTCGGGGGTGATGAACGCGAGGTGGTCCGGGATGGTGAGTGCCCAGTGCCGCACGAGCTCACTGATGCTCAGGTCGGCGAACTTCTCGGGCGCGGAGGCGAAGTCGCCGACCGCGATGTCGAGTGTCGTCGTGATGTTTCCCATCGAGCTCACTTTCCCACCGTCGTTTCCAGGACACCCATCGACTGCTTGTAGGCGGCGTCGAGCGAGTCGGCGTCGGGCCGGGTGTCGATGATCCGGCCGCGCTGCATGACGTAACCGCGCTGCACCACCGGTTTGAGGGCGGCCAGCGACGGTTCGGCCACCAGCACCGTGACCCCCTCCGCGGCGAGATCGCCGACCAGCGAGCGCAGCTCGGCGACGATCTTCGGCGCCAGACCGGTCATCATCTCGTCGAGCAGCAGGACCTTCGGTGTCGACAGCAGTGCCCGGCCGAGCACCAGCATCTGCTGCTCTCCACCGCTGAGCACGCCCGCGTAGCTGCGCGCACGTTCACGCAGCACCGGGAACCGTTCGAACGCCGACTCCACCGCGTCCTTCTTCAGGCCCTGCAGGTCGGCACCGACCTGGAGATTCTCGAGCACCGACATCTTCATGAACAGCTGCCGGCCCTGCGGGACGTACGCGAATCCCTCCCGCACCCGCTGCAGCGCCGACAGCGCGTCGACGCGGCGACCGTCCACCGACACCTCGCCGGTACCGCGCACCGAGCCGTACACGGCCCCGAACAGGCTGGACTTGCCGGCGCCGTTGGGGCCGACGATCGCGGTCACCGTGCCGGCCGTGGCCGTGAACGAGACACCGTCGACGGCGACCGCCGACCCGTACCGGACCCGCAGGTCCTTCACGTCGAGCGTGGTCATGAGTTTTCCTCTCCTGCCCCGAAGTACACCTCGCGCATCGCGTCGCTCGCGAGACATTCGACGGGTTCGCCGTGGAAGGCGACCGCACCGAAGTCCAACAGCACGATGGTCGTCGCGAGTTCGGCGATGAGGTCGACGTTGTGGTCGACCAGCACGACGCCGCGGCCCTGCGCCTGGATCTTGCGGACCGCACCGGCGATCGCGGCGATGCCGGTGTGGTCCGCGCCCGCGAACGGCTCGTCGAGCAGCAGGACCTGCGGGGCGGTCGCCATGGCGCGCGCCACCTCGACCAGTCGCTGGCCGCCCAGGCTCAGTTCGCCGCACTCGCTGGTGGTGTCGTCGATCGCGTACTCGTGCGCTACCGCGCGGGCACGGTCGGCGGTGGCATCCCAGTTCTCGAACGGTCCCTTGAGCGCCCACCACAGCGAGTGCAGCGGTGAGCGCATCCGCCGGCCGTACAGCGCGGGGACGATGTTCTCGACCGCGCTCAACTCCAGTGCCAGCTGCGGATGCTGGAAGGTCCGTGACAGTCCCTGCCGCGCCCGCTTCTCGCTCGGTCCGTCGAGCACACGCCCGGCCAGCGTGACGGTGCCGGCGTCGGCCTTCTGGGTGCCGAAGATGCAGTCCACCAGTGTGGTCTTGCCGGCGCCGTTGGGGCCGACGAGGCCGACGACCTCGCCGGGCGCGACGGTGAACGAGACGTTGTCGACGGCGCGGACGCCACCGTAGTTCTTGGTGAGCCCGGAGACCTCGAGCAGTGCACTGCCGGTCATGAGCGATCACGTCCTTCCTCGGCCGAGCCGGACTTCGTCGAACCGGTGAGGCGAGCGAATGCCGCGGAGATCCAGCCGATCACGCCGCTGGGGGCGACGACGAGGATCAGCAGCACCGCGATCGCCAGCAGCAGCTCACCGCTGCCCTGGTAGCCGGGCATGTTGAGGGTCACGATGACCACAATCAGCGCACCGAGCGGTGCACCCCACGCGCTGTTGCGCCCGCCGATGATCGGCATGAAGATCGCCAGGAACACGATGCTCAGGGTGAACGTCTCGGGGGTGACGGCCTGCACCGAGACGGTGAACAGCGACCCGCCGGTCGACGCGATGGCCGCGCCGATCGCGAGCGCGATCACCGTCAGGTGCGCGGGATTCACTCCGGACGACCGGGCGGCGTTCTTGTTGTCGCGCGCCGCCCGCAGCGTCAGACCCCACACCGACTTGCGGAGTCGGTCGACGATCACGGCGATCACGCAGACGAACAGGATCGCGAGCACGACGAGCGTGTACCGCGGAGGCTGCCAGCCGAACAGGGTGAGGGCCTCGACGCCGGAGATACCGGCCGAGCCGCCGGTGAAGGCGGGTCCGTCGATGAGCCAGTGCTCGAACGCGATTCCGAACAGCAGGGTGACGGCGGCGAGGTAGAAGCCGGACAGCTTCTGCGTCGCGAGCGCCAGGATTACCGCGACCACCGCGGCCACGAGGGAGCCGATCACCCAGCCCCACCACATCGACAGCCCGGTCTTCACCGAGATCAGGGCGACGGAGTACGCGCCGATCGCGGCGTACGCACTGTAGGCCATCGACAGCGACCCGGCCATGACGAACGGGATGTACATGCCGAGCGCGATGAGGGAGTACGTGGCGGCGAGGAACACCAGGTCCTGCCGGTACAGGCTCGGGCCCATCCACAGCAGCACGCCGGCGACCACCGCGAGGGTGATCCCCACTTCGACGGCGATGTTCTTCAACGAGCGGTCGGCCCGCGCGGATCGGGCCGGTGCGGCCGATTCCGGTTTCCGTGACGTGGCGGTCGACATCAGACGCGCACCTTCCTCGAGAGCATGCCCTCCGGCCGGAAGGCGAAGAACACCAATGCGATCAGCAGGATCGCGGTCTGTGCGGCGCTGGCACCGAAGTAGTAGGGCGCGAACACCTGGACGAAGCCCAGCAGCAGGCCGCCGATCAGCGGCGCCCAGCTGCGGCCCGTGCCGCCGATGACGAGGGCGATGAACGCCGTCAGCGTCCACGACAGGCCGCTGGTGAACTGCACACCGGACTTGGATGCGAACAGCAGCCCGGCGATCGCCGCGATCAGGCCGGCGACGGTGAACGCCACCAGGCGCACCCGGTTCACCGGGAGACCCAGCACGCGGGCCGCCTCCGGGTTGTCGCCCACCGCGCGCAGCAGCCGTCCGGTCTGCGAGGTCTGCAGCCACACCCCGACCGCGACGAACACCAGTGCGGTACCGGCGATCAGGACGATCGACGAGCTGTCGACGGTGGCACCGGCGACGCTGATCGGCTGGAAGTCGAACAGCTTCTGCCCCGGCAGCGGGGTGCGGCCGAAGACGGTGCCGGCCAGCTGCTGCACCGCGAACAGCACCGCGGTGACCGCGACCAGTGCGGGCAGTTCGCCGCGGCCGGAACGCTTCTGGACCGGCTGGACGACGAGCTTCTCGGTGATCACCGACAGCGCCATGCCGACGCCGAGTCCGAGCAGCAGCGCGAGCCATAACGGGACGCCGTAGTCGACGACGACGAAACTGCACGCCATGGCGGCAGCCATCGCATACGGGCCCATCGCGAAGTTGAAGAAGTCCGCACCCACCACGACCAGGTACATGCCGAGGGCGATGAGCGAGAAGAAGGCGCCGATCTCGAGAGCGGCGAGCCAGAGTTGTGCGTCAGTCATGCTTGTGTCTCCTTCGTCAGCCGCACGGAGGCTGGTAGGACGCCCACGGCCCGTCGGGCTTGTTGTCGGGCCCGAACTCGACGAGCACCAGGCCACACAGGCTGTCGGGCGCGAGGTGGTCGCCGGGGCCGTACGACAGCGTCAGACCTTCCTGTCCGAACGTCGCGGGGATCCCGGACACCTGCTGCAGCGCGTCGCGAACCTTGTTGCGGTCGGTGTGGTCGCCGGCGATCTCGAACGCGCGCTTGAGCATCATGACGGCGTCGTAGGCCTGCGCGTCGTAGGCGGTGAGCTGATAGTCGGCACCCTTGACCTTGCGGACCTGCTCGGTGAATGCGGCTGTGCGCGTGTTGTTCTCACTGAGGCTGCCCATGTAGACCATGCCGGCGAGAGCGCCGGGGTCGGCCAGCGCCCAGGACTTGGGCTGGTTGCCGATCGACGCGAGCGAGAAGCGCTGCGCCTCCGGATAGATCTTCGCGAGCGTGTTGTGTGCGAGGATCTCGAAGTTTCCACCGATGCTGGCGACGAGGATCGCGTCGGGCTTGGAGCCGGTCACCCGGGAGGCCTGCGCGGTGAGGTCGGCGGCGTCGACGGGCGCCTTCTCGACGGCGGTGACGTCGGCGCACTCCTCGAGCGCGGGACGCAGCGTCTTGATGATGCCGTCGATCGAGGCGCTGGCGTCACCGAGGATGCCGAGCGTCTTGTAGCCCATCTTCTCGAACGCGCCGCAGTACACCTCGGCGTACTGCTTGAGGGAGTTCGGGATCATGAACGCGTAGTCGTTGTCCGGCGCGGTTGCGAACGCGTCGGACAGCACGACCGGGGCGATCGCCGGGATCTCGGACTGCTGCAGTACCGACTTCGCCTGGATCACCGAGCCGGAACCGGTGGCGAGGAGGACCGCACTCGCACCCTGGTCGACGAGTTTGCGGATGATCGACGGCGTCTTCGTGGGACTGGACTCGTCGTTCTCGACCACCAACCGGACCGGCTTGCCGTTGATGCCGCCGTCGGCGTTGAGGAGGTCGACGGTGAGCCGGACCGTACTGCCGGCGATGGTGCTGTACGACGCACCCGGCCCGGTCGAATCCTCGTCGAGGCCGATCACGATCTCGTCGGGCGACATCTCGCCCGCGGACGCGCATCCCGCCACGCCCAGAGTTCCCACTGCGGCGGCCACCGCCAACGCGGCGACCCTTCCGATTCTCACAACAGACTCCCGTCTCCCACGCCAGCCTTCAAGCGTTTGATCAACCAAACAAGTGCTTGATTGACGACTCGGGGCAGAAGTATGCCCCGGGTCACATTCGGAAGTCAACGCGGGGTGATCGCCCAGGCCGGGAGCGGGATCAGTTGCCCCGCAGCAGCCGCAGTTCGCGGATCGCGTCCTTGAGTTCACGCACGTCGCGCTGCAGGTCGGCCAACTCCGAGACGTCGATCGCCTCGACGGCCCCGGCCGCACCGGCGGCCTGTGCGGAGGCCGCCGCGTCCCGTTCGGCGACCTCGGACGAACGGACCGGCCCCGGGGCGGCCTTGGCCGACGCCGACCCGGCCGGCCCGCCGGCGGCGAAGCCGTCGAGGAACACCGCGATCAGGTCGTGCCGCAACCGCTCGGCCTCCTGCTCGAGCGACGCCCGGTTGAATCGCACTGTCGACCAAACGGATTCGCGGAGCATGCGATGGAAGTGCCGGGGGTCGATGTCGGTACGGAACTCCCCCGCCACCACACCGAGCTCGATGGCGTCGGCCCAGTAGTCGTGGGCCCGCCGCACCGCGGTGGAGATGGGACTGTCCGCGGGCTGCGAGGACAGCGCGCTCTCGTTCTGATAGATCTCCGTCGCGAACGGGTGGTCGGCGGCCGCCTCGAACGAGACCGCGACCATGTGATCGAGTCGCTCGCGCCCGGTCTCCCCGTGGACCATCGCGGCCTCGTAGCGCTCGTTGAGGTCGTCGACGAACGCGATCACGATCTCGAAGACGATCGCATCCTTGGAGCCGAAGTAGTGGTAGAGGCTGCCGGAGAGGATCCCGACCTCGTCGGCGATGTCCCGTACGGTGGTGCCCGCGACGCCACGCTCACTGAACAACTTCGCCGCGTGGAACAGAATCTCTTCCCGCCGGGTCGATGCCACCTGACGTCCCCCCTCTTCGCGGCGCGGATACAGTCCTCCGGCACCGATCGAACGCTTGCTTGATGCCGTTATGTTACACGGCGGGCCCGATCACCGAACAGATCCGACCGGCGGTGTTAGCTTCTCCCTACCGGGCGGTAACCGAGGGCGGGTGGGTTGGTCACGATGGTGAGTGCGAGTGAACGACGCAGACTCGAAGAGCAGCTGGCGGGACGTCGAGTACTCATCACGGGCGCGGCCCGCGGCATCGGGGCGTCCCTGGCCCGACGACTGCACGGGCGTGGCGCCCGGGTCGCTCTCCTGGGCCTCGAACCCGAGCTCCTCGAACAGGTCGCGACCGTGTGCGGCGGGGCGCCGTGGCGGGTGTGCGACGTCCGCGACCGCGCGCAGACGGCGGCGTCCGTCGCCGCGCTCGTCGACGAACTGGGCGGGTTGGACGTCGTCGTGGTCAATGCCGGTGTCGCGGCGCAGCTCCCCCTGCTCGGCGGCGATCCCGCCGTCATGGACCGGACCGTCGAGGTCAATCTGCTGGGCACCTACGCCACGGTGCGCGCGGCCGGGCCGTACGTCGCGCATCCGGGCGGGTACGCGCTGCTGGTGGCGTCCGCGGCAGCCGGGGTGCAACTGCCGATGCTGGGCGCGTACTCGGCCTCGAAGGCGGCGGTGGAAGCGCTCGGCAACACGCTGCGGATCGAGACCCGGCATCTCGGGATGCGGGTCGGTGTCGCCTATCTCGCCGAGATCGACACCGACATGACTGCGATCGGGTTCGGCACCGCGGCCGCCCGCAGCGTCAGGAAGTTGGGCCCGTTCACCCGGGTGGCGCCGCTGTCGGTGGCGGTCGACGCATTCGAGCGCGGCATCGCCCGACGCCGTCGGCGTGTCTACGCGCCGCGTTGGGTCGCGACGACGATGCGGCTTCGTATGCTCGTCCAGAGACTGATCGAACTGCGCCCGCAGCCGCGGTTGGCGCAGGCCCTGGACGTGGCCCGCACCGAGCACGCCCGGCTGACCACCGAACTACCGGACCGAGCCGGGGAGGCCGAGTGACCGCACACGACGAGAAGACGGGCAACGACACCGCACCACGGGTCGGGCCGGGACGGCTGCGGGAACTCGGGCCGCTCAACTGGGCCATGTGGCGGGTGCTGTCGCTCGGCTCCGGCACCCGGGACGCGAAGCTGTTCAGCACCCTCGGCCGCACCGGCGGACTGTTCCGTGGCTGGCTGCACTACTCGGGCGTCCTGATGCTGCTGCCCGGCACCAGGCTGTCACGATTCGAGATCGAACTGGTGGTGCTGCGGGTCGCGCACCTGCGCGGGTCCCGGTACGAGATGGATCACCACATCCGGCTCGGCCGCCGCGCCGGGATCACCCCGCAGATCCTCGACCGCATTCTGGTCGGCCCCACCGATCCCGACTGGTCGCCGCGGTACCGCGCGATGCTGACCGCCACCGATCAGCTCCTGACCAGCAAGAAGGTGGACGATCCGGCGTGGTCGGCGCTGGCCGCGCACCTCGACGACCGCCGGCTCGTCGAGTTCTGCCTGCTGGTCACCCAGTACGACGGGCTGGCCACCACGATCGATGCGCTGCGGATCCAACCGGACTTCTGACCGCTGCCGGCCTCACGACCGGTGGCACACTGGTGGCGTGGACCCCGAACAACTCCGAGCCGATTTCTCCCGATTCATGATGTCGTACCGGTTCGGTATCGCTCAGCTGCTGACGAGGGTCAAGGTCCTCGAGGACGAGTTCACCCACATCAATCGGTACAACCCCATCGAGCACGTCACGTCCCGCGTCAAGACGCCGGAGAGCATCATCCGCAAGGCGCAGCGCATCGGGTGCCCACTCACCCTCGACGACGTCCGCACCAACATCCTCGACATCGCCGGGGTGCGGATCACGTGCAGCTTCATCTCCGACACCTACCGCATCGCCGACATGATCACGAGCCAGCCGGACATCGAGGTGCGCGAGGTCGAGGACTACATCGCCAACCCCAAGCCCAACGGCTACAAGAGCCTGCACCTGATCGTCGAGGTGCCGGTGTATCTGAGTGACCGGGTGCAGTCGGTCCCGATCGAGTTGCAGATCCGCACCATCGCGATGGACTTCTGGGCCAGCCTCGAGCACAAGATCTACTACAAGTTCAACCGTGAGGTGCCGCCCGAACTGCTCGCCGAGCTCACCGAGGCCGCCGAGACCGCGCACCGGCTCGACGTGAAGATGGAGCGCCTCAATGACGAGTTCGCCAGCCTCCGGGCCCAGCAGGGCGACGACGACGAACCCCCGGAGCTGACCGTGCCGCCACAGCTGCTCGAAGCACTGCAGACGCGCCTGCACCACTAGCCGCAGGCGCCGCCGAGCAGGAGCGATCGCGGCTCCCACCCGGCGGCGGCGACGTCAGCGACCGCCGAGCGAGCCGCTTGTCAGGGCCGGCAGCAGGGTGGTCAACGAGCCTGCCGCTCCCGGCCCGGTGGGGTCGGTCGGACCGGTCGGATCGGTGGGCTCGACCACGACGACACCCGGGACCGTGACGGTGACCGTCTTGTCGTCGGACGTCGACGACGCGAACCGCTGGGTACCGACGAAGCGCGCGGTGATCGCATGCTCGCCCGGATCGCGGAACGGCCACACGAGCGCGGCGTGTCCGTCGGCATCTACCGGCGCGCTCCCGATCAGCGCGGCGCCGTCGTAGAACTCGACGACGCCCTCACCCGGATTGGGCGCGACGTCGGCCACGATCCGGACGTCCTCGCCGGTGAGGGCCTCGAGCGCCACCGCGACGGCGGTCTGCGTCTGGTTCACCGAGAACACCTCGGTGGTGGACAGTGCGGAGCGACCGGGCCCGGATGCGACGCAGTAGCCGGCAGCGTTGACCCAGCGGGACTCGCCGAAGCTCATGCTCGTGTCCTTGATCTTGATGACCGGGGTGGCCGCGCCCGCGCGGATCGAGGTGGTCACCGCAGTGTTCTCGGCGCCGGCGCGCAGTGTGAGTTCCACTGCCGGGAGCCGGAAGTCGGTGTTCGCCTTGACCTGCAGACCTTCCTTCGGCTTGTTGTCGCTGGCGCCCGGGCCGTCGGAGATCGTCTTGTTGCTCGTCCCGGTGATGCGCAGGAACGCGCCCGCCGGATCGGCGTTGCCGTCCGCCCCGACGCGCAACAGTGTCGGAGCCTCGCCGGTCAGGTTGCTCGACGTTCCCGCGACCAGCGAGTACGCGAGCAGTTCCCCGCCCTGCGGCACGGCGAGGTCGTACTTGAGCCGACCGGTGTCGGAGTCGGACGTGCGCATCGTGCCGGGATGCAGCCTGACCGTGAACTCGGCGCCGGGGCGGACGGCGTCGGGCGCGGTCACCTCGAGATTGTCCGAGAACGAGAAGTCCCAGTCGGACGCGCCGTCGACGCGGCACTTGTGTTCGAACGAAACGGTTTCGGTGACGGGCTCGGCCGACGCGGTGGGCGCACCCACGGTGAGCAGTCCTGCCGCCATCGCCGAGGTGGCCACGGCGGTGGCCACGTTGGAGATCTTCATCGAACGCCTTTCAGAGCAGAGGGTTTGGTCAACGTCCGGCGAGCGAGCCGAGGTCGAGTCCGGGCACGATTCCTGCGAGGCTGCCGAGGCCGGGGTTGCCCGGCTGGGGGTCGACCGGCCCGGTGTCGTCGCCCGTCACGGTGAGCATGTGCGCCATCGTGGTGTGCGGTTGGCCGCCGGCGTCGCTGAACACGGCGGTGACCGACTTGGTGCCCGCCTTCTCGAACGTCAGATCCAGCCGTGCGACACCGCGGACCACAGGACGGGGCTCGCCGACAGGCTTACCGTCGACCATGAACTGCACTGTGCCTGTTGCCGTTTCCGGCGCAATGTCGGCCACGAAGGAGGCCTTCTCGCCGACGTGCACCGCAGCCGGACCGTCGATCGTCGCGGAGGTCTGGGTTCCGGGCCCGGGGTCCACCGGATCGCCCTCGACCGCGATGGAAGCGAGCTGCCCCGCGCCGGAATTCAGTCCGCTCTCCGGGGTGTCGCGCGGCGAGCAATAGGTGGGCGCCCAGATAGTGCCCGCCAGCCAGTGGCTCACCTGGGGCAGGAAGGTCAGGAAGGACTCCGAGGTTCCGAACGTCCCGGCCGCTCCCGCCGTGCGCACCGACGGCTCGATGGTGCCGGACGGCCCCGCCTTCAGCGTCATTCGAATCTTGGGAAAGGCGAGATCGGTGGTGGCGCCGGCCTGCGCATTGATGGCGAGGCCGCCGTGGGACGACGTCGACGACGAGGGCCCATTACCGATGGTCACATTGTTGCCGGACAGTCGGAGCAGGGACCCGGTCGCCGACGGGGCGCCCGCCTCGTCGACTCGGATCACCGACGCCGGGACACCGGCTGTGAGATTTCCGGGATCGGCCACACCCGCACTGATCAATTCGGCATTCGACGGAATCGGCAGATCGATCTTTGCGCGCGAGATCTTCTGCACGTTGGCTCCGCTGACACTGTTGGGAATCTGGACGGTGCCGGGATCGATCTCGATGTCGAAGATCTCACCGGGCGCGACCGACGGCGGCGCTGTCACGGTGACGGTGGCCGGCTTGCCGTCCGCGGTCGGCCCACTGAAGGCACTGGGAATCGCATTGCACGTCACCTGAAACGTGGACGAGGTGGTGACCGGCGCGGGCGCGGCGTGCGCGGCGGGAATACCTACCGCCGCAACGCCGGCCACCAGACCGGCCAGAGTGGCGAAACGAGTCGCGCGGGAATTCATGGCGTCCTCTCATTGGGGGGCAACCTGATTGATGTGATCGACCAGGAAGGTACATCACCTTTACGAACCCTGGATAGACGCAAATGAAACCCTTTCCGTCAAGCTGCGACTACGTAACCGTAGGTTTCGAGCAACTCGAGAAATGTTGTTGCACAACGCAATTGACACACGTCAACCAGTGGTCTCGAACTGCTCGGACTTCGGCATCGCACGACGGTTGATCAGCCATTTCACAATCCGGAAGCGAACAGACGTCGACGGTCGGAGCGACGATTCGAACGCACATTTCGAATTCGCACCAAACATGCGACCAGGCGATTCGTCGAGTCGGAGTTCACGCGCCGACGTCTCGACACCGTCCGCCGGGTCCGCCCTATCGATTGCTCACACTTCGTCGCCGCTGGCAAACCTCGCCGTAGTCGTTGTGATGATTCCGACGATGGGCGCAAACTCCATTGCCGCCGCACAGAGTTCGCCGGTAGCGTCACTGCGTTCGGCCGCGACAGACGTCCGTGCCCCCGATTCGGTAGGAACTGCATGTCCCAAGACGTCCAGGCGACCTCGCGTCCCGACGCCCCCGTAAACGACAATCCCAATCACGACCGCCGCTGGCTGGTGCTGTGCATCGTCGCGCTGGCACAGCTCACCGTCGTGCTCGACGGCACGATCGTGAGCATCGCGCTGCCCGACGCCCAGAAGGAACTGGGCATCAGCAACCTGGACCGGCAGTGGGTGGTGACCGCCTACGCGCTGGCGTTCGGTGCACTACTGCTGCTCGGCGGTCGCATCGCCGACTTCTGGGGCCGCAAGCGCTCGTTCATGGTCGGTATGGCGGGCTTCGCGGTGGCGTCAGCCGTCGGCGGTTTCGCGCAGACCGGGATGCAGTTGTTCGCCGCCCGCGCCGGTCAGGGAGTGTTCGCGGCGCTGCTCGCGCCGGCCGCCCTCGCGATCCTCACCACGACGTTCGTCGGCGAGAAAGAACGCGCCAAGGCGTTCGCGGTGTTCGGTGCGATCTCCGGCGGCGGCGCCGCGATCGGCCTGCTGCTCGGCGGCGTGCTGACGCAGTACGTCGACTGGCGCTGGTGCCTGCTGGTGAACATCCCCGTCGCGCTGTTCGCGATCGCGGTGACGCTGCCGATCGTCAAAGAGACCAAGGCGCACGGCGACACCAGCTACGACCTGCCCGGCACCGTCCTGGTCGCGATCGGCCTGGGCTCGCTGGTGTACGGCTTCACCAAGGCCGAGCACGGCTGGCTCGAGACGCAGACGCTGCTGTTCATCGGTATCGGACTGCTCGCGCTCGTCGCGTTCGTGCTCGTGGAGAAGAAATCGGCGAACCCGCTTCTGCCGCTCAGCGTTCCGTGGCACCGCGACCGCGGCGCGGCGTTCATCGGCTCGGCACTGGTCGGCGCGGCGCTGCTCGGCGGCACCCTGTACCTGACGTTCTACCTGCAGATCGTGATGGGCCTGAGCCCGGTGATGTCGGGTGTCGGTTCGCTGCCGATGGCCTTCTTCATCGTCATCGCGTCGACCATCGCGGCGCAGCTCACCACCCGCATCGGACCCAAGCCGCTCATGGTCGTCGGACCGATCTTCGCGGCCGTCGGCCTGTTCCTGCTCACCCAGATCGAGGTGGACACCTCCTACTGGACACACGTGTTCCCCGGTCTGGCGATCTTCGGTTTCGGCCTGGGTCTACTGATGGTGCCGATGCAGAACCTGGCACTGCTCGGCGTCCCCAACCATGACGCCGGCGCCGCCAGCGCCCTCGCGAACGCCACGCTGCAGATCGGCGGCGCCCTGGGCACCGCGCTGTTCACCACCGTGTACGCGTCGGCCAAGAGCGCATTCCAGGCCGACAACCCGGCGCCCACTCCCCCGCCCGGCTTCCCCGCCGACGCGATCCCCACCGACCTCGCCAACGCCACGCCGCCCACACCCGAGCAGATCGCGGCCATGCCGGCGCCCGCACAGGACTTCATCGGCAAGGTCATGGACTGGGTGTTCGGCACCGAGGTGTCCGGCTACGCGCACGCGTTCGGCTGGGCCGGTGCGCTCATCCTCGTCATCAGCCCGATCGTGATGATCCTGGTTCGTGCCAAGAAGGGCGACCTGCCCGCCGAAGGCGCCGTCGGGATGCACTGATCTCTCTCCTCCCCCATTCCCCCTCGGGAAGCTGAAGGGTCCGTTCATGCGCTGGTAGCGCATGAACGGACCCTTCAGCTGTCCTACCGGAGCCTCAGAGCGCGGCGCGCAGGACGGTTTCGAGCGGGGTGGACGCCCGTCCGATGAGCCGCTGCAGGTCGCCGCTGGTGACGTCGAGGACGCCGGTCGCGACACCGGCGTCGGCGTCGGCGAGGACCGCGGCCATCGGTACGGGCAGTCCGGCGGACTCGAGAATTCCCCGATACTCCGCGACGGGCAGGTTCCGGAACTCGACGGGCTTGCCGGTGACGTTCGAGATGGCTTGGGCCAGTTTGGGGTACGACACGTGCTCGTCGCCGCCGAGCTCGTACACCTTGCCGGCCTGGTTCTCGTCGGAGGTCAGTACGACGGCGGCGGCCTCGGCGTAGTCGGCTCGGGCCGCGCCCGCGACGCGACCGCCACCGGCGCTGCCGACGAGGACGCCACGCTCGGCGGTCCCGTCCAGGTCGTTCGTGTAGTTCTCCCAGTACCAGCCGTTGCGGAGCAGGGCGTGGTCGATGCCGGATTCGGCGAGCAGTCGCTCAGTGACCTGATGTTCCAGCGCGAGCTGGAGGGTGCTGTTCGGCGCGTCCAGGATGGACGTGTACGCGATGAAGGCGACGCCCGCGGTCTTCGCGGCGTCGATGATGTTGGTGTGCTGCGGCACCCGCTCGCCCACCACGCTGCCGGAGACCAGCAGCAGCTTGTCGACGCCTGCCAGCGCGGTTTCGAGTGCGGCCCGGTCGGCATAGTCGGCGGTGCGCACCTGCACGCCCTGCGCCGCCAGGTCGGCGGCCTTCTCCGGGTTGCGGACGACGGCGACGACGTCGGATGCGGGTACGCCGCGGCGCAGCAGTTCGTCGACGGCGAGGCGGCCGAGGTGTCCGGTGGCACCGGTGACGGCGATGATCATGAGAACTCCCGAGGTTGAACCTTCAATTCTTCGTTCACGCTCCATAATGCACTTATTTTTCGTAAGCGCAACCGTTTGGGTCAGTACAGATCGTTTCGCAGGTAGTAACCTCGAGTGCGTGAGCAGCGACGACCAGCACTTCGACGACCCGACCCTCGAGTCCGACGTCTTCGCACGCGACTGCCATTCGCGGGGCGCCCTGCTCAACATCACCGGACGCTGGGGCACGCTCGCACTTGCCGCGCTGGGTGAGGGCCCGTACCGGTTCGGCGCGCTGCGCCGACGGGTGGACGGGGTGAGCGAGCGCATGCTGGCGCAGACGCTGCAGCAACTCGAGCGCGACGGCCTGGTGCACCGCGAGGTCCGCGAGACCATCCCGCCCAACGTCGAATACAGCCTCACTCCACTCGGAGAGAAGATCGCCGAACGCCTCACCGGGCTCATCGAACTGCTCGAATCGCACATGCCGGACATCACCGCGGCGCAGACTCGGTACGACGCACGCTGACCGGACGACGACAGGGGTGGCCATGCCGAGCCTGAGCAGTAGGGCCATGCCGTTGGCGATCGCAGCACTGGGCCGACGACGGCCGAGCGCCGACGATGTCCGCCGGGAGATCGCGGCACTGCAGGCCAAGCCGAAGCCGTTCGCCCCGCCGTCGTCGCTGGGGCGCCGCCTGGACGTGACGTCCGGGGCGTCGGCTGCGGGCTGGCCCGTGTTCACGGTGACCCCGCGCGGCCAGGAGCCGTCGCCGCGGGTGCTGTATCTGCACGGCGGCGCCTACATCCGGGAGATCACCCGGCACCACTGGAAACTGATCGGGCAGTTGGCGTCGGCCGGGGCCGCCGTGACCGTGCCGATCTATCCGCTCGCACCGCGCGGGACCGCGGAACACGTGGTGGCGGGGTCGGCCGATCTGGCGCACGAACTTGCCGCCGACGGGACCCCGGTGATGGTCGCGGGCGATTCGGCGGGTGGCGGACTCGCACTGGCCGTGGCCCTCGCGCTGCGCGACCGCGGTGCGGACGCTCCCGCGCACACGGCACTGATCTCACCGTGGCTCGACGCGACCGGCTCCCACCCCGGCATTGCGGCGGTGGCGCCCCGCGACCCATGGCTGCACCCGGGCGGACTCACAGTCGCCGCGGACGCGTACCGCGGCGGGTTGGATCGGGAGCACCCATGGGTGAGCCCGCTCAACGGGGACCTCACCGGACTCGGCCCGATCACACTGTTCACCGGCACCCGCGACATCCTCAACGTCGATGCCCGCCGGTTCACTCCGCTCGCCGCGGACGCCCGCCTGTCACTGGACGTCCACGAGGAGCCGGGGATGATCCACGTCTACCCGCTGCTCCCGATCCCGGAGGGCAAGAAAGCCCGCACAATCCTGTGCGGGCTTCTCGCGAACTAGCTCTTCGGGCGGCGAACCGTCAGAAGTTGATCATGTGGCCGGCGAGGCCGTGGATGGCCTCCTGCAGCGCCTCGCTGAGCGTGGGGTGCGTGTGCACGTTGCGGGCCAGCTCGTTGACCGTGAGGTCCCACTTCTGGGCCAGGGTCAGCTCGGGCAGCAGCTCCGAGACGTCGGGGCCGATGAGGTGGCCGCCGAGCAGCTCGCCGTACTTCTTGTCGGCGATGAGCTTGACGAAGCCGTTGGGGTCGCCCAGGCCGTGCGCCTTGCCGTTCGCGGTGAACGGGAAGGTGGCGACCTTGATGTCGTAGCCCTCGGCCTTGGCCTGCGCCTCGGTGAGACCGAAGCTGGCGACCTGCGGCTGGCAGAACGTGGCACGCGGCATCATCCGGTAGTCGCCCAGCTCCATGGTCTCGGCGTCACCGATGGTCTCGGCGGCGACGACGCCCTGCGCCTCGGCGACGTGCGCGAGCTGCAGCTTGGCGGTGACGTCACCGATGGCGTAGATGCCCGCGACGTTGGTGCGCATGCGCTCGTCGATCGCGATGGCGCCGCGGTCGGTGAGCGCGACGCCGGTGTTCTCGAGGCCGTAGCCCTCGACGCGCGGCGCGAAGCCGACCGACTGCATGACCTTGTCGACGGTGACGGTCTCGATCTCGCCGGACTTGTTGTCCTTGATGGAGACGGTGACGTCGGAGCCGTTGTCGACGATCGACTGGACGGCCGCACCGGTCTTGATCTTGACGCCGAGCTTCTTGTAGTGCTTGGCGATCTCCTTGGAGATGTCCTCGTCCTCGTTGGGGAGGGCGCGGTCCAGGAACTCGACGATGGTGACGTCGACACCGTAGTTGGAGAGGACGTAGCCGAACTCCATGCCGATGGCGCCGGCGCCGACGATGACGATCGACTTCGGCAGGTCGCGGGTGAGGATCTGCTCCTCGTAGGTGACGACGTTCGCGCTGAGCGAGGTGCCCGGCAGCAACTTGGTCACCGAACCGGTGGCGATGATGACGTTGTCGAAGGTCACCGTCTCGGTGGCACCCGAGCTGAGGGCGACCGAGATGGTCTTGGCATCGACGAACGTGCCACGACCGTCGAACTCGTCGATCTTGTTCTTCTTCATCAGGAAGTGCACGCCCTTGACGCGGCCGTCCGCCACCTTGCGGCTGCGGTCGAATGCTGCGCCGAAGTCGAAGGACACGTCTCCCGAGATGCCGAACACCTTGGCTTCCTTGTGGAAGAGGTGCGCCAGTTCGGCATTGCGGAGAAGAGCCTTGGAGGGGATGCAGCCCACGTTCAGGCAGACACCGCCCCAGTACTTCTCTTCGATGATGGCGGTCTTGAGGCCCAGCTGTGCCGCGCGGATAGCAGCGACGTACCCACCGGGACCGGCTCCGAGGACAACGACGTCATAGTGTGAGGTCACGAGGCCCTAGCCTAGTCCCGCCTCGAATCCGTGTCCCGGGTTGGTGCTTACTCCGAAGTAAGTTCAGCTGTCGCGGGAATGACCCCGGACACACCTGCGACCCCAGCCGCCGGAGCGACTGGGGTCGTAGGTGCGAATGCTCAACTGAACGAGATGGCGCTCCCGAGGTCTCCCACGGTGCTTCCACCGAAGACACTGCCCCGGCTGAGACTGAGGAGAATGTCGAGCAGGCCCGACATGGAGCCCGTTGCCGCCCCGGCCAAAGAGCCGAGATCGATTGCGTCCAGATTCATAGCAGTCGCCTTTCTACGGCTTCAGACTCCTGATCAGGAGAGCTCGGTGACCGAACCGAAGTTCACGATCTGGCCGATGAGGATCTGGATGAGGCCGATGAGGTCGTTGTTCATTGTTTCTCCTAATTTCGTGGTGGTGTATTGCTTGTGATTGCTACGTGATCACTCCCGCAGCAATGCAGAGAATTTCGCCGACCGGGGGACCCCGCTACCCCGGATGCATCCATTCCCAGCGCATCCCGTCCTCTTGGCGCAGGTTGCGGAGTGACCGTGGTGAGTCACCCCGCTGCCTCCTGGCCGGGAAGCCGGTCGGGTTTATTCGACCGTGATCGGAACCATAATCCAGATCACATCGACTTGTCTTCGGTTTCGTTACTAAATCTGGTCACCCGTCCAGGATGTCTGGATCTTCACCCCGGCCTTCACCCTCCGGGCATCGACAAGCCCTACTCCGGCACCACCCCCTAGATCCCGGCAACGTCGCGTAGTCGCAGGTGACATCTCGCACCCGCCCAGCCGGTCCCGACGCCCCGAGCCGCCGAATCCGGACCGAGACCGGACGGACCTGCGGCACACGCGAGGGACGCCGTGGCCGGCATCGACTACGGCGGCCTCGACCGCGCGGTGGCCGAGCCCACCCGCGACTACGTCGTCCAGTCAACGTCTGCGACTCAATATCGTTCCGACACAACACTTTCACCCACACCCCGGCAGATTCAGGATGCTCTTCGACGGCGAACACGCAGCCGTAGACTTCGTGCCGCCACCGGTTTCGGCCGGTACCACTTGCCCCGGCACGGCCACGGCCGACCACAATGTCCCTATGACGCACCACCCAGTGACCTCCGTACCGTCCGATGACCCGCATCTCTGGCTCGAGGACGTCACCGGCGACGACGCGCTGACCTGGGTCCGTGAACACAACGACGAGACGATCGCCGAGTTCACCGGCACCGCCGCGTTCGGGCAGCTCGAGTCGAACATCCGCGCGATCCTCGACACCGATGCACGCATCCCCTACTCGCGCCGCCGCGGGAAGTACCTCTACAACTTCTGGCGCGACGCCGACCACGTCCGCGGCCTGTGGCGTCGCACGACGATGGACCGATACCGCAGCGACACACCGGAATGGGAGATCCTCGTCGACGTCGACGAACTCGCCGAGCGTGAGGGCGAGAACTGGGTGTGGTCCAGCGCGCAGGTGCTGCGGCCCGAGCAGAACTTGGCCCTGATCAGCCTCTCCCGGGGCGGCGCCGACGCCGTCGTCGTGCGCGAATTCGACCTTGAATCACTGACCTTCAAGGACACCGGCGACGGCTTCCGGGTCGAGGAAGCCAAGACCGACATCGGGTGGATCGACGACGAGAACGTCTTCGTCGGAACAGATTTCGGCGACGACACGCTCACCGACTCCGGTTACCCCCGCCTCGCGAAGCGCTGGCACCGCGGCACCCCGCTCGCCGAGGCCGTCACGGTGTTCAAGGGTGAGCAGACCGACGTCGCGATCTCCGCGTGGCACGACAGCACCCCCGGATTCGAGCGCAGCTTCGTCGAGCGGGCCGTCGACTTCTACACCTCGCAGCGTTTCCAGGTGCTCGACGACGACACTCTCGTCCGCATCGACACCCCCGACGACGCGCGGGTCTCGGCGTACCGGGAATGGCTGCTGATCCGCACCCGATCCGAGTGGACCGTCGCCGGCACCACGTACGCGGCAGGCACGCTGCTGGCCGCGAGGTACGACGACTACCTCGCCGGCTCCCGCGAGCTGACCGTGCTATTCGAACCGGATGAGCACACGTCACTCGAGCAGTACGCGTGGACGCGCCACCACCTGCTGTTGGTGACGCTCTCCGACGTCCAGTCCCACGTCCACGTCCTCACGCCCGGCGAGAACGGCTGGGAGACAACGCCGCTCGAGGGACTCCCGGAGCTGACGTCGACGGAGATCATCGACACCGATCCCCGCGAGAGTGACGACTTCTTCCTCAACTCCAGCGGCTACCTCACCCCCGCGACACTGTTCTCCGGCACCGTCGGCGGACCGCTCGAGGCACTCAAGTCGGCGCCGGCGTTCTTCGACCCCACCGGACTGGCCGTCGCACAGCACTTCGCCGAGTCCGCCGACGGCACCCGCATCCCCTACTTCGTGGTGCGCCGCGACGGGGCGCCCGCCGGGCCGACACTGCTGTACGGCTACGGCGGCTTCGAGAACTCGATGACCCCCGGCTACAGCGGCATCAACGGCACCGCATGGCTGCAGCGCGGCGGCACCTACGTGGTCGCGAACATCCGCGGTGGTGGCGAGTACGGACCGCAGTGGCACACCCAGGCGGTGCGCGACGGCCGGCACAAGGTGCACGAGGACTTCGCCGCCGTGGCCCGTGACCTCGTCGCCCGCGGCATCACCACGCCCGGGCAGCTCGGCGCGCAGGGCGGCAGCAACGGCGGACTGCTGATGGGCATCATGCTCACCAAGTACCCCGAGTTGTTCGGCGCCATCGTCTGCCAGGTGCCGCTGCTGGACATGAAGCGCTACCACCTGCTGCTCGCGGGCGCGTCGTGGATGGCCGAGTACGGCGACCCCGACAACCCCGACGACTGGGCGTTCATCTCCGAGTACTCGCCGTACCAGAACACCAGCGCGACGGCGGCGTACCCGCCGATCCTCATCGCCACCTCCACCCGCGACGATCGCGTCCACCCCGGGCACGCGCGCAAGATGACGGCGCGCCTCGAGGCAGAGGGCCACGACGTCCACTACTACGAGAACATCGAGGGCGGCCACGGCGGCGCCGCCGACAACGCACAGGCCGCGTTCAAGTCGGCTCTCACCTACACGTTCCTGTGGGAGCACCTGACGAAAGCACGTTCGGACGCCTGACGCGTGGACTACGATTCGCCCGAATCCGTCAACGCGAATCGAGCCACCACATGATCTCCGACGCCTCCCCGCGTCCGCTGTTCCGACGTCTGGGCGCGGGGGCCCTCGTCACCGCGACCGCGGCCGCGGCGCTGCTCACCACCGTCCCCACCGCGGTGGCCGGCGGCCTCCCGAACTCCGCGCCCGCCACACACGCGGCGGAGCCGACCGCGTCCGGTGCTCACATCACCCGCGTCGAGAACATCACCGACCGCTGGCTGCGGGTGTTCGTGTACTCGCCGGCGATGCAGGCCGAACAGGAAGTACAGATCCTGCTGCCGCGGGACACCTCCGTCCCACGGCCGACGCAGTACATGCTCGACGGCAGCTACGCCGACCCCGGCACCAACGACTGGACCGAAAAGGGCGGTGCCGTCGAATTCTTCGAGGACAAGCCCGTCAACGTCGTCCTCACCACCGGGGGAACAGCGAGCTACTACACCGACTGGGAGCGGCCCGACCCCGAACTCGGCAACTACAGGTGGGAGACGTTCCTGACGAAGGAACTGCCGCCGTTGATCGACGCGCGGTTCGACGGCACCGGCGTCCAGTCGATCGCCGGACTGTCGATGGGCGCACAGTCCGCGATGATGCTGGCCATGCGGTCGAACGGCCTCTACCGCGGCGTCGCGGCGTTCAGCGGGTGCTACCAGTCCACCGACGATCTCGGGTTCGCCCAGATGAACGCCGTCGTCTCGACCCGCGGCGGCGAGATCACCAACATGTGGGGTCCGCGCACCGATCCCCGGTGGGCCGAGCACGATGTGCTGATCGGCGCCGAGAAGCTGCGCGGCACCACGATGTACGTGTCGACGGCGACCGGGCTGCCCGGCCCGAACGAGACCCTCGACAACCCGAACCTGCCACTGCTGGTGACACTGGGCGGGTCGATCGAGGCCGTCACCGATCACTGCACGCACCGGCTCGACGACCGGCTGCGTTCCCTCGGAATCCCGGCCACCGTCGTCTACAACCCGGCGGGCGTGCACACCTGGGCGTACTGGCGCGACGAACTCCCCAAGTCGTGGCCGACGCTCGCCGCGTCGCTCGGCCTCTGAGCCGACGCGTCACCTGGCGAGAACGCCGCAAGGGCGGTGACAGTGCAGATGCACTGTCACCGCCCTTGCGCGATGCTTCGAGGTGACTAGCTGCTGGAGAGCGAGCTGGTGTCGACCGAACCGGCGGCACCGGTGCCGGCCGAGCTGGCGGTGCCCAGCGAGTTCAGCGCCTTCACGATGGAGGTGACAGCGTTGAGGACGGTGAGGATCTCGGACGAACCCATGGAAACTCCCTGTATTGCGAGTGGTGGTGCGCCTCGAAGCGAGAACGCTTCCGCAAATATAACGGCACCGATACAGAACTGCACCAGTTTTGCGATCAACCCCAGGATGAAAACCGAGGGTGAATTCTCAACTGTGATCGCGAATCCACGCGACGATGCGGTCGACCGTGCTGCCGGGGGTGCTGATCCACCCGTTGTGCCCCAATTCGTCGTCCTGGTGCCAGGTGGTGATCTCGGCCCCCGACAGCTTCCGGCACAACTCGGCGGCGGCACCGCGCGGCGCGAGGTCGTCGCCCTCGACGGAGATCGACAACACCGGTAGCCGCAATCTGCCGATCCGCTCCTCGTAGTCGATGTCGGCGCCGGCCGGCTCGATCCGGCCGCTCCGCGCGAACCTCGACCAGTCGGAGATCAGCACCCGCGACTGCCGCCCGAATCCCCCGACGTCGAACCGGTCCCCCGGCCAGAACCCGGCGACACTCGCCGTGATCGACATGGCCGCCGACCCCAGCAGCATCCCGGGCGCACGCACCCCGGGGAACCCTCGGTAGTACGGCGACCCGGACGCCACCAGGATCAGCCCGCCCAGACGACCCCGGATCCGCGCCGCATACATCATCCCGAGGTGCCCGCCCATGCTGTGCCCCAACAGGAACGGCGTGCTCGCGTCGAACCGCTCGCGCACCACCTCGAACATCGCCGGCAGGTCGACCGCCACCAGTTCCTGGTAGCCGAACGTGCTCGACGCGCTCGGCCGCGGCCGGCTGTCACCCTGCCCCCGCAGCTCGCACGTCGCGGCGCAGAAACCGTGGTCCACCAGAGAATTCGCGAAGCGGTCGTAGAACGCACCGGGAATGCCGAGCCCCGGCACGATCACCACGACCGGCGCGCCGTCCGGACCGGGGAAGAGCCGGACCGGCGTCGTCGTTCCGTCTGGCATCTGGATCGGCACGGTCTCCGCCACGCCTCCGAGCCTATGCCCACTCCGTCCGCCAGGCCCGGCATTCGGCGGTCCCGCTGCCCACGTCCCGGCGTCACACATCCTTTGTCCGCATCACACACCGATTGCACAGGCAGAACGGGTGTGATGCCGACAGAAGACGTGTGGGGTCGACGTGCCGCGACCCACCACCCCGAGCCGAAAGATCAGGGTGCAGATCGGGGGGAATCCCGATGGCGGCGGACGGCGCCGCGAACCAGACTCTGATGTCATGAACTCCAGCGACTCGCCCCGACCGTTCGCCCGTTCCCGCGACCAGCGCATGCTCTCCGGCGTGTGCGGCGGCGTCGCCGAGTACTTCGGCATCGACGTCAACCTCGTCCGCGTCGCCGCCGTCCTCGGCGCCTTCGTCTCGTTCGGCACCGTCGCACTGGTCTATGCCGCCGCCTGGATGATCATGCCCAGCGAGTGATGCAGAAATGCGAGAAGCCCGGGACACCGTGAAGGTGTCCCGGGCTTCTGCGTCTTACCTGAGCTCAGGCTTTCCGATCGTCAGATCAGAAGTCCATGCCGCCCATGCCACCGGTCGGGTCGCCCATGGGAGCAGCGGCCTTCTCCGGCTTGTCGGCGACGACAGCCTCGGTGGTCAGGAACAGAGCCGCGATGGACGCAGCGTTCTGCAGCGCCGAGCGGGTGACCTTGACCGGGTCGTTGATGCCCGCGACGAGCAGGTCCTCGTACACACCGGTGGCGGCGTTCAGGCCGCTGCCGGCGGGCAGGTTGCGAACCTTCTCCGCGACGACGCCGGGCTCGAGGCCGGCGTTGAACGCGATCTGCTTCAGCGGAGCCTCGAGGGCAACCTTGACGATGTTGGCACCGGTGGCCTCGTCGCCCTCCAGCTTCAGGTCGTCCAGGACCGGAGCGGCCTGCAGCAGCGCCACGCCGCCACCGGCGACGATGCCCTCTTCGACGGCAGCCTTCGCGTTGCGGACGGCGTCCTCGATGCGGTGCTTGCGCTCCTTGAGCTCGACCTCGGTCGCAGCGCCGGCCTTGATGACAGCAACGCCACCGGCCAGCTTGGCCAGGCGCTCCTGCAGCTTCTCACGGTCGTAATCCGAATCCGACGCCTCGATCTCGGCGCGGATCTGGTTGACGCGACCGGCGATGGCCTCGGCGTCGCCGGCACCCTCGACGATGGTGGTCTCGTCCTTGGTGACGACGACCTTGCGGGCGCGGCCCAGCAGCTCGATGCCGGCGGTCTCCAGGGACAGGCCGACCTCTTCGCTGACGACCTCGCCACCGGTGAGGATGGCGATGTCGGCGAGCTGCGCCTTGCGGCGGTCACCGAAGCCCGGAGCCTTGACGGCGACGGACTTGAACGTGCCACGGATCTTGTTGACGACCAGGGTCGACAGGGCCTCGCCCTCGACGTCCTCGGCGATGATCAGCAGCGGCTTACCGGCCTGGATGACCTTCTCCAGCAGCGGCAGCAGGTCCTTGACCGTGGAGATCTTGGAGCTGACCAGCAGGATGTACGGATCCTCGAGGACCGCTTCCTGACGCTCGGCGTCGGTCGCGAAGTACAGCGAGATGTAGCCCTTGTCGAAGCGCATACCCTCGGTGAGCTCGAGCTGCAGGCCGAAGGAGTTGGACTCCTCGACGGTGATGACGCCTTCCTTGCCGACCTTGTCCATCGCCTCGGCGATGAGCTCGCCGATGGTGGAGTCGCCCGCCGAGATACCAGCGGTGGCAGCGATCTGCTCCTTGGTCTCGACCTCCTTGGCGGTGTCGAGCAGCTTGGCGGTGACGGCCTCGACGGCCTTCTCGATGCCGCGCTTCAGACCCAGCGGGTTGGCGCCGGCAGCGACGTTGCGCAGGCCCTCGCGGACGAGCGCCTGAGCCAGGACCGTAGCCGTCGTGGTGCCGTCACCAGCGACGTCGTCGGTCTTCTTGGCGACCTCCTTGACCAGCTCGGCGCCGATCTTCTCGTAGGGGTCCTCGAGCTCGATCTCCTTGGCGATGGAAACACCGTCGTTGGTGATCGTGGGGGCGCCCCACTTCTTCTCCAGCACGACGTTGCGACCCTTGGGTCCCAGCGTCACCTTGACGGCGTCAGCGAGGCTGTTCAGGCCACGCTCGAGGCCGCGACGTGCCTCTTCGTCGAACGCGATGATCTTGGCCATTGCGAAGTGATCCTCCGGATTGGGGGTGACACACGGAGGCGATCACTCGTCGGATCGCCCCATTTACGCTTCCGGCCAGGCTCGGTGCCCGCGACGGACGACCAGGGGTGTCTAGGTACCCGGTCTCACCGTCCCGACCTGGCACTCACGTGTCGCGAGTGCCAAGTGCATTTTTAGCACTCGAGAAGGTCGAGTGCAACGTTACGAGGCGGTCTCCGCCGCGGGCGAACAGACGCCGTCCGGCTCCTAGCCGAGGCAGGTCTGACCGGTCTTCAGATTCCACGCGAACGACAGCGGGCCGACGCAGTTGACGCCACCCTCCTCGGCGGTCGCGCCCGAGCCCCAGCCGGCGATCGCGAACGTCGCGTGACCGTCATCGGCCCACGAGTGCGCGATGCCGCCGCCGATCGCCAGGGCGAGCGACTGACCGTTGCCGCGCGACGCGCTGAGCGCGGTGCCGAAACCGGTCGCGGCACTGTTCGACGACCCGAAGCCCTGCGCGACCGAGACCGCCGTGCCGCTGTCCATCGCCGCCGAGCGGGCCACGCCCTGCTCGAACGCCTGCGCACCACAGCTCGCGAACTCCGAGACCTGGATGTCGTTGGGGGACGCCGGAGACAGGCACGCCACCGGCGCCGCCACAGCCGTACCCGCACCGATCAACGAAATGCCCGCTGCCACACCGATTCCCGCCACGGCAACCACCGCCGTCCGCGTCATTCGCCGACCGAGATCGGACATTGCGCGCAGGCGGGAAACGGTCGACATTCGGACTCCTTCACGAACGGAAAAAGGGAGCGCCGGGCAGGATCGGAGAAGCACCGCCGGGCGTGCCCGAGACAGTACCCGCCGACGCGTCCGATACAGGGCATTTCGATAGTCGACCGAAGAACGTCGGCGCGTCACCCGAGAGCGGTGAGCAACGCCGGCAGATCCGCCACCGAATCGATCACGTGATCGGGGCGATCCACCGCCAGATCCAGAATCGGCTGCCGGAACTTCCCCGTCCGCACCAACACCCCCGTCATGCCCACCCGCTGCGCCGGAAGCACGTCGCCCCGGAAGTCGTCACCCACCATGACCGTCGCCGCCGGATCCGCCCCCATCAGTTCCGCCGCGGTGAGGAACCCCGCGAGCGACGGCTTGCCCACCGCCACGATCCGCGAACCCGACGCCTCCTCGAGCCCCGGCAGATACGCACCCGTGTCGAGCTGCAGCCCGCCCGATTCCGACCACATCAACGCACGATGCATCGCCACCACCGGCACGCCCGCGACCATGAAGTCCAGCACCCGGCTGAGGGCCTCGTGCGTGAACTCCGGCCCAGCCCCACCGACGACGATCACCTCGGGATCGACGTCGTCGAACTCGATGTCGGGCATGTCGGCGCGGATGTCGCCGTGATTGAGCAGCATCACGCGGGCACCGGCATACGTCGACCGCAGATACTCGGTGGTGAGCCGGACCGCGGTCACGATCTCGTCGGGCCGCACATCGAACCCCGCCCCCGCCAGCTCGGATGCGATCTCGTCGCACGTCCGCGACGTGGTGTTCGTGAGGAATGCGCGCACACCCCCGCGGCGACTCAACTCGTCGAGCGCCTCGGCGGCACCGGGAACCGGCCGCCACGAGGTGACGAGCACACCGTCGATGTCGAACAGGACGCCCTCGACACGGCTCATGGATTCGAGGGTATCGGGCGGACACCGACCGGCGCCGGGGATGCGAGATCCGGGGCCGAGAGTGACCTGCCGCACACACTGTCGGTGTCAGGGCCTAGTATCCACGGGTACGCGTGACCTTCTGTACCACCAACTTCGAACTGGAGAGCCGGCCCGTGACGAACACCCTCGAAGCAACCATCGAGATCGCCGCCACCCCGCAGGACGTGTGGACGATCGTCTCCGACCTGAAGCGGATGGGCGAATGGAGCCCCCAGTGCCGCAAGATGCGCGTCTCCGGCGAGGTCCGCGAGGGCACCAAGACGTTCAACCTCAACCGGAAGGGCTTCCTGGTGTGGCCCACGACGTCGAAGGTCATCCGCTTCGAGCCGAACAAGGCCATCGCGTTCCGCATCAACGAGAACCGCTCCATCTGGTCGTACACGCTCGAGGCCACCGAGACCGGCACCCGCGTGATCGAGCGCCGCGAAGCCCCCACCGGCACCAGCCAGCTGTCGCAGTTCCTGATCAAGACGGTTCTCGGCGGCGCCGACGCCTTCGAGGCCGAGATGATCGCCGGGATGAACTCCACGCTCGCGCGCATCAAGAGCGAGGCCGAGGCACTCGCCGTCGGGAGCCGCTAGCACATCGCGACTCACCGGTTCGCCGCACTCACGTAGCCTGTACTGGCTCGTGCGGCGCACCGCCGCATCACCCGAAGAGGTAAGAGGACACGTGGCACGTCGACCGACACCCCCTGGTACCCCCCAGCCCACCGGCGTCGGCCACGTCATCGGCCTCGTCAAGGCAGCCGTCCCGCCGCTGCACCCCGCCGGCGTGCCGTTCGTGCTCGCGCCGCTCGCGGTCGCCGCGGTGGGCCGCAACCGCAAGTGGGTACGCCGCGCCGGCCTCGCCTCCGCGGCCGCGTGCGCCACGTTCTTCCGGCACCCGCACCGCGTGCCGCCCAACCGGCCCGGTGTCGTCGTCGCCCCCGCCGACGGTGAGGTCGCACTCGTCGACAGCGCCGTCCCGCCCGCCGAACTCGGCATGGGCGACCAGCCGCTGCCCCGCGTCAGCATCTTCCTGTCGGTGCTCGACGTCCACGTCCAGCGCACACCCGTCGCCGGGCTCGTGAAGAAGGTCGTCCACCAGCCCGGACAGTTCCTGTCCGCGGACCTGGCCGACGCCAGCGAGGTCAACGAGCGCAACAGCATGCTCCTCGAGACCGCCGACGGCCACGACGTCGCCGTCGTCCAGATCGCCGGCCTGCTCGCGCGCCGCATCGTGTGCGACGCCAAGGAAGGCGACAAGCTCACCATCGGCGACACGTACGGACTGATCCGCTTCGGCTCCCGGGTCGACACGTACTTCCCCGCCGGGACCGCGCTGCTCGTCGAGCGCGGCCAGCGCACCGTGGGCGCCGAAACCGTCCTCGCGCAACTGTCGTGAGGCCGCCGCGCCCCAGCGGACGGAACGCGGTCCGGCTACTGCCGAGCATGATCACGATCCTCGCGCTCTGCAGCGGACTGTCCGCGATCAAGTTCGCCCTCGACGGCGAACTCGGCACCGCGCTCGCGATGATCGGGGCGGCCGCCGTCCTCGACTCCCTCGACGGCCGCATCGCCCGCATGCTCGACGCCACCAGCAAGATCGGCGCCGAACTGGACTCGCTGGCCGACGCCATCTCCTTCGGCGTCGCACCCGCCCTGGTGCTGTACGTGACCCTGCTCGACGGCAACAACTTCGGCTGGATCATCGCACTGCTGTACGCGGTTAGCATCGTGCTGCGGCTGGCCCGGTTCAACACCCTGCTCGACGACGACACCGTGCCCGCGTACACCAAGGACTTCTTCGTCGGCGTCCCCGCACCCGCCGGTGCACTGATCGCGCTCACCCCCCTCGCCGCCTACATCCAGTGGGGCGACGGGTGGTGGTCGTCGATCGCCGTCGTCACCGTGTGGACCCTGCTGTCCGCGGCCCTGATCGTCAGCCGCATCCCCACCCTGGCCATGAAGTCCGTGGCGGTGCCCGGCCGGATGGCCGCCGCCCTGCTCGCGCTCGTCGCCCTCGCCGCGGCCGCCCTGGTCACCTACCCGTATGTGCTGCTGATGGTCCTCGTCGGCGCCTACCTCGCGCACATCCCCTTCGCGATCCGGTCCCAGCGGTGGGTCGCCGCGCGCCCCGAAACCTGGGACTTCAAGCCGTCCGAGCGCCGCGCCACCCGCCGCGCCCCCGGCGGTAACCGCCGCTCCGCCGCCCGCCTGGGCCTGCGCCGCCCGCGCTGACTCCGCGCTGGCTCCGTGTTCCCCCGTCCCCGCGTTTTGCGCACTTAGCGCGAGCACGGGGGCGGGGTTCCCGCATTTTGCGCACTTAACGCGAGTACGGGGGCGGGGTTCCCGCGTTTCGCGCACTTGTCGCGACTGGGTCAGAGGTGCCGGGGCCGGGCACTGCGCGCGCGCAGTACGGCACCGTAGATCTCGTCGATCACAGCGTTGGGGTTCACCATCATCTCCTTGGTGACGAAATGGATCTGCCAGCCCGCCCTCCGCAGCGCGTTCTGCCGGATCCGATCCCGCGCCAGCGCCGAGCGCTGCCCGTGCCATTCGCCGTCGTACTCGACGACAAGTCGCTCCTCCTCGAATGCGAAGTCGACCCGAGCGACGAACTCTCCGTCCGCGTAGATGCACAGTTGCGGTACCGGGTCGAGGCCGGCGAAGTGCATCCGCACACGCAGTTCCGATTCGGGCGGCGACTCCGCACGCGGGTCGGTCAGCGCGAGAGCCTCACGGGCGCGCACCACCCCGTGATCGTGACGCCCTTCGAGATACGACGCCATCCGGGCCTGCGTGGTCAGCTTCGCGCGGAAGATCCTGTCGACGTCGGCGACCGAGCGGATCAGCGGTCCCGTCGAGAGGACGTCGAATGTCATGCGTTCGGGCCGCGCGATCGCGATCTGCTCCCACGGCTCATGGTCGCCGGCGTCGATCGCGACGCGTCGGACACCGAGTCCCGGGCGCCGGTTGACCCGACGTCCGGGCAACGCGATCACGTCCACCGGATCCGACGTCGACACCAACTCCACTCCCCGCACCACCGCCGCCGACCTGCCGGTGAGTACCAGTGTCCCTTCCCCGGTGAGCGCCGCGGCTCGACAACGCAATTCGTGGCTGACGTGCACCCCGGTCGGGCAGTACACGCCGCGGAACAGTCGACGCACCCGCGGTCCTCGCAGATCTGCGGCGGTGAGGGCGCCGTCGCGCACCGCATCGCGTCCGACGAACACCTCGGGCAATTCCGGCTTCTTCCTTCTCATGACCGGTCACGGTGCCCCATCGCACCGACCGATCGCGGTCCCGACCGACGAGTTATCCACAGCCCTCGGTGTTCTCCACAGCCTTCGCCACATCCCCCCACTCGCGTTTTGCGCACTTACCGCGAAACTCTGGGCCTCCGCGTCGCGCCAAGTGCGCAAAACGCGGGGAGTGGGGGCGGATCGGCGCGACAAGTGCGCAAAACGCGGGGAACGGGGAGAACCGGACGCCGCACTAGGCTGGCAGACGTGACCTCCCCCGAACTGACGCTCACGGTCCGACTCAACACGTCCGCCGCGGACGCCCGACGCGGTGTGGTGCGCCTGCACCCCGAGGCCCTCGCCGCGTTGGGGCTGCGGGAGTGGGATGCGATCACGCTCGTCGGGGCCCGGCGGACCGCCGCGGTCGCCGGACGCGCACCGGCCGGAACACCCACCGGCACCGCACTGCTCGACGACGTCACCCTCTCCAACGTCGGACTGCGCGAGAACGCGACCGTCGTGGTCACCCCGGCCACGGTGTACGGCGCACGCACGGTCACCGTCAGCGGTTCCACGATGGCGCAGCAGTCGGTCTCGGACACCACGCTGCGGCAGGCACTGCTCGGCAAGGTCCTCACCGTGGGCGACGCCGTGTCCCTGCTGCCGCGCGACCTGGGCCCCGGCACCAGCACCGCGTCCGCGACGCAGGCCCTGTCGCGGACCTTCGCGGTGACGTGGACGTCGGAACTGCTCACCGTCACCGGCGTCGACCCGTCGGGTGGTCCGGTGAGCGTGCAACCGAACTCGGCGGTGAGCTGGGGTGCGGGGGTGCCGGACGCGACACCCGCGCCGACGGCGGCCCCTCCGGCGGTGACCGAACCGCACACCGCCGACGTCGTCCCGGTCGAGGACCTCGTCGGCGCGCACGCCCAGGCCGCGAAGCTCTCCGAGTGGCTCACCCTCGCGCTCGACGAACCCGAACTGCTGCAGAAACTCGGCGCCTCACCGCACCTCGGGGTCCTCGTCACCGGCCCGGCCGGGGTCGGCAAGTCGATGCTGGCCCGGTCCGTTCTCGCGAAACGCCGGGTCGTCGAGGTCGACGGTCCCGGTGTCGGTGCGGCCGAGGCGCAGTCGCGGCTCGAGCAGGTGACCGCGGCCGTCGACGCCGTCCGCTCCGGCGGGGTGCTGCTCGTCACCGACATCGACGCGCTGCTGCCCGCGACCCGCGAGCCCGTCGCAACGATGATCCTCGACCAACTTCGCCGCGCCGTCGACACCGAGTCGGTCGCATTCGTCGCCACCACCGCGCACCCCGAGAGCCTCGACGACCGGTTGCGCGGACCGGACCTGTGCGACCGGGAACTGTCACTGTCGCTGCCCGACGGCGCCGGGCGCCGGCAGCTGCTGGAACTGCTACTCCGCAAGGTCCCGACCGCCGACCTCGATCTCGCCGAGATAGCTTCGCGCACTCCCGGTTTCGTCGTCGCCGACCTGGCTGCCCTGTGCCGGGAGGCGGCCCTGCGGGCGGCGTCCCGCGCGAGCAGCGCCAAGACCGAGCCGCGGCTGACCCAGGACGACCTGACCGGCGCCCTCGACGTGATCCGACCGCTGTCCCGTTCGGGCACAGAGGAACTCGCGATCGGTAGCATCACCCTCGACGACGTCGGCGACATGGTCGAGACCAAACAGGCACTCACCGAGGCGGTGCTGTGGCCGCTGCAGCATCCGGACTCGTTCGCACGCCTGGGCGTCGACCCGCCCCGCGGTGTCCTGCTGTACGGGCCGCCCGGCTGCGGCAAGACGTATCTCGTTCGCGCCCTGGCCAGTTCGGGTCAGCTCAGCGTGCATGCCGTCAAGGGTGCCGAACTGATGGACAAGTGGGTGGGCTCGTCGGAGAAGGCGGTGCGCGAGCTGTTCCAGCGCGCCCGCGATTCGGCACCGTCACTGATCTTCCTCGACGAGGTCGACGCCCTCGCGCCGCGCCGCGGACAGAGTTCCGACTCGGGCGTCTCCGATCGCGTCGTCGCCGCACTGCTCACCGAACTCGACGGCGTCGAACCGCTGCGCGACGTCGTCGTGCTCGGTGCCACCAACCGCCCCGACCTCATCGACCCCGCACTGCTGCGGCCCGGACGACTCGAGCGCCTGGTGTTCGTGCCGCCGCCGGACGCGGACGCGCGCAAGGAGATCCTGCGGACGTCGGGCAGGTCGGTGCCGCTCGCCGACGACGTGAACCTCGACGCGCTGGCCGAGGACCTCGACGGCTACTCGGCCGCCGACTGCGCGGCGCTGCTGCGCGAGGCCGCCCTCGCGGCGATGCGACGCGACGTCGACGCCGCCGACGTCACCGCCGCCGACGTCGCCGCGGCGCGAGAGAAGGTGCGGCCGTCCCTGGATCCCGATCAGGTGGCGCATCTGAAGGCGTACGCGGAGAACCGATGACAGCGACCTTCCGGACGGCCCAGACGACCCTGGCCACTGCGGCCGCCCTGTTCTCCGGGGCCCTGGGCACGTTCGTACTCATCAGCCCGCGCGAGTGGCGCGGCGAGTTCAACGCGTCCGGCCGCCAGATGGAGTCGTGGCTCGACACGCTTCCCACCGCCGTCGCGATCGGCACCGTGGTGGCCGTCCTCGCGTACGCGGCACTGCAGCGTGCGGGGTCGGTCCGGCCGGCCTGGATCTCGGGGGTCGTCGCATCCGCCGTGCTGATCGCTGTTCGACTCTCGGTGTCCGGCGCCGGCGGCGTCGACCAGTTGACGCTGCTCCACTACACCAAGTGCGTGGCGGCCGGGGTGCTGCTGGGCGCGGCCGTCGCCGCGGCGTGGGCGCGCCCGCTCCCCCGATTCGCCCTCGTCGTCGGGGTCGCGGCGACGTTCGTCGTCGCGCACACCGCACGCGCCGACTGGACGCCGAGCACCTCCGCACTCGGCGAACCGTTCTGGTGGGTGCTGGTCCCCACGCTCGTGCTCGCGGCGGTGTGCGCGGTGGTCGACGCCGACGGCCCGGCCGAGTCCGAACGTGACATCACGCTTCAGGCGATCGCGGCCGTCGCGACGCTCGCGCTCGCACACCGCCTGCTGGGCGCGTGGATCGACGGGCAGACCACGAACTCGCGGCTGCAGCTGTGGACGGTCCTCGCGGTCGGTCTCGTGCTCGTGGTGGCGCTCACCGAGTTCTGGGCCCGACGTCTCGACAGCCCGTTCCTGCTCGCGGCGACGGCCGTGGCCGCGGCGACGCCGTTCGTCACGACGCTGATCTCCCGCACCGTCACCCAGGACTACCTGCGGGAGGAGTCGTGGGTGCTGGTCGTCGTGGGGTTCGCGGCGGTAGCGGCCAGCGCCGCGGTCGCCCGGTGGCGGCCGGCGCCCGTGCTCGGCCTGGCCGTTCTCGCGCTGATCCCGCTGTCGGCGGTCATCGATCCGAGCCCGGGGAACGGTCGGGTGTGGGTCCTCGTCCCGCTCGCGGTCCTCGGTGTCGGCATCGGAGTCGCCCTGGGGTCGACCCTGCCCGACAGCGGCGCCCTCGCGTCGCTGGGGCTCGTGGTGCCGCTGCTGTCGCTGGTGTTCGCGGAGGTCGTCGGCGTCACCAGCAGGTTCGTGTTCTACAGCGGTTCGTACGAGCCGCTGCCCGATGTGCCCCCGTCCGAGGGCTGGACCGCGATCTCGTTCGACAGCCCGGTCACCTTCGACCGCGGCGCGGCCGTCGCGATGCTGCTGGTCGTCGTGTTCTGCGCGCTCGCGATCCGCGGGCACCGAGCCCAGCCGTCGGTCCCGCGCCCGGAGTGACCTCCCGCCCGCGCGATCGCGTCCGCGGGAGGTCAGTTCGGGAGCGGCGCCGGGAACCCGGCGTCAGTCGACGAGGTTCAACTCCCGCAGCCGCGCGAAGACCAGTCGAGAGCCCGGCGCGGTCTCGGGCATCGCGGTGTACTCGGCTTCGGTGAACCAGCGGATCTCGGCGACCTCGCTGGTGGCGCGCGGTTCGTCGGTGAGTTCGGCGAGGAAGCACGTCATGTGCAGTCGGGTGCCGGGTCGGTGCCCGAATGCCTCCGCCTCGAAGACTCCGAGTTCGCGCACCGTCCCCTCGACGATCCCGGCATCGAGTTCCTCGCGGACCTCCCGGTGCAACGCCTGTTCCGGCGTCTCACCCGGGTCGATCTTGCCGCCCGCCATGTAGAAAGCGGTCTTGCCCACCGACCGGGCCTGCAGCAGGCGGCGGTCCCGAATGTGGGCGAGGGCGGCGGTTCGGATCACGGTGTGGTTCTCGTCGGACACCTGTCGCAACGTACCCCCGCCACGGTTCCGTCACTCGCCCACCACGACTTGCCCGCCCCGTACCGGGTGATTCTCCGATTCGGACACTCAGTAAGATGGACCCCGCAGTCCACTTCACTAGCTAAGCGAAGGGTCTGCCCGACTCTCGGTTATACCGATTCGTCACCCCGCCGCCCGACCACCCGACGGAGTGCCATTTGCTAGTCGTATTGATCGCCCACGCGATTGCCGCCGTTCTGGCTCCTCTCGTCGTGCGATCAATAGGACGCAACGCGTTCTTCCCGCTCGCACTGGTACCGCTCGCGAGCCTCGGCTGGGTCATCGCGAACTGGGGCACCGAACAGAGCCTGAGCATCCAATGGGTTCCCGGCCTGTCGATGAACATCGACATGCGGTTCGACTCCCTCGCCGCGATCATGTCGGTGCTGGTCCTGGGCGTCGGCGCGCTGATCCTCGTGTACTGCGCCCGCTACTTCAAGGACGACGAACCCCGCCTCGGCATCTTCGCCGCCGAGATGGTCGCGTTCGCGGGCGCCATGTTCGGCCTCGTGACCAGCGACAACATGCTGATCCTCTACACGTTCTGGGAACTGACGACGGTGCTGTCGTTCCTGCTCGTGGGCCACTACGCCGAGCGCGCGACCAGTCGCCGCGCCGCCACGCAGGCCTTGCTCGTCACCACCGCCGGCGGCCTGGCGATGCTCGTCGGAATCATCATGCTCGGCCAGCAGGTGGGCAGCTACAACCTGTCCGACGTGGTTGCGAACCCGGCGAGCGGATGGCTCGCGAGCGTCGCGATCGTGCTGATCCTGGTCGGTGCGCTGTCGAAGTCGGCGATCGTCCCGCTGCACTTCTGGCTGCCCGGCGCGATGGCCGCCCCCACCCCGGTCAGCGGATACCTGCACGCGGCCGCGATGGTGAAGGCCGGCATCTACCTGGTGGCACGTCTGGCCCCCGGCTACGCCGATTCGCCGCCGTGGCGGGTCACGATCATCGTGCTGGGTCTGGCGTCGATGCTGCTCGCCGGTTGGCGCGCGCTGCGCTCGTTCGACCTCAAACTGGTGCTCGCGTTCGGCACCGTCAGCCAACTCGGGTTCCTGATGGTGCTCGTCGGGGTCGGTTCCCGCGACGCCGCCTTGGCCGGCATGACGATGGTCGTCGCGCACGCGATGTTCAAGGCTGCACTGTTCATGGTGGTCGGCATCATCGACCACACCACCGGCACCCGCGACATCCGCAAACTCGCACACCTCGGACCGCGCGCCCCGTGGCTGGCGACGATCGCCGCGCTCGCTGCCGCGTCGATGGCGGGTCTGCCGCCGTTCCTCGGGTTCGTCGGCAAGGAAGCCGCACTCGAATCGATCATCCGCGCGGACATGGTCGAGCCGTGGATCCGCACCACGGTCCTCGTGGCGATGGCGCTGGGCTCGATTCTCACGGTCGCCTACAGCATCCGGTTCGTGTGGGGCGCGTTCGGCCGCAAGCGGCTGCGCCAGCCGAGCCCATCCGTCGCGAACATGCACGTCCCGAGCGCCCTGTTCCTCGCGCCGCCCGCGTTGCTCGCGGTCGCCGGCCTGGCCGCCGGACCACTGTCGCCGCAGCTCGAGAAGCTGCTCACGCCCTATTCGACGACGCTGCCCGCGGGCCCGCACGCCGACTACCACCTGGGCCTGTGGCACGGCTTCAACACGCCGCTGCTGCTCACCGTCGTCATCGTCACCTTCGGTACGTTGCTGTTCGCCGCGCACCGCGGGGCCGTTCAGCGTCTGCGGTTCCAGCATCCGCCGCTCGGCAACGCCGACCGCGTGTACGACGCGACGCTGCGCGGCATGGACACGCTGTCGATGCGGCTCACCGGTTTCACGCAGCGTGGTTCGCTGCCGCTGACGCAGTCGACGATCCTCGCGACGCTCGTGCTGCTGCCGGTGATCCTGCTGGCGCTCCGCACCGACGTGTGGGCCGAGATCCGGCTGTGGGAGTCACCGCTGCAGCTCACCGTCGGGCTGATGATGATGGCGGCGGCGCTGGCCGCGACGGTGCTGCGCAACCGCCTCGCCGCGGTGATCCTCGTCGGGCTCAGCGGCTACGGCTGCGGCGTCATCTTCGCGCTGCACGGCGCCCCGGACCTGGCGCTCACCCAGTTCCTCGTCGAGACGCTGACCCTGGTGATCTTCGTGCTGGTACTGCGGAAGCTGCCCGCCGAGATCGACGAGCGTCAGGCCATCGGCTTCAGGCTGCCGCGCGCAATCCTCGCGGTCGGCGTCGGCGCCGCCGTCACCACCATCGCCGCGTACGCGATGAACGCCCGCAACTCGGTGCCGATCCACCTGCAGCTCCCCGAGGCGGCCTACGACCTCGGCAACGGCCGCAACGTGGTGAACGTGCTGCTCGTCGACATCCGCGCGTGGGACACCCTCGGCGAGATCTCGGTGCTCCTGGTTGCCGCGACCGGCGTCGCGAGCCTGGTGTTCCGGCACCGCCGTTTCGGGACGGCGCCACGCGTGTCGGACGCACCCTCCGTCGTGCAGGATGCGGCGTCGTCGAGCACGGAGACGACGTGGCTGCGTGGCGGCGACCTCATCGACCCGCGGCACCGGTCGCTGGTGCTCGAGGTGACCACACGGCTGATCTTCCCGACGATGATGGTGCTGTCGGTGTACTTCTTCTTCTCCGGCCACAATGCGCCCGGTGGCGGCTTCGCCGGCGGTCTCACTGCGGGCCTGGCGCTGGTACTGCGCTACCTCGCCGGCGGGCGTTACGAACTCGGCGAGACGGTGCCCATCGACGCCGGCAAGATCCTCGGCCTCGGTCTCGCGCTCGCCGCGGGCACCGCGCTGACGTCACTGGTCCTGGGCGCGCCGCCGCTGTCGTCGGCGGTGTTCGAGGTGACGCTGCCGCTGCTCGGTCACATCAAACTCGTCACCGCACTGTTCTTCGACCTGGGGGTGTACCTGATCGTGGTGGGCCTGGTGCTCGACGTGCTCCGCAGCCTCGGGGCCCGCCTCGACGCCCAGGAGGAGGTGAATGCCCGATGAACGCCGACCTCGCGACACTGATCCTCATCGGCGTCCTCACCGCCGCCGGCGTGTACCTGCTGATCGAACGCAGCATCACCCGCATGCTGCTGGGTCTGCTGCTGGTCGGCAATGCCGTCAACCTGCTGATCCTCACCGTCGGCGGCCCGGCCGGCAATCCCCCGATCGTGGGACGCGAGTCGGTGCACGAGGAGATGGCCGACCCGCTGGCGCAGGCGATGATCCTCACCGCGATCGTCATCACGATGGGCATCGCCGCGTTCGTGCTGGCCCTCGCCTACCGCTCGTTCAAGATCAACACCGCAGACCGGGTCGAGGACGACCCCGAGGACACCAAGGTCTCCAAGCGGCGCACCCCGGCCGAGGCGCCGGACCGCGACCGCTCCGACGACCCGATCACCGGCGCGCCCAGCAAGAGCGGCGACGCCTTCGACTCGGAAGGCAACCCGATCCCCGTCGACCAGCTCGAGGACCCCGAGGACTACACGGCCTACGAACAACTGCACACCGACGACGAGGCAACCGAGGCAACCGAGACGCCGGGGGGTACGCGATGACGCTCTCCCCCGAACTCATCGGGACCCTGACGCCGCTACCGGTGCTGATCCCGATGATCGCCGCGGCGGCCACGCTCATCGTCGGCCGCCGGCCCACCGCGCAGCGCTGGATCACCCTCGCCGCGCTCATCGGCGTCACCGGCGTCTCGGCGATGCTGCTGTACCTCGCGGACCGGCACGGCACCACCGCGATCCAGGTGGGCGGCTGGGACACCCCGATCGGCATCACGCTGGTCGTCGACCGACTGTCGGCGCTGATGCTGCTGGTGTCGTCGATCGTGCTGCTCGCCGTCATGATCTATTCGATCGGCCAGGGCATCCGCGACGGCCACGAGCACCAACCGGTGTCGATCTTCCTGCCCACGTACCTGGTGCTGACCGCGGGCGTGTCCAACGCGTTCCTCGCCGGCGACCTGTTCAACCTGTACGTCGGATTCGAGGTGCTGCTCGCCGCGAGTTTCGTGCTGCTCACCCTCGGGGCGAGCGCCGACCGCGTCCGGGCCGGCGTCTCGTACGTCATGGTGTCGATGGTGTCGTCGCTGATCTTCCTGTGCGGCATCGCGTTCGCGTACGCCGCGACGGGCACGCTCAACCTCGCGCAGATGGCGCTGCGGTTCGACGACATCCCGGTCGGCACCCGCATGGCGATCTTCGGTGTGCTGCTGGTGGCATTCGGCATCAAGGCTGCGGTGTTCCCGCTGTCGACGTGGCTGCCCGACTCCTACCCCACCGCCCCGGCCCCGGTCACCGCGGTGTTCGCGGGCCTGCTCACCAAGGTCGGCGTGTACGCGATCATCCGCGCCCACACGCTGCTGTTCCCGCAGGGCGAGCTCGACAACGTCCTGATGGTGTGCGGTCTGCTCACCATGATCGTCGGCATCCTCGGCGCCATCGCGCAGAGCGACATCAAACGTCTGCTCTCGTTCACCCTGGTCAGCCACATCGGCTACATGATCTTCGGCGTCGCACTGTCCACCCAGTCCGGCCTGTCCGGCTCGGTGTACTACGTGGCGCACCACATCATCGTGCAGACCACCCTGTTCCTGGTGGTGGGTCTGATCGAACGGCAGGCCGGGTCGTCGTCGCTGCGCCGCCTCGGCGGTCTCGCGGCCGCCAGCCCGGTGCTCGCGATCGTGTTCCTGATCCCCGCGCTCAACCTCGGTGGCATCCCGCCGTTCTCCGGGTTCATCGGCAAGATCGCGCTGCTGCAGGCCGGTGTCGCGCATCCGAGCGTGCTGTCGTGGCTGCTCGTCGGCGGCGGCACCGTGACCAGTCTCCTGACGCTGTACGTCGTGGCCCGCGTGTGGACCAAGGCGTTCTGGCGGGCCCGCGCCGACGCCCCCGAGGGCGAACTCGCCGACGTGAGCCCGTCGGCGCTGATCGACGAATCGGAGGAGGACATCGCGTTCGTCGATCGCAAGGACGTGGGCCGGATGCCGGTGTTCATGCTGGTGCCGACGATCGGCCTGGTCGCCGTGGGCCTGGCGCTGACGGTGTTCGCGGGTCCGATGATCGGCATCAGTGACCGGGCGGCGAAGGACCTGCAGAATCGGGACGTCTACATCACCGCTGTACTGGGCGAGGGAGGTGACCGATGACCCGCGAACGCGTACTCCGCGTCGGCATCCTGGCCTGGCTGACGCTGGTGTGGATCCTGCTGTGGGGCACGTTCAGCATCGCGAATCTGCTCGGTGGACTCGTCGTCGGCCTGTTGATCATGTGGCTGCTGCCGTTGCCGCGGGTTCCCGTCGAGGGACGTGTGCACCTGGTGTCGATGGTCAAGCTCCTCGGGATGATCGTCTTCTATGCGGCGCAGTCGAGTGCGCAGGTCGCGTGGCTCGCGATCCGTCCGGGGCCGCCCCCGGTCACGGGTGTGCTGCGCTGCAAGCTCGGCATCAAATCGGATCTGGTGCTGACGCTGTGCGTCGACGTGCTGAACCTGATCCCCGGCACCATGGTGATCGAGGTGGACCAGTCGCGCCGGGCGGTGTACGTCCACGTTCTCGATGTCGGCACGACCAAGGCCGTCGACCAGTTCTACCGGACCACCCGTCAGCTCGAGCGCCTGTTCATCGCCGCGTTCGAGCGGGATTCGGACTGGCAGCCGGCGCCGTGGCACCTGCGGGACTACGAGTACCACGAAGAGGGCAGGGAGGATCGCGCATGACCGCCGTGATGATCATCGCCGGAGTGATGCTGGTGGCGGCGGCGCTGCTCACCACCTACCGGCTGCTCGCGGGGCCGAGCAGTCTCGACCGTCTCGTCGCGATGGACACCCTCGTCGCCACCGCCATCTGCGGGTTGTCGGTGTGGGCGGCGTACACGCGGGACACCACGATCGTGCCGGCCATCGTCGCGCTCGCCCTGGTCGGTTACGTCGGCTCGGTCAGCGTGGCCCGGTTCCGGGTGAGTGACGACTCGTGAACGGCTTCCTCGACGTCCTCGCGGCGATCTGCATCCTGCTCGGATCGTTCCTCGCGCTGACCGCTGCGATCGGCATCGTCCGCTTCCCCGACACCCTCTCGCGGATGCACGCGGCCACCAAACCTCAGGTGGTCGGGCTGGTGCTGGTGCTGGTCGGCGCGGTGATCCGCCTGCACGGCAACGTCGACATCTGGATGCTCGTGCTGATCGGGCTGTTCACGCTCCTGACGGCGCCCGTCATCGCGCACAGCGTCGGCCGCGTCGCCTACCGCGAGCAGCGCGGCCGCGACGGCCTGCTGATCAACCGCGACGAGGATCCGGGCACGTTCCGCTAGCTCGCGTTCTGCGCACTCGTCGCGCCGACGCCGTCCCCAGCCCCCGCGTTTTGCGCACTTAACGCGCGGTCGGGGCGTCCTCCGGGGCCGACAAGTGCGCAAATCGCGAGGAGGCGGGGACGCGATAGAACGTGCGCCAGTAGTCGTAGGCGAAGAGCGCCGGGACACCGAGGAGCAGCGGCGCCGACACGATCGGGTACTCGGCGATCTCCACGGCGAGGAATCGGTAGCTCAGCAGCAGTGCCGCCAGCAGGGCGGCGCCGGACACGACGATCCGCACCCGGAACCAGCCCCAGCCTCGCTCGGGAGCGCGCAGGGCGGACTCGAGCGTCAATGTGAGGACGGCGCCGGCGATGAGGTCGACGGCGTAGTGGTAGCCGAAGCCGAGGGTTGCGGCGAGCGTGCACACAAGCCAGAACGTGCCGCCCCAGCGCAGCCAGAGCGGGCCCTGCCGGGAGTGCAGGAAGATCGCGAGCGCCCACGCGGTGTGCAGGCTGGGCATGCAGTTGCGGGGGGTGGCGTCGTCGAACGGCATCGCCGTCGGCGTGACGTCGAACGGGACGACGGACGGCCAGAAGTCGCCGACCTGGAAGCCGTTGCCGTCGGCGCCGAACGCGAAGATGGGTCCGACGACCGGGAACAGGATGTAGAACACCGGCCCGATCAGCCCGATCAGCAGGAACGTGCGGACCAGGTGGTGCGACGGCCAGCCCTTGCGCAGCTGGTAGAGCGCGACGACGATGGCGGCGACGGGCAGCTCGATGTACACCCAGTGCAGGACGGCGTAGCCGACGGACCCGGTGGCGTCGACGATGTTGCCCATCACCCACGACGGGTTACCGAGCGCGTGGTCGGCGAGCTGGACGTACTGGTCGAGGACCTGCGGGCCGGCGAGGACGGTGATGTGCAGCCACACGTCGCCGAACTTGGTGGCGACGATCAGCAGCGCGCCCAGCCCGACGCCCATGAGCGCGTTGCGGCGTTGCTCACCGGACCATTTCCAGCCCGCCCAGACGCCGATCGCGGTCAGCACGATCACCGCACCGTTGCCGACGGTCAGCGGACCGCCCGCGAGGTACCGGACCGCGGCGACGACGACGTCGATCGCGACGGCAGTCGACAGTGCCAGGACCCGCTGCCGGTTGGTGAGCCCCACCATCGCGAGCGCGAGTCCGGCCCACGGCACGGACGCCGACTTGGGGGTTCCCACGAAATCGTCGAGGAGGCTCTCCAGCGGCCCTTGGAAGCCGCGGGACGACGCGAAGACCTGCAGCGCGATGAGGGCGGCGACACCGGCCGCGACGACGCCACCGAGGAGGAGATTTCGGGTTCGTTCGTCGAGCCGTCTCGGCTCCGTCCGCGCGCCACCGTCCACTAACACGCCGTTCATAGTAAACGGCGGGTGAATCGGCTCTTACGTGTCCAGTTCGTCGACGAGGGAGCGGACGACGGCGCGCAGGTCACCTCCGGTCGCGGCGGCCACTTTGCGCTGACGTTGGTACGACGCTCCGCGGCGCGGGATGTCGGCGACCCGGGCGAGTTCGTCGGCGCAGCCGAGGCGCACCGCGGTGGGGGTGAGTTGTTCGAGCAGATCGTGAAGGTCGTCGGTGACGGGCCGTTCCCGGTTGTCGGCGCCGAGGATCACTTCGGCGTCGAGGCCGTACCGCGCTGCGCGCCACTTGTTCTCCTGCACGTGCCACGGCGGCATGGACGGCAGCGTCTCCCCCGATTCGAGTCGGGTGTCGAGGTGCACGACGAGACAGTGGACGAGGGCGACGAGGGCGCTCAGTTCGGAGCGGGAGGAGACGCCGTCGCACACGCGGACCTCGATGGTGCCCCAGCGCGGTGCGGGCCGGATGTCCCAGTGCAGGCCGCCGAGATTTTCGATGACGCCGGTGGTGAGTTGGTCGTCGACGTAGCCCTCGAACTGCGTCCAGTGGTCGAACTGGAACGGCAGGCCGGCGGTGGGCAACTGCTGGAACATCAGGGCACGGTTGCTGGCGTAGCCGGTGTCCACGCCGGTCCACATCGGCGACGACGCCGAAAGTGCAAGCAGGTGAGGATATTTCAGCAGCAACGCGTTGAGGATCGGGAACACCTTCTCCTTGTTCGAGATCCCGACGTGCACGTGCACACCCCAGATGAGCATCTGCCGACCCCACCATTGGGTGCGTTCGATCAGTTCGTCGTAGTGGGGGGTGCGGGTGAGCAACTGGGTGGACCACTGCGCGAACGGGTGGGTGCCCGAGCACATCAGGTCGACGCCGAGCGGGTCGGCGGCCCGGCGCACCAGCGACATCGTCTCGGACAGGTCGTCCATGGCCTCGCCGACGTTGTCGCAGATGCCGGTCACGAACTCGACGGTGTTGCGCAGCAACTCCTTGGTGACGCGGGGCTTGTCGGCGAGCCCGCCGACGGCGTCGAACACCTCGGCGGCGGTGTTGGACAGATCGCGGGTGGTCCTGTCGACCAGCGCGATCTCCCATTCCACCCCGAGGGTCGGACGAGGTGAACCGGCGAAGGGAACTCCCACGCAACCGATCCAACCACAGCGTTCCGCACCCCGCACGGCTCCGGAAATCCGCTGGCAGACGCGGAACGGCGGGGCCGTGGTGGCCCCGCCGTCCGGGTTGTTCAGGTGGCTCGGTGTCAGCCGTTGATGACGCCGCAGGCGACGCGTGCACCGGCGTCACCGGTGGCCAGGGTCTCCTGGTCCGGGGCGGGCGCGTAGCGGGTGGGGATGTTGGCGAAGTTGTCGGCGCCCGCGTGGATCATCAGCGCGGTGCCCTTGCCGCCGTTCTTCAGGTCCGCGAGGGTGAAGGAACTGGTGGTGGTGACGAGGTAGCCCTTGCCGTCCTCGCGCACCTCGAGCGAGGTGAGGTCACCGCTGGCCGGGTGGCCGGTGTGGCCCTCGACCTGGAGGTGGCCGCCGGCGGACAGGAAGTTGCCGGGCTCACCGCCGGTGGGGGCGACGGAGTTGGGCTCGCACTTGCCGACCGAGTGGACGTGCAGGCCGTGGAAGCCGGGCGTCAGGCCCTGCGCGTTGACGGTGACCTGGACGTAGCCGTCGCCTTCGGAGAACGACGCGGTGCCGGCGTCGGCGCCCTTCGCGTCCTTCAGCTGCACCTCGACGGTGCCGGCCTCGGTCGCGGAAGCATGTGCGGAGCCGCTCTCGGCGTGATCGCCCGCGGGGGCGGGGGAACCCGTCCACACCGGCGGGGTGGTGCCGGGGACGTCGCTGGGCTCCTCGTTGTTCGAGCATGCGGTCAGTCCCAGGGCCGCGATCGCGACCAGGGGGGTCACGACGCGCCAGGACTTGCGACGGGTGGAATGCGAGGCCATCGAACCGCTCCTTCGAGGTGGTTGAAATCTGTCGATGATCATAACCAGCGGGTTTTCGCGGGCTAGTTGGAGGTGACGATCACGATGACACCGGGCGACGCGCTGGCGATGCCGGCGAAACGCGGTTCCGCGGTGACTCCCAGTTCCGCCGCGAGGGCCTGAGCGGCCTGCTTCTCGGCGGCGGTGTCGCCGTAGTACACGGTGGTCTTCTGGATCAGTCCGTAGCTGTAGTTGCCGGTTTCGGACACGGTCCAGCCGTTGGCCGCGAGTTCGTCGGCGGTCTGGCCGGCGAGACCGGAGACGGTGCTGTTGTTGAACACCCGAACCGGAACGGACTTGTCGACGCGGGCGGGCGCGGTGGCCGACACGGAACTGGTGACCGGCGCGGAACTGACCGCCGTCGTCGTGGCCTCGACCTCGGTGGTCGTGGTGACGGGTGCGGCCGTGGTGGTCCGCACGGCGGCGGGCGCCGCGGCGGGTGCGGAGGTGGTGGTGGCGGCCGCTTCGGATGCGGCGTCGTCGGAGTCCGAGCCCCCCAGGGAGGCGGCGCCCAACCCGGCGAAGAGGATCGCGAGGGCGATCAGCACCATCGCGAGGGCTCGCAGCGGGGGGCCTGACGACTCTGGGTTCGGGGTGGTCACTGTTCCGACCTTAATCGGCGCGTCCGACTGTTCTCGTAACGAGGTGACGACGGCCGGGGATTGAATGGCGGCTTACGTGGAGATGTCGAAGCCCAGCCGGCGGGCGGCGCGAGCTTTCTGCCGACTGGCCCGCAGGCGACGCAGGCGCTTGACCAGCATCGGGTCGGCGGCGAGGGCCTCGGGGCGATCGACGAGCGCGTTGAGCACCTGGTAGTAACGGGTGGCCGACATGGAGAAGCGTTCCTTGATGGCCTCTTCCTTGGCCCCGGCGTACTTCCACCACTGCCGCTCGAAGGACAGGATGTCGTGTTCGCGGCGGGTGAGGCCGTCCTCCCCGACCTCGCTGTTCGACGCGCCGTCGCTGCGTTCAGACTGGTTCCGGGCTGCTGCGCCGTCCATCTCACTCCTCGACTGCTGATCCCGCCCGGCCCCGCGTACCGCGCCCCCTGGTGGGCCCGAACGGATCAGGCCGAACGTCGCGCTCGGGTATGCGGCCGACCGGCCCCCCGATCACGAATTACACCGATGTTCTTCCTGGTCATTGAACCACGGTCACGGCGAGGGTGACGGGGTTCCAGGGGGACGCGCCGCGAATATCACGCCCACTATCCTTGGTGACCATGGCAATTCTTCCGATCCGCATCGTCGGCGATCCCGTCCTGCACGAGCCGACCAAGCCCGTCGCCGAGTCCCCCGCCGAACTCGCCGATCTGATCCGCGACATGTACGAGACGATGGACGCCGCGAACGGTGTGGGTCTGGCCGCGAACCAGGTCGGTGTCGCCAAGCGCCTGTTCGTGTACGACTGCCCCGATGTCGACGAGACCGGCAAGTCGACCCGTCGCCGCGGCTGCGTGGTCAACCCGGTGCTGGTGACGTCGGAGATCCCGGAGACCATGCCGGACGAGGACGACGACGTCGAGGGCTGCCTGTCGGTTCCCGGTGAGCAGTTCCCCACCGGCCGCGCCGACTGGGCCAAGGTCACCGGCACCGACGAGGACGGCAACCCGGTCGAGATCGAGGGCCACGGCTTCTTCGCGCGGATGCTGCAGCACGAGACCGGTCACCTGGACGGCTTCCTGTACGTGGACGTGCTGATCGGCCGCAACAAGCGCGCGGCGAAGAAGACGATCAAGCGTGAGGGTTGGGGCGTGCCGAACCTGAGCTGGACGCCGGGCACGGTGGACGACCCGTTCGGTCACGACGAGGACGATGACGAGGACTGACCCTCCACCGGGTCCGCCGGTGATCGGCGGCCGGGTGGTGGTGCGGTATCGCCTGCCACCCGGGGGCTCGCATCCGCTCACCGACGTGATCGGCACGCTCGAGCAGCTCGAGCCGACGGTGGTGGTCCGCACCGCCGACGACCGCGTGGTGGAGATCGAGCGCGCCGACGTGGTGCGCCTCAAGGCTCTGGGCCCCAAGCCGGTGCGCCGGTCCGACGGCCGGGTTCGGTGACTGTCGGGGTAGCTGACTACCCTCTCCGGTGTGCGTATCGCGACGTGGAATGTGAACTCGGTCCGTGCCCGAACCGACCGGATCGTGGACTGGCTGGCCCGCACCGACACCGATGTGTTGGCGATGCAGGAAACCAAGTGCAAGGACGAGCAGTTCCCGTACGAGCGGTTCACCGAGGCCGGCTACGAGGTGGCGCACGTGGGCCTGAGCCAGTGGAACGGCGTGGCGATCGCGTCGCGGATCGGGCTCGAGGACGTGCAGGTCGGGTTCGCGGACCAGCCCGGGTTCAACAAGGATCCGGAGGCGGAGGCCACGCGGGAGGCCCGCGCGATCGGTGCGACGGTGGGCGGGGTGCGGGTGTGGAGCCTGTACGTGCCCAACGGCCGCGAGCTGACGGATCCGCACTACGTCTACAAGCTGGAGTGGCTCGCGAAGCTGCGCGCGGACGCGGAGGGCTGGCTGGCCGGCAACCCGGACGCACAGATCGCGCTGATGGGCGACTGGAACGTGGCCCCCACCGACGAGGACGTGTGGGATCCGGCGTTCTTCGCGGACAAGACACACACGTCGCAGCCGGAGCGGGACGCGTTCGACGCGTTCGCCGACGCCGGATTCGCCGACGTGGTGCGCCCGCATGCACCCGGTCCGGGCGTCTACACCTACTGGGACTACACGCAGCTGCGGTTCCCCAAGCGGCAGGGCATGCGCATCGACTACGTGCTGGGGTCCCCCGCGTTCGCGGCGCGGGTCACCGGCGCGCACATCGACCGGGACGAGCGCAAGGGCAAGGGCGCGAGCGATCACGCGCCGGTCGTGGTCGATCTGGCCTGATCAGGGTCACTGCTCGTCGAGCAGGTCCAGGTACTCGGTGTGCGTGCCGAGGAATCGCGTGACGTAGGTGCAGACCGGACGGATCCGGGTGCCCTCGCTGCGGGCGCGGTCGAGCACGGCCCGCACCAGTACCGCCGCCCAGCCGCGGCCGCTTCGGTCCTCGCGGACGACGGTGTGCAGCAGGGTGAGCACGTCGCCGGACGGACCGGCGCTGTCGCGGCGATAGCCGAGGATGCCGACGAGGTCGTCGCGCACCCAGAGTTCGTAGCGCTCGTGCGGCGGGCTGTCGACGATCCGGACGGCGTCGGCGACGGCGCCCGCTGTTCGTGGGGATTTGCTGTTCACGTTTCCCATGAAACCGGCCGAACCGCCGGCACCGGGTCCGTTTCGGGACGGGTGGGGCGGTTCGATGCCGATCCTTGACCGCGGCGTGGCCGCGCGTCGATCAGTTCAGCGAGATCGCGTCGGACGCCTCGGGCGGCGCCATCAGATCGAGGTACTCCGGATTGGCCTCCACGAACCGCTGCACGTACGTGCACACCGGGCGCACGCGCCAGCCGTAGTCGCGGGCCCGGTCCAGCGAGCGCCGCACCATGACGGCGGCGAGCCCACGGTGCCCGAAGTCCTCGACGACGACCGTGTGCATGAACGAGACGACGGCAGCAGGTTTCCGTGCGCCGCGGCGAACGGCCGGTGAGGTGTCGTAGTAGCCGACGATTCCCACCAGGTCTCCGTTGAGCCGCAACTCGAAGCGGTTCTGGTCAGCGTTGTCGGTCACGTCGGCGCTGGGCGAATCGGCGAACACGACACCTCCTCGGGACGCTTTCGATGCAACAATGTGATCCACGCCACTATTAGTACAGGCGTTCGCCGCAACCTGTCATGCATTTGACCGAATCCGTTCGACACCAATTCCGAGCCCTCCGGATCGCGCATACGTAGGCAGCGGAGACGCATCCCGAAGGCGGCACAGAATTCGATACCATCCGACCGGTTCTTCTTGCTGTCGACACAATCGATTCACCCGGCCATCCGATACAGATTGGCCAACACACCAGAGCCACCCGACCGATCCCCTGCACCACCAAAGCGCACCACCGAACAGTCGCTTCTCGAAGAGCCTTCAGCTGAATACTTTTCGATCCGATCCGTCGACCGTCCCGGTACCCACCCACGTGGATACCGGGACGGTCTAGGTCAGATCAACGTCACGGCGTGACGTCGATTCCCGGCGAGAAGGTCAGCTTGCCCGTCAGGGTAGCCGTACCGGGACCTGCCGGCGGGCACACTCCGCCACCGGTCGAGTTGAAGTTGACCGTCCCGGAGTTCGAGGCGGTCACCGACGGCTTCGCGTACGGCAGCGGCCCGATGGTGCTCGCCCCCAACGTGATCGAGCAACCACTCGACGGCACCGTGACCACCGCGCCACCGGCGGGGATGATCAGTGAACCCTGGGGTGATGCACCATCGTTGTCGAACTTCAGCTTCCAGGTCCCGCTGGCAGCGACCGTCGCAGGCTGCCCGTTGAGCGTGCAACTCGACAGACTCACGCTGCTGATGTTGATATCGATCCCGCCAGTGGACGGGTTGACGTTGCCGGGTGCAGCCGGGGTAGTTCCGGTGCCGGACACATTCGTGCAGCGCATGGTGTACCCGGGAGTGGTGGTGATGATCCGAAGATCACTGCTCGTTGCGGTGACCGGCGTGCCGGCGGGAGTGATCGTTGTCGACGCGTACGACAGCCCCACAGCCGTCAACGTCGCGGCCGCAGCGACGGCCAGAACTGCGCTACCCCGATTGAGAACCTTCGTTGCCATTCGGTTCTCCTTCATGTGAGGTGTAGCCCCGCTCGGATGAACGGTCGAGTGAACAGGCTTCGATGAATCAATTCGATTGCCGTACTACGACAGCTCCCATCCCGCGGCGTTGTAGACAGAGCTGGTGGTGGACAGGGAATTGCCCGCACCACCCGACGGCAGGCCGGCCCGTTGATTGACGGCCCAGTTCAGCGAGCCGAAGAGCCCACATCCGGCGGCTCCGGGCACCGCAAAGTTGGTGGCCTTGTGTGTTGCCTGGGGCCAGACCCCGCCCGGAACGCCGGGAACTGTATCCGAAATCCACTGCGCAGCACCAGCATCTTGGAGCGCAAGCGAAAGCCGGATCGGATTGGACGCAGAACCGATGTAACAGTTGTTCCCCAGGAGCGGGTTGGTCAACTTCAACCGAACCGGAAGCTCGACACCGAGGGTGTACGGCTGCACCGACGGCAAGGCCACGGCTTCGACCGTCGCCTGGATGGCCGTCGGGCCGAAGTCCTCGGACGAACCCGTTCCGAGTGCGCCACCGGGGACACTGATCGACTTCGAGTACACACCGAACTTGCCGTCATTGGCGGCCGGAACGAAGACCTGATTGGTCGGGTGTGTCGGATCCGGCTGACTGACGCCGCCGGCAATCATCAGGCTTCCATCCGCAATCTGGACGTTGAGGCTGCCGACACGCATAGTGCCGTCCCTGACCACGACCGTCATACAGGTGCCCAG
>NZ_JPOC01000047.1 GCF_000738775.1 Prescottella defluvii
GCCTTGATGGGCAGCACGAGCGAGCCGAACGCCAGGAACATCAGCAGCGTCGTCAGGATCAGCACCGTGACGATCATCAGCGGCAGGTTGTCGAGCAGGGCGCTGATGCTGTCCTGCTCGATCGCCGGGGTGCCACCGACCATCACCGTCACGCCGTCTGGGACTTCCATGGCGCGTAGGTAGTCGATGGTGGCGGCGGAGTCGTTGCGGTCGACCAGTCCGGCCTTGAGGACCTGGACGCCGTCCTTCGCCGGGCCGGTGATGGTGAACTTCTCGACCAGTCCGGGCGCGCCGCTGGCGGTCTTGAGGATCTGCCCGACCTGGGCGCCCTCGCCGCCGGTGATGACCAGTTTCACCGGTTCGGTGCGGTTGCCGGGGAACAGTTCGTCGAACTGCTCCTGCGCCATCCGGGTCGTGTTGTCCGTCGGGAGGTAGTCCTCGTTGATGCCGCCGAACTTGATGCCGGACAGCGGGATGATCAGGAGGATCAGACCGAGGACGATCGGGATCGTCACCTTGAGCGGGTGGCGCATCACCCAACGCGTGAGCCGGCCCCAGATGCTGGCCTCGATCTCCTCGGTCGACTTGATCTGGCCGAACCGCTTGAGGCCGAACTTGTCGATCCGCCGGCCCAGAATGCCCAGGATCGCCGGCAGGACGGTGACGGAGGTCAAGGCCGCCAGTACCACCGTCGCGATCGCGCCGTAGGCGACGGATTTGAGGAAGCCCTGCGGGAACAGGATCAGTCCGCCGAGGCTGACCGCGATCATCGTGGCCGAGAACAGCACGGTGCGGCCCGCGGTCATCACCGTACGGCGCACCGCGTCCTTGGTGCTGCGTCCGTCGCCGAGTTCCTCACGGAACCGGCTGACGATGAACAGGCCGTAGTCGATCGCCATGCCCAGGCCGATGAGCGAGACCACCGACGCGACGAAGACGTTGACCTCGGTGAAGTGCGTGATCACCCGGACGATGCCGTTGGCCCCGATGATCGTCAGGCCACCGACGAGCAGCGGCAGCGCCGCGGCGATGACGCCACCGAACACGAAGAACAGCAGCACCGCGACCGCCGGGATCGCGAGGATCTCCATGCGTTTGATGTCGTTCGCCATGGTGTCGTTGATCGCGCTCGCGACCGGCTGCATGCCGGCGAGCTGGACCTCGACGCCGTCGATCGCGAACGAGTCCCGGATCGCCCGGAAGTTGTTCGTGATCGCGGTGTCGTTGTCGCCCTTCAACGCGACGCTGACGATCGCATGGGACCGGTCCTCGGTCGCCAGCGCCGGCAGCCGTGGCGTGTTGGGCAGCGTGAAATAGCTGCCGTTGAACTTCGCGACCTCGTCGGGATGAGTCTCGAGCAACCGCTTCAGGCTGTCGCTGACCTGCGCGGTGAACGCCGGATCGTCGACCGTCTTGCCCTCCGGCGCGGTGTACATCGCGACGACGTCACCGTTGGTGTCCCGGCCGAACGTGCCGTCCGCGAGCTTCGCGGCCGCCACCGACTCCGAGCCGGGATCGTCCCAACCGCTCTGACTGAGGTGGTCGTTGAGCCCGGAGCCGTAGGCGCCCAGCGCCAACAGTCCGGCCACCATCACCGCGATGACGGTGAAACGGGCTCGGTAGACCAGATCTCCCCAGCGAGCAAACACGTAAGGACTCCTCAGCGCCCGACGAGCAGGGCGGAAAGCGGGCGGAACGGCTGCAACCAAGCGCCCTCGTCGGGGAGGGATTCCAGGCTGACCCGCGGCAGAGGCTCACGGAAGACACCCGGGATGTCCTCGAGGTCGACGAAGTCCAGGATGTCGGACGAGACCGCCCAACTGGCGTGCTCGCGGAACCCGAGAACCTGCACCGGCACGCCGGCTGCTGCGATGTCCTCCAACGGCTCACGGAAGGCCTGTCCGTCGGCGGAGGCGACCATGACGCCGGCCAAGCCCTCACCACGGCGGAGTGCGATGTGGTGGAGCATGTCGGCATCGACGTCGCTGTCCTCCTCCACCTTGGGCTTGGCGAACACCGCGAAACCCACATTACGCAAGGCCTCGACCCAGGGGCGGACAACATCGGCGCTACCAGGGGCGATGTTCGTGAAGACCGTCGCTTCAGGCTCCAGTACGGCCGTTTCCGTGGCGGAAAGCTCGGCCGTGCGGGACAGCAGCCACCGGCCCAACGCGTCGAACCGCGGCCGGTACGCGGCCGTCGGCCGACCACCGAGGATCGCGCCCAGACCCATGTCGAGATTCGGGGCGTCCCAGACGAGCAGAACTCGCTTGTGGCGGATCTCGCGACCGTTGCCCTCGGGGGAATTGGAAGCCGTGTCCGGCGTGCTGAGACTCATGACTTGATCTTCCCCCAGATGAGTTCGGTAATGGCGCTTCCGACCTTGTGTGCCTTGTCCTCGAACTTCGTGACCGGTCGCTCGTGGGTCATCGGTGACTCCCAATCGAGCTCGGTGAGCAACGGCTCCGCGTTTCCGGCCTCGGCGATCGCCTCCGCGTACTCGGCGTGATCCGTCGCGACGTGCAGCACCCCGCCCGGCTTCAACCGGCTCGCGATCAGCGCGAACGTGGGCGCCTGCAGCAGCCGGCGCTTGTGGTGGCGGGCCTTGGGCCACGGGTCCGGGAAGAAGACCCGGACGCCGGTCAGCGACTCGGGCGCGACCATGTTCTCGAGCACCTCGACGGCGTCGCCGCGCAGCACCCGAACGTTCGGGATGTCCTCGCGCTCGACTGTCTGCAGCAACTGCGCCAGACCCGGTCGGTAGACCTCGACCGCGATGAGGTTCACGTGCGGCTCCGCCTTCGCCATCGCGGCCGTCGCGGTGCCGGTTCCCGAACCGATCTCGATGATCACCGGTGCCTCGCGGCCGAACCAGGCGGTGGTGTCGAGCAGTTCGTCGCCCACGTCGGCGCCGATCGTCGGCCACATGCGATCCCACGAGCCCTGCTGCGGATCCGTCAGCGCACCGCGTCGGGACCGGAAGCTCGTCACTCGCGGGTACAGACGCGACCCTCGCGACTCACCGGTCGTTTCCTCCGCAGCGGAGTCGGCCGCAGAGCTGTCGATGTCGTCGTGCGGAATCTCGGGTGCGTCCTGATCGGCGTCGTTCACCCGACCATTGTCACGTATGTCGACGATCACGGGCCGACTCGGTCGGCAGATAATATGGACACTTTGGTCTGGTTCGGTCGTGGGGATACCTCGAGTTTCAGACATTTCCCCTGGTAGCTGTCGGTATTCTGGGCAGCGCACGTGCCGGGGAGGGGTGGACGACCGGCTGGGT
>NZ_JPOC01000048.1 GCF_000738775.1 Prescottella defluvii
CCGGTTCGGCTGGAACAAAAGGACATTCGTATCGTTCCAGCCGAACCGGGCCGGGGTCATCCCTGTGCGCGCAACTCGAACTTGAGCACCTTGCCGGTCGGGGTGCGCGGCAGTTCGAGTGGGAACACGATCTCCTCCGGCACCTTGAAGCGCGCGATGAGCCCGCGCGTGTGCTCGATGATGTCCTCCGCGGTGGCCGACGCATCCTTCTTCAGGATCACGAACGCCTTGGGCCGTTCTCCCCACTTCTCGTGCGGCACACCGACAACCGCGACGTCGAGCACGGCCGGATGCGACATGACCGCCTGCTCCACCTCGACGGTCGAGATGTTCTCGCCGCCCGAGATGACGATGTCCTTCGCGCGGTCCTTGAGCTGGATGTAGCCGTCCGGGTGCATCACACCCAGATCACCGGTGTGGAACCAGCCGCCCGCGAAGGCCTCCGCGGTGGCGTCTTCGTCGCGGTAGTAGCCGAGCATCACGTTGTTGCCACGCAGGACGATCTCACCCATCGTCTCGCCGTCGGCGGGCACGTCGACCATGTTCTCGTCGACGACGCGCGCGTTCTCGGCCTGCACCATGCCGACGCCCTGACGGGACACCAGCGCGGCGCGCTCCTCGGGTGTGCGGTCGTCCCAGGCCTGCTGGTACTCGCAGATCGTGTACGGCCCGTACACCTCGGTGAGGCCGTACACGTGGACGAAGCTCATGCCGAGCGCCTCGAGCTGCGCGATGGTCGTCGGCGCCGGGGGTGCGCCGCCGTTGGTGATCCGCAGCGACGGCACCGGATGGGCGCGGTCGGCGCCGGCGATGGTCGTGCAGACCGCCGGTGCGCCACACAGATTCGTGATGCCGAGATCGTCGATCGCGTCCCAGATGGCGTCGGCGCGCACCGCCCGCAGGCACACGTGGGTGCCGGCGGCCTGCGTGACGGCCCACGGCGTGCACCAGCCGTTGCAATGGAACATCGGCAGCGTCCACAGGTACTTGGTGTTGCCGTCGAACCCGTTGTGGAACGTCACGCCCAGCGAGTTCAGGTAAGCACCGCGATGGGTGTACATGACGCCCTTGGGCTTGCCGGTGGTGCCGGACGTGTAGTTGATCGAGATGACCTGCTGCTCGTCGTCGACGCCCCAGTGCAGCGGTGCGTCGGTCAGGCCGTCGCGGCTGCTCAGGAACTCGTCGTACTGCGCCGTCACCACACCGGCGGGGACGTCGGGGTACGGGACCGTCGAGTCCGGTATCTCGACGATCTCCACGACACTGGCGACGTTCTCCCGCGCGGTGCGCACCGCGCCCACCAGCTCGGAGTCCACGAAGAGGATCTTCACGCCCGCGTGGTCGAGGATGTACTCGAGCTCGGCCCCGGCCAGGCGCGAGTTGAGCGCGACCAGCACGCCACCGGCGAGCGGCACCGCGAAGTGCGCGATGAGCATCTCGGGGGTGTTGGGGGACAGGTAGGCGATCCGGTCGCCCGGCTCGATGCGCGAACGCAGTACGCGGGCCAGCCGCGCGGACTCGTCGGCGAACTCCCGGTACGTGTAACTCCGGTCCCCGTGGACGATCGCGGTCTTGGTCGGGAAGACAGATGCCGAGCGGTCCAGGAAGCGCAGCGGACTGAGCGGCGTGTGGTTCGCCGAGGCGGACAGATCGGACACGGGTACCTCCGCAGTGATGGGCCAGTGACGGGCGTTACACACCGCCGGTTCCGACGCTATGGGTCACCGTCCGGCGGCCGCTACCCTCTGAAGTGGGTATCCGCGGTGGGTACCCGCGCCGACCGAGCGAGAGCGTCCCGAACGAACAGATGACCGACACCCTGCGACCGAGCGACGAGGACGCGATCCGCGCCGAGCTCCGCTACCTGCGCACCAGCACCACGCTGCCGGTGCTGTTCGGAGGCATGGTCGACGGGCGCAGCCTGCGGCTGTCGGGATTCGTCGGGACACGCGGCGCGATGCTCCGGGACCTGACGATCGACACCGAATGCGGACTGGGTGGTCGGGTCATGGCCGAGCAGCGCCCCGGCGCCGTCCAGGATTACGCGCACTCTCGGCACATCACGCACGACTACGACCACGAGGTGGCGAGCGAGGGGATCGAGTCGCTGCTGGCCGCCCCCGTCGTGGTGCGTGGGAAGACCCGGGCCGCGGTGTACGGCGGACTGCGCGCCAACCTGCCGATCGGCGACGTGACGGCCGAATCGGTGATGGCGTCCGCCCGCAAACTCGCTCACGAGATCGCGATCCGTGACGAGGTGGACCGTCGCGTCGCACTCATCGAGAATGCGCGGACCACCCCCGACGCGTATCGGGATCCGGCGATCTCGACGGGCATCACCGAGAGCTACCTCGCGCTGCGGGAGATCGCGGACCGACTCGACGACGACGCCCTCGGTGCCGAGGTCCGTGCGGTGGAGGGAAAGCTGCGCGGGCTCACCGTCGGCGCCACCGAGCCCGCGAGGGTGGCGCTGTCGCAACGCGAGTTCGAGGTCCTCGTCCACGTCGCGCTCGGCTGCCGCAACGCCGAGATCGGCGAGCGACTGGGGCTGCGCCTGGACACCGTTAAGAGCTACATGCGCAACATCATGATCAAGCTCGAGGTCAGCAGTAGGCACGCGGCCGTGGTCGAGGCGCGGCGGCAGGGGCTCATCCCGTAACCGCGTGCGACCGATCGGCCCGGTTGTCGCCTTCGGCGCCGCCGGAGTAAGGTGTCGTCGTTCGGGTCGACCCGCGCCCGCGGAATCTGCGGGGTTCGAGGAAGAGGAGGTGGGGCTAGTAATGAGTAGCCAACCTCCGAGTACCGGTTAAACAGGACAATCCACGCCATCTCGTCAGGTGGCGTCCGACTGGTGTCCGTGGGGCCGCAAGCAGTGGCCCGGACCGCGGACCTTCCCGAAAGCTGTTCTCGTATGCGTGAAATGCGTCCGATTCGCTCGATCCTCCCGCGCCGCGCCGCCGGCACCGCCGATGACGTGGTCTCGCCCGAGCATTCGATGGCGCCGCGACACCCGGGGCCGACACCACCGGCCGCGAACCCGTCCGGCGTCGTGGAGTCGAGCGTCGTCAACAGTGCGGTCTACCGTGACGGCCGCCGGATCGCCTCGCCGGCGACCCTGGCGGAAGCGCTCGAGAGCCTGCCCGACGAGTCGTCGATGGCGTGGATCGGGCTCTACCGTCCTGATGACGCTCAACTGAACGCTGCTGCAAAGCAATTCGATCTGCACGAGCTCGCAGTCGAGGATGCGATCGTGGCGCACCAGCGGCCCAAGCTCGAGCGCTACGGTGACACCCTGTTCGTCGTGCTGCGCGCCGCGCGGTACCTCGACGAATCGGAGAGCGTCGACTTCGGTGAACTGCACATCTTCTGCGGCCCGACGTTCGTGCTCACCGTCCGGCACAGCGAGTCGCCGGACCTGTCGAACGTTCGGCACCGCATGGAGAGCGATCCCGAGCTCCTCAAACTCGGCCCCGAGGCCGTGCTCTACGCGATCCTCGACGCCGTCGTCGACGGGTACGCGCCGGTCGTCGCGGGACTGCAGAACGACATCGACGAGATCGAGACCGAGGTCTTCAGTGGCGACCCCATGGTGTCGCGGCGCATCTACGAGCTCTCCCGTGAGGTCGTCGAGTTCCAGCGCGCCACCAAGCCGCTGCTCGGCATGCTGCGTGGGCTGTCCGCGGGCTTCGACAAGTACAACACCGACGAGGAACTGCAGAAGTATCTGCGGGACGTGACCGACCATGCGACCACCGTCGTCGAGCGGGTCGACGGTTTCCGGGAACTGCTCGGCAGTATCCTCGCGCTCAACGCGACGCTGGTCTCGCAGGCTCAGAACGAAGAGATGCGCAACATGACCGAGGCGAGCTACGCGCAGAACGAGGAGATCAAGAAGGTCTCGGCATGGGCCGCAATCCTGTTCGCGCCCACCCTGATCGGCACCGTGTACGGCATGAACTTCGACAACATGCCCGAATTGCACTGGGCCGGTGGATATCCGTTCGCATTGATGCTCATGGTGCTCACTTGCACGGGGCTGTACACGATCTTCAAACGTCGCGGCTGGCTGTAGACCGGGCGGGACGTAGACCGGGCCGAGCGGTCCGGCTACAGTCTCAGGCGTGACCCCACTCCGCGCGATCGACTCCGGTGAGCTGCTGACGCGGCGCCGCCATGTCGACTTCGCGCTGGTGTGCACGTGCGGTTGTCGTCGGTCCTGATCGACCCCGACGACACGCTCGCCGGGCGGCCTCGGCTGTCCGGATCCGCACACTCACGACAGGTTCACCCATGACCACAGCTTCCGTCTCCCATCTGTCCTCGATCGTCGCCGCCACCGGCGATGCCGTCTCGAAGGACGCCGGTAAGGCGCACGTCGTCTTCAAGGCCTCGGCTCGGGCCCACGACGCCGTCGCCAGCACTGTCTCGCTCGGCAAGTACACGGTGGAGGTCGACGAACCGCCGGCGCTCGGCGGTGACAACAGCGCACCCAACCCGGTCGAGTACTACCTGGCCTCGCTCCTGTCCTGCCACGTCGTGACCTACCGGTTCTGGGCCGAGCGCCTCGGTATCCGGGTCGACGACATCACCGCCCGCGCCGAGGGAGACCTCGACGTCCGGGGCTTCTTCGGGTTCGACGACGCCGTGCGGCCCGGCTTCGGCGAGGTCCGCGTCGTCGTGAACGTCACCGGCCCGGAGTCGCGGGAAAGGTACCTCGAACTGCACGAGGCGGCCGAGGCACACTGCCCGGTTCTCGACCTGACGCGCAACCCCACCCCGGTCACCTCGGTCCTCGAAACCCCCGACTCGAACGTCTGATCGGGCCGCACCGGACGCGGCGAACAGCGCGCGAACGGCGGGTGCGGGTGTCACTATGGACGCCGTGGACCTGCCTATCGCACCACCGCTGCAGCCGATGCTGGCCAAGGCCGCGTCCGGGGTGCCCGAGCAACCGGCCGGTGACGACGTCTGGTCGTACGAGCCCAAATGGGACGGATTCCGCGCCATCGTGTTCCGCGACGGCGACGAGGTCGTGCTCGGGTCGCGTGGTGGCAAGGACCTGGCCCGATACTTCCCCGAGATGGTCGAGGCGGTGCGGGCCGAACTGCCGCCACGCTGCGTCGTCGACGGCGAACTGGTGGTTCCCCGGGAGATCGGCGGCCGGACCCGCCTGGACTGGGGCTCGCTGTCCGAGCGGATCCACCCTGCCGACAGCCGGGTGAGACTGCTCGCGGTGCAGACCCCGGCACAGTTCATCGGATTCGATCTGCTGGCGCTCGGCGACGTCGACCTCACCGCAAGCCCGTTCGCGCAGCGCCGTGACGCACTGCTGGGCGCGATCGGCGGTGGACCGAGCTGTCACGTCACCGCCGCGACCCGCGACAGTGCGACCGCCGAGCGGTGGTTCGAGACGTTCGAGGGTGCGGGCCTCGATGGCGTCGTCGCCAAGAGGCTCGACGGTCACTACCTGCCGAACAAGCGGGAGATGGTGAAGGTCAAGCACTCGCGCACCGCCGACGTCGTGGCGATCGGCTACCGGCCGCACAAGAGTCAGCCGGGTATCGGATCGATCCTGTTGGGGCTGTACGACGACGGCGACCTGCACATGGTCGGAGGGGCATCGGCGTTCACCGCGAAGCGCCGCGTCGAGTTGCTCGCCGAACTCGAGCCGCTGCGGGTCGGCGACGACGTCGTGGCCGAGGGGGAGGCCACGCGCTGGCGTTCGGGCACCGACCGTAGTTGGATTCCGCTGCGCCCCGAGAGGGTGCTCGAGGTGGCGTACGACCAGATGGAGGGCGGGCTCGGCGAACGCGGCAGCCAGGCCGGGGTCCGGTTCCGGCACGCGGCGCGGTTCCTGCGGTGGCGCCCGGACCGGGCGCCGGAGTCGTGCACGTTCGAACAGCTCGAGGTTCCGCTCCGCTACGACCTCGCGGACGTCCTGACGGGAGAGAACTGAATCATGGCTGACTCCAAGCGTTCTCCGGCCGAGGAACTCGATGTCGACGGTGTCGCCGTCCGGCTGTCCAACCCGGACAAGATCTACTATCCGCGGCTCGGGGCAGACGGTGGCACCAAGCGGCACCTCGTGGAGTACTACCGCAGCGTCGCCACCGGCGGCCAACTGCTGCGCGCGCTGCGGGACCGGCCGACGCACATCCAGCGCTTCCCCGACGGCGTGGAGGGGGAGGAGATCTACCAGAAGCGGGTCCCGGCGAAGCGGCCCGAGCACGTCGGCTCGTGCGAGGTGACGTTCCCGTCGGGGCGCACCGCGGACGTGCTGCGGGTGCGCAGTGCCGCCGACATCGTGTGGGCCGCGAACCTCGGCACCGTCACGTTCCATCCGTGGGCGGTGCGCTGCCCGGACGTCGAGCATCCCGACGAGTTGCGGATCGATCTGGATCCGCAGCCGGGCACCGACTTCGACGACGCCCGCCGCGTCGCGCTCGACGTCCTGCATCCGCTGCTCGACGAGCTGGGACTGCTCGGATTCCCGAAGACGTCGGGTGGACGCGGACTGCACGTGTACATCCGGATCGAGCAGCGGTGGGACTTCGTGGAGGTGCGCCGGGCCGGGATCGCGCTGTGCCGGGAGGTCGAGCGGCGCAGCGGCGACCGTGCCACCACCAAGTGGTGGAAGGAGGAGCGTGGCAAGCGCATCTTCCTGGACTTCAATCAGAACGCCCGGGACAAGACCATCGCATCGGCGTATTCGGCTCGCCGCACCCCGATCGGAACTGTGTCGACCCCGGTGACGTGGTCGGAACTCGAGTCGGTCGAGCCCGACGACTTCACCATCGCGACCGTGCCGGCTCTGCTCGCCGGTCGCGGCGACCCGATGGCGACCCTCGACGACGTCGCGCATTCCCTCGACGGACTGCTCGAGATGGCCGAGCGAGACCTCGCGGCGGGCCTGGGCGACATGCCGTACCCCCCGAACTACCCGAAGATGCCGGGCGAGCCCAAGCGGGTGCAGCCGAGCCGCGACCGGGACCTGAAGAAGGACTGACCGGTCGGGCTCGACCTACACTCCGGGATGCCTCAGTTCGCGTCCAGCAGTTGTTCGAGTCTGGCCATGCAGAATCCGGTGATACTGACGTTGTCACCGAGGTTCAGGTGGGTGGACAGGCGCAGTAGCGGAACCGAGAGCAGTACCGCCGCGAGCACCTCGTTGAACAGCAGGTTCCGCACCTTCCAGCCGGTCAGTTCCTCGTAGCGGGCGATGGTCTCCTCCCGCCCCGGGGTGCCGGGCAGGCTAGGGTGGCCCTCGTACTCGCTGCACGCCCAGTCCAGGAACAGCACCCACGCCAGGTCGGCCTCGTGGTCACCCAGATACGCCATCTCCCAGTCGAGTACACCCGCCACGGCCAGGTCCGGCGTGTACAGGATGTTCGACATGCGGGCGTCCCCCCACACCAGTGTCACGTGCTCCGGATCGTAGAGGTTGCCCGCGAGCCAGGTCAGGGCCCTCTCCATGACCGGGGGCAGCTCCGGTGCCGCCCAGCGCACGGCCCAGTCGAGGTAGTTCACGATCTGCTCGACCGGTTCGTCCCCGAACTTGGGCATCGCCAGGAACCCGAGCCGCAGTTCCTCGGGGTCGAGGAGATGGACCTGCGCCATCGTCTCCACACACTCCCACCACATCTTCGCCCGACCCTGCTCGTCGGCGTCGAAGTAGTTCCCTGCCGTGTGGTAGGACGGGAAGTCGCTGGGTGCCTCGGCATCACCGATGCGGTCCATCACGTAGTACGGGGTGCCGAGCGGGTTGTCTCCGGCGTCGATCCACCGGAGGCCGGGGACCTGGAGATCGGTCGGTGCGAGCCGGTCCATCACCAGGTATTGGCGCCGCAGGTCGTAGTCGGGGAAAAGCGAGACCTCGGGCGGGCGGCGGAAGACGTACCCGGCCGACTCGTGCTCGGCGCCCTCGAGGTCGAACAGGTAGGTCTCGGTGGAGAACCCGCGTTCGGTGCGCTTGAAGTCGACGATCTTCGCGTTCTGTGCGCCCGGAATGCGCTTCCGGACAATGGGTTCGAGAGCGGCGGCCAGGTCCTCTGGCGCGACCCGCTCAGTCATTGTTCTTGCCGGATCGGTTGGCGCTCCAGTCGGTGTAGCCGTAGCGCGGGTTCACCCCCATGAACACCATCTCCACCAGCCCGTGCCCGATCTTGTCGCCCATCCTGACCTTGCACAGCGTCTCGCTCAGCATGCTGACCTTGCGGATCTCGTTCACATCGGTGATGTCGACGTCGAAGCTGTCGCTGAAGTCCTTGCCGCGGTACATGCCCGACGCGTAGCCGTTGTACTCGTCGTAGCCGGCCAGGCCCGGCCAGAAGTCGCACACCGGCTCGACCTCGATGACGTCGGTGGTGCGGTCGGCGCGGTGCACCGTGAAGGTGCCGGACTTGACGACGCGGAGGTCGTCGCGGAAGTCCAGGTCGTGCTCGACGTCGATGATCGGCAGCGGGTCCTTGCCGGAGTCGATCGGGAACAGCACCTCGCCCTCGAACTGCCAGCGCTCCCCGGTGTGCGTCTCGCGCTGCGCGAAATGCACCACCTCGTCGTCGAACTGGAAGATGCCCATGTAGTAGAAGACGCCGGCGGGCACCTCCGAGGGCTGCATGTTGCCGCCCTCGGGCAGGCTGCCGCCGCCGCCTCCGTGGCGCACACCCCACGAGTGGTCACGGCCGAACCACCAACTGTCGGGGTCGATCTCGATGCGTTCGCCGTCGATCTCGATCCAGCCGGTGATGGTGCCGTTCTGGTAGAAGCGGCGGGCGTCCTCGCGGACCCGGCCGCGGCTGCGGTGGAAGGCCGCGGTCTGCTCGTAGACCGGGAAGTCGCCGGTGAAGTCGAGTTGCAGGCTCAGTCCGTGCTCGTTGGACTCGACGGTGGAGCGAACCCTGCGCAGCGGCTCGACGATCTCGTACGTGTACGGCCCGACGCTCCACGCGTTCAGGGCTCCGGTCTGGGGGTTCAGCTCGGTGGACATCCGGACGACTCGGGCCTGTTCACCCTTGCGGGTGACCATCGCGTAGGCGTCGAGGACGTTGCGGTTCGGGTACTTCGCCAGACCGGTCATGATGCTGATCTCGCCGGACTTGTCGAAGCCGTACATCACGATCCGCTCAGTCCAGCGCAGGTCGCTCTGCGAGACGTGGTCGAGGGTGGTGGGGAGCTGGTGGATGAGCAATTCGTCGTGCGGGGTGATCATCGGGCGTCGTCCTTTCGGTGGATGGCTGGCGGACTTCCCGGAATCTATTACGGAGCGCTCTGCAACGTAATAGTTTCGGTGAAACTCGTCCGGTACTGTCCGGATGCGTGAAGACGAGCAGCGACCGCCGGCCCGGAGTAGTCGGTGTGGGCCGACCGCGGGACCCCCAAGTCGACCGTTCCATCCTCGCTGCAACCAGGGAAGTACTCGTGGAGACCGGGTACCAGAAGACCACCATCACCGCGATCGCCCGACGCGCGAAGGTCGGCACCTCGGCGATCTACCGCCGCTGGGCCACGAAGGAATCCATCATCGAGGACGCCGTGTTCGGGATGCAGGACGCCGCGCTGCCCCCCGCTACCACCAAGCTGCGCGACGACCTGTTGGCGTGGACCAGGTTGTTCCTCAACCAGATCGCCGAACCCGCCACCCGCGCGGCCATTCCCGGTCTGCTCTCCGCCTACCACCACGACGACGGCGCCTACGAGCGCCTCGTGCTCAGATCCGAGGATCCGGCCCGCATCGCTCTGACCGAACGCGTGGCCGCGGCCTTCCCCGACCGTTCCACGGCGGAGAACGTCGCGGCGGCGGACGCCGCGTTCGACTTGTTGGTCTCCGCCACCATCGTGCGCGGCCTCACCAACGGACTCGCGGGGGCCGACGCGTTCTGTGCCCGCACCGCCGACTCGCTGGCCCTGCTGGTCACGGCGAAGGCGAATTCATGCACGTGCTCCGGGCGCGTGGCCTACGACTGATGCGGCGCGGGCGGCCGTCCCGGCGGAGCCGACGATGGTTGCGAGTTCATCGCGGGTGAATCCGAGATGACGGGCGGAGCGCATCCAGGTGTAGAGGTCCGATGCCGCGCGATACCCGCCGAGCCGCGTGTAGCAGTCCGCCAGGTGACGGCACATCGAGTGCGACGTCGCGACGCCTGATGACGGTGAGACGAAGTGCCCGTCGACCATCGCCACCGTGCCTGCGTCGTCGGGAACACCCCTTGAGCACCCACCACAGGATGATCACCCACCACGAGCAGCTCGCGCGCACGGCGCACGTCGTCACGAACTATCTTCGGTCCTTCCCCGGCGGATCACCGAGAGCGTCGACTCGGTCGGCGACGGGTGAGCCGCAGCACGGCCCCTGATCCGGCTGCGGTGACGAAGAATTCGTCCTCGCCGGGACGTCCGCGGCAGATGTTGGTGGGCATACTGCCCTCGGGCAACGGGTGACTCGCCTCGACGGTGCCGTCCGGGCCGACGACATCGATCCGGTGGCCGCTGGTGGTCGCGACCCAGAGGCGATCGGAGCCGTCGACGGCAAACCCGTCCGGACGAGCGGCGTCGAGCGTTCGTATCACGGTTCCACCGACCGGATGATTTTCCACGACATCATATTTCGCGATGTCGGAGCTGACGGTCTCCGTCAAGTAGAGGTGCGTACGGTCGTTGCTGAATCCGATGCCGTTCACGAAGATCGGGCCCTCGATCAGCATTTCGCTGTCCCCGCTGTCGACGTCGACGGCCCAGACCCGACCGGGCAGTGCCCGGTCGGGCCGGGAGAAATCGAACTGCTCGCGCGAGTCGGTGACCCACAGGCGCCCGTCCGGCCCGAAGACCAGGTCGTTGGGCGCCCCCATCTCCTTCGCCAGGTACTCCACCGTGCCGTCACGGATCACCTGGATCCCCGGTTCGGCTGTGCTCTGTGCGGCCCAGATCCCACCGTTCTGGGCGACATAGAGTGCGCCGTCGGGGCCGAGTGCGAGCCCGTTCGGGCCACCCCCGACCAGGTGTTCGACGACAACGGTGCCGTCCCGGTCGAGGACGACGACCGATCCGCGGCTCATCGACACCAGCGCCACCCGGTCGTCGGGGAGATAGACCGGGCCTTCGGTGAAACCGAGGTCCTCGGCGATCAGTTCGACGTTCATACCCTCGACTCGACCTGCGCGCGGATGACCTTCCCGGTGGCGTTGCGCGGCAGATCCGCCGTGGTGATCGTCCAGCGTGTCGGGACCTTGTAGCGGGCCAGTGCCGCACCCGCGAACTCCGCCAGTTCGACCTCGGTGACTGTGCTGCCGTCCCGGGTGACGACGACGGCCGCGACCTCCTGGCCCAGATCCTCGTGATCGACCCCGAGCACGACGCACTCACGGATCTCGGGATGAAGGGCGAGCCGGTTCTCGATCTCGGCAGGGTAGACATTCTCGCCGCCGCGGAGGATCAGATCCGAGCGCCGACTCGACACACTCAGGTACTCGCCGCTCATGGTGCCGAGATCGCCGGTGCGGTACCAACCGTCCGGGGCGGTCGCCTGGTCGGTCGCCTCCGGATTGTTCCAGTAGCCGAGCATGATTCCCGGTCCCCGCAGGCAGATCTCCCCCTCGACGCCGTCGGGGAGCCTGTTGCCGTCGGCATCGCGGACCTCGACCTGCATCGTCACGATGGGGCGCCCGACGGTGCTGGGGTCGGCGAGCAACTCTGCGGGGGAGGCGACCGTCGCGGCTGTGGAGGACTCGGTCATGCCGTAGCTGGTGCCGAGCGATCGGCCCGCCTCGGGGAGCCCGGCACGGAGCTTCTCCCGCAGCGCCTCCGACGACGGTGCACTGTTCACCGTGACCGTGCGCAACGAGGACAGGTCGTACCGGCCGAGGTCGCCTTCGAGGACCCGCGAGAGCATCGTCGGGACGGCGCCCCAGTTCGTGACCCGTTCCTGCTCGATCAGGCCGAGAACCGCGTCGGCTTCGAAACGTCCCTGGTGGATCACGGCGGTGTCGCCGACCGCCAGGCGTACGACCGCGAGGTTGTGCAGCGCGGCGATGTGGAACAGTGGCGTCGCCAGGAGGAAGCGTCGATCTGTCGGCGCGGCAACGAGTTCGGTGACGACCGCGTCGTTGAGCAGGTGGAACCAGAGCGCGGTGAGGACGTTGCGGTGCGAGTGTGTCGCACCTTTCGGGCGACCCGTGGTGCCGCTGGTGAACAGGATCAGCGCCGGATCGTCCTCGTCGGCAACATGATCGGGTAGGCGATCGGTGGCGTGCGATACGAGGATGGCCGGCAGATCGGTCTCGACCGATACCGTCGGTACACCGCTGTCGCCGACTCGGTCTGCACGGACGCGGTCGGCGACCAGGACCTTGGGTTCGGTCAGCTCGAGAGCGTGGGTCATCTCCGGCCCGGTCCACAGCGAGTTCATGCCGACCGCGACGGCGCCGAGAGAGACGGCGGCCCAGAAGGTGACGATCCACTCCGGGCTGTTGGCCGCACAAATCGCCACGCGGTCGCCGGGGCGGACGTCGTACTCGGCGCGCAGTGCCGCGGCCAGTGCGGCGACGCGTCGGCGATGCTCGTCGAACGTGAGTCGGCTCTCCCGCGTCACCAGGTAGTCGCGGTCCCCGAACTTCGCCGACGACTGCAGCAACTCGCCGAGCGAGCGGTGCCGGCGGGTGTAGACGGGAAGCTGCTGCCCCAGCACGTCTTCGATACCGATCTCGAACGGTTGTCCGGGAGCGGTGAGTCGGGCGACGATGTCATCGCGGGTTGTCATCGGTGGAGCTCCTTCCAGAGCGGCCAAACAGGTGATCAGGCGGCGTGCGCAGCCAGGACGTACAGGGCGTCGGTGAGTGCCTCGACGAAGGCGTCGGCACCCTCGGCGCCGTGCATGAGTCCGTGCATTGTCGTTGCGCCCGAGAGTAAATCGAACAGGAACATCGGGTCCGCGCCGGGGGCGATCTCCCCGCGGGCGGCCGCGCCGTCGAGCAGGTCGGAGAACGCCTGACGGACCGGGGCCCCGATGGCGAGCAGTCGTCGCCGCGCGTCCTCCGAGCGGGAGTCGGCCAGCAGGCCGGGCACGCCTGCGCGTGCGGCCGGCCGTGCGGCGCGTGCCAGGAAGACGCGCACCCAGGTGGCCAGGTCGGCCCGCAGATCGCCGGTCTCCTCGGGCAGCGGATGCCCGCCGGTGCCGTGCACGGCCTCCTCGATCAGCGCCTCGCGGGACGGCCACCGTCGATAGATCGCCGGAGTGTTCACCGCGGACGCCCGGGCGATCGCGGCGATCGTCGTCTGCTGATAGCCGTCCGTCGCCAGCAGGCGCCGGGTCGCGGCGAGCACGGCTCGATCCTTGCCGGGGTCGCGCGGGCGCCCCGCGCGAGACGTGATTTCAGACTCCACCATTAGATGGTAGGCCGTTACGTTAGTCGGTCGGTCGTTTCGGGCCAACGGACGGATTCGGTCGTTTGACCAGGACGTTTGCGGCCCCACTTATATCGAATGTCTGTTTCGCCTCGCGGCGGCCTCTTCCGCCCGTAGGCTGCGCCAATCACAATGGTGTGAGGAAGTGGGATCGGAGGTCGCGATGACGATCCAGGTGGAGCGTGGAAGCGGATCGCGCGGGGCGATGGGTACTCCCGAACGTGTCCCGGTGCCGGTGCCGGTCGAAGTGCCCGTACGCGCGCAGGCACGCACCGAGATGCTGGTGGACCCGCGGTTCCTACCGCTCGCCGACCGCTTCTTCTCGATGTACCGCCAGCCCCAGCACGGTGGTGGCGCGCTGGTCGCCTACGTGCACGGCGAGAAGGTGCTCGACATCTGGGCCGGATACGCGGATCGGGACCGTCGCTGGAACCGCGACACCGTCTCGCTGTCCTTCTCCACCGGCAAGGGCGTCGCGAGCACGGTCACCCACCGGCTGGCCGAGCGCGGCATCGTCGACTACGACACCCCCGTGTCCACCTACTGGCCCGAGTTCGGTGCGGCCGGCAAGCAGGCCATCACGATCCGGGACGTCCTGACCCACCGCGCCGGCCTGCACAAGGTCCGCGGACTGGTACCCGGCCGAACCGGACTGCTCGACTACGGCACCGTCATCGAGGCGCTCGCCGCGGCGGCACCGGATCCGCGTCGTCTGCGCGGGCCGGGCTACCACGCCGTCACGTTCGGCTGGCTGATCGCCGAGACGGTCTCGCGGGCCACCGGCAAGCCCTTCGTCGACATCGTCCGGGAGGAGATCGCCGAACCCCTCGGGCTCGACGAGTACTGGTACCGGGTGCCGCAGGACCAGAAGCCGCGGATCGCGAAGTTGTTCCCGCACATCAACCCGGGCGGACTGGACTGGCAGGTCACGGCGTCGGTCCTGTCGCGGGTGGGCCCGCTGCGCGGGCTCGCGGAGGCCGCGATGCCGGACGGTTTCGACGAACTCGTGCGGAACCCGGCGGTGCACGACGCCGTCATGCCCGGATGGAACGGCGTGTTCAGTGCCCGCTCCCTCGCACGGATGTACGCGGCCCTCGCCAACGGTGGCGTCATCGACGGCACCCGGTTCCTCGAACCCGAGACCCTCGAGCAGATGGGGACCGTGCAGACCCGGGACCGCGACTACGTGCTCGGCGTCAAGCTCGGCTGGCGGCTCGGCTATCACCCCCCGATCCTGGCCAGTCGCACGCAGCCGACCCGCGGCCTCGGGCATTACGGGGTGGGCGGATCGGGCGCGTACGCGGACCCCGAAACGGGCCTGGCCCTGGCATTCGTCACCAACAGACTCGGCAACGCGGTCTCCGCCCTCGGGGATCTGCGACTGGCCAAGCTGGGCGCCGAAGCGCAGGCGATCATGCGCTCCTGAAGGAGGACTGGCGATGAGCAACCACGTCTACCGGGTCATCGAGATCGTCGGATCGTCACCCGACGGCGTCGACGCCGCGATCGCGAACGCCGTCGGACGCGCGAACGAGACGATGCGCAATCTCGAGTGGTTCGAAGTCGTCGAGACCCGCGGTCACATCGAGGACGGCGCCGTCGCGCACACTCAGGTGACGCTGAAGGTCGGCTTCCGGCTGGAGTGAGCCGACCCGCGTCCGGGCGCGTCCGCTCGATTTCCGGTACAACGGAACCTCGACCCAAACTGAAACACGTTATAGTCTTGGGTCGAGATCGAGAGATTTCGGTCCGGGCACTCACAGGTAGGGAAGAACTGTGGCTTATGTGATTACGCAGGCATGCTGCAACGACGCATCATGCGTGGACGTCTGTCCCGTCAACTGCATTCATCCGACTCCGGACGAGCCGGAGTTCGCCACGACGGAGATGCTCTACATCGATCCGCAGACATGCATCGACTGCGGTGCATGTGTCGACGAGTGCCCCGTCGACGCGATCTTCGGTGAGAACGAACTCAGCGAGGCGCACTCCCTGTACCCGGAGATCAATGCCGCGTACTTCGAGAAGCACCCCATCGGGCCGGACTGGCCGGAACTGGCCCAGCCCAAGCCGCTCGATCCCGCGCTGGGGACACTGCGTGTCGCGATCGTCGGTTCCGGACCTGCAGCCTGCTACGCCGCGATCGAACTCACCGCTCGCCCGCGCGTCGAGGTCGACATGTTCGACCGCCTGCCCACCCCGTACGGACTCGTCCGCGCCGGCGTCGCGCCCGACCATCCGGGTACCAAGGGTGTCGCGGACGTGTTCCGGTCGGCGATGAGCAAGCGGTCCGTGCAGTGCCACTTCAACGTCGAGGTCGGACAGCACGTCAGCCACGACGAGCTCCTCGCGCACCACCACGCCGTCATCTACGCGGTGGGCGCGGCCAGCGACCGTCGACTCGGGGTCCCCGGCGAGGACCTGCCCGGTTCCCACGCCGCCACCGAGTTCGTCGCCTGGTACAACGGTCACCCCGACTACGCGAACCACGACTTCGATCTGTCGGCCGAGCGCGCAGTCATCATCGGCAACGGCAACGTCGCGCTCGACGTCGCCCGCATCCTCGTCACCGATCCCGACGAGCTGGCCAAGACCGACATGGCCGAGCATGCCGTGGAGGCGCTGCGCCACAGCAACATCCGTGAGGTCGTCATCGTCGGCCGTCGCGGGCCAGCGCAGGCCGCGTACACCAATCCCGAGCTGATCGCGTTGGGCCAGATGGCCGACGTCGACATCGTCGTGGACCCGGACGAGGCGATCCTCGACGCGGCCAGCCGGGCTTGGGTCGACGGACCGGACTCCGAGCCGTCCGAGAAGCTGAAGGTCCGTCAGGTGGAGGAGTTCGCGAAGCGGACCACCACCGACGGCCGCAAGCGGATCGTGTTGCGGTACCTCGCCTCTCCGGTTGAGATCAGTGGCGACGGCCGCGTCGAGGAACTGCGCCTGGTCCGCAACGAACTGGTCGCCGACGAGTCCGGCAAGCTCGGTGCCCACGCCACCGATCGCACCGAGACGCTCTCCACCGGGCTGGTGCTGCGGTCCATCGGCTACAAGGGCCTGCCCATCGCCGACCTGCCGTTCGACGAACGTCGTGGCGTCGTCCCCAACGAGAACGGCCGGGTCGTCGACCCCGAGACCGGTTCCCCGGTGAGCGGTGTCTATGTCGCCGGCTGGATCAAGCGCGGGCCCACCGGCGTCATCGGCACCAACAAGCATTGTTCCGCGGCCACCGTGGACATGCTGCTGTCGGACTTCTCGGCCGGACTGCTCGCTCAGCCCACCGACGAGCGTGAGCACCTCGGGGAACTGATCGGCGAGCGGCAGCCCGACGCCATCGACTTCCAGGGCTGGCAGCGCATCGACAAGAAGGAGCGCGCACTCGGCGCGGAGAGCGGACGTTCCCGCACCAAGATCGTCGATCTGGTCGCAATGCTCGATGCCGCTCGCGGCGAGGGCGCGGCCGGCTGACAGCGGGTCGGTGTTGTCGGCGAACGCCCGATATGTCTAAATGAGATGTATCGGGCGTCCGCCGATCGCGGTGGCGCCCGCACGGTGTCGTCGAACGAGGGGATGGGCGCATGACCGGGAAATCGATCGCAGGACAGGGTTCGAGACGCTGGTTCGCCCGAGCCGCCGCTCTCGTCGTCGGGGCCGCCGCGGCAGGCGCCGTGTTGGTGGCCCCCGCACAGGCCGCGCCACCGGCTCCCGGCAGCGCGGAGATCCCCGGCCTCCAGCTGCCCACCTTCGCCCTTCCCGAGGTGAAACTGCCGCAGCTCCCCACACCACCGTTGGTGCTGCCGCCGGGATTCGAACTGCCGCGCGAGGTGCAGGCGTTCCTGCCGCCGGGACTGGTCGTGTCGGCCCCGCCGCCGATCGGTCCCGCGAACTTCTCGGCACCGTCGCTGAACCCGGCACCCGGCGAGGTCGTCGGCGTCGCGCAGCCGATCATCATCCGCTTCAACGAGCCGATCGGTGACCGCGCCGTCGCCGAGCGCGCCATCCGCGTCACCACCGATCCGCCGGTCGAGGGACACTTCTACTGGACAGGCGACAAGCAGGTCCGCTGGAAGCCCACCCAGTTCTGGCCGGCCAACATCCAGGTCAGCGTCCAGGCCGGCGACTCGCACTCCACGTTCTCGATCGGCGACGCCCTCGTCACCGTCGCCGACGACAACACCAAGCAGATCACCGTCACCCGCAACGGTGCGGTCGTCAAGACGATGCCGACCTCGCTCGGCAAGCCCGGCTACGAGACCCCGAACGGCACCTACATCGTCGGCGAGAAGTTCCGCGACATGTACATGGACTCGTCCACGTACGGGGTGCCGATCGACTCCCCCGAGGGCTACCGCACGTACGTCGAGTACGCGACGCGAATCTCCTACAGCGGCATCTTCGTCCACGCCGCCCCGTGGTCGGTGGGCGACCAGGGACACCGGAACGTCAGCCACGGCTGCCTCAACGTCAGCACCGAGGACGGCAAGTGGTTCTTCGAGAACGCCAGGAAGGGCGACCCGGTGATCGTGCAGAACACCGCCGGCGGAATCCTCAGCGGCGCCGACGGGCTGGGGGACTGGAACCGCTGATCTGACGTTCGAGAAAGCGCTGCGCGAGTACGACACGCGCAGCGCTTTCGTCGTTCGGCGTCAGCTGGACGCCACAGAGCCGCGGTTGTGCAAGATCTGTGTCAGCGTCGTGATCGCTATGAATGCGGCGGTGATTCCGAGCGGAAGGGCGAGGGTCGGCACGGATTCGAGCGTGCGCGCGACCGGCAACGTCCCGGACATCAGCATCGGGCCACCCGTGCCCCGCAGGCAGTCCCAGTGCCGCGGACTGTTCGGCGGTGGCCCGAACCATGGAAGTCGCATGCCGCGGTTTTCCAGATGCATTCGATGCTGGCCGGCAACCACGAGGCCGGCGCCCACCGTCATCATCGTCGCGCCCAGAATCACGGCCGCCGGGGACGGACGAACCAGCACCGCAACAACACTCACAGTAGCGACGGTGATCGTCGATGCAACGACCCACCAGCCGGAGTTGCGGCCGGGCCGGCCCTCGCCCCGCGCAGGTCGCACCGGAGGAATCGCATCCATCGGCCTATCCTCCCAACCGGTGCGCGGAATCTCAGGGCTTCACGATTACTGGACAATCTGCCCGGTCCGGACAGCAACCGTCGAGATCTCCGGCGGGAGGATCTGGCGCATAATCCCTTCCATGACCGTGACACGCTCGATCCTGCTGTTCGTCCTGGCCGCGCTGTTCGAGATCGGCGGGGCCTGGCTGGTGTGGCAGGGCGTGCGCGAGCAGCGCGGCTGGCTGTGGGTCGGTACCGGGATGATCGCGCTCGGTATCTACGGCCTGGTCGCGACACTGCAGCCCGACGCCAACTTCGGACGCATCCTCGCCGCGTACGGCGGTGTGTTCGTGGCGGGTTCGCTGCTGTGGGCGGTGGTGATGGACGGCTTCCGGCCCGACCGCTACGACATCATCGGGGCCGCGATCTGCCTGTGCGGCGTCGGCGTGATCATGTACGCGCGCTAGGGCGTTCACTCGCCGTCAGTGCTCGAATACGCTGACGTCGCCGGGCTCGGTCTCGAGCACGTCGCGGTGGAATCGCCACAGCCACACGAAGTACACCGCGCCGACAACGATGAGGCCCACCACCAGCGCCACCGGCACACGCGCCTCCGATGGTGACACGACCACGAACAGCACGATCACCATCCACACCAGCGCGCCGATCGCCACCGGCAGTTCGAACCGCCCGAGGTTGAACGCGCCGACCTTGCGGTCCAGCCGCCCGCGGACCGCCAGATACAGCACGATCGTGGCGCCGTAGACGATCACCGTGAGGATCGTCCCGGCAACGATGAGCTTCAGCAGCGCGTCACCCGGCAACGCGAGCATCAATACGACCGCGACGACGCAGATCAGGATGGTCGCCGGAACCGGGGTCTGCGTGCGCGGATCGATCCGCCGCATCAACTGCGAGGCGGGAAAACGGGAATCGCGGGCCATCGCGAAGACGATCCGAGAGCACGCGGCCATCGTCACCATCCCGGCACCGAAGAAGGCGAACGTGATCGCGATCAGCAGGATCCGCTCCACGACTGGGCCGAGCTGATCGCGCATGATCGCCGCGACCGGGGAGGCGCTCTCGCTGATCCGCGGGACGTCGTCGATCGCGACGGTGAGCGCGATCAGAAACACGAACCCCAGCAGCGATGCCGCCACGACCGACCCCACGATTGCGCGCGGGACGCTGCGGAAGGGATCCTTTGCCTCCTCCGCGAGGTTCGCCGCGGCGTCGAAGCCCACCAGCGTCGCCAGGCCCATGATCATCGCGCCCATCAGTCCGCCACCGATCGCGAAGTAGTCGGGTGCGTTCTCGGTGACACCGCGCGAGGTGAGATTGTCGACCGCCCCGTTGCCGGTGACCACCACCGCCACGACGAGCGCGATCGTCAGCACTGTCACGATCACCAGTTCGAGTCCCACCGCGCTCGCGTTGATCATCGCGACGATGCGGGTCGAGAACACGACGAGCAGGGCCTGCGCGAGGACCATCGCGAGCGTGATCAGGCGCGCGGTGCCCTCGTCCTCCGCGATGCCGAACAGCGGCATGAACGCCTGGCTGGCCAGGGCGTTGTCGACCGCGACGACGCCGAACGACAGGTAACACACGGTGAGCCAGCCGAACCCCCAGCCGATCCTCGGGTTCGCCAGCCGCGACGCCCACTGGTATGTGGAGCCGCTGAGAGGGATGCGGGCGGCGAACTGGGCGTACACGAGCGCCACCAGGATCTGTCCGGCCGCGACGACGACCCAGAGCCAGATCCCGACCGGCCCCGCGTTCTGCAGGACGTCGTCGTACGTACCGAAGATGCCGACCGCCACCGAGATGAACGCGAACGAGATCGCGAACACCTGAAACGACCCGAGTGTCCGCTTCAGTTCCTGGTGATAGCCACTGTGTTCGACGGACTCCGAAGGGGTTTCGGGGCCGATGGGAACCTCTGCCACCGCGGTCACCTCATCGTCGATGGAGAACGTCAATGGAGCACTACGGGATCGAAATTCGGTCCGTTCCCATGGTGCTCCCCACGGATCCGCCTGTCAGCGTTGGTTCGACTGCCTAAGTTCCTCGTAGTCCACGACAAGGGCGGGCCGCCGGTCACGGGACCGGCGACCCGCCCAGGTCGGAACTGCGAACTACCAGATCTTGACGCGCTGGTCGGGTTCCAGATAGAGCTCGTCGCCCGGCTTCACGTCGAATGCCTCGTGGAAGCTGTCGAGGTTGCGGATGACGCCGTTGCAGCGGAACTCCGGCGGCGAGTGCGGGTCGACCGCCAATCGCCGCAGTGCCTCCTCGTTGCGCGCCTTGGTCCGCCACACCTGCGCCCAGCCGAAGAACACGCGCTGCAGTCCGGTCAGTTCGTCGAGCACCGGAACCTCGGTGCCTTCGGTGGCGATGCGGTACGCCTCGAGCGCGATCGACAGGCCACCCAGATCGCCGATGTTCTCGCCGATCGTGAACTCGCCGTTGACATTGTGCCCCGGAAGGTCCTTGGGCTCGAACTCGTTGTACTGCTCGATGAGTGCCTTGGTGCGCTTGCCGAACTCGGTGCGGTCGTCGTCGGTCCACCAGTCGACCATGTTGCCGTCGCCGTCGTACTTGGCGCCCTGATCGTCGAAGCCGTGCCCGATCTCGTGCCCGATCACCGCGCCGATACCGCCGTAGTTGGCGGCGTCGTCGGCCTCCGGATCGAAGAACGGCGGCTGCAGAATCGCTGCGGGGAAGACGATTTCGTTCATGCCCGGGTTGTAGTACGCGTTGACCGTCTGCGGGGTCATGAACCACTCGTCACGGTCGACCGGGCCGCCGAGCTTGGCGATGTCGCGATCGTGATCCGCGGCGTAGCCGCTGCGGTAGTTGCCGACCAGATCGGCCGGGTCGATCTCGACGGCCGAGTAGTCACGCCACTTGTCCGGGTAGCCGATCTTCGGGGTGAACTTCTCGAGCTTCGCGAGCGCGGCCCGCCGAGTCTCCGGGCTCATCCACTCGAGGTCGGAGATGTTGCGGCGGTACGCCTCCTGCAGATTCGCCACCAGTTCCTGCATGCGCGCCTTGGACTGCGGCGGGAAGTGGCGTTCGACGTACTGCTTGCCGACGGCCTCACCGAGCAGGTCCTGCACCAGCGAGACGCCGCGCTTCCACCGTTCACGGTTCTCCTGCGTGCCGCTGAGGGTCTTGCCGTAGAAGGCGAAGTCCTCCGCGACGATCGCCTCCGTCAGGTAGGGCGCCCGCGAATGCAGGATCTTCCACGTCGCCCACGCCTTCCAGTCTTCGATCGGACGCGACGTCCACAGCTCGGTGAACGTCTCGACGAAGGTGGGCTGGCGCACCACGATCTCGGCGAGCTGCTCCGGCGTCGCCTCCAGCCCGGAAATCCAGGCGGCCCAGTCGAATCCGCTGTACCGGCTCTGTAGGTCGTCGAGCGTCACCAGGTTGTAGTTCAGCTCCGCGTCCCGACGCTTGACGACGTCCCAGTGGCCGGCGGCGATCGCGGTCTCGAGGTCGAACACGCGCTGCGCGTCGTACTCGATCCCGGCCAGTTCGAACATCGCCCGGATGTGCGCCAGGTACGCATCCCGGATCTCGGCGTAATTGTCCTCGCGGTAGTACGACTCGTCGGGCAGCCCGATCCCGGACTGAATGAAGTGCACCAGGTAGCGCGCCGAATCCTTGGCGTCGGTGTCGACGTACTGGCCGATCGCGCCGGCCACGCCGGTGCGCTGCAGGCCCCCGAGGATCCCCGCCAATTCGGACAGATCCTTCGCGTTCGCGACCGCCGACAGCTCCCCGGCGACCGGGGACAGCCCGGCAGCCTCGACGGCGTCGGCGTCCATGAAACTCGAGTACAGGTCGCCGATCTTCTGGGCGTCGGTGCCGTGCGCCGCGCCGGACTGGGCCGCCTCCTGGATGAGCGTCTTCACGTCCTCCTCGGCCCGGTCGTACAGCGTGCGGAACGCGCCGTCCACCGCACGGTCGGCCGGGATCTCGTACTCGTCCAGCCACTTGCCGTTGACGTGCACGAACAGGTCGTCCTGCGGGCGCGTGCCCGTGTCGAGATGGGTGAGATCGATGCCGGAATGCTGCGCAGTCGTCATGGCTCCATCTTTACACCGCGTCGACGGAGTCGGCCGATCCTGAAGGATTCCTCTCGCCAGGCGACGGAAATCCTTCAGGATCGGCGCGCGAGTGCCCGGCGGATCTGTGCCAGCACGTTCTCGGGATCGTTGCGGAGGTGATGCCACGTGAACCGCAGGACGTGCCAGCCGGCGTTGACGAGGACGTTCTGCCGTTCCGTGTCGCGGTTGAACCGTTCGACGTCGCGGTGCCACGCCCAGCCGTCCACTTCGATCGCCACTCGTTCGGACGGGAACGCGACGTCGATCTCGAAGCCGCAGCTCATCACGTGAGGACGCCACCCGGTGAGCCCGTGCCGCCGCAGCAGACGGTGCAGCATCCGCTCCGCCTCCGACGCGCCGCCCTCCCCGGCGGCGTGAAGCATCAGGCCCGCGTCCGCACTGCCGCGACGACCGAGGTGTCGCTGGTGGACGGCCTCGAGCGCCGGCAGTGTCGTGTGCCGTTGCAGCGCGCGGTCCATCAGCGCCGAACCGTCGCGCAGTTCGACGGCGGCCTCGAGCACCGACAGCGGAAGACCCGTCACCCGCAGGTGCCGACTGGTGGAGGTGTCGACCCAGCCCAGGTCGCGGCGCCGAATCCGGACGCCGTCGCGTCGAAGCACCGATCGGGAGGTGGGGATGGTGACCCGCTGCTGCTGCGGCGGACGGTCGAGCAGTCCGTGCCACCACGCGGCGCTCGGACCGCACGCGACCGCGCCCTCTCCGGCGGCGTACACCGCAGTGCGCAGCGACACCGCGGCGGTCACGGTGCGATCGGCGCGCAGGTACACGCCCGTGCTCAGGCGCCGCCATTCGCCGGACTTGACGCGTCGGGTCACGGCGGCGTCGGTCATGCCCGCGTCGACGGCCTGCGCGAGTGTGATGACGCCGTCCTGCCGGGCCATCGTCGCGTGAATGCGGTGCAGCGTCATGCCCGGTTGGACGGCGGCGGTCACACATCGGTTCCCGCCGGTGATCCTGAAGGATTCCTCTCGCCAGGCGACGGAAATCCTTCAGGATCAACGGGCGTCAGGCGTCGATGCCGAGATTGATCGCCGCCAGCATCCGATCCGACTGTCGCGACGTCGCCATGAGGCCGGCCTCGTCGAAGATGCCGTCGCCGGCGTTGCGGGTGTCGCGGCCGGTGTGGTCGGTGTACGGCGAGACGGTGGAGAACACCTCGTCATTGAGGGCATCGTCGAAGTACAGCTGCGTGGTGAGGATGGTCTTCTTGTCGACATGCACCTTGAGATGGATGTGCACGGTGCGGCCGGTGTACCAGCCGGGGAAGATCGTCGTGAAGCGCACGATGCCGTCGGCGTCGGTGGTCTGCGCGCCGCGCAGGTAGGTGCCGTCGTCGGTGGTGGTCGCCTCCTGGTCGCCGACGCTGTACGAGCCGTCCGACGTCTCACCCGATCCGCCCATGCCACCCATCCCGCCCTGCGGCGGCTGACCGCTCCGGCCACCCGGACCACCTTCCGGCATTCCTTCCGGGGGCGTACCGCCGGGCGGCGGTCCGCCCATGCCGCCACCGGGCCCGCCCATGCCGCCGCCCTGGTTGGCGGCGACGGAACCGGACTCGAAGCCCGAGTACACGCCACCGGCGTCGCAGTGCCAGATTTCGACGACCGCGTTCGCGACCGCGCCCGCGCTGCCGTCGGCGCTGCAGTTCACGAGGTCCTGCACCCGCATCGCGAGGTTCAGCTCGAGGCCCGGTCGGTCCTCGCGGATGTCGCTGCGGATCGAGTCGACGTCGAACCAGTACGGGCCCTGCGTCTCCTCGACCGCCATGACGCATCGCGGTGCCTGGTCGAGCAGGGCCAGCAACTGCGCGTCGACGGTCCCGGTCGAGCCCGCCGACGACGCAGAGGACGCAGCCGCCGACGTCGTGGTGGCCGTCGAAGAACCACCGCCACCACTACAGGCCGCGAGCAGTCCGGTCAGGCTGACGGTTCCGCCCAGCGCCAGCGCCCGACGTCGGCTGATCCGCAGCCGGCTCAGTTCCACGTCCTTGTTCACGCGGCATCCTTCCTCGCAGCAAATGATTCGAGAACCATCGTGGGCGAGTGGGCTGGTGTGAGGCTGGACGTCCGCTGTGAGTTGCCTGGGAACAGCGAATCAGACGTCGAGCCCCAGATTGATCGCGGCCAGGACCCGGTCGGGTTCGCGGACGGCTGCCATGAGCCCGGTGTCGTGGAAGATCACGTCGGTGTCGTTGCGGGTGTCGCGTCCGGGGTGAGCGGTGTACGGCGCGACGCCGGCGAAAACGGCGTCGCTCAGCGCGTCGTCGACGTACAACTGGGTGGTCAGCACGGTCCGGCGGTCGATGTGCACCTTGAGGTGGATGTGCACGGTGCGGCCGGTGTACCAGCCGGGGAAGATCGTCGTGAACTGGGCGATGCCGTTGGCGTCGGTGGTCTGCGCGCCGCGCAGGTAGGTGCCGTCGTCGGTGGGGGCGATCTGGCCGTCGCCCCGGCTGTACGACCCGTCGGACATCGTGATGATCGACGGGGCGCCGCCGGCGGACGGGGTTCCGCTGTTCGCCGCGACCGAGTCGGCCTCGTAGCCGGAGTACACGCCGCCGGCGTCGCAGTGCCAGATCTCGACGACCGCGTTCGCGATCCCGGGCGCACCGCCGTCGGGGCCGCAGTTCCGCACGTCCTGCACGCGCAGCGCCAGCGCTACCTCGAGGCCCGGCCGGTCCTCGCGGATGTCGCGCCTGATCGAGTCGACGTCGAACCAGTACGGGCCCTGCGTCTCCTCGACCGCCATAACGCAACGCGGTGCGCCGTCGAGCAGCGCCAGCAGTTGCGGATCGATGTCGCTCGGGACCGTGGTGGTCGGTGCGGTGGCCGTCGCCGCACCGTCGGGGTCACCGGCACACGCCGCCAGCAGACCGCTCAGGCTGATCGTGCCGCCCAGGGCCAGTGCCCGACGTCGGCTGATGCGCAGCCGACTCAGTTCCACGTCCCGGTTCATGGGGTGCGCTCCGTCAGAGCAACTGCGCGCTCGCGGCCGCCCGGATCAGGACCTGCCCGGAGCCGTCGATCAGGCGCGATTCGATGAGCGCGAGGCGGCGTCCGGCTCGCACGACCTCGGCCTCGGCGCGGATGTCGGGACCGTCGATGGCGGGGGAGCGGACGAAGTCGATGCGCAGGTCCAGGATCCGGTACTGCTGATCGGTCGCGGTGAGAGTCTGTGCGACAAGACCGTTCACGAGGTCGGCCGCCGTGATCAGGACACCGCCCTGGATCGAGCCGAGCGGGTTGCTCATCCAGTCCCGCGGCGCGAATGTCGCGGTCAGCGAACCGCGTTCGACGTCCACCAGGCGCAGATCGAGCATCCCGGCGAGCGGGCCGCGGGCGATCTGCTCGGACGCGAGGCCGTCGACGATGTCCAGCCCGGCACGCCCGGACAGTTCGTCGGGGGCCGCGCACGCCTCGGGTGTGGGCACCGGCAGGCGCTGCCCGCTGAGCACGGTGTCGGCGGCGGCGCGCGGGCGCGTGACGAGGACGCCACGGGACTGCAGGACCGCCACCGTGTTGCCGTCACCGTCGTGCATCGCGCCGGCCGCGAGACCCATGTCGGCGTCGAGGTGGACGGCGTCGCCGGTCGCCACCACGAAGCCGTGGGTCGGCATCGGTGCGGCGAGGGTCGCCGACATCTGCGACAGCACCATTCCGGCACCGGCAGGAATCGAGTTGCCCAGCGAACCGCCCGGGCACGCGTCGGCGAGCACACCCACGGATCCGAGGATCGTGTGTCCGCGGTGGTCGTGGAAGCGCGGACCGACCTCCTGCGCGAGCACCAGGTGTCCGGGCCGCACCTCGCGCGCCTCGACGCCCATCAGCAGATTGAGCCGGTCGAGCCGCTCGGGAGGGGTGTCGGTGGCGGGAACGTCCGAGGCTGTCGCGGTCATCGGTCCTGTGTACCACCACCGCGCCCGGTCACCGAACCGCTATCCCAGTTGCACGCTCGCCCGAGCGGACACGAGCAGTCCGCCGTCCGCGCTCGACAGCCGGGTCTCGATCAGCGCAAGCCGCCGACCCGCCCGGACGACCTCGGTGTCCACGCGGATCGGGGGACCGTCGACGGCGGGGGAGCGGACGAGGTCGAGGTGCGCGTCGAAGGTCCGGAACGAGGTGCCCGGTTCGGTGAGTGTCTGCGCCGCGAGTCCGGCGGCGAGGTCGGCGACCGTCAGCAGCGCACCGCCCTGCACGGTGCCGATCTCGTTGCTCATCCATGCCCTGGGGTTCATCTGCGCGGTGACGGTGCCCCGCGCCGCCTTGACGACTGTCAGATCCACCAGGCCGGCGAGCGGACCGCGGCGCACGCTCCCGACCGCGATGCCCTCGACGATCGCCAGTCCCGGCATCGTCGAGAGTTCGTCCTGAGGCGTGGCCGTCTCGGGTTCGGGGACGACGAGGTCGGCAGCGGGACCGTAGTGCAGGTCGACCTGCGACGGTCGGGAGACGACGAAGCTGCGGGCACGCAGTACCGCGGCGACCCGGTCGTCCGCACCGCGGATATCGCCGCTGCTGACGCCGGTGCCGGCGGCGAGGTCCAGGTGCGTCGTCGACGCCGACGCGGTCACCACGCCGGTGCGGGGAAGCGGCGCGGCGGCTGTCACGACGAGCTGCGAGACCACCGTGCGACTGCCCGCCGGCACCGACGCGTAGAACGCACCGGCGACCGCGTCGTCGGCGACGACCCCCACCGATCCGAGCGTCGTCCGCCCGGTGTGGTCGTGGAACCGGGGGCCGACGGACTGTTCGAAGCGGGCGCCCGCCGCATTCATTGCGAGGGTCTGCACGCCCATCACGGTGTTGAGCGGGTCGATACCGCGCGGCGCGGTGGAAACCGGTGTCATGCCCTCCTCGTTACCAGGGGGATGGGCGACGGACTCGCGGGTTCTCAGCCGCCGAGACGGGCGTGCATCTCCCAAACCAGGATCTCGGCACCGATCTCGGAGGTGACGGACTGCCCGCCGGACGAACTGAGCCGGACGGCGTCGCCCTCGTAGAGGGTGCCGACCCCCTCCATCTCCGCGGTGCCCTGCGCCACGAACACGTGCACGAAGGGCGCCTCCGGGATCCGCACCGCCTTGCCGGGCTGCAGGCGCGCGGCGTGCAGCGACGCGTACTTGTTCTTGATGCGGATCGCCGCGTGGTCCCGATGCTGCGGCATGCCCGACGCCACCGGCACGAGCCCGCCGGCGAGCAGCTCGTCGTCGATCTCGAGCTGTTCGTATCCCGGGGTGATGCCGGGTTCGTCGGGTGCGACCCACATCTGGACGAAGTGCACCGGTTCGGTGTGCTCGTCACCCTGCAACCGCCACGAGTCGTTCTTCTCCGAGTGCAGGATTCCGGTGCCGGCGCTCATCCGCTGGGCGAGGCCGGGGTAGATGATGCCGGAGTGGCCGATGGAGTCCTGATGGACCAGCGATCCCCGCAGCACCCAGGTGACGATCTCCATGTCCTTGTGCGGGTGAGTGTCGAAACCCTGTCCGGGGGCGACGATGTCGTCGTTGTTCACCAGCAGCAGACCGTGGTGGGTGTTGTCCGGGTCGTAATGATGGCCGAACGAGAACGAGTGCTTCGAGTCCAGCCACTGGATCCGGGTCTTCAGGCGGTCGCCCGAGCGGTGGACGTCGATGTGGGGCGTGGTGAGAGCGGGCATGCGGTCCTCCTCGGTGACAGTCGCGTTCGGGGCTTTCGCGCTGTCGCGTGACCAGCGTACGAAGTGCAACCCGTCAGCGCCGAATCAGTGGTGTCGAATCGGTGTCGGAGTGTTCACAGACGAGTGACGGGCGAACCGATCGCCGAGGCGAGGAAATCGCCGTGGTCCGTGATCAGTTGCCCGCCACTGTCATTGGTTTCGGTCTCCCGGATCAGTCGAGTGACTCGTGCGAGGCGGGGATGGAACCGAGGCGGCCGGCCTGGAAATCCTCGAACGCCTGCATGACCTCGGCCTTGGTGTTCATGACGAACGGACCGGCCATCGCGATGGGTTCGCGGATGGGCTGCCCACCGAGAATGAACACCTCCAGCGACTCGGTGCGCGAGTCCTGCGTGTCGGCGGCCGCGATCGTGATCGAGTCACCGCGGCCGAAGACGGCCGTCTGGCCGGACGCGATCGGCCGACGGTCCGCGCCGACGAATCCGTCGCCCGCGAGGACGTAGACGATCGCGTTGAAGTCGCGGTTCCACGGCAGGGTCACACTCGCGCCCGGCGCGACGGTCGTGTGCGACAGCGCGATCGGGGTGTACGTCGAACCCGGCCCCTGGTGCCCGGCGACCTCGCCTGCGATCACCCGGACCAGTGCGCCGCCGTCGTGGCTCGAGAGGAGTGCGACCTTGCTGCCGGAGATGTCCTGGTAGCGGGGTGCGGCCAGCTTGTTGCTCTTGGGGAGGTTGACCCACAGTTGGACGCCGTGGAACAGGCCGCCGCTCATCACGAGGTGTTCCGGCGGGGTCTCGATGTGGAGGATGCCGCCGCCGGCGGTCATCCACTGTGTGTCGCCGCCGCCGATGGTGCCGCCGCCTCCGTTGGAGTCCTGGTGCTCCATGATCCCGTCGATCATGTAGGTGACGGTCTCGAAGCCGCGGTGCGGGTGCCACGGGGTGCCCTTCGGCTCACCCGGCGCGTAGTTCACCTCGCCCATCTGGTCCATGTGGATGAACGGGTCGAGGTGGGCCAACTCGATGCCGGCGAAGGCGCGGCGGACGGGGAAGCCCTCGCCCTCGTAGCCGACCGGGGCCGTGACGATGCCCAGAACGGGACGATCGGCGGCAGCCGGGTCGGCCGCCTCGATGCGGGGCAGCGCGAGGATGTTGTCGACGGTCACGGCAGGCATGGAGCCCTCCTCAGATCTATTAGTTGATGATTCAACTAGTGCACCGTAACTCAACACCCCAGGAACGGATCTATTCCCCGCCCGATGTGGCCCCCGAACATGCCGGGTTCAGCCCACGAACCTTCGGGTCAGCCCGCCGGTTCGGGCGGGGCGCCGATGAGCCCGAGCCGGGCCGCGGTGAGCAGCGCATCGGCGCGCGAATGGACGCCCAGCTTGCGGTAGACGCTGCGCAGCTGGGTCTTGACGGTGTTCTGGGAGACGAACAGCGTGCCGGCGATCTCGGCGACCGACGACGTCGACGCCAGGACATTCAACACCGCGGACTCACGGTCGCTCAGGTCCACCAGCTTGATCAGGTCCGGGAAGACCGCCGACTCGGGAGGCGGAACCGCGGCGAGCCACTGCTCCGGCAGTGCCACGCCCAGCGCCGACATCTGTGCGATGCGTCCGGACGGCAGTGACGCGAACGGGCGGACCAACCCGGTCTGGCCGAACAGTGCGACCGCCCGTTGCAGCATCGACCGGGCCTGGGTCTCGTGCGACAGATCCAGGTGGGCGGCGGCCTGGATCAGTGCCGACTCCATCCGGATCCGCGGATGGGTGCAGTCGGTGACGGCGGGTCGCACACAGTCCGCCAGTGCTGCCGCCGGGTGTCCGCTCGAGAGGTTCATGCGAGCCCGGGCCATGTAGGTCCACGGACCTCGGCCGTGTGTCTTCTCGACGGTTCGCCAGGCTTCGTTGCCTCGCCCCAGCGCCGAGTACAGGTCCGCCTCCGCCGCGGTGAGCAGGCGCGCCGCGATCGATCCGGGAGTGAACCAGCGTTCGTAGACCGCGATCGCCCGGTGCAGGCGGTCGAGTCCCGCTCCGGCCTGCCCGGTCACGAGTTCCAGCTGGCAGTGCGCGTACAGCGCGAACGCCCACAGCTCCTCGTCGTCCGGCAGGGCGCCCAGTTCGGCGAGGGCCTTGGCCGCGACGTCGAGTTCCATCCGGTCCAGCGCGACCAGCGCACCGGCCACGAGGCCCCCGACCCGGACCATCGAGGCGACCCAGGCCCCGGCATCCGCGTGCCGGCGTTCCCGCTCGAGCCAGGTCTCGGCGTGGCCCAGCTCGCCGGTCAGCGCGTAGTTGAGTGCGAGGCTGCCGGCGGCGTTGCGGGCCACGAACTCGGTTCCGGCCGGGCGGGTGCTGGTGTAGGCGCGGCGGAGTTCGGCCGACGATCGGGGCAGGTCGCCGTGCAACTGGTGCGTGATACCCCACTGCAGACGCAGCAGGGGAAGGAATGCCGCCACCGCGTCAGGCTGCACCTCGACCGTGCGGTCTCCGAGCTCCGACATCCGCGTCGTCAGCTCCGACGCCTGGGTGAAGTTGCCGGCGATCCGCAGGATGAACGACTGCACGCTGCTGACCGAGAGCACGTCCGCGACCGCGGGGCCGCGCGCCGCCACGTCGACGTCGACGGTCGCCGGCGCGAGATCGGGCAGCTGAGCGGAATCGGTGCCGAAGCGCAGGAACAGTTCCCGGCCGGCCCGGATCGTGACGTCGTCGGCGGCCACGTCCTCGGGCAGTCCCGCCAGGCTGTCGCGGACCAGGCGGAAGTGTCGCGAGATCAGATCCACCCAGTTGGCTTTGAGGATCGACACCGCCTGCTCCCAGTCCCGCCCGTCGACGGCGTAGGTGAGCGCCTGAGCGGCATCGCCCTGCTGCATCGACCACCGGGCCAGGTCGCTCGACGCGCGCAGCGGGCCCTCGGGGGCCTCGTTGCGGACCTCGCGCATCAGGGACTCGCGGATCGGCGGGGGGTACCGCCATTCCGTGTCCTTCGGCCACGGCAGACGGACGAGCACACCGGCCGCTTCGAGCTCCCGGAGCCGATCGGCGGCGCAACCGTCCGCGTGATCCTCGGTCAACATCGCGGCGACGTCGACGGTGAGGGTCTTCGCTGCCGACGTCGTCAACATGAAGTCCCGCAGCTCCACGAGGTCCGGATCGCCCAGGATCTCCCTGTCGACGTAGCGGTCGATCGATCGTTCCAGGGCTCGGCGGGCGAGTTCCCGACTCTCCTCGTAGTCGGTGCCGAACGGGCGGGCGACGGAGACGGCGGCCCGCACGAGCGCCGGGAGTCCCGCCGTCACGGTCTGAACCGTTTCGAGGAGATGCGGCGCCAAATCGATTCCGCGAGCCTGCAATACGGCCTGCGATTCGGCGGGAGTGAACAGCAGATCCGTGGGGGCGATCGTCAGCCCGTCGACGTCGAGCATCGTGGCGTCGTCGAAGAAGGCCGTGGACCGGGTCGTGACGACGACGTGCAGGCGGTCGTCACCCTCGAGCAGGTCGAGGACACGGGACTCGGTGTCCGGGTCCTGGAGTCGGTCGACGTCGTCGAGCAGCAGGACGATCGGGTCGTCGGGGTCACTCTGGGGCGTCGCGTCGATTTCCCGGGACACACTGTCCCAGTAATCATTCGGTGACACGTCCGGCGCCGGGGTGCCCCGTTCGATCACCGTTCCGGTGAAGTCGGGTCGTGCCCGGGCCCAAGTTCTCAGGAGCACGGTCTTTCCCGCGGCGCGCGGCCCGCGGACGACGGTCAATGCCATCGGTTTCGACAACAACTCGAACAGGCGCGGGCGGTTCAGCAGGAATCGCTCGGCCCGCGGTGATCGCCCGCCGGCCTCGATTGCCGATCGATCAGCTGCCACAGCCCCCACTCCCCATGTCCACCGACCCCCGTCGGTGCGATTGGTTCGCACCCGCTGCGAAACCTTTGCGTGCACCTGGTCACGAATCGTAGCCAGGTGCACGGACAGCACATGTTGTCACAGGCGGTCGGGGTCCGGGTGGGGAATGCGCGCCGGGCCGGGCGGGCGTCGATTCGGAAACGACGGCGTTGCAGGGCCTCGATCTCAGCTGGACGTCGCGATGAACCGCTGACGTGCGGCGGTCGGCGAGATGGAGACGTCTTCGTTGCCGTTCTCGGTGGGGTACTGCTGGGAATGGGTCAGGTGGTGCAAGGCGAGTTGTCTGGCCTTCTCGGCTTCACCTGCGGCGATGTACTCGATGAGCAGGCGGTGTTCCTCGAGCGCCTCGAGTCGTTCGGCTCGTGGAATATCCGTCAGGTGCTGGTCGCGTTGGGCCCAGGACGACTCGTGCGAGCTCCACAGTGACTCCAGGGCTCCCGCGAGGATGCCGAGCGACTCGTTTCCGCACAGATCGACGATGGCTTCGTGGAACAGTCGGGACAGGGCCGTGACCTCCACGAGGTTGTCCACGACCTTCAGGGAGCGCTCGTGCAGCCGTCGTAGTACCGGAAGCACTTCCCGGTCGCGGTCCTCGCGCAGCGCGCAGGCTTCGGCGCAGCTGGGTTCGACGGCGCGGAGCGCTGCGGCGATGTCGCTGATGTTCACCCCTCGACCCGACAGCGCCAGGCCGAGTGTGTACGCCACGTGCTCGGCATCCGGGCGATGCACGACGGCGCCCCCGATCGCGCCGCGGCGTACCGTGATCATGCCCTCGGCCTCCAGGACGCGGACCGCTTCACGGAAGGTCGGTTTGCTGACCGCGTAGTGGGTGCGCAGTGTCTCCTCGACGGGGAGTTCCGTGGCATCGGCCAGATCGCCGACGAGCAGGCGTTCTCGCAGGTCATCGGCGATCTGCTCGGCCAGTCTGGCGAACCGCACGCCGGTGGTGGGTGGTCCGCCAACGGAATTGTTCATGACTTCCTCTCTGCAGCAGCAGCGTCAGCAGGTGGACGGACGGGGTGATGTTTCACCAACCTACGACCGTGTCGTCCCGTTGTGCGCAACCGGGTAGTTTCGACCGAGTTCGTGGGCCGACGGCCGCGCCCTGTTCCGCCGGTCTCACTCATCCGGACACCTCGTCGAACCAGTCCCACTTCCATGGCGTGATGGTTTCCATCGCGCCACGGAATTCGGTGCGTCCGAGAAGGTCGTCGAGTGTGGCGAGGATGGAGGGGTGGTCCGAACGCAGTCTCGCCAGGACGACGGGTGCGGGGTCGACCTCGGTGGCCGCGACGATCACCCGAAGCCGGTGTTCCTCCGTCGTTGCCGGTGCCGACTCCCGGCTCGCCCATTCGGCCGGCGCCAGGCCGGAGTCGCTCTCGAGGCACCAGACGGTCGCGATGCCGGGCACTGCTGCCATGGCGGGGACGACGTCGTCGAGTTCCCTGCGGTTCCGTGCATGCACCTCGGTCCGGGGCGAGCACTCGGGTACCGAGGTGACGAACAGCAGGAGTCCGGTGTTGGGGCGGAAGCACAACGATCGCGCCGACATCCTGGAGCCGGGTGACGCTGCGGTGCCGGCCAGGCGGAAGAAGCCCATGTAGGGGCGGTCGAGCAGATCGATGTCCGGACGGCGGCCCTCCCGGTGGGACTGTTCCGCGAAGTCGGCCCAGGTCTGAATGCTGGTGGTGTGCGGGCCGTCGAGCCAGTACAGGTTGGCGTAGTGGAAGTCGCTGAACGATCCGCGTGCGTCGGCGTCTGCTGCTGCCGCCGGGGGCAGGACGAACCGCTCGCCCCATGCGACGCCGGCCAGGGCCAGGTTCTCCGGCCGATGGTCGAGCTGATGCCACTCGTTCGCGGCGCGATGCGACTGCGGGTCGCGTGCCGCCGACAGGCTCAGGAATGCGATCTGCGGAGCTGGTAGCAACTCGGGTACCTCCCTGGGAATCGTTTGAATGATTCTCACAATAGACGGGCGGTCTACTGGGAGAACAACTCGCAACTGGTGACGATCAGGCTAACAAGGTTGACATGGTCACCTAAAAGATTTAGAACATTATTCGACCGTGCTCCCTACGTCTCACAGATGTGCCGCAGGGATGGGTGCGGCGACTCGGGAGGCGGGCGGCGACCTCGTCTCCGAGAAAGAAAGCGCGTGCCCGAGTTGCCCCGGCGCCGACGCGACCCCGTCCGGTCGCGCAGCGGCCGATCCGATTCATCCACACAGGAGGAAACACCCATGACTGCACCCGACGTACCGCGCAAGGGCGGGCTGGAAGTGTGGGCTCCCTCGGTGATGCCCCCGGTGACCGCTGAAGTCCTGTCCGACGAGCAGGCCCTGGCACTCGCCTTCCGCTTGCTCGCCCGCGAGGGATTCAGCGAGAACATGGCAGGCCACATCACCTGGCAACGCCCGGGTGACACCGACATGCTGGTGAACCCGTGGGGATTGTGGTGGGACGAGGTGACGGCGAGCGACCTCTGCGTGGTCGACGAGGACGCCCGGGTGGTGTCCGGGCGCTGGGACGTCACCCCGGCGATCCACATCCACACCGAACTGCACCGCGTGCGCGCGGACGCCCGAGTCGTGGTGCACAACCACCCGTACCACGTGTGCGTCCTGGCTGCGCTCGGAGTCCTCCCCGAACTGCTGCACCAGACCGGGTCCATGTACCTCGACGACATGGTCTTCGTGGAGGAATACAACGGAGAGATCGACACGCCACTGCTCGCCAAGGATCTCGCCGAGAAGATCGGGGACGCCAAGGTGGCTGTGCTGGCCAACCACGGTGTCGTGGTCACCGGTGAGACGCCGATCGAGGCGACCTATCGCGCGGCGTCCTTCGAGCGGGTATGTCGACTCGCCTACGACGTGATCGTGTCGGGTATGGAACCTCGCCGGTTGAATAGGTCGATGATGGTCGGAATGAAGGCCTCGCTCCTGGAACGGGCAGCCGAGGTGTACTGGGGTGGCGCAGTGCGGAGTCTGCTGCGTTCCGAGCCTGAGGTCCTCGGCTGAGCCGCCGGACCGGTGCGGCCCGGATCACGTCGGTTCTCCACGCCCGGGAGATTGCCCGGAACCGCCTTCCCCGTGCGGTATTCGACGTGATCGAGGGGGCTGCGGAACGTGAAGTCAGCGCGCAGCGCAACCTGGACTCCTTCGCCACGTCGACGTGGCGGCAGCCCGTGGGGGTCCGCGCGGACACGGTCGACACCGGTTGCGAGGTGCTCGGACAGCGGTTCGCGGCACCGATCCTGACTGCGCCGTGTGGCATGGCCGGGGCGGTTCATCCGGACGCGGAACCGGGCGTCTTCCGGGCCGCGGCGTCGAGGGGTCTCGGATCTGTGCTGTCCACCACCGCGACGCGCTCGCTCGAGACGGTGGCGAAGCAGGGTGGCCACGACGGTGGTTGGTTCCAGCTGTATTTCCTGGGAGGGCGTGCCGGAGCCGAGGAACTGCTCGACCGCGCCGCCGCGGCCGGATATCGGAATCTCGTTCTCACACTGGACACTTCGGTGGCCGGTATTCGTCCGAGGGACGCCCGACACGGGCTGTCGCTGCCCATGAAGTGGCGAGTGCCTCCGCTGCTCCGACTGTCGCCGCAGGTGCTCGCCCGTCCTCGCTGGCTCGCCGGCGTGGCGCGCTCGCCGTCCACGCTGGGCATGGGCAACGGGGTGCGTTGCATGCCAGGTGGCGGACTCGCGGAGCTCTTCGACGACGTTCCTACCTGGGCGGACATCGCTTGGATTCGTGAGCGGTGGCGAGGGCCGGTGTTGGTCAAGGGGATCACCCGGCCCGAGGACGCACTCAGGGCCGTGGCCGAAGGCGCCGACGGCGTCGTGGTCTCGAATCACGGCGGCCGGCAGCTCGACGGTCAGCCGGGTGCGCTGCACAGTCTCGCCGATGTGCTCGGCGTGGTGGGCGGGCAGGTCCCGGTGCTGATGGATGGCGGAGTGCGAACCGGCGCCGACGTGGCGAGGGCGGTCGCGCTCGGTGCCGACGCAGTCCTGGTGGGCCGTGCCTACCTGTACGGCCTGGCTGTTGCCGGCAGCGCAGGTGTGGGGCGGGTGCTGGATCTGCTCGTGGGAGAACTCGAGCGGACCATGCGACTGCTCGGCGCCGCGGACCTCGCGCAGCTGCGTACCGTACCGATCGAGCTCGACGGGAGGCGCGACCGTGGATGATCGACCGAGCTTGCTCGTCCGTGAACCCGCCGGACCCCGATCGGCCGAGCGGATCGCGCGTTTCGTGGCCGCGCTGGCCGCAGAACATCCGCAGTTCCGGGTGCTGACCTGGGACCGGGCTGCGGACGACGGGGTTCTCGAGTCGTGCCGGGTGCTACTCACCCAGCAGCTTCGGCTCGAGGAACTGGACGCCGTGCCGCACCTCCGGTTCGTCCAGAGTCAGACCACCGGGGTCGACCATCTGCCGCTGGCCGAGCTGGAGAAGCGATCCGTGCGGGTCGCCAACGCGGCTGGCACCTCGGCCACCGAGATCGCCGAGTTCGTCCTGGCGCGGATTCTGGAGGACGCGAAACGGCTCCCGGAACTGGCGGCGGCACAACAGCACAGCAGATGGACGCCGATGTACGGCAGTGGATTGCGTGGTGCCGAGGTGCTCCTCCTGGGATTCGGTGCGATCAACCAGGAGGTTGCGCGACTGCTGTCGGTGTTCTCCGCATCGGTGCGCGTGATACGTCGCCGACCCTCCGATCGACCGGGCCCGGGCGTAGTCGCGGAGCACTCGGACAGTGACCTGGACGATCTGCTGTCCCGTGCCGGTGTCGTGGTCTGCGCGGTCCCGGACGGGCCGGAAACCCGTGGCCTGCTCGACGCGCGTCGGCTGGCGCGACTACGAGACGGTGCCCTCGTGGTGAACGTCGGCCGCGGGAGTGTGCTCGACGAGGCGGCCTTGGCGGCGGAGTGTGCTGCAGGCAGGATCCGTGCGGCCCTGGACGTGTTCACCGTCGAACCGTTGGCCGAGGCCAGCCCGTTGTGGTCCACACCCGGCATCCGGATCTCGGCCCACAGTGCGAGCGTCCCGGCTCGCGCGCTCGAAGGGGTCGAACGTTTGTTCCGAACCAACCTCACCCGATTCCTGCGCGGTGAGCACCTTGTCAACCAAGTGGCAGGCCCTAGGGCCGGCGAAGGAGTGAAGTCATGAACGAAACCGCTTCCGGTATCGAGGCATACCAGCTGGGTCGCAGCTTCGAGGTCATGCCCATCCCGATGGATCCCGAGTTCTGCCAAGAGATTCCGGCCGGACCGGTGACCTTCGTCGTCGAGTCGCGGCGGCTGTCCGACGAGGCGATCAACACGAACGCACTGGACCGCGGCCGACCCGATCAGACCTACGACACGGGTATCGACGACGGTGGTGCCTGCGTGCACGTGTGCGGCAGTGCGGACGGGCGCGAATGGCTGCGGTTCGACTGCTTCGACAACGAACCGCACTACCACTACGTTCGCCACAACGAGCAGCGCAACGTGGTCGTCCGTTTCGATCAGTTCGCCGAGGGGGACCCCGAGGCGTGGACGCTGGACCGGTTGCGGACCCGACTCCCGGCGATGCTGCGCCACGCGGGCGCCGAGGAGTTGGCGGACGTCGTGGCCGGCGCCGAGTTGGGTGGTGCGGTGGACGAGGTGGCAGAGGTCCTGCGCCGACTCCGCTGACTGCGCTGACTGCGCTGACTGCGCTGACTCCGAGGACTCCTCAGGATCCCTGAAGGCATTTAATCTTCTAGAAGATCTTGTCATAATCAGGTCCATTGCCTAGAGTATGGCGTGAGTCACCCTCCCTCATCTGCGCAGTATGACGCAGATCTACCATCTTCTCGCACTTGTCGGTGTCCTGTACCCAAATTTAAGTGCTAGAAGATTGAGATGTTAAAAGAGGTCACACATGAAGGTTCATTCGCTCGGCTATCTGGTCGTCAACTCCACCGACCTGGGTGCTTGGCGCGAGTTCGGCACTCAGATCCTGGGTCTGGCCCCCGGCGTCCGAAACGATGACGAGGAGCTGTGGCTCCGGGCCGACGAGCGGTGCCAGCGCATCGTGATCCAGGCTGCCGACGTCGACGGGGTCGAGGCCATCGGGTGGGAGATGCGCAACGACGTCGAGCTCGAGCAGCTCGAGGCCGACCTCGTTGCTGCGGGCGTCGAGTTCGAGCGCGTCGACGGACTCGCGGCCGGCCGGGGTGTCGAGGACCTGATTCGCGTGGTCGATCCGGCCGGCTATGTCCTGGAGTTCTATTGGGGCATGCAGGTGGCGCAACAGGCGTTCGTTTCGCCGGTGGCGGTCAGCGGCTTCAAGACCGGCGCGCAGGGGCTCGGTCATGTCGTTCTCGCAGCAGCGCCGTTCGAGGAGAGCAACCGCTTCTACCGCCGCACGCTCGGCTTCGGACTCACGGACTTCGCCGACATGGGTGGCACGCCCGGTCACTTCCTGCACACCAACGCCCGGCACCACAGTCTGGCGCTGATCGGTTGCGACCGCACTGCCTGGTTCGTTCACGGTGGGCTCATCCACCTCATGGTCGAGATGCAGGACCCCCGTGACGTCGGTCGTGCCCACGATCGGGCGCAGGCCGCCGGCTGCGAGTTCTTCGAGACGCTCGGTCAGCACGCCAACGACGAGATGTTCTCGTTCTACGTCAATTCCCCGGCAGGCTTCCCGATCGAGGTCGGCGCCGGTGCGATCGAGGTCGACCCCGACACCTGGACCTCGGTCAACATCCCCTTTCCCGACATGTGGGGCCACCAGGTCCTCGGTGTCCCCGAGCAGTGAGTGAGACAGAAAAGATGACGACGGCGGTACTCGACAACCTCGAGAAGATCAAGGACCGGATCGGCGAACTTGCCGAGGACGCCGAGACTCTCGGCAAGCTGCCCGACGAATCGGTGCAACTGGTCAAGGGCACCGGACTGACGCGGATGCTCCAGCCGAAGCGGTACGGCGGCCTGGAATCCACTCCGGGTGAGTACATCGAGGCGGTCATGGCCGCCGCCTCGCTGGGCTGCTCGGCCACCGGCTGGGTCGGCGGTGTCGTCGGCCTCCATCCGTGGGAGGTCGGCGTCATGGATCCCCGTGTGCAGGAAGAGGTGTGGGGCCAGGACGAGGACGCCTGGATCGCCTCGCCCTACGTGGCGTTGGGTCGGGCCACCCGGGTCGACGGCGGTTACCGCTTCAGTGGCCGCTGGGCGTTCTCGTCCGGTAGCGATCACGCGTCGTGGGTCCACCTCGGCGGGTTGATCCTCGACGAGAACGGTGATGCCCTCCCCGGTGACCACCACTTCCTGATTCCCCGAGGGGACTTCGAGATCGTCCCCGACTCGTGGAACACCGTCGGGCTGCGCGGGACGGGCTCCAACGACATCGTCGTGAAGGACGCCTTCGTTCCCGAGTATCGGGTGCTCGAGTACTCGACGGTCGTGGACGGCACTGCGGCCGCGGCGGTGGGGCTTGCCGACAACCCCCTGTACGGGATGCCCTGGTTCAGTCTGTTCGGCAATGCCGTCTCGGCGACGGTGGTAGGCATCTGCGAGGGCTCCCTGGCGGCCACGCTCGACTACCAGCGGGAGCGGGCCGACGCCTTCGGCACCAAGATCACCGAGGACTCGTTCACGCTGCCCAGCATCGCGGAGGCAGCCTCCGAGATCCGGGCGAGCCGACTGCAGATCCTCGACAACGTCAACCGCATCTACGACGTGCTGTCGAAGGGCGGCGTCCCTTCGAAGCAGATGCGCGCCGCATCGCGTCGCGATCAGGTCCGTGCCAGCTGGCGTGCCGTGGAAGCGGTCGACAGCCTGTTCTGCCGCACCGGCGGAAACGCGATCCGCGCGGACAAGCCCATGCAGCGACTGTGGCGTGACGCGCACGCCGGCCTCAACCACGCCGTCAATCTTCCGGGACCGACCTACCAGTTGGCTGCCCGGGCACTGATGGGGATCGAGCCCCCGGAGGGCGCGCTCATCTGAGCGAAACGACTTTCGTACCAAGTTCATCCAACTGATCTCCCGACCCGGTCGCCCACCCCACATCGGTGGGCGACCGGGTTCCCCCTACCCATGTTCCGGCAGCCCGGCTGCCCGCTCCCTTGGAGGACAGATGCTGCGCATCACCCCCACCTCCCGTGTCGTCTCGGCCACTGCCGCGTTGGCGGCCCTGGCTCTCGGCCTCACCGCCTGCGGCGGCGACTCGGCTGCCTCCGCCTCCGGCGGCTCCGACGGCGCCGCACGTATGGCCTTCTCCAACGGGTTCTCCGGTGGGGGCCCGGTCGACGAGTTCGTGGCAGGCCTGTCGTGCTACGCCGACCAGAACGGCCTGGATGCGCCGTTGGTGACCACTGCGGACGGCGACGTCAACAAGCAGATCAACGACATGGACAGCCTGGTTGCGCGCAGCGGCAAGGTGGACGGCGTCTTCGTCATGCCGGTCGACTCGGCCGCGCTGCGTCCGGCGTACGACCGCGCCAAGTCGGCCGGCATCGCGGTCATCGATTCGGTCTCCCCGAACGCCGACGGCGAGTTCGCGACCAACGCGTCGGCTCATGTGGCACCGGACGACCAGGGCGTGCCGGCCATGGTCGTCGACTATCTCGTCAAGGAACATCCCGAGGTCAAAAACGTCGTTCTGCTCTCGCCACCGCCCGGGCAGGTGATGTCGGACGACCGCGCAGCCGGTTTCCGGCAGGCGGCCGCCGCGGCCGGGCTCACCGTCGTGACCGAGGCCAACATGGACAAGATCACCACGCAGGAAGCCCAGAAGAAGATGGAGGACGTCCTCACGGCCAACCGGGGCGTGCAGGCGGTCTTCGCCCAGAACGGTGCGATGGCGCGAGGCGCGTTCCTGGCCGGCCGGAGCCAGGGAGTGGACCTCGTGGTGACGTCGATCGACAGCGACACCGACACTCTCGCCGCGGTGCGGGCCGGCGACATCGACGCGACGTTCGGCGTTGACCTGTTCGCCCTGGCCCACCAGGCCAGCGTGCAGGCCGCGCGGATCGATGCCGGCGAGACCGTCGAGTTCCAGGCGATCCCGTACCAGGTCTACACCAAGGCCGACGCCGAACTCCCGAGCGCCGAGCAGCGTTGTGCTGCTCTGGCGAAGTGACGGGGGATACGGTGACCAGTCTCCTCAGCCGTAAGGCGCCCTCGGCGCCCGGCACGACCGCCGCGACGCCCCGAACGTTCGCGGAGAGGTTCCGGGCCGCACCGCCGTGGACCGGGATCGCGGTGCTCGTGGTCGTGATGTTCGCGTTCATGGCCCTGTCGAACGACTTCTTCCTGACCTACTCGAATCTGAACAATGTGCTGCGAGGCGCGGTGGTGCCGCTGCTGCTCGCGATCGGTACCACGTTCGTGATCACCACCGGCATGATCGACCTGTCGTTGGGATCGTTGCTGGCACTCAACACGGTCATCCTGCTCGGTTTCATGAATGCCGGTGTGCCCGTACCGATCGCGGTTCTCGGCGTGGTGATCGCCTCGGCCGCGCTGGGTGGTCTGGTGAACGGGTTCCTGATCGCGAAGTTCCAGCTCTTCTTCATGGTGGTGACGCTCGGCACCATGTCGATCTTCCGGGCGGCCGCCCAGTTGGGCACCGACGGAAACTCGGTGCAGCTCTACGACCGACCGGGATTCGACTTCGTCGCCTGGCTCGGTGACGGCTCCATCGGACCGGTTTCCGTGCCCGTGGCACTGGCGGTGCTGCTCCTGCTCGGTTCCATCGCGTTGATGCGGTTCACCACGCTGGGCAGATCGCTGCTCGCCGTCGGCGGAAACGCCGACGCCGCGCGCATCGCCGGGATACCCGTCGAAAGGGTGCAGATCCTGGCGTTCGCCCTCAACGGCGTGTTCGTCGGGGTCGCGGCGGTGGTGATGGCCGGCCGGATCCAGGCGGCGTCTCCCGCCATCGGCACCGGCATGGAACTGCAGGTGATCGCCGCAGTGCTGTTGGGTGGCTCCTCGTTCATGGGTGGCCGGAGTACCTTCGTCGGCACGTTCATCGGCGTCGTGTTCGTCTCGCTCCTGGCCAACGTGCTCAACCTCATGGACGTCCAGATGTTCTGGCAGGGCATGGTCACCGGCATCGTGCTGATCGTCGCGGTGGCGGTGGATCGGATCCGCTCGAAGGCGCGGTCATGAGCCCACAAGACATCGATGCCGCCGGCAGTGCCGGGCTGAGCGTTGCGGGTGTGCGCAAGACCTACGGCGGGACCACGGCCCTGGCAGGGCTCAGCTTCGACGTCCGGCCGGGCGAGGTACGCGGCCTGATCGGGGAGAACGGTTCCGGCAAGAGCACCGCGATGAAGATCATCTCCGGTCAGGTCGTCCCGGACGACGGGGAGGTACGTGTCGACGGCACGCTCCTCGGCGCCGGCGACGCCCATGCGCGACTGACCGCGGGGGTCGGCGTGGTGATGCAGGATCCGATGCTGTGCGAGGAACTTTCGGTCGCCGAGAACCTCGCCCTGGGACGGGTCGCGCACCGTGGATGGGTCTCGATGCGCCGACTGGAGGACCGGGCCGCCGCCGTGCTGTCGCGCGCCGGACTGGACCTGGACCCCCGGGCGCGGGTCGGCACCCTCTCGCAGGACGACCGGCACATGGTCGAGGTTGCACGGGTGCTGGCGTGGGACTGCAAGGTCGTCGGGTTCGACGAGACCACCGCCTCGCTCACCGAGGACTACGTCGAGAAGCTCTTCGGGGTCATGCGCGACCTCCGCGCACGGGGGGCCGCACAGGTCTTCATCAGCCATCGCATCCCCGAGATCCTCACCATCTGCGACTCGGTCACGGTGCTGCGTGACGGTCAGTTCGTCACGACGGTGCGCTGCGAGGACACGTCCGAGGCGGAGCTGATCGAGCTCCTGGTGGGCCGGAAGGTCGAGGCGCAGTACCGGCGGGACCCCGCGCCGGTCGGGGACATCGCGCTCCGGACCCGGGACCTCGAGCCGGCCGGGCTCGGTGGCACGGTCGACCTCGAGGTCCGAGCCGGGGAGGTCGTCGGTATCGGCGGCCTGGTCGGAAGCGGCCGGTCCGAGGTGCTGGAGTCGATCTACGGTCTGATCCCGCGCGCCGGCCACGTGGAGGTCGGCGGCAGCGAGGTTCCCGCGCAGCGACCCCGCCAGGCGATCGCAGCCGGGCTGGGACTGGTGCCCGAGGACCGTCGCACCCGTGGCCTCGCCATGGAGGCGAGCGTCCGGGCGAACGCGGCCGCGGTCCAGTACGGCGCGAGCAACCTGGCGGCGCCGGTGCGGGAGCGGGAGCTGGATTCGCTGATGGAGGTGCTGCGTGATCAGCTCCAGCTCAAGGCGCCCGACCAGGACGCCGCGGTATCGACCCTGTCGGGCGGGAATCAGCAGAAGATCGTGCTCGGCCGGTGGCTGGTACACAACCCGCGGGTACTGCTGCTCGACGAACCGACCCGCGGCATCGACATCGGTGCCAAGCAGGACATCTACAAACTCATCGACGCCGCCGCGCATCAAGGTATGGCCGTGCTGCTCGTCTCCTCCGAACTCCCCGAGCTGATCGGTCTCTGCGATCGGATTCTGATCATGCGCGAGGGCCACCTCGTCGCAGAGTTCTCCGGAGATGTCAGCGAGGTCGAGCTCATGTCCGCAGCGGCCGGGCACCGGTCCGCTATGCCGGAGGCGTCGTGACCAATCCGTATCGAGGACAAGGAGTTCCTGTGTCTGCTTCAGAATTCAGTCACGAGGCCACCAGCCGCCACATCGACGTCGACGGCCTCGACATCCACTATCACGAGGCCGGCGAAGGGCCGGTGGTGATCCTGCTGCACGGCGCCGGCCCCGGCGTCTCCGGCTGGGCCAACTTCGAGGACAACCTGCCGTACTTCGCGGCGCGCATGCGCACGATCATCGTGGACCAGCCGGGCTTCGGGGAAAGCCAGGGATGCGAATTCGACGGGGACTTCTTCAGTCACAGTGCCCGCACGCTGGTGAAGCTCATGGACAAGCTGGGAATCGACAAGGCCCACCTGGTCGGCAACTCGCTGGGTGGCGGAGTGGCGGCCCGGTTCGCCCTCGACTACGCGGATCGCGCCGATCGGCTGGCGCTGATGGGTCCCGGTGGACTCACTACCCGACTTTTCACACCGGAACCGACGCTCGGACACACCCGCCTCTACGACTTCTCCGCGCCTCCCGGGCCGTCGAAGGAGAAGCTGGAGGTCTTCATGAACGGCATGGTCTTCGACACCTCCTTCGTCACGGAGGAGATGGTCGCCGACCGCTTCGCACGGTCCCAGCGTCCCGAGGCGGCGGTGAATTTCGAGCGCATGCGGGTGAGCTTCCTCGAGGGCGAGGGACAGGTTCGCGGGCAGCTGTGGCGTGAGGCTTCGCGGATCGAGCACGAGACCCTACTGCTGTGGGGGCGCGAAGATCTCGTGAACCCTTATGACGGTGGGTTGTTCGCGTTTTCTCAGATGCCCAACGTGAGCCTGCACGTGATGTCGCGTTGCGGTCACTGGGCGCAGGTGGAACGCGCGAAGGAATTCAACCGAGTCGTGACGGGCTTCCTGCTCGACGACTGACCGTTGTGGGTGAACATTGCTGAGCAACGGGGTTGCTCGGTGAAAGTGAAATCTTGCTGAGGAGAATGCACGTGAGTCTGATCGACGCCGGAACCGCGCGAGAGTATGTCGAGGCGGGGTGGTGGGGGACGCAGCCGCTGCACGAGCTCGTCCGGGAGCGGGCCGCGGCGACCCCCGACCGCGATGCATTCGTCACGCCGTCGGGGCGAACCAGCTGGGCGACCTACGATGGTATTGCCGACGATCTCGCCGCCGCACTTGTCGCGCTGGGTATCCCGGCGGGCGAGCGCGTGGCCGTCCAACTGCCCGACACACACCTCGTCCACGCGGCCCTGATCGCGACGGCCCGTGCGGGCGTGGTCGCCGTCGGAATCGGTGCGCGGGCGGGTGTTCGTGAGATCGCGCATCTCGTGCAGAAGACAGGCGCGCGCACCCTTGTCAGCATCGACACGCTCGGTGGCCGGCCGTCGGACCTGTTGGTGCGGGAGCTGATCGGGCGTGGGTGTGAACTCCGATCCCATGTCGTCCTGTCGGATTCGGGGGTGAGCCGGATCGCGGACGTCCGTGGCGGTGATCCGGTCCTCGTCGATCCGGGTCGCGCGGAGCTGTCGACCGTGGCGGCTCGCAGTCTCGGACCGAACGATCTGTCCATGCTGAATTCGACGTCCGGGACGACGGGCCTGCCCAAGTGCGTGACGCAGTTCGACAACCGGTGGATGGCGTTCAGTCGTCTCGCGATCAGTGCCGGCGAACTGCAGAGCGACGAGGTGTTCTTCGGGGCGGTTCCGGCGCCGTTCGGTTTCGGTCTGTGGACGTCCCACTACGCGCCCACGATGCTCGGCGCACCCACCGTTGTGCTGCCCAAGTTCGATGTGGACACCATGATCCGCATGATCGATCGGGAGAAGGTGACGGTGTTGTGTTGCGTGAGCACGCAATTCCGGATGCTTCTCAACTCGCCCCTGGCGGAGGAGGCCGACCTGTCGTCGCTGCGGGTCATGTTCACCGGTGGTGAGGCGGTGCCGGCCGCGCGCGCGGCCGAGTTCGAGGCCCGAACCGGTGCGTCGGTTCTGCAGTTCTTCGGCTCGAACGAGAGTGGCGCCTTCAGCGTCACCCGAGTCGGTGACGACCGGGACCGCCGGCTGGAGACCTCCGGGCGGATCATCCCCGACATGCACGTGCGACTGTTCGACGACGAGGGCCGTGACGTGAGCGATACCGGTGGGCCGGGACAGCCGGGTGGTCGCGGCCCCCTGACGTGCGCGGGGTACTACAACGACGACGCGGCAAACGACCAGCTGTACACGAAGGACGGGTGGATGCTCATGGGTGACCTGGTGACCGTCGAGGACGGGTATCTCACGCCCGTCGGCAGGACGTCCGACATCATCATCCGCGGCGGCAAGAACATCTCCGCGCCGCAGGTGGAGCAGGAGGTCGAGACGCATCCCGCGGTCGATCTGGCGGGTGTGGTGCCGGTGCCCGATCCCCTGTTCGGCGAGCGCGTGTGCGCGGTGGTCAGCCTCCTCCCCGGCCGGCAGATCACGCTCGCGGATCTCACCCGGCATCTGGCCGACCGGGGGGTGTCCAAGGAGCTCTATCCCGAGCATCTCGTGGTCGTCGACGAACTACCCAGGTCGTCGGGGGGCAAGCTGGCGAAGGGTGACATTCGAAGCTTGGCGATCGAAGCGGTGTGCGAGTCCGCTGTACGACGGCTGTAGACAGTGGATGTCGGCCGACGGAGCGCGTACCGGCGAGATCGTCAGTTCGATCGGCCGGTCGAGTCCTGGTTCGTTGCCGGGCCCGGGACGTGGGTGGCGGCGATGGGCATGTGGGAACTGTTCGACCGCAGCAGATTCCGCTCGAATCGGTCCAGAGTTGCAAAGTCATGGTGGGGCATGGGGCGCGCCGAAGTCAATCGCCCGATTGGTTCAGGATCAAGCAATTGATCGGGTATCGTTCTGCTGCATAGTGTTACCCGGGCCACACGGCCTCACGATGGGAGACGAGACGTGCGCGAGCCGCGAACAGTCGGATTCACCAGGATGGACGACGCCACCGTTGCCGAGATGGAGTTGATCCGTGACGAGGCCGCCGTGCACCGGCGCGACCATTGGCTCGGAACCGTTGTGCGGCTGCTGGAGTCGATGAAGGGCTACACCTTCGGCTATCGCGTCGACAGGTACGAGCACTCCCTGCAGTCGGCCACGCGCGCCCACCGGGAGGGTGCGCGGGTGGACCTCGTCGTCGCGGCCCTGCTCCACGACATCGGCGACGACCTGTGTCCGGACAATCACAGCGAGGTCGCTGCGGCCATCCTGCGTCCGGTGCTCGACGACGAGGCGGTGTGGGTCGTCAAGCACCACGGCGTCTTCCAGACGTACCACTACGGCGAGAAACTCGGAGTGCCCGCGGACAGCCGTGACCGGTACCGGGATTCACCGTACTTCGAGACCTGTGCGCACTTCTGCGCAGCGTGGGACCAGGAGTCGTTCGATCCCGACTACGATTCGGAGCCGCTCGAGTTCTTCATGCCGATGCTCGTGGAGGTCTTCTCCCGGCCTCCGAAGGTCTGGGGCGATCAGGACCTGGACGGGCAGGCGTGATGAGCCGGCCACGAACGACCCCCGGTAGGCGCCCCGAGATCGTTGCGTGTGCCGCCCGGATGTTCTCGTCGCGCGGTGTCGCCGCCACGACTGTGCGTGACATCGCCGACGAGGTGGGGCTGCACTCGGGCAGCCTGTACCACTACTTCGGGTCCAAGGACGAGCTGGTCTCGGAGATCCTGATCGCCTTTCTCGACGACCTGACGCGCAGTTACGCGAGCGAGATCCGTTGGTCCGTGGCCCCGCCCGAACAACTGCGCGATCTGATCCACGTCTCGCTGCGGGTCGCGGTGCGCCACCCGCATGCATCGGAGATCTACGACAAGGAGTTCGCCGCCCTGCCGTCCCTGCCCGGGTACCTGCACATCGATGCACGCGTTCTCGAGGCGCAGGAGGTGTGGTCGCGGATCCTCGCGAACGGCATCGCCGACAGCAGTTTTCGAGAGGACTTCGAGTCCGCGCAGCTGCAGCGGTTGCTACGCGAGATCGTGTGGACCGCGACACGGTGGCACCGCGACTCGCTCGAGGCCGACCACGTCATGCTGTCGACGATCCTGGTGGACCTGTTCGTCGACGGCATCACCGCCCGGGCGCCCGGCTCCCCGGCGCCGGAGGTGGTCGTGCACGCCGCTCCGGCCCGGGAATGGGGCGCGGGGGACGAAATCGGTCAGCTGCGGCGTGAAGTGCAGGCCCTGCGTGGTGTCGTGGACGAACTGCGACTGTCGTCGGCCTGAGCGTCGGTGCAGGCAACGTCACTCGATCGAAAGGTTCTCGGCCTCATGAAGCTCGGAATGTTCCTGGACATGCGCAATCCGGCGCGGTGGCGACGGCCGTGGGCCGACCACTATCGGCAGACGTTGGATCGCGTCGCGTGGGCCGAGCAGTTGGGTGCGGACTCGGTGTGGATGACCGAGCACCACTTCTTCGACGACGGCTATCTCCCGCAGCCGCTGACGCTCGCGGCCGCGATTGCCGCACGGACCGAACGGATCCGGATCGGTACCGCGATTCTGCTTGCCCCGCACCGCCATCCCGTCCATATCGCGGAGGAGGCCGCGGTGGTGGACCTGGTTTCGAACGGGCGCCTGGAGTTGGGCCTCGGCGCGGGTTGGGCGAAGGACGAGTTCGCGGCCTTCGGATCCGACCACGGCAAGCGCTACGCCGTGACCGACTCGGTGTTCGATGCCGTGCGGAACCTGTTGTGCGACGGCGGTGTGACACCCGGACCCGTTCAGAGTCCGGTGCCGATGTGGCTCGGCTACCAGGGCCCGCGCGGTGCGGCGCGCGCCGGACGCCTCGGCGCGGGTCTGCTCACGCTCGACCCCGCGTTGATGGCGCCCTACCGTGCCGGCCTGGTCGAGGGCGGCCACGGTGCGGGCGCGGCCCGCACAGGCGGGGTCCTGGACATCATCGTCGCGGACGATCCGGCGGCGACGACGCGGCGCCTGATCCCGCATCTCGCGCATCAGCAGTCGACGTACCAGCAGCAACGTGGGAGCGGCTGCAGCACGGCCGATCTGGAGTCCGAACTGGCAGCGGAGTTCGACAGGAGCGGAACCGTGCCCGGACTCACCGTTGCGACACCGGCCGACGCCGCCGCGGAGATCCGGCGACGCACCGAGGGGATGCCCGTCGAGCACGTCTATCTGTGGGGCAGTCTCGGGGGAATGCCCGACGATATCGTCGACCGGCATCTGGAACTGCTCTTCACGACGGTGAAGGACGATCTTGCCCAGCGGGACACGATCTTGTCCGCGGACACGAATCTTTCTATATAAAAATACAAAGGATCAGCGGTAGACGACCGCGACGAGTGGAAGGACTCGCGTCATGACGATCGATGCATCGGGTGGTCGGCAAGTGAGCTTCACGCGGATGGACGAATCGACTCCGGAGGACATCGCCCTCATCGTGGCGGAATCGAAGGTATTCCTGAACGATCGACTGCCCGACACGATGATCGAGATGCTCGAGGCGTTGCGTGGCCCTACGCTCGGGTACCGGGTGGACCGCTACGAGCACTCGCTGCAGACCGCGACTCGGGCGCTGCGCGAGGGTGCGCGAACGGATCTCGTGGTCGCGGCGCTGATGCACGACATCGGGGACGCCATCGCGCCGGCGAATCACTCCGAAGTTGCTGCGGCGATCGTGGCGCCCTATCTGGATGCCGAGGCCACGTGGGTCGTCAAGCACCACGGCGTGTTCCAGGGTTATCACTACTGGGATCGGCTGGGACTGGATCCGAACACGCGCGAGCGCTACCGGGACAGCCCGTATTTCGACACGTGCGCGCACTTCTGCGCCGAATGGGATCAGGTGTCGTTCGACCCCGACTACGACACGCTGCCGATCGACACCTTTCTGCCGCTGCTGCGTGAGGTCTTCACCCGACCGGCCTCCGGCTTCGGCGCCGACTAGACGATCTCGCACGAAACGAAAACGGCTCTGCTGCAAGCGCTCACCCTCGATCGAGGGTGAGCGCTTCGTCGTCTCCGGGGGATCGGTGCCTGTCTCCGGATCGATATGAGATGGGGCTTACATTGCTATCTTTTGTAAGTTAGAGTTTCGGCACCGGCGTGGTCCGCAAACTGATCCGTGCCGGCCCCGACGTTCTCGACGGACAGTCACCGACATCTGAATTCATGACCGGTTGCGCATGCAGCGCAGCCGTATTCGCCGAACCGCAAGCATTCGAGGAGTGTGCACGATGGCCAGTCTCGACGACCTGATCCACAACACCGACTTCACGACCAACGTCAAGGGCAAGGTCACGTTCCTGCCCGAACCCGAGAAGGCGCACCGGCCCTTCCCGTTCATCTCGGTCGACGACCACATCGTCGAGCCTAAGAACACCTTCGAGGGCCGCCTGCCCGCCAAGTTCGCGGACCGTGCGCCCCGGGTGATCCACCGCGACGGCGCAGACATCTGGGTGTACGACGGCAAGGAGATCCCGAACGTCGGCTTCAACGCGGTCGTCGGACGTCCGGTCGACGAGTGGGGATTCGACCCGCAGCGGTTCGAGGACATGCGCCGCGGATCGTGGGACATCCATCACCGCGTCAAGGACATGAACCTGTCGGGTGTGTATGCATCCCTGAACTTTCCGTCGTTCCTCCCGGGCTTCGCCGGCCAGCGGCTGCAGCTGAGCACGAGTGACCCGGAACTAGCACTCGCGGCCACCCGTGCGTACAACGACTGGCACCTCGAGGAGTGGGCGGGTCCGTACCCGGACCGCATCATCCCCTGCCAGATCCCGTACTTCCTCGACCCGGAGATCGGCGCGCAGGAGATCTATCGCAACGCCGAGCGTGGCTTCAAGGCCGTCACGTTCTCCGAGGGCCCGCACGCGCTGGGGCTGCCGTCGGTGCACTCGGGTCACTGGGATCCGATCATGCGGGCGTGTGAGGAGACCGAGACGGTCATCAACCTGCACATCGGCTCGTCCAGCACGTCGCCGAGCACGTCGGAGGATGCACCGCCGGACGTCGCGGGCACCCTGTTCTTCGGCTACGCGATGTTCGCGACCGTCGACTGGCTGTTCTCGAAGATCCCGGTCCGTTTCCCGAACATCAAGATCGTGATGTCCGAGGGTGGAATCGGCTGGGTACCGGCACTTCTCGACCGCCTCGATCACATGGCGACGTACTCGTCGATGTACGGCACGTGGGACGGCATCGACATCTCGCCGGCTGACGTGCTCAAGCGGAACTTCTGGTTCTGCGCCGTCGAGGATCCCTCCACGATGGTGCTGCGTGACCGCATCGGCGTCGACCACATCCTCCTGGAGGAGGACTACCCGCACAGCGACAGCCTGTGGCCGCGCACGATGGAGGTCGTGAACGAGTCCATGAAGGGGCTCTCCGCCGACGAGCTGCGCAAGGTCACGTGGGAGAACGCATCCAAGCTGTACCGGCATCCGGTGCCGCAGAGCGTGATCGACGATCCGAACAGCTTCTGACCGGATCTCGTCAGCCGAAGAAGAGACGGTCCCGTGCCACGGCCGGATCGAGTGGGACGTGCGGGCGGTCCGGGTCGTGCGGGTAGGACCCGACGTCCCGCAGGTGGCGTGCGGCGATCACTCGCGCCGATGCGGCGTCGCCGTCCTCGATGCACTGCAGGATCTGGCCGTGGACGGCCAGGGCCTGGGAGCGTTCGGTCCGGGGAATCGTCCCGGGATCGGCCCGCCGGTTGGCCCAGTCGGTGACGTGACTCGACCACAGCGACTCGAGGGCGCCGGCGAGCACGATCAGCGACCGGTTGCCGCAGTGTTGGACGACGGCCTCGTGGAAACGTCGCGACAGCGTGGTCGCGACGACGAGGTCGTCGACGTTGGCGAGCGACTCCTCGTGCAGCGCGCGCAGGACCGGCACCACCTCGGTGGCGCGGTCCTCACGTTCGGCACACAGAGCGGCGCACATGGGTTCGATCTCGTGGAGGGCGCGGCCCACGTCGTCGATGTCGGTGCCCGACATCGCGAGGACCATCGAGAGGCTGTACGCGACGTTGCCGGGGGTGGGGCGGTGGACCACCGCTCCACCCCGGTTGCCGCGACGGACCTTCACCAGGCCCTCCGCCTCGAGGATCCGCAGCGCCTCGCGCAGTGACTGGACGTTGACCGGATACTGCTCGCGCAGTTCGGCCTCCTTGGGCAGGAGGTCGCCCTCGGCGAGGTCGCCGCGGAGGATGCGCTCGCGGATCTGGTCGGCGACCATCTCGGCCAGCCTGCGCCAGCGGAGACTGCTCGGATCGACTGCGGGCTTGCTGCCCGGTCCCTGCTGGGGCACCGCGCCACTTCCTTCCGGTTGCCGACGGATCCTGCCCGGAGCCGTCACCTGAGTTCTGAATGTTAGCGAAGTCAGTACCCGCGGGGACGTGGTCGTCCCCGGACAAGGAGATCGAGATGAGCGTCACCGCCCCCGAGCGCATCAGTCGTCACGTGGAGTCCGGATGGTTCGGGACCGAGCCGCTGCACCGTATCGTGCGCGAGCAGGCAACCCGAACACCAGACGGGGACGCGTACATTACGCCGGCTGGCGGAACAGGCTGGGCAACATATGATTCCGTCGCCGACGAACTCCCGCGCTCGTCCGGGGGCAAGCTCGCCGAGGGCGAGATCGCCCTTCTGGCGGTCGAATCGGTCGTCGCGGCCACTGTTCGGGCGAGTGCGCCGTGAACCCGGTCAAGACCGTCGACGTGTACACGTGCCGCGAGGTGCTCCGGATTCGCGCCGGCGTCGAGCAGGTGCCGGTCCCGGACGAACCGGGTGAGTACTACTGGTCCGAGTTGCTCGGGGAATGTTCCGAATCCGATGTCCTCGAGGCCACGTGGGCGCACTACCGGACCACGTCGAGGACGCTGCTTCCGGGAGACATCCTCGAACGGGTCGGCGCCGTCGCGAGTGCGCGGATCCGGATCTCCCGCGGCGTGTGCGAGCAACTGCTCGCGGACCGTGCGCTCCTGGGCTGGGATCCCGACCGACTCGCCCGCTGGCACACGACGTTCACCGTCGAGATCGGTCGCGGCGCCGGCACCGAGGCCGCGTGCGCCGTCGCCGACGCGGCGGCGCCCGATCACGCCGCGGCGGCCGCCGACACGAGGGCGTGCTCCGTGGGCTGACGCCCCGCGTTGTGCGCTGCCGCCCGGTCGACGAGTCGCACCAGCGCGTGCGCGACCTCGCATGCCTGGTCGAGGATCACCGAGTGTCCCGCGCCGCCGAGCCGAACCAGTTCGGCGGACGGGAGATTCGACGCGATCGCGACGGAGTGCTCGAACGGCGTGACCATGTCGGCGGTGCCGCCGAGGACCAGCGACGGGATCGCGGCCAGTCCGGCGAGGGAGCGGGACTCGTCGAATCCGACGAACGACCGCAGGAAGCCGTACATCGTGACCACCGACGTGGGGTTGTCGAGGACGAGGCTGATCAGGCGCTGGCTCAGCCGCGGCATGTGCTCGACACCGAACTGGAACGCGGAGACCAGCGGGTGCCGCAGGAACCGGCCCAGGCCCGAGCGGGCGATGTCGCCTGCCACCGTCGAGAGCAGTCCCACCCCGACGATCCGGTCGCCCACGGTCTCCGGGTGCTGACGGGTGTAGGCGAGGGCCGTCATCCCACCCATCGAGTGGCCCACCAGGACGATGGGACCGGTCGGGACGGCCTTCCGGATCACCGCATCGAGGTCGCGTCCCAATTGGTCGACCGTGTACGTGTGGGCGGGCGCGCTGCCCGAGGCCCCGTGGCCGCGGTGATCGTAGAAGACCATCCGCACGGACGGACCCCACTCGCGGACCAGATGTGAGCGCAGACGTGCCCACGAATGGGAGTGCAGGCAGTGTCCGTGCACGAACACCGCGGTGACCGGTGCGTCGGCCGGCCCGTACTCGACCACCGCGAGCGCTACTCCGTCCTCGGACTGCACGACGCGGCGGCGGCCGTGGTTGTCGTCGGTGTTGCGCCTGACGCTCATGACGCCCTCCCTGGGTCGAGGTGATGTCGCAACCACCAATCTCGTCGCTCGGGCGCGGTGCCGACAGCGGCCTGGGGGATGGCGGGGGCGCACCGCAGGCGGGCTC
>NZ_JPOC01000049.1 GCF_000738775.1 Prescottella defluvii
TCCTGACCGGGTACACCTAGTGCGTCGCGAGCGCGATCCGGCGCTGCTCCGTGGCAGTCTCCGGGCGCCCGGTGTCCGGCAGATCCACGCGGATGTGGTGCAGTCGTCCGGTGAAGGCGAAGCGGCCGTCGAACTCGTCGCACACCGCGCTGCCGCGGTTGACGCCGATGTCGAGTTGCTCGTTCATGCTGAACATCGCGCGGGTGGTCTTCTCGATGCGCGCGCTGCCGACCTCGACACCGTCGACGGAAAGTGTTGCCGTTCCGCCCTTCCCGAGCCCGCCGCCGTCGTACTCGAACGCGACCGACACCTCGCGGGTCTCCCCGGTCAGTGGCACCTCACTGCGCACGAATGTCGTGCCGCCGCCGCTGAAGTTGTAGCAGAACACAGGCTTCGAATCGAGAACGTACAGCGCGAGGCCGCCGAACCGTCCACCCAGGCTCGCGAGGATGCCCTCGGACGGGTCGCCACCGGTCTCGAGCGTCGCGGTGATCGTGTACGAGCGGTTGAAGAACGGCGGTGCCGCCTTCTCGGGCAGACCGTTCATGTGCGGGTACAGCGTGATGCTCGACCGGCCGCGCAGGGGGTGCGGCGGACGATCCTTCGGCGCCGCGTTCCTCGTCACGGTGCGGTCGTCGAGGGGGAGCACCTGATAGCGCGCCGCCTCGACGAGGAACTTCTGCTTGAGTTCCTCGAGCTTCTCGGGGAACTCGGCCGCCAGGTCGCGGGCCTGCGACCAGTCGACGGTGGTGTCGTACAGCTCCCACCGATCCTCGTCGAACGCGGGAAGCTGCAGTCCGTGCGTCGCCATCAGCCACGGAGCCCGATGCAGCGTCACCGCGGTCCATCCGTGGTCGTAGATGCCACGGTTGCCGTAGATCTCGAAGTACTGCGTGGTGTGCCGGTCCGCGGCGGTGGCGTCGGTGAACGTGTAGTTCATCGCGACCCCCTCCATCGGCTTCTGCGGGACGCCGTCGACGGTGTCCGGTGCCGGCACGCCCACCGCCTCGAGGATGGTCGGGGTGATGTCGACACAGTGATGCCACTGGTCGCGGATTCCCGACTCGGCGATCCCCTTGGGCCAGTGCGCGATCAGGCCGTTTCGGGTGCCGCCGTAGTGGGACGCGGCCTGCTTGGTCCACTGGTACGGGGTGTCGAGGGCCATCGCCCACGACGCCGGGTAGTGCGGGTAGCTCGACGGGGTCCCCAACTCGTCGAACCGCTCGAGTACCTCGGCGGTGGTCTGCTTGTACCCGTTGAGCCCGGCGAGGTAGTTGAACGAGCCCTCCATGCCGCCCTCGGCGGACGCGCCGTTGTCACCCAACATGTACAGCACCAGGGTGTTGTCGAGGGCGCCCGATTCCTGCAGTCGGTCGACGAGCCTGCCGACCTGGTCGTCGGTGTGCTCGAGGAACGCCGCGTACAGCTCCATCAGCCGGGCGGAGACCTTCTTCTGGTCGTCGTCCAGGTCGTCCCAGTGCGGCAGGTCCGGCGCCCACGGTGCGAGTTCCGTGTCGGGGCCGACCACTCCGAGTTCCTTCTGACGCTCGAGGGTGATCTCCCGCTGACGATCCCAGCCGTGGTCGAACTCGCCGCGGTACTTGTCGAGGTAGCTGTCCGGCACCTGCAGCGGTGCGTGGCACGCGCCGAACGGCAGGTAGCAGAACCACGGCTTGTCCGGATCCATCGTCTCGACCGACTCGATCCACTCCATCGCGCGGTCCACCAGGTCCTCCGACATGTGGTAGCCCTCCTCGGGCGACTTCGGCGGATCGACGACGGTGAAGTCGCGGTACAGGACCGGGGCGAACTGGTCGGACTCGGCACCGAGGAAACCGTAGAAGCGATCGAAACCTTCACGGGTGGGCCACCGGTCGAACGGTCCGGCCTCGCTGATCTCCCACGTCGGAGTCTGGTGCATCTTGCCGAACGCGCCCGTCGCGTAGCCGTTGCCCTGCAGGACCCGGGCGACGGTCGCCGCCGAGGCCGGTCGGGTCCCGTTGTAACCCGGTGCGGCCGTAGCCTGTTCCGCGATCACACCGAATCCCACACTGTGGTGGTTGCGTCCGGTGAGGGTCGCGGCACGGGTCGGCGAGCACAGTGCCGTCGTGTGGAATCGCGTGTACTTCACACCGTCGGCGGCAAGTCGGTCGGCGGTGGGTGTCCGGCACGGTCCACCGAAGGTCGACGCGGTGCCGTAGCCGACGTCGTCGAGCATGATCAACAGGACGTTGGGCGCACCGGCCGGCGGTCGGACCGGCTGCGGCCGGGTGAACGGTTCCTGCTGATTGCGGTAGTCCACGGCGGTGGGAACCGATGGTTCGTTGTGAACGATGGGGATCGAATGACGATTCATGGTGGCCTCTCTGATTCGGTAGGTCGGGTTGTGCGCGTGCACTACTGGGTGGCGCGGCCGAGTTCGCGGAAGTGGTCGATCATCATGGGGAACGCGTCCGGCGCCAGTGCGCCCGGGACGTAGGTCACCCGATCGATCCGGCCGGTGTAGGGGAACGTCCCGTGCGCGGACTCCAGGTCCCGCGACACCGGCGAACGGCGACCGATACCGACATTGATGCCGTTGTAGGGGACGAGCCAGGACAGTTGGACGAACTCCGACCCCTGCATCACGATCTCGCCGTCGATCGCGATGTCCACGAGCCAGCGGGCCTTCCCGGGGGCCGTGACCGAGACGGTGATCTCCCGACAGTGTTCGGGAAGATCGACCGGCGGCGCGTCGATCATCCGGCCGAAAGCGTTCTCCGCGAAGTGGAGTCGGCCTTCGTCGATGTAGAGGAGGTATCCACCCTCCTGGCCGCCGTGCGAGACCAGCACACCGCTGTCGGTGCGCGCGAAGTCGTCGATCTCGACGACGATGTCGAACGAGCGGCCGTCGATCAGCTGGCTCGAGCGGAACCGCTCGACGGTGGAGGTCTCCGGCAGGATGGCCTGCGGCCGTGCGAACCGCTCGTCGCTGGGCGGTCTCTGGAACCAGTGCAGGGGAGTCCCGTCCGCCATCGGAAACACCTGGTTGTCCCCGGCCGCCGACTGCCACGACTTCACCAGTTCGGCAACACGGTCGGGATGTTCGGCGGCCAGATCGTGGCACTGGGTCGGGTCGGTCGAGAGGTCGTAGAGCTCCCAGCGGTCCTGGTCGAACGGAGTCAGCGGCTTGCGGATCGCGACCACCTCCCACCCATCCCGGTAGTAGGCGCGCTCACCGAAGCACTCGTAGTACTGCTCGGTGTGCGCGGTCGCGCTCACGCGATCCTTCAGTGTCGCAGCGAAGCTCGTTCCGTCGAGCGGACGGGCCTCGAGTCCGTTCCGTTCGGTGGCGACCGGGATACCGGCAAGATCCAGCACGGTCGGCAGAACGTCGGTGACGTACGCGTACTGCGTGCGGATCTCGCCGCCGACCTCCGACAGGCCTCGGGGCCACGAGATCAGGAACGGAACCTGATGGCCACCCCGGAAGCTGCTGAACTTGTGCCGACGGAACGGAGTGTTGGACGTCGTGGCCCAGCCGACGGGATTGGCCGGCCACGTGTAGGGCCCGCCGATCTCGTCGATCCGCAGGATCTCCTCCGGGATGCGTTCGGCCACAGTCTTCTTGCCCGAGCGGTCGAGGTTGCCGAGATGGTTGATCACACCGATGTCGGTACCGCCGTCACCGGCCGCGCCGTTGTCGGACAGGAACACGAAGATCGTGTTGTCGAGGATGCCGAGCCGGTCCAAGGTGTCACGGAGGCGCCCGACGCTCGCATCGATGCTGGTCACCATCGCGGCGTACACCTCCATGTACCGCGCGGCGAGCCGTCGACCGTCGGCATCGAGGTCGTCCCACGCCGGCACGTCCGGGCCCGTCTCGTCGGACCGCGGCGCCATCGTCGCGTCGGCCGGGACCAGGCCCAGTTCCTTCTGTCGAGCGAAGCGCTGCTCGCGGATACGATCCCAGCCCTCGGCGTACGCGCCCCGGAACGCCTCGATGTCGTCGGACTTGGCATGCAGCGGGGTGTGGACCGCCGCGTGCGCGAAGTACATCATGAACGGCTTCTCGGGCTCGTCCGTGACGGTGTCGCAGATCATCCGGACAGCGCGGTCGGTGAGATCGTCGGTGAGGTAATACCCCTCGGGATACTGGTCGACGTGGACCGGATTGTTGCCCTCGAACAACTGGTGCGGATGGAAGAAATTGGTCTGGGCCTCGAGGAATCCGTAGAACTGGTCGAATCCGCGCTGCAGTGGCCAGGAGTGCCGGTCGCCACCCGGACCGAGGTCACTCTCCTTGCACAGGTGCCACTTGCCGATCATCAGAGTGCTGTAGCCCTGCGCCCGAACCGTCTCTGCCAGCGTCGGCTGGTTCGGCGGCAGTTCGGCGGCGTATCCGGGGAAGCCGGGATCGATGTTGGCGACGGCGCCGATACCGACCGCGTGCGCGTTGCATCCCGTCATGAGGGCCGCGCGCGTCGGTGAACAGGTCGGTGTCACATGGAAGTTCGCCATCCGGACGCCCTCGGAGGCGACAGCGTCGAGGTGCGGGGTGGGGATCTCGGAGCCGAACGGGGAGATGTCCGAGAACCCCATGTCGTCGACGATCATCACGACGATGTTGGGCGCTCCGGCCGGGGGCTGTGGTCGCGCCGGCCACCATGGCTCGGAGTTGGAGATGGTGGTGTCGATCCGGCCTTCGAAGTCGGGAATACCTGTCGGCATCGTGAGGGCTCCTCGGTGGGACGGGCTTCGGTGGGCGTGCCCAGGGAAAATAAGAAGCAGTCTTAATTGCTGGTTGTGATGAGTTTCACCTGCGAGTCGGGGGCTTGTCAAGCAAGTGCTCGGTCAACTTAATGCACTGACTCAGTCCGCGGGTCTTGACGTTTAAGGCGCTGACTTATTAGGTTGGGTTCGTGTCGAACCCGGGCAATGCCAAATCAGCCATGATCGAAGTCGCGGAGCGCATGTTCGCCGAGCAGGGCATCGACGGCGTGTCGATGCGGGACATCGCATCTGCCGCCGGGCAGAAGAACAACTCGGCGGTCCAGTACCACTTCGGTGGCCGGGACGGGCTGATCCTGGAGGTCTTCCGGCGGCGGATGGGCGTCGTCAACGCCAATCGCACCGAGTACCTCGCACGGCTGGACGCGGAGGGTCGCGGGCATGACGTCCGTGCACTGGTCGAGGCCGTGGTGTTGCCGCTCGCGGACTATCTGCGATCGGCGGGAACGGAGTCCTACTACGCGCAGTTCATCGCTCGGGTCTCGCCGTCGCTGGACTTCTCGAGCCCGGACCTGGCGGAGGTGACGGAGGCGAGCCGGGAAGTGTCGAGTCGACTCAAGCGCGCGCTCACACACCTTCCCCGGAGAGTCGCCGCGGCACGTACCGGGCTGATGCTGAACATGGCGATCTCGGCACTGGCGATGTTCGAGCAGCGTGGTGCGAGCAGGAGTTCCGTGGCCAACTCGAGCTTCGACGAGATCGTCGCCCACCTGATCGACATGTCGGTGGGCGCGCTCGAAGCACCGTATTCACCAATGGATTGAGCCGGGTTGCCGGCGATCCGCACGATCGGAGGCAGTAATTGTCAACCATGACTACATCGCGGACAGTGGCGATCGGTAGCCATTCCATCGAGTTCGGGCCCCGTGGAATGCGTCGCAACGCCGACGGTTTCGACTCGAAGCCGTACACGCAGTTCGAGGTGCGACCGGTGACGCCGTTCATCGGGGCCGAGATCCACGGCGTGGATCTGCGGGACCCGAGCAGCGCGGTGATCGAAGACCTGCGTCGGGCGCTCCTCGAGTGGAAGGTGATCTTCTTCCGGGACCAGCAGATCACCGGACTGCAGCATCGCGACTTCGCAAGGCATTGGGGTGAATTGGAGATCCACCCGCTGCTGCCGCAGGGCGAGGTCCCCGAGGTGGTCCACTTCGAGCGCGGTGAGGACAGTCCCGGCACCGAGAACATCTGGCACGTGGACGTGACGTGGCAGAAGCGTCCCCCGCTCGGCTCGGTTCTGCGCGCGCTCGAGGTGCCGCCGGCCGGCGGCGACACGCTGTGGGCCGACATGGGGAACGCGTACGACTGCCTGTCCGACGAGGTCAAGGCGAAGATCGAGGGCCGCGTCGCGATTCACGACTTCGTGCCGTCCTTCGGCCGCTCGATGGGGCCGGAGAAGCTCGCGCAGATGAAGGAGGCGTATCCGCCGATCGCACACCCGATCGTCCGGATCCACCCCGAGACCGGCCGGAAGACCCTGTTCGTCAACAGCCTGTTCACGACGCACATCCCGGACATGGACCCGGTCGAGGGAGAAGCGCTGCTGCGGCACCTCTTCGACCAGGCCAAGGTTCCCGACTTCCAGTGCCGATTCAAGTGGCAGCCCAACTCGATCGCCTTCTGGGACAACCGTGCGACGCAGCACTACGCGGCCAGCGACTACTTCCCGCACCGTCGGGTGATGGAGCGCGTGGCGATTCTCGGAGATGTGCCCGCCTGACCGGGCAGGGCTCGCGGGGCGCTCGGGGCGCTACCGTCGTCGAACCACAGAATGAGTGAGAGAGGACCATCACGGTGACACTGCGCGGTTGGCGTCCGAGAGCGTTCCGGGACGGGAAGGATCCCGATCCCCGGTTCACGTTGGCCAACGAACGCACCTACCTGGCCTGGGTCCGTACCGCCCTCGGACTGATCGCGGCAGCCGTGGGCCTCGAGGCGTTCGGCGCCGATGTCGTCGGCCCGACCGTGCACAAGGTGCTCGTGGTGGGCCTGCTCGTCGGTGCCATCCTGCTCGTGGTGTTCGCGTTCCTGCGCTGGATGGGTGTCGAGGCGGCGATGCGGTTGGGCCGCAGCCTGCCGGTGCCGGCCCTCGCGGCGCTCCTGGTGGGCCTGATCGGGGGCGCCGGCGTCACGCTTCTCGTGGTGATGGTGAGTCGGTGATGTCGGCGGCCGCCGCTCACCGGGATCCGGGACTGCAGCCGGAACGGACGACGCTCGCGTGGGTGCGCACGGCCGCCAGTCTCGCCGCCGTGGCCTTTCTCTGCCTGCGGTACGTGCCCGGATCGTCCGTCGTCGTCCAAGTCGTCGGCATGTGGGCGATCGTGTCGTCGTCGGTGGTCGTGGTGACTGCTCGACGACGGTACGAGCGGATGAGTCTGGCGTTCGGGGACGAGCGGGTGATCTACCCGTTCGCGCTGATGGCGGGACTGGCGGTCACCGTCGTCGTGCTCGCGGCGGCATCGGCCGCCGTCATCGTCGTCGTCGGGCGGTGACGATCCCGTCTCGCCCGTCCGGCGCACGGGTGGCCCGCGCTTCCCACTGGCCGGGATTTGTGCGCGTCGTCACAGAGGTAGCGGGTAGGGATAGTTCCGGACCGTTGGAATCGCAGGTCCCCTGATCTCGAGGAGTGCAGCAATGGAGGAGTTCGAAGGCTTCGAAGGCCGAGTCGCCCTGATCACCGGCGCAGCCCGGGGACAGGGACGATCACACGCGGTGGCGTTCGCCGAGCGTGGCGCCGACGTCGTCATCTGCGACCGCTGTGAGGACAGCGATTCGGTGTTCTACCCGCTCGGCACCGAGGAGGACCTGGCCGAGACCGTGCGCCTGGTCGAGGCCACCGGTCGTCGCGTCATCTCGGCCAAGCTGGACACCGCCGACCGCGCAGCGATGGACGACCTGGTCGCCCGCGCCGAGTCGGAGTTCGGTCGCGTCGACATCGCGGTCGCCAATGCCGGCGTCTCCGTCGCTGCCCCCGTCCAGTCGATGACGTCGGCGCAGTGGAACGAGGCCATCGGCTCCAACCTCACCGGTGTCTTCAACACCCTCGGCGCGGTGTCGCCCGGCATGATCGAGCGCGGCTACGGCCGCATCGTGACGATCTCGTCGATGCTGGGCCGCGCCGGCAACACCAACATGGTGGCGTACGCAGCGTCCAAGTGGGGCGTCATCGGCATGACGAAGAGCGCCGCGCTCGACCTGGCGCAGAACGGCATCACCGTCAATGCGATCGCACCGGGCAACATCTCGACCGGGATGATCCACAACGATGCGCTCTACTCGATGATGCGTCCGGACCTCGAGGCTCCGACGATGGACGACGTCGCCCCCGTGTTCCAGAGCCTGCACGCGCAGCCGGTGCCGTGGCTCGATCCGTTCGAGATCACCCGGGCCGTCCTGTTCTTCTCCGCCGAGGCCAGCGCGCACATCAGCGGCACTGTGCTTCCGATCGACGCCGGTAACGCCGCACGCGTCACCGGGTGATCGCGGTCCCGGCACCCGCTCCGGGCACCGCCCGGAGCGGTGTCGTCATCGCGGCCCTCAGCCTCAGCGGGATCCTGGTCGCACTCCTGCAGACGCTCATGGTGCCGGTCCTGCCGGCGTTCGCCGAAGACCTCGGTATCCCGCCCAGCAGCGCGTCGTGGCTGGTGACTGCCACACTGCTGACCGGTGCCGTGGGCACACCGCTCATCGGCCGGCTCGCCGACATGTTCGGCAAGCGCGCGATGATGCTGGTGTGCCTCGGGTTGATGGTCGCCGGTTCGGCGCTCGCCGCACTCGGACCGGGATTCGCGACAGTCGTCGCAGGCAGGGGACTGCAGGGCTTCGCGATGGCGCTGATGCCCGTCGGCATCAGCATGATGCGGGATGTACTGCCACCCGACCGGCTCGGCAGCGGGGTCGCCCTGATGGGGGCGACGATCGGGATCGGCAGCGTCTTCGGAATGCCCCTCGCCGGGGTGCTCTACGACCAGCTCGGGTGGCAGTCACTGTTCTGGGTGCCCGCCGGATTCGCGACGGTGATGGCGCTGCTGCTGCCGCTCGTGGTCCCGGAATCGACCACCCGAGCGGCCGGACGCTTCGACTACCGCGGTGCGGTCCTACTGACCGCAGCATTGACGGCGGTGCTGCTCGCGATCTCGAAAGGCGGAGCGTGTGGGTGGGGCAGTGCGCCGACCGTCGGCCTCGCCGTCGCCGGTGCGATCGGACTGCTGGTCTGGATTCCGTTGGAGTTGAGGGTGCCCCACCCGCTCGTCGATCTCCGGACGTCGATCCGGCGCCCGGTGCTGGTGGCGAATCTGTGCGCGCTGCTGCTCGGATTCGCGATGTTCCTCAGCTCGTACGCATCCACGCAGGAACTCCAGGTGCCCACGTCGACCGGTCACGGGCTCGGCCTCAGCGCGGCCGCGGCCGGGCTGGTGATGCTTCCGGGCGGACTGATCATGATCGTCCTGGCCCCGGTGACGGCAACGATGATTCGCGCGTGGGGTGCCCGCACCACGCTGGTGGTTGCTGCGGGCGCGATGACCATCGGATTCGCCACGCGCGGCATTCTGGGCAGCAGCATCCTCGTCGTCGGGACCAGCGCCCTCGTCGTCTCGGTCGGCGTCGCGTTCGCGCTCGCCGCGATGCCCGTCCTGATCACCACGTCGGTACCGCTCGACCAGACCGCGTCGGCGAACAGCATCAACAGCCTGGTGCGAGCGGTCGGCACCTCCGTCGCGAGCGCTGTCGGCGCGGCGGTACTCGCGGCGTCGATCGTGACGGTCGGGGCGGTGACGGTGCCGGCGCAGGTCGGGTTGGATCGGCTGTTCTGGCTCGGCGCGGTGGTGTCGATGGTGGCGTTGCTCGTCGTCGCGTGCACCCCGATCCGGGCCGGGGGCCGTCGGACCCACACGGGTGCCGTCGCCCCGGGAATCGGCCCGGTCGAGGTGCGTTGAACGGCTACCAGTCCATTCGGCCGCGGTGCCAGTTGTCGTCGTATCCGCCGTGCGAGATCCACACGGCCGCCATCACGATGTAGGCGATCGCGATCAGCACGAGGATTCCACCGAGGATCCACAGCGACAGCTGGCCGAGCTTGCGGACGCGGTCGGACGCGTACTGCGCCCCGGCGAAGTCGCCTCGGGCCCACCGCGGATACACCTCGAACGCGTTGCTGAACGCCGCGAACGCGAGCGGCCAGAAGGCGACGAGCGCCGCGACGGCCCATCCGGCATTGGTCGGCGGCGGCGGCGGTGGCGTTCTGGCCGATGAGCGGCCGCGGCCGCCAACAACGCGTTCGAGGTGTATCCGCGGTGGGCCCGAGGCGACTTCGCCGGGGCGCAGTACGCGTCCGACCGCGTCCGCAAGCTCGGCCAGCTGTCGCTGCGGATCCTCGGTGGGATCCTACTGCTCGACCCGACGGCC
>NZ_JPOC01000050.1 GCF_000738775.1 Prescottella defluvii
GCGGCGCGAAGCTGTCCTCGGTGCTGGGGCCGGGGATGCCGGGGTGGTGCCGGACATCGATGTGGAGCCATATCTCGAATCCGTCGTGGAGGCTGCCCGGGAGGTGCTCGACGACAGCGAGGATACGTTCGCGGCCCGGTTCGGTAGCGGTGTCAAGGCCATGCCGGGCGGTTTGAGGGTTGATTCGATTCCTGTCAATATTGACGTATGTCGAATCAATCGTCGAGTGGGGTCGAGGCCTGCTGCTCGCCCATCACGCGGGAGCCGTTGACCTCGGATTGGGCCTCTGACCTGGCCCGGATGTTCAAGGCGCTCGGGGATCCGGTGCGTCTGCGGATGCTGAGCCTGATCGCCAGCCATGAGAACGGCGAGAGCTGTGTCTGTGACATCTCTCCGGCGTTCGAGCTGTCCCAACCGACCATCTCGCATCACCTCAAGGTGCTGCGCGAGGCCGGTCTGCTCGACTGCGAGCGTCGCGGTACCTGGGTGTACTACCGGGTGATCCCGTCCGCGCTGGCGCAGTTGTCGGCGGTGCTGTCGTCCGAATCCGGCGTCGTCGAAGGCTCCGCCTGCGTGTCGGAAGCCCCAGTCGTGGAGGCGGCTCGATGACTGAGACGACCACCCATCCCGTTGTTGTCGGCAAGCTCTCGACCCTGGACCGGTTCCTTGCGGTGTGGATCGGCGTCGCGATGGTCGTCGGTCTGCTGCTGGGCCGGATGATCCCCGGTCTCGGCGACGCCCTCGGTGCCGTCGAGCTCGACGGCATCTCCCTGCCGATCGCGCTCGGGTTGCTGATCATGATGTACCCGGTGCTGGCGAAGGTCCGCTACGACCGCCTCGACACCGTCACCGGCGACCGCAAGCTCCTGCTGGGCTCCCTGCTGCTGAACTGGGTCCTCGGCCCGGCGCTGATGTTCGCCCTCGCCTGGATCTTCCTGCCCGACCTGCCCGAATACCGGACCGGACTGATCATCGTCGGCCTCGCGCGCTGCATCGCGATGGTCATCATCTGGAACGACCTCGCCTGCGGTGACCGCGAGGCCGCGGCGGTGCTGGTCGCGATCAACTCCGTGTTCCAGGTGATCATGTTCGCCGTGCTCGGCTGGTTCTACCTCTCGGTGCTGCCCGGCTGGCTGGGCCTCGAGCAGACCACCATCGAGGCTTCGCCGTGGCAGATCGCGAAGTCGGTGCTGATCTTCCTAGGCATCCCGCTGCTCGCCGGGTTCCTGACTCGGTACTTCGGGGAGAAGGCCAAGGGTCGCGCCTGGTACGAGGAGCGGTTCCTGCCGAAGATCGGCCCGTGGGCGCTCTACGGCCTGCTGTTCACCATCGTGATCCTCTTCGCGCTGCAGGGCGAACAGATCACCTCGCAGCCACTCGATGTCGTGCGGATCGCGATCCCGCTGCTCGCGTACTTCGCGATCATGTGGGGCGGCGGCTACGCCCTCGGCGCCGCAATGGGACTGGGCTACGAGCGCACCACCACCCTCGCGTTCACCGCCGCGGGCAACAACTTCGAACTCGCCATCGCGGTCGCGATCGCCACGTACGGCGTCACCTCCGGGCAGGCCCTCGCCGGGGTGGTCGGCCCGCTGATCGAGGTCCCGATCCTGGTGGGACTGGTCTACGTCTCACTCGCGCTGCGTAAGCGGTTCACCCGCACCCCAGCGCCCACGCAGCTTTCCTCGTGATCCGCGACCGACTTCCACTGCTTCCGAAAGGTTCTCGATGACCACCGCATCCCCGAACTCCACTCCGTCGGTCCTGTTCGTCTGCGTCCACAATGCCGGCCGCTCCCAGATGGCCGCCGGATTCCTCACCGCGCTGGCCGGTGACCGGATCGAGGTCCGCTCCGCGGGCAGTGCCCCGGCCGCGCAGGTCAATCCCGCCGCGGTGGAGGCGATGGCCGAGGTCGGTATCGACATCTCCACCCAGTCCCCGAAGATCCTCACCGTCGACGCCGTGCAGGCGTCCGACGTGGTGATCACGATGGGGTGCGGTGACACCTGCCCGGTCTTCCCCGGAAAGTCCTACCGCGACTGGGTTCTAGAGGATCCGGCCGGTCAGGGTGTCGACGCGGTCCGGCCGATCCGCGACGAGATCAGGGCGAAGGTCGAGGCCTTGGTCGCCGAGTTGACCGCGTAGCCCATCCCACCCCAGCTGATTCCGAACGTCGACCTGGTCGTCACCCTCGGCCGCGAAGCATCCCTCGCCCCGGTACCGGGCTCCGCGTTCGAGAACTGGGACACCGACGAGCCGCCCGAGCGAGGCATCGACGGCATGGAACGGATGCGGCTGGCCCGCGACGACATCGCCGCCCGCGTCACTGACCTCGCTGACCGCCTGCACCCCTGACACACCTGTGTCGGCCACCCTGGCACAGGGCGGCCGACACGGGGACTGCGGTGTTCAGCAGCAGGAGTTGCCGGCGGCGGCCGCTTCATTCTCGTCCGTCTTCTCGGCCTCGGTGGCTACGGTGCCGCAGCACACGCCGCCCTCGGATCCCTGCGGGCCGGCGAGGTGCTGGGGGCTCGAGCCGAAGGTGTCGGAGTCGGCGAGGACGGTGTAGACCTCCCACTTCTCGCCGGCCGGCCCGGTCACCCACACCTTGTCCTGGGTGGCGAAGCAACAGGTGGTGCCGATCTCCTCGTCGGTGAACAGGCCCTCGTCGGTCAGGCGCGCGATCTCCGCGTGCACCTTCTCCGACGATTCGACCTCCACTCCGAGATGATTGATCGTGCCGCCCTTACCGGGGTTCTCGAGCAAGACGAGCTTGAGCGGCGGCTCGGCGATCGCGAAGTTCGCGTATCCCGGCTTCACTTTGGCCGGCTCGGTGCCGAACAGCTTCGAGTAGAACGTGACCGCTTCCTGCAGGTCATCGACGTTGAGTGCCAGTTGAGCGCGTGACATGACAGACCATCTATTCGATATATGTCGAAGTTCTTCACCTACAGGGTGCTCCACCTTTTCGGCATATGTCAAGAAGGTTGGGTAGGATTGTTGCCATGCCGAAAGCCTTGCCGGTCATCGACGTCAGCGCGCCCATCTGCTGCGCGCCGATATCCGCCGGGCCGATGAGCGACGACGCAGCACTCGAGATCGCGCTGCGCCTCAAGGCGCTCGCCGACCCGGTCCGGATCAAGCTCATGTCGATCCTGCTCACCACCGACGTGGGTGAGGTCTGTACCTGCGATCTCGCCACCGGAGTCGACCTCGCGGAGTCGACCGTCAGTCACCACCTCGGTCAACTTCGCAAGGCCGGCATGGTCGAATCCCAGCGCCGCGGCATGAACGTCTACTACCGAGCCCGCAGCGACTCCCTCGATGCCCTGCGGCTCGTCCTGGATCCGAACTGCTGCACCTAGTTGTGATGTCCAGGGAGGTTG
>NZ_JPOC01000051.1 GCF_000738775.1 Prescottella defluvii
GCCTTGATGGGCAGCACGAGGGAACCGAACGCCAGGAACATCAGCAGCGTCGTCAGGATCAGCACCGTGACGATCATCAGCGGCAGGTTGTCGAGCAGGGCGCTGATGCTGTCCTGCTCGATCGCCGGGGTGCCGCCGACCATCACCGTCACGCCGTCGGGGACGTCCATGGCGCGTAGGTAGTCGATGGTGGCGGCGGAGTCGTTGCGGTCGACCAGTCCGGCCTTGAGGACCTGGACGCCGTCCTTCGCGGGGCCGGTGATGGTGAACTTCTCGACCAGTCCGGGTGCGCCGCTGGCGGTCTTGAGGATCTGCCCGACCTGGGCGCCCTCGCCGCCGGTGATGACCAGTTTCACCGGTTCGGTGCGGTTGCCGGGGAACAGTTCGTCGAACTGCTCCTGCGCGATCCTCGTGGGATTGTCCGAGGGCAGATACTCCTCGTTGATGCCACCGAACTTGATACCGGTCAGCGGCACCATCAGCAGCAGCAGACCGACCACGATCGGGATCGTCACCTTCACCGGGTGGCGCATCACCCAACGCGTGAGCCGGCCCCAGACGCCGGCCTCGATCTCCTCGGTCGACTTGATCTGACCGAACCGCTCGAGACCGAACTTGTCGATGCGTCTACCGATGATGGCGAGCAGTGCGGGGAGCACCGTGACCGACGTGAACGCCGCGAGCAGGACGGTGGCGATCGCGCCGTACGCCATCGACTTGAGGAAGCCCTGCGGGAACAGCAGCAGGCCACCGAGGCTCGTGATGACCATGGTTGCCGAGAACAGCACAGTCCGGCCCGCGGTCATCACCGTGCGGCGCACCGCCGCACGGGTTTCGTACCCGTCACCGAGTTCCTCCCGGAACCGGCTGACGATGAACAGCCCGTAGTCGATCGCCAGGCCCAGACCGATCAGCGACACCACCGAGATCACGAACGAGTTGACGTCCGTGAAGTGCGTGATCACCCGGACGATGCCTTGGGCGCCGATGATCGTGAGGCCACCGACGATCAGCGGCAGCGCCGCCGCGATCACACCACCGAACACGAAGAACAGCAGCACCGCGACCGCCGGGATCGCGAGGATCTCCATGCGTTTGATGTCGTTGGCGATGGTGTCGTTGATCGCGCTCGCGACCGGCTGCATGCCGGCGAGCTGGACCTCGACGCCGTCGATCGCGAACGAATCCTTGATCTCGCGAAAGTTGTTCGTGATCGCCGTGTCGTTGTCGCCCCGCAGGGCGATGCTCGCGAGCGCATGCGTGCGGTCCGCCGTCGCGAAGGCCTGGAGCCGCGGCGTGTTCGGCACAGGAAAGTAGCTGCCGTTGATCTTCGCGACCTGGTCCGGATGTTCCCGGAGCAGGCGCTCGAGGCTGTCGGTGACCGTCGCGCTGAACACCGGATCGTCGACCGTCTTGCCCTCCGGGGCGGTGTACATCGCGACGACGTCACCCGTCGCGTCACGGCCGAACGTGCCGTCCGCGAGTCTCGCCGCGGCCACCGACTCCGAACCGGGATCGTCCAGACCGCTCTGACTGAGATGGGCACCGAGACCGGAGCCGTAGGCGCCCAACGCCAACAGTCCGGCCACCATCACCGCGATGACGGTGAAACGGGCCCGGTAGACCAGATCCCCCCAGCGAGCAAACACCTATTGACTCCTCAGCCCCCGACGAGCAACGCGGATAGTGGACGGCGGCGGCCGTGACCAGTCGCCGCCGTGGAGTGCAGGTCTTCACATTACGGGCCGCCACGGCGTCGTACGTCCATGATCGATTTCGCCGCGGGGCAATCGCGTCGGGCGGGACCGACCTGCCCCGTCACACAGCCCCCAGACACAGGTTCGCCTCGCCTTCTCCGATCCCGTCGATTTCGAAGGAGTTTCCCCGGTGCTCACTAGGCGATCGCCGTCTCGGCACCCGACGCGATCAGGGCACCGTACGAGGGCTTCGACCAGGCCACCTACTGCCGTTGTCCTCCCTCGCACCGACGGTCGCCTATCCCGGCAAGGCGTGGCAACAGCTGGACGGTATTAGATAACTTCCACTTAACCGGCAAATTAATGGGGACTTCCTTCAAACCGAAACGGACCGTTGCTTTCGCAAGCATCTCGATGGAGTCGCAGCTCGTGAAAACTCACCCCTTCCAGAGACGGAGCGTCGCCCCCGTGCATTGAACGGATTACGACTGGGTTCACCAGCATGTCCGCCCAGCAAATTTCATATCCCCTTCATGAAGCCATCAAAGAATCAACCGAACCTAGGTTGCCTTCCCGGTTCCGGACATCCAGTTTTCGAAACCCGACTGAATGGCATCGAGCGCCGACTCGTCCGCATAGACATCGGCACCAACCACGCGATCGTCAAACGACCCGAACCCCCGAACAAGCTTTGCACCTTCGAGAACAAGCGGCACGAAATGCCTGACCAACGAGTTGCCGTCGACAGAAACCGGGCGCACTCCTTCGATCACTCGCTCGAGTTCATCGATTGCGAATTCCGAGGGAAGCAGTAGGCAGATAGCTGGGCGGTCACGACTGACTTCGATGACAGCACCAAGATTGGCCGTGTCAGTCGTCAACCAGCCACCGAACTGCAGCAGGTCGTCGTTCCGATTCAACTGGAAGTCGTGCCGATCTCCGGGAGGCAGCGCTGCTCCATCGTCCTCCCATCGCTTCCACAGAGATTCACGTTTCATTGTGAGAGCACCGAGCCGATTGAAGGGAGCAAGGGGCTGAGTTACTCCGACGAGGACAAGTTGACCCGCCAAGACAGAGGAAGCGGCTTTGCTCAGTGTGTTGGCGGCGACAGCGACCGCAGCAGGAATCGACTGTGATCCCTCTCGGCGGACCTCGATACCGACAACACCGACCCGAGGACGCCGGTGAGCAATATCTTTGAGAACGGGGACATTTTCGGCTGATGCCCGATTCAGTGAGATTCTCTCGCTAGTAGTCATAGTGATCGCCGTTCGGTGCGTTGAAGTGTGGGCCGCGGTTCTGCGAGGGGTCGTCAACAAAGATATGTCCTTGGGCATCGTCTCGGATGAACGTCTGCCTCATACCTCCACCTGCAGTCGGCACGTCGAAGACGTAGTTCCGGCCAGGCTGCAGGTTGCCCCTGCGGTCGTAGTTCGGTTCGACTGCAGACGGGTGTTGGCTGACCGGGATACCTAGGTCTCGTTTGGCCTGGTTGAATGCACCGTCCCTGCTTGCACCTTCGGGAGACATGTTCGGAGGACGCGTACCGCCACATGCTTCTGGTACCAGTCCCAGCGGATCCGACCACACCGTGGGGTTGTGCGGGTAACTGTTCGGATTCGGTGACGGCGCGAGCCCCAGCGGGTCCGTGGTCGCGTAGCGCGCGGTGACGGGGTCGTAGTAGCGGTGCAGGTTGTAGTGCAGGCCTGTCTCGTCATCGAAGTACTGACCGGGGAAACGGATCGGGGTGTCGGCCGTGCCGGTCCAGTACGTGCTCCCCCACAACGACATCACCGACCGCCCCGCGACGCCCGCCGTCACCGGATCGACCAGTTCGGTCGGCGTGCCGACCAGGTCGGTGACGATCGCGTAGAACTCGGCATCCACCGACCCCTGATCCGCCAGCTCCACCGTCAGCACCGAGACCTGCGTCAGCGGCGTGTGCGTTCCCGGCCGAAAGGTCCACCGGGTGACCCGATCGGACGTCGACTGCTCCACCAACGTCGTTGCATCCCAGGTGAACACCGTCCGCTCCGCCACCGACCCGTCCGCGGCCAAACGGGACTTGACGGTACGTCGACCCAGGGCGTCGTAGCTGTACCGCCACCACACCCCGTCCGGCGTCCTCACCTCGGACAGCTGGTCGAACGCGTCGTACCGGTAGTGCCACACCTCCGGTTTCCGCGACAGCCTGGTCGAGACCTTGCGGATCAACCTGCCCGCATCGTCGTAGCTGTACCGCGTACGGCCGTCGCGGACCAGCAGCGTTCCGCGATACTCACGCCGGCCGTCGTCATCCACCTCCGCCGTGGCCGTCTGCGTCACGATATTGCTCAACGCGTCGTACTCGTACCGCTCCACCGCCGTGCCGTCGTCGACCACGGATGTGATGCGGCCCGCCGCATCCAGCTCGAACTGCCGACGCAACACCCGATCGGTGGTCGTCGTCTGCCCGGCCAGATAGCCGTCCGGACGGTAGTCGAACACGTCGGACCGCAGCACCCGCGAAGCGGAGGCCGGGCCGGAGTCGAAACTCAGGCTCAGCGACGACGCCGGATGCGCCACCGCCTCCTGCATGGTGAGCCGCCCACGCGAGTCGTGGTGGCGGGTGATCCCCAACTCTCCCGCCCTCCACCCGGTGACCGCGCCGCGGGCGTCGTATGTGAGACCGATCGAGTGCCCGTCGACCGCCACCGAAGCGACGCGGCCCGCGGCGTTCCATCGCCAACCGGTGACGCCTCCGGAATGCGAACGCCGCTCGACACGCCGCCCGAACGGGTCGTGCTCGAAACGCAGTTCGCCCGCGCCGTCGACAGTCTGCCGCGCGAGCTGGCCCGCGGCCGTGTACTCGAACTCGACCGTGTGGGTCCGGTCCCCGCCGATACCGCTGACCGCCGTCAGCGTCCGCCCGGCCAAATCGTGGGTGTAGCGCCGGAACTCGCCGCTGTCTGCCGTGACGTCGAGCAGACGCCCCAGCACGTCGTGCGAGTGGTGACGCGTCACACCGGTCGGCGACGTCACCATCGCGACGCGACCCGCGGCATCGTGCGTGTAGGTGGTTCGCGCACCGTTGAAGTCGGATTCGGCGACCAGGCGCCCGTCCGCGTCGTACTCGTACGACCAGGTCTGCCCGAGCGGGTTCGTCACCGCCGTCAGCCGTCGCTCGGTGTCCCAGGCGTACGCGGTGAGCGAGCCGTCCGGATCCGTCCGTGAGGCCAACAGATCGAAGGATCCGTACACGTACGACGTGGTGGCGCCCACCGAATCCTTGTGCCGCAAGAGGTTTCCCTCGCCGTCGTAGTCCCACGACTCGACGGCGGCGTCCGGATGTGTTCGCTCGACGAGCTTCCCGTCGGGCGACCACCGCAGTCTCGTCACCGCGCCCGTCGGGTCGGTGACCGAGGCGGTCCGCCCGAATGCGTCGCGGGTGAGCCGTGTCGTCGTCCCCGTCGGGTCGGTGAAAGCGACGGGCAGCCCGGCGTCGTCACATTCCACGAGGGTGCGGGCGCCGGTCGGCTCGGTGACCGAGGACACCGCCCCGGTCAGGTGGTAGCTGTACTCGGTCCGCGCTCCCCCGGCGTCGGTCACCGCCACGAGGTTGTCCGCGGTGTCCCAGTCCTGGCGGACGACCGTGCCGTCGACCTGATGGACGGCGATCGGCCTGCGAGGTCCGGCGTAGTCGACGGTGATCGAGTGACCGTCGGGCCTGGTGACCTGCGCGACGTCACCGTCGGCGGTGTAGCGATACCGGGTGACGGCGCCGTCGGGCCCGGTGACGCGCAGCGGCTCGCGGCGCTCGTTGTAGTCCGCGTGCGTGCGAGAACCGTTCGGCGACAGTAGGTCCCGTTGCCGTAGGTCACTGTCGAACCCGTGCGAGGTCTGCGTGCCGAGCGAGTTGGTCACCACCGTGACCGAGCCCGTCCCGTCGGCGGTCGGCACGTAGCTGAAGCGGGCGGACATGACGCCGTCGGTGCCGTCCTGGACCACCACCCGCCCGTCGGCGTCGTAGGTGTTGACCATCCGATTGCCGTTGGAGTCCTGCCACGACAGCATCCGCCCGTCGGCGTCGTACATGTAGCGGGTCGTACCGCCGAAACCGTTGGTGACCGAGGTGAGGTGCTCGCCGTCGTAGCCGAAGCGCCGAACGACGACCGCCGAACCGGACTCGGGATCGACCACCGACAGCGCGCCGATCCGTCCGCCGCGCGCGTCGACGAGCACACGGTAGCCACCCGTGTGCGACACCTCGGTCGGCGCGCCGTCCGGGCCGTAGTGGAAGCGGATACGGTTGCGGAACCGGTCGGTGATTGCGCTGATCGAGATGTTGCCCAGCGCCGAATCGACCCCACCTAGTTCGAGTTTGGGGGCGAAGTGCCAGGTGATCGACCGGTCCGGGTCGTGCACCGCGTAGCCGCCGGTCTCAGTCCGCGAGAGCGTCCAGCGCTGCAGCGACTGTTTCGGGTGGGCGGGTTCACCCACCTCCGGGTGCGGATAGACCACCATCACGCCGTCCTCGGCGAGCAGGGTGACACCGGATTGCTCGACCACGACCCGCATGTCGATCGTCGACGACCAACTCGGGCCGAACCACCGGCCGAATCCGTAGCTCGAACGGTGTCGCCGCCCGAACACGAGTGGCAGCACGCCGGGCAGCGTCAGATCGGTCTCGGGAAGCAGGAACTCGCCGGTGGCCGCATCGACCGGGTCCTGGCACTCGGTGACCTGGTTGCTCGTCTGGTCGCTCGCCGGGCCGCTGTCCTCCGCGGTTTGCGCCGCTCCGGAGTCGGATTCGGCGAGATGCTGCGGGTGCGGGTTCTCGCCCTCCGGCGGGCGAGTGTCACCGGGATCGTGGCCGGCACCGGGCGAACCCTGATCGTGTGCAGAGGCGGACTGGTCCGGGCCGCCGGAGTCCGTGTCGTGCAGCGACGATGGTGAATGGACTTCCGGCCCATCAATTCCCGGAGAGTCGACCCCTGGGGCAGCCATACGGGGGACCTCGGGCGTCGGGGCGTGGCGAGCCGCGTCCGCCACATGGTCTGCGGTCCGCAGACCACTTCCCACATCCCCGGCCAGCTCGACCACGTGCATCGATGTCCGCGCACCGGCCACTCCGGCGCCCGCGCCACCCGTCGCCGCCGTCAACAGCGCGTCTCCGGTGAGTGCGCCCGCAACCTCGAACGGGTTGGCCCGGGCGTCGGCGAGGAACGCGTCCACCACGGCCCCGGGATCCGCCGCGGCCACCACGAGGCCGGTCGTCAGGTCGCTCAGTCCTTCGACATACTCCGCCGGGTGGCTGAGATTGTACGGATCGATGGGGTTTACCTGTCGCACGAACTGCACGATTCCGGTGAGCCCTGTGACGAGACCGGACGTGAAGTTGACGCTGCCGTGCTCGATCACGTCGGTCAGATCCCCGAAGTTCGCAGCCATCCGCTGCGTGAACGGCGGCTCCTCGGGCGCCGAGTCGGCCAGGGCCGCCAGCTGACCGGCAATCTGCGTTGCGGCATTGTCACGCTCGGCACGCGCGGCACGAAGGACCTCCACCGCCTCGGCGAACATCGCCGTCCAACTGTCGACCAGTGTGGTGCCCGCGCGCTGGTCGCCGCTGAGCGCGCTGTAGGCGGCCCTGATGGCCCGCTCGTGCTGCTCGGCGTGCTCCCATCGCGCGATCGCGTCCGCCGCGCGCGCCTGCGCCGACTCGATCGTGTTCGACCACCAGGTCAACGACTGGGCGGCGGAGGTCATCGCGTCGGCCGCGTCCTGCCACAACCCCGGTTGTCTGTCGAAGACGGACCGGAACGCATCGGCAGCGTCACCGGTCCACCCTGCGGCGTCGACCCTCCGCAACGCCGTCCCCGTGGATCCGATGTCGGCGCCCAGCTCGGTCAGCGTCCTGACGGCCTCGTTGACGACCCCCGTATCGCCACGGATCAGCTCCCGCGGATCGGTCGTCTGCCCGAGTTCGAGTTCGTCGACTGCGCCACCGGTGACGCTCGCCACCTGGTCACCGAGGTCGGTGAGGACGTCGGCGACACCGTCCGCACCCAAGCCGCGGGCGACACCCGCCAACCTGTCGAGACCTGCATCGGCCACCTGGCCGGCCTTTTCGACAACTCCTTCGGCCGCGTCCTCGACGAAGTCGCCGACCTTGTCCAAGCCTCCGATGACGTCGTCCCACCCATAGCCCATCAGTTCTCCCCCGCCCTGCCCCCGCCCTGGCCGTCGGTCAGGTCCGGTCGTTCATGACCGACGCCGCCTGCTCGGCAGCGCCAGTGTGGTAACCGCTTGCAACGTCCACCCCGACGACGTCCGCAACCATCGGCGACACGTTGGCGAACGCCTGCGGGCCGACCGTCGAGATCACTTCTTTGTTGGTCCGGATCGTGTCCATCGCGGCGTCGAACGACTCCCCGCTGTAGTCGGGATGGAGCACGTTGTTGACCGGATTGTCCGCCAACGTCTCGCCCCAGGACCGCTCGCTGATCTCCTCCTCACCGAGGTGCGGGTTTCCGGCGACATGCGTCCAGGCGGTCTTGACGGTGTCGGAGACCTGTTGGTCCATCATGTGATAGCGCCCGGCCTGGAGATCGAGCAGCTCGGCAATCTCGTTCGCCGACCGGACGAGATTGCGCACGCCCCATGACCACCGCTCCGCGTACTCCTCGAGACTCTTCTGAACCGCCTCGGATCCCACCTCCATCGGCGACAGCGCCAGGATCGCGAAACCCCTACCCGCCGCGGCCGTCTCACCGATCCCGAGTTCGGACAGCGAGTCGATGATCCCCGTGATCCCCTGCGCCGCCTGCTGCAGAGCAACAGGATCGACCTCGAGCCCTGCACTCATGATCGGGCCGCACCCAGATCGGGTGGAAACGCCATCGGGCCGGCGCCGGCGACGTCGACCACAACTCCGGTCGGCCGGTCGAAGCTGGGCAGGACCTGCTCGACGATCCGCCAACCGAACAATGTCTGGTAGCGCGCCCCGGTGCGTTCACCGCGTGCGACAGCGTGCCGCGCGAACTCGCGTTCGCTGGTGAACGCGGGAACCCATCCGAGATCACGGATCTCGGAGCTCCACACCCGATTCTCGGCCGTCAGCGGTACCAAGAGCGGTGCCCGGCGAAACGCGTCGAACAACGCGTTCGGCTGCCCGAAGCCCTGATAGAAAGCGTCGATCTCCGCAACGAGATCTGTGCAGCCCCCACTCACCGAACTCCCCCTACGTTCCATCCCCCGGAATCGGCGCAATGCTACTACCCGGCGACATCTCGTCCGAACCCGGCGAATTCGGCGTAGCGTCCCGGCTGAAGGAATCCTCGGATGGGAGGACCGCCCATGTCGAACGTCGGCGCCTCCGGCCAGCCCTCGGCCGCTCACGCAGCCGTCGGACTGGCCGTGATGTTCTCGGCCGCAGCAGCACTGGGCGGTTTCCTGTTCGGCTACGACACCGCAGTGATCAACGGGGCGGTCGGGTCCATCCGGGACCGCTACGACATCGGCGCCGGCGCGACCGGCCTGTCGGTGTCGCTGACGCTGCTCGGCGCCGCGTTCGGCGCGTGGGTCGCCGGTAGCATCGCCGACCGGCTCGGCCGGATCCGGGTGATGCGGATCGCGGCGGTGCTGTTCGTGATCGGCGCTCTCGGCTCCGCGTTTCCGTTCGGCATCGTCGACCTGACGCTGTGGCGGGTACTGGGCGGTGTCGCAGTCGGTTTCGCATCGGTGATCGCACCCGCCTACATCGCCGAGATCGCACCGGCCGCGATCCGCGGTCGCCTCGGCTCGATGTACCAGTTGGCGATCGTGCTCGGCATCGCGATCTCCCAACTCGTGAACTACGGGCTGTCGTCCGCGGCCGGCGGCGGACGCGGCGAACTGCTGGGCATCGAGGCGTGGCAGTGGATGCTCGCGATCGAGGCGGTGCCGGCGCTGCTCTACCTCGTGATGACCTTCACGATCCCCGAATCGCCGCGGCACCTCGTGCGATGCGGTCACGAGGACACCGCCCGCACGATCATCGGCGAACTCGAGGGTGGCGACGAGGAGGCCGTCACACGCCGGATCGAGGAGATCCGGCAGTCCCTCGGCGCCGAACGCGCCCGGGTCGGGGTACGGGCATTGTTCTCGAAGACAACGGGTGTCGCCGCGCTCGTGTGGGTGGGCATCGCGTTGGCCGCGCTGCAACAGTTCGTCGGTATCAACGTGATCTTCTACTACTCGAGCACGCTGTGGCAGGCCGTCGGCTTCGGCGAGGATCGCTCGCTTCTCATCAGCGTCGTGAGCGCGCTGGTCAACATCGTCGGCACGTTCGTCGCGATCGCCGTGATCGATCGCATCGGGCGCCGCCCGCTGCTCCTCGTCGGCTCGGTCGGCATGGCCGCCTCCCTCACGACCGCCGCGGTGTGTTTCCATTCGGCAACGGTCACCACGAACGACATCGGCGAATCGGTGGCCACCCTGACGGGAGCCAACGGGACTGTCGCACTCGTCGCCGCCAACGCGTTCGTGTTCTTCTTCGCGCTCTCGTGGGGACCGGTGGTGTGGGTCCTCATCAGCGAACTGTTCCCCAACCGGGTCCGCGCGGCGGCCGTCGGCATCGCGACGGCCGCCAACTGGGTCGCCAACTTCCTGGTGTCGGCGACGTTCCCGTCCCTCGCGGACTGGAACCTGTCGCTCACGTACGGCGGCTACGCCGTGATGTCGCTGCTCTCGATCATCGTGGTCGCCAAGTTCGTGACCGAGACCCGCGGCCGAACCCTCGAGCAGGCCGGCTGAGCGCTACCAGTGAGCCGGTCGGGTCAACGCCGCCGGAAGCCTCGTCTGCGCGTCGCCCCGCGCGGCACCGATCTGGAAGCGGGTGAGGAACAGCGCCTCCGACAGGTCGGTGCCCCGCACGTCCGCGCCCCGCAGATCGGCACCGATCACGTCGGCCATCCGCAGATCCGCGTTCCGCAGATCCGCACCGATCAGCCAGGCGCCACGCAGATTCGCGCCGCGCAGATCCTTGCGGGCCAGCTTCGCACCCATCAGATCCGCACCCCGGTGATTGCGGGGACGTCCGGGCGCCCCGGCACGGACCCGCTCACTGACCTGTAGAAGCACGGCGTTGACCTTGTCGCGGTGCGCGGCGACATCGACGCCCGCGAGTACCTGCGGCGCACTGTCGGTCAACAGCACCGTCTCGTCCCGCAGCGCCGTCAACTCCGACCGAAGTGGCGCCGCGGCCCGGATCCGCAGCGACTCCTCCAGATACCACAGCAGCTCGTGCAGCTGCCGCTGCACCGGGAACACGTCGAACATCGATTGCGCGCTGTCCGGGGCGTCCCGCCAACTGCGACCACCGAACGTCCCCTGCGACACCTTCTGTCCGGCGCCGAAACAGTCGTACACGGTGCAGCCGGCGAACCCCGAGGTACGCAACTCCGTGTGGATGCCGCACCGGAAGTCGTCAAGGAGGTTCCGGCACGGCGTCCCCCCCGCCTTGTCGACGGCGAAGTCCGCCGACCTCGCGAACGGCAATGCGACGCAGCACAATCCGAAGCACTGCCCGCAATCTGCGGACAGCTCAGTCAATTCCGGCACCCGAACCGAGTCCTTCCGACACAGTGGACGATTCCCCGAATCGTCGCAGACGACCGGCACGTGGAAAAGATCTACCCGACGGCCGGATCGGACTTGTCGAGTCCCTTCCCGTTGAGAGCCTTCTTGTCGACGCCGACTGCCGGCGCACCGTCGATCCTCGCCCGATCCAGCCCCACGACCCAGCCGGTGACCTGGCGGGTGACATCCTGTGCGGTCAGACCGAGCTCGCTGTGGATCTGATCGCGGGAGGCGTGGTCGAGGAACTGCTGAGGCACACCCAGATCCCGGCACGGAACGTCGACGCCGGCCGCGCGCAACGCCGCCGACACAGTGGCACCGATGCCACCGTGCAGTCCGTTGTCCTCGATGGTGACGACCATCCGGAAATTCTCGGCCAGCTTGATCAGTGATTCGGGGACCGGCAGGACCCAGCGCGGGTCGATCACAGCGGCCGAGATTCCGTGCCGGTTCAAGCGTTCGGCGACGTCCAGAGCCAGCCCGGCGAACGAACCGACCGCCACGAGCAACACGTCACCGCGATCGTCCTCGGGCATCTGCAGGACGTCGACGACACCGTCGAGTCGGCGCACGGCGGGAACGTCGTCGCCGACGGCCCCCTTGGGGAACCGGATCACCGTCGGCCCGTCGTCGATCGCGAGGGCCTCCTGCAGTTCCTCGCGCAGCGTTGCGGCGTCGCGGGGCGCAGCGACCCGGATGCCCGGGACGATGCCCAGCAACGACAGGTCCCACATGCCGTTGTGGCTCGCCCCGTCCACGCCGGTGATACCCGACCGGTCCAGCACGATCGTGACGGGCTGCTTCAGCAGCGCGACATCCATCAGCAACTGGTCGAACGCACGGTTGAGGAACGTCGAGTAGATCGCGACGACGGGATGCATGCCGCCGAGCGCGAGACCGGCAGCCGACGTGACCGCGTGCTGCTCGGCGATACCGACGTCGAACATCCGCTCCGGGAAGCGGTCCCCGAACGCGGCCAGCCCGGTGGGGCCCGGCATCGCGGCGGTGATCGCCACGACGTCGTCGCGCTGCTCGGCCTGAGCGATGAGCTCCGCCGAGAACACCGACGTCCAGTCGGGGGCGGACGTCCCGCGGGAGCGACCGGTGAGCGGGTCGATCACGCCGGTGGCGTGCATCTGGTCGGCGACGTGGTTCTCGGCGGGCGCGTAGCCCATGCCCTTCCGGGTGACGGCGTGCACGATGACCGGACCGCCGAAGGCCTTGGCCCGGCGCAGTGCGGACTCCATCGCCACCTCGTCGTGCCCGTCGACCGGACCGAGGTACTTGATCCCGAGGTCGGTGAACATCACCTGCGGGCTCACCGCGTCCTTGAGACCGGCCTTCATCCCGTGCAGCAGCTGGTACGCGGCCCGCCCGACCCACGGCATCTTCTTCACCATGCGGCGACCGTTGTCGAGGATCCGCTCGTAGCCGGGCTGCAGGCGCAGCGCGGCGAGATGGTCCGCGAGCCCGCCGATGGTCGGGGCGTAGGAGCGGCCGTTGTCGTTGACGACGATCACGACCGACCGGTCCCGGCCGGCCGCGATGTTGTTGAGGGCTTCCCAGCACATCCCGCCGGTGAGCGCGCCGTCCCCGACGACCGCCACGACATGACGGTGCTGCCCGGACAACTCGAACGCCTTCGCGAGGCCGTCCGCGTAGGACAACGCGGCGGACGCGTGCGACGACTCCACCCAGTCGTGCTCGCTCTCGGCGCGGCACGGATAACCCGACAGACCCCCCTGCTTGCGCAGGGAGTCGAACTCGTCCTTACGGCCGGTCAGGATCTTGTGGACGTAGGCCTGGTGGCCGGTGTCGAAGATGATCGGGTCGGCAGGCGAATCGAACACCCGGTGCAACGCGAGCGTCAACTCGACGACACCGAGGTTGGGGCCGAGGTGACCGCCGGTGGCGGACACCTTCTGCACCAGGAACTCGCGGATCTCCGCGGCGAGTTCCTTCATCTCCTCCGGATCGAGCTGACGCAGGTCGTCAGGCGTCTGGATACGGGCAAGGACACCCAACGAGATCGCTCCCTCCAGCATGTTCACGGGCTGTCACTCGACAGCCCGCCAAGTCTACGGAGCTGCCGAACACGAAGCCGCTCGGCATCGGATCCGACCGCGCCGCGCGTGCTCGAATACACATCCCGGACTGTTCGCTCATCCTACTGTTGCTCCATGGGCAACGTGGTCGACGACTTCATCACCCGGGTGTACGACGTGGTCCGGGCCGATCAGGGCGGCAATGTGGCCGACTACATCCCCGAGCTCGCCGCGGCGATACCCGATCGGTTCGGGATCGCCGTCGCGACGTCCGACGGGCATGTCTACGAGGTCGGCGACTGCGATGTCGAGTTCACCATCCAGTCCATCTCCAAACCGTTCACGTACGCGCTGGCGCTCGCCGACCGGGGCATCGACGCCGTCGGCGAGAAGATCGACGTGGAGCCGTCCGGCGAGGCGTTCAACGAGATCAGCCTCGACCCCGACACCGAACGGCCGCGCAATCCGATGATCAACGCGGGCGCCATCACGTCCGCGTCGCTGGTCGCGGGCTCCGATCCGGTCGAACGGTTCGAGCGGATCCGGCAGCTCTACTCGCGTTGCGCGGGGCGGGAACTGACGCTCGACGAGGCCGTGTACGCGTCCGAGGCCCGTACCGGGCACCGCAACCGCGCGATTGGCTACATGCTGCGTTCGTTCGGCGTCATCACCGGCGACCCCGACGAGGCCGTCGACCTGTACTTCCGGCAGTGTTCGATCGACGTCACCTGCCGCGATCTCGCGATGATGGCCGCGACCCTCGCGAACAACGGCGTCAACCCGCTGACCCGGGACCGTGTCCTCAACCCCGCCCTCGTCGAGCGGGTCCTCAGCGTGATGACCACGTGTGGGATGTACGACGCCGCCGGCGAGTGGGTCACCGAGGTGGGGATGCCCGCCAAGAGCGGTGTCGGCGGCGGCGTCCTCGCGGTGCTGCCCGGACAGCTGGGTATCGCCGTCTTCTCACCCCGCCTCGACCGACACGGCAACAGTGTCCGCGGCGTGGAGGCCTGCCGGGCACTGTCCCGGGACCTGGAGTTGCACTTCCTGCACGTCACCCGGGCCGCGCGCTCGTCGATCCGGGCCCGCTACGACGTCGGCTCGGCGCCGTCACGCACCCGCCGCACCGACGCCGAACGGGCCACTCTCGACGCCGTCGGCCGCCGCGCGCGCATCTACGAACTGCACGGCGACCTCCTGTTCACCGGCGCCGAGACCGCCGTTCGGGAGATCGACGCCGAACGCACCGACCTCGAGGCGGTCGTCGTCGATGTGCGCCGCGTCGACGAGGTCAGCGGGATCGCCCGTCGGATGATCGAGTCGCTGCGGGCCGACCTCGCCGACAGTGGGTGCCGCAGCGCACTGGTCGACCCGGAGGGTCACTTCGGGCACACCCTGTCCAGCCTCGCACCCGACGATCCCGTCGGACGGGTGTTCGCCGACCTGGACTCGGCCACCCAGTGGTGCGAGGAGGTACTGCTCGACGCGCACTGCCGCAGCGGCCGTCAACCCGACTCGATCACCCTCGAGCAGCACCCACTGCTGGCCGAACTCACCGCCGACCAGTTCGAACGTTTCACCGACGAACTCGAATCGCGGACGGCCGTGCGCGGTGACGTGATCGCCCGACGCGGCGATCCTGCCACCGGCATCTTCCTGATCCTGTCCGGCCGCGCGAGCAGGACCGTCACGTCGACGGACGGCACGGTCCACCGGATCACGACGCTGTCGGCCGGGATGACCTTCGGGGAGATGTCGACGCTGCTGGGCTCGACCTTCCTCGACGACGTCCGCGCCGACACCACCGTGACCCTCGCGATGCTGCCGCGGGACAATCTCGCTCGGTTGACGGCTCGCGCGCCCGCGATCAAGTCGGCACTGCTCGAGCGACTCGCCACAGTCGCGTACGGCCAACTCGAGACGGTGCTGCGCACCTTCGAACAGCACGGGAGCCCGTGACCCGGGCCGTTCGCATCAGTTCTGGGGTCGGTCCCGGAGGTCGGTCGTCGTGACCACCGGCATGGTCCGCGCCGGACCGCCGAAGAAGAACCTGCGGACGGTGAACCGTCCCAGATCGGGGTCGTACGGACGGTACGCGAGGTAGGCACCGAGGTGGGTGAACCAGTGCAGGCGCAGCATCCGCCGATGCTGCGGGGTCATCGCACCGTGCCGTTCCAACGTCTTGATGCCGGCGTCGATGTACCGGGAGAACTCGAACGGCGGCGTCAACGCCCGGCGCGGCGACACGTCCGCCCGCATCTGCGTCAACTGCACGATGCCGATGCCCTCCGCACCGATGCACAACGCCAGGTCGGCGTCCTCGTGGACGTCCCGGTCGGCGCTGACCGCGCCCCGCACACGGTCCCACGTCGACTTCCGCACCGCCATGTTCGCGCCGTGCAGGTTCCGGATCCGCTGCTCACCGCCGAGGATCCCCTTCCGCACGAGCCGATCGACGTACCAGCTCTTCAACCCGCGGTACGGCGAGTCGTACGAATTGCTCAGCCCCGTCACGGCGCCGATGTCACCGGTGTCGGGCCGGCCGAAGTAGTCCAGCATCGAACGCGCCCAGTCCGGCGCGACGCGGGTGTCCGCATCGATCCGCCCCACGATGTCACCCGTCGCCGCATCGAATCCGGCGTCACGCGCATACACGGTGCCGGCCCTCGGTTCCCGGATCAGCCGCACGACGGGATGGCGGGAGGCATACTCTTCGACGATCTCGGCGGTCCGGTCGGTCGAGTTGTTGTCGACCACGACGATCTCGTGCAGATCCCGCTCCTGCGCGAGCAGGGACACGAGGCAGGCACCGATGTAGGTTTCTTCGTTGTAGGCGGGAACGACGACGGTCAATCTCAGCGCAGTGTCCACACCTCTCGTCCTACCCGACGAACGCCTCACGCGCGAACCGGACATTGCACGCCGCAGGTCGCAAAAAGTGATTGCGCCCAGCACACCGGATCCGCCAGGCTTGGGTCGACGATCCGATTTCTACGTCCACCATCCGCGCACGACGCAGACCCCGAGGACCAGATGATCCCTGACAACTCCCTGGCCATCGAAACGCACGGCTTGATCAAGAGATTCGGCTCGAACGTCGCGGTCGCCGGCGTCGACCTCGCCGTCCCGACGGGCGGCGTGTACGGCGTGCTCGGCCCCAACGGTGCAGGTAAGACGACCACGATCCGAATGCTGGCGACGCTGCTGCCGCTCGACGGCGGATCGGCCCGCGTCCTGGGGCACGACGTCGCGGCCGAAGCCGAGACCGTGCGCAGCAAGGTCTCCCTCACCGGCCAGTTCGCGTCGCTCGACGAGGACCTGACCGGCGCCGAGAACCTCGTCCTGCTCGGTCGCCTCTACGGATACTCGCGCGCCGCGGCGCGGTCCCGGTGCGACCAGTTGCTCGACGCGTTCGGCCTCGAGGACGCCGGAGGTCGCCAGGTGAAGACCTATTCGGGCGGCATGCGGCGGCGCCTCGACATCGCGGCCAGCATCATCGTGACACCCGAACTGATCTTCCTGGACGAACCCACCACCGGGCTCGATCCCCGCAGCCGCAACCAGGTGTGGGAGATCGTCCGCGCATTGGTTGCCGGCGGCACCACCGTGCTGCTCACCACGCAGTACCTCGACGAGGCCGACCAGCTCGCCGACCGTATCGCCGTCATCGACCACGGCAGGGTGATCGCGGAGGGCACCACCGGCGAACTCAAGGCGTCGGTGGGATCCGGGGCCCTGCACGTGCGGGTCGCGGAACCGGCCCGGCGTCCCGAGGCCGCGACCATCCTCGAACCAGTTCTCGGGGTGCCCGTGAGCCTCGAATCCGACCCTGCGGCACTGACCGCGCGGATCGACGACCCGCAGCGGGTGGCCCGGGCACTCGCGGCGCTCGACGACGCGAATCTCGCCGTCACCACATTCGCCCTCGGCCAACCCAGCCTCGACGAGGTCTTCCTGGCCCTGACCGGCCACGGCGCCGAGAACCCCGCCGACACCGACATGATCGAGGAGAGCGCGTCATGACCGACACCATCACCACCTCGGCGCAGGCGGTCGGCAACGTCCTGCAGATGGCGGGCCCCCGGCCCGCGCGGCCCAACGGACTGTCGACGTCGCTGTCCTTCGGATGGCGAGCGCTGCTCAAGATCAAGCACGTTCCGGAGCAACTCTTCGACGTCACCATGTTCCCGGTGATGTTCACGCTGATGTTCACGTTCCTGTTCGGTGGCGCGCTCGCCGGCTCCACGGACGCCTACGTGCAGTTCCTGATTCCCGGCATCCTGGTGCAGACCGTCGTGATGATCACGATGTACACCGGGCTGACCCTGAACAAGGACATCGAGAAGGGCGTGTTCGACCGCTTCCGCTCACTGCCGATCTGGCGGCCGTCACCGCTCGTCGGCGCCCTGTTCGGCGACATCGTGCGCTACACGATCGCATCGGTGATCGTGCTGATCCTCGGTCTGATCCTGGGTTTCCGGCCCGCGGGCGGAGTCGTGGGCGTCGTCGCGTCGGTGCTGCTGCTGTTGCTGTTCTCGTTCAGCCTGTCGTGGGTGTGGACGATGTTCGCGATGCTGATGCGGACCGAGCAGGCCGTGATGGGCGTGTCGATGTTCATCCTGTTCCCGCTCACCTTCGCGAGCAACATCTTCGTCGACCCGTCGACGATGCCGGGCTGGCTGCAGGCGTTCGTCGACGTCAATCCGATCAGCTACCTCGTGACGACCCTTCGAGCGTTCTGCGCGGGCTCGTTCGAGTTCGGTCAGCTGTCCGTCGTGCTGCTCTGGTGTGCCGGCTTCATCGTCGTGTTCGGTCCGCTGACGATGCGGCTGTACAACCGCAAGACCTAGGGGACCCCGCTCCCGAAACGGCGTCAGGCCCGCAACCGACACGGTTGCGGGCCTGACGCTTCACTTGGGCAGCTACGCCTTCGGGTCCTACGCCTTCACTTCCGGAGCGGCATCGCGCACCACACCCTGCTCGTCGGCATCGACCGGGGTTTCGATGTCGATGGTCTTCCGCAGCGGAGTGTTCGGGATGAAGATGACGCAGGCCAGCGTGATGAGCGCGACAAGGGCCGCCACCAGGAACAACCGTCCCGTCGCGTCGCCGTAGGCGGCGCGGATGATGGCTGCGATCGGTGCCGGCAGGGCGTTGATGTCCAGGGTGCCGCCGCCCGACGAGCTCGCGTCGATCCCGAGCTCCGCGAAGCCCTCCGACGACAGGGTCGCGACCCGGCTCGCGAGGATCGAACCGAGCACCGACACGCCGATCGCGCCACCGAACGTCCGGAAGAACGCGACCGAACTACTCGCCGAACCGATGTTGTCGACGCTCACGGTGTTCTGCACCGCGAGCACCAGGTTCTGCATCAGGCTGCCGACGCCGACACCGACGACGGCGATGTAGACACCGATCAGCCACAGGCTGGTGGCGTGGTCGATCGTGGAGAGCAGCCCGAATCCGACCACGAGCAACGCGGCGCCACCGACGATGAACGGCTTCCACCTGCCGAAGCGGGAGATGAGCTGGCCCGAGACGACCGACGAGACCAGCATGCCGAGCACCATCGGGATGGTCAGGACACCGGCGATGGTCGGGCTGTGCCCGCGGGCGGTCTGGAAGTACTGGCCGAGGAAGGTGGTCGCACCGAACATTCCGACACCGACCGCAACCGACGCGATGATCGCCAGACCGGTCGTCTTCTCGGTGATGATCTTCAGCGGGATGATCGGCGACTTCACCTTCGATTCGACGATCACGGTGGCGACCAGCAGCGCGACGCCCGACGCGACGTAGATCGCGGACTCCTTGGAGAACCAACCGTAGTAGTCGGCCTTGCCCGCGAACGACACCCAGATCAGCAGGACGCTGACACCCGCGGTGAGCAGTGTCGCGCCCAACCAGTCGATGGAGACGTCTTCCTTGCGCTCGGTCGCGATGTGCAGCGTCCGCTGCAGCAGGAACAGCGCAACGACTGCGAGCGGGATGCACACGAAGAACGTCCAGCGCCAGCCGAGCGGGCTGTCCACGATCACGCCGCCGAGGATCGGGCCGCCGGACATCGACACCGCCATCGCGGCACCCATGTAGCCCGAGTAGCGGCCGCGGTCACGCGGCGGAATGATGCTGCCGATGATCGCGACCACCAGCGCGGTCAGACCGCCCATGCCGATGCCCTGCACGACGCGGGCCGCCAGCAGGACGGGCACGTTGTGCGCGAAACCGGCGATGACCGATCCGACGACGAAGATCACGATCGAGGACTGGACCAGGATCTTCTTGTTGAACAGGTCGGCGAGCTTGCCCCAGATCGGGGTGGACGCCGCATTCGCGAGCAGCGCGGTCGTGATGACCCACGCGAACTGGGTCTGGGTGCCCTTCAGGTCACCGATGATCGTCGGCAGCGCCGTCGAGACGATCGTCGTGCTCAGCAGCGCGGTGAACAGCGCCGCGATGAGCCCTGCAAGGACCTCGAGAATCTGGCGGTGAGTCATCGCCTCGTTGCCGGAGCCTGCGCGGCTCTCCCCCACTGATGTCGTCATTGAAGTGCTCTCCCACTGTAATTTGCAGCTAGCGGCGTGGATTCGTTCCCCCGGGCGGTGAGGGTGTCGGTGAGACGTTCGATGGTCGACAACGCCGCCACCGCCTCGTCCTGACTCCACCCGCCGAGCAACCCGTGCAATCGCGCGGTTCTTCGTTCCTTGGTGGTCCGTAGGACTTCGTTGCCCTTGTCCGATACCTGGACCAGGAATGCCCGTTTGTCGTCCGAGTCCGGTTGCCGGTCGACGAGGCCGGCATCGACAAGTTCCGTCATCTGCCGGCTCAGCGCCGATTGACTGACGCTGAGTACCGACGCGAGTTCGTTCTGCCGGCACGGCCCCCGCACCGAGAGCACGAACAACACGGCGGCCAGCGCCGGTGCGAGTGGATCGTCGACAGCGCTGGAGAGGACGGTCCGCAGCGAGCGTCCGAAGAGGAAGATCGCGTCGACCAGTGCCTGCGCGGTGTCGGGCTGAACGGCCATCGGATACCCCGAATCCCCTGGAATGAATGAGCGAATTACTTGCAGAGTGCAACCATAAACATAGTTGCGTGTGTCAAGCAATTACTTCGCAAATGCGACATTCCACACTTCGCATGCTCTGACCTGGGCTTTTACGGCGCGCCGCTATCCGAGGTGTGCTGAACGCCTCAGCGCGTCAGGAGGGCGAGGCTCTCCATGTGGTGGGTGAGGGGGAAGGCGTCGAACACCCGGACCTGCGCCAAGGTGAAGCCCTGCTCCCGGTAGAGCGCGATGTCGCGCGCAAACGACGCCGGATCGCAGCCGACGTGAACGATCCGCTCCGGACCCGCCGCGGCGAGGGCCTCGACGACATCGCGTCCGGCACCGGCCCGAGGCGGGTCGAGCACCACGACCTCGGGTGCCGGGAGATCACGCAGAGCACGCTCGACGCGCGCCGCATGCAACCGCACCTGCGGCAGATCCGCCAGTGCCGCCGACCCGTCGGCGACCGCGGTGTGGGAGAACTCGACCGACTCGACCCGGCCGGTCTCACCGACCTGGTCCGCCAGCGTTGCCGCGAACACGCCCACTCCGCCGTAGAGGTCCCACACCGCCGCGCCGGGTGACGCCTGCGCCCACTCCCCCACGACGGCCGAGTATGTCTGCGCCGCGCTCCGGTGTGCCTGCCAGAACCCGGTGGCGGACAGCGTCCACTCACGGTCGCCGACCCGCTCGACCGCACGCCCGGAACCGATGACGACCCGTTCGGCGCGACTGGTCGCCGCGGCCGCCCGCCGCGCCGTCGCCCCGCGCCGTCCGGGACTGCGCCGACCGGTCCGCGAGATCTTGGCCGGCGCGATCTCCACCACGTGGCGCACGCCGTCCGCATCGAGCACGACCTGCACCTCCGATCCCGGCTCCCACGACCGCTCGGCCAGACCCGCGTACGCCGAGGCGTCGATCTGCGGGCACGCCAGCAAGGTCTCGATGTCGTTGCTGCGGAAGCGACGGAACCCCGGACGTCCGGCCGCGTCGACCGCGAGACGCACGCGCGAGCGCCAGCCGGCGCCGTGACCGGTGCCCGGCAACTCCTCGACGGCGACGTCGAGATCCAGACCCGCGATCCGGCGCAGCTGCTCGGCGACGACGGTCCCCTTCAGCGCCCGCTGCGCCTCGAGCGTGGCGTGCGAATAGTCACAGCATCCCGCCCCACCCGGACCCGCGATCGGGCACAGCGGATCGACCCGATCGGGTGAGGGTTCGATGACCTCGACCACGTCGGCGCGGCAGAACGAACCACCACGGTCCTCGGTGACGTGCGCGACGACCCGCTCACCGGGCAACCCGTGACGCACGAACAGCACCCGCCCGTCGTATCGGGCCACACAGAAACCGCCATGGCCGGGATTCCCCAACTCCACCTCGAGCCGAAGACCCGTCCAGTTCTCACTCACCACGTACTTCCCGTCACTTGCCTTCGGATTCGAACCCGCGACGACTCGCACCGGGTGCATTGTCGACACGCTCACGTTTGACCTTCTCCGACGAACTCAGCTGCCACGGCACACTCGTGACCATCACGCCCGGCTGGAACAGCAGTCGGCTCTTGAGGCGCAGGGCACTCTGGTTGTGCAGGATCTGCTCCCACCAGTGCCCCACGACGTACTCCGGGATGAACACCGTGACGACGTCACGCGGCGAATCCCTCCGGACCCGGCGCACGTAGTCGAGCACCGGCTTGGTGATCTCGCGATACGGCGACTCGATCACCTTGAGCGGCACCGTGATGTCGCTCTTCTCCCATTCGCGGACGAGCGCGCGGGTGTCGGGTTCGTCGACGTTCACCGTTACCGCCTCGAGAGTGTCCGGCCGTGTCGCGCGGGCATATGCGAGCGCGCGCATCGTCGGCATGTGCATCTTGGAGACCAGCACGATCGAGTGCGTACGGCTGGGCAGCACGCCGTCCCACTCCTGCTCCTCGAGTTCGGCGGCGACGCTGTCGTAGTGGCGCCGGATCGACTTCATCACCACGAAGATCAGGATCATCGCGACGATCGCGATCCACGCACCGGCCGCGAACTTCGTGAGGAGCACGATCACCAGCACGGCGGCGGTCATCGCGAGTCCGATCGAGTTGACCACGCGCGAACGCCGCATCCGTCTACGCTGCGCCGGATCGGTCTCGGCCCTCAAGTGCCTCGTCCAGTGCCGGATCATTCCGGTCTGGCTCAGCACGAACGAGACGAACACGCCGACGATGTAGAGCTGGATCAGCTTGGTGACCTCGGCGCCGAACACCACCACGAACGCGATCGCCGCACCCGACAGGAACAGGATGCCGTTGCTGAACGCGAGCCGATCGCCACGCGTGTGCAGCTGACGGGGCAGGTAGCGGTCCTGCGCCAGGACCGAACCCAGCACCGGGAAACCGTTGAACGCGGTGTTCGCGGCGAGCACGAGGATGAGCGCGGTGACGATCGCCATGAAATAGAAGCCGGCCGGGAAGCCGGAGAAGACGGCCTCGGCGAGCTGCGCGATGAGCGTCTTCTGGTGGTAGCCCTCCGGAGCCCCGATCAGCTGGGTCTCCGGGTTGTGCGCGTACACGATCCCGACCTTCTGCGCCAGAATGATGATGCCCATCAGCAGGACGATCGCGAACGTACCGAGCAGCAACAGTGTGGTGGCCGCGTTGCGGGACTTCGGCTTCCGGAACGCCGGCACGCCGTTGCTGATCGCCTCGACCCCGGTCAGCGCCGCACAGCCGGACGAGAAGGCCCGGGCGATGAGGAACGCGAACGCGATGCCGTACAGCTGCGAATCCTCGGCGTCCAGAATGAATCCGGACGATTCCGCGTGGACGTCGTCGCCGAAGACGTAGATGCGGGCGAAACCCCACCCGAGCATGACCAGCATGCCGACGATGAACGCGTACGTGGGAATCGCGAACGCGGTACCGGACTCCCGCAGACCCCGCAGGTTCATCGCCGTCAACAGCACGATCGCCGCGATCGCGAACAGCACCTTGTGCTGGGCCACGAACGGCACCGCGGAACCGATGTTCGACGCCGCCGCCGAGATCGACACCGCCACGGTGAGCACGTAGTCCACCATCAGCGCACTGCCCACCGTCAGTCCGGCGTTGGGGCCCAGGTTGGTGGTCGCGACCTCGTAGTCACCGCCACCGGACGGGTACGCGTGCACGTTCTGCCGGTAGCTCGCCACCACCACCACCATGACGATCGCCACGGCCAACCCGACCCACGGCGCGTACATGTACGCGGAGATGCCCGCGACGGACAGCACCAGGAAGATCTCTTCCGGGGCGTAGGCCACCGACGACATCGCATCCGAGGCGAAAACCGGTAGCGCGATTCGCTTGGGCAGCAGCGTGTGCCCGAGCTTGTCGCTCCGGAACGGCCGCCCCAGAATCAGCCGCTTCGCAGCGGTGGAAACCTTCGACACTGCCAAAGCGTAAGCCGTCCGAGGGAACGCACAGCAGCCAGGAGCCGAAGTCGGGCGTTTCCCTGCGGTGGCAACTTGCTCTTCCCTGCCCGCGCTGTACGGTTCGACTCGACGCCGACGGCACCCCGTCCGGGCGCGAATCCGATGAACGGAGTGGACAGGTGTACGTAGTAGTCATGGGATGCGGCCGGGTCGGCTCGTCCCTCGCTACCGCACTGAGCCGAATCGGCCACGAGGTGGCCGTCATCGACCGCGACGCGAGTTCCTTCCTCCGACTCGGAGCCGACTTCACCGGGCACACCGTTGTGGGGATGGGATTCGACCGCGACGTGCTGGTCCGGGCCGGGATCGAGCGTGCCGAGGCATTCGCCGCCGTGTCCTCCGGCGACAACTCGAACATCATCTCCGCGCGCGTCGCCCGCGAGACGTTCGGTGTGGACCGCGTCGTCGCCCGGATCTACGACGCCAAGCGCGCCGCGGTGTACGAACGTCTCGGCATCCCCACCATCGCCACCGTGCCGTGGACCACCGATCGCTTCATGCTCGCCCTCGCGCAGGACGACGAGATCTCGAAGTGGCGGGACCCGTCCGGCACGGTGGTCGTGACCGAACTGCCCTTCCACGAGGACTGGGTCGGCCGCAACATCGCCGAACTCGAGGCCGCGACCAACTCCCGCGTCTCGTTCGTCATCCGTTTCGGATCGGGCATCCTCCCCGACCGCAAGACCGTCATCCAGTCCCAGGACCAGGTGTATGTCGCCGCGGTGGCGGGCACCGTCGCCGAGGCCGTCGCCCTGGCCGGCAATCCCCCGCCGTCCGACGACTGACACCCCGAGACGACCGGTCAACGAGCGGTCAATGACTCCCTTCTCGATCGACTACCCGATTGGAAACCTCCGATGAGAGTGGCCATCGCAGGAGCCGGCGCCGTAGGCCGCTCCATCGCCCGCGAACTCGTCCGCAGCAACCATCACGTCATGCTGCTCGAACGCAAGCTCGAACACGTCGAGCCCGAGGTGATCCCGCAGGCCGAGTGGATGCACGCCGACGCGTGCGAACTCAGCCTGCTCGAGGCTGCACAGCTCGAGACCTACGACGTCGTGATCGCGGCCACCGGCGACGACAAGGCCAACATCGTGTTGAGCCTGCTCGCGAAGACCGAGTTCGGGGTGGGGCGGGTCGTCGCCCGCGTCAACGATCCCCGCAACGAATGGCTGTTCGACGAGTCGTGGGGCGTGGACGTCGCGGTGTCGACACCGCGCATGCTGGCTTCGCTCGTCGAGGAGGCGGTCACCGTCGGCGATCTCGTCCGGCTGATGACCTTCCGCCAGGGTCAGGCGAATCTCGTCGAGATCACCCTGCCCGACAACACCCCGCTCGCCGGCAAGCCGGTCCGCAGGATCCGGCTCCCGCGTGACGTCGCGCTGGTGACGATCCTGCGTGGCGGTCGGGTGATCGTCCCCCAGCCCGACGACCCGGTCGAGGGCGGCGACGAGTTGCTGTTCGTCGCGGCGAGCGAGGTCGAGGACGAACTACGCGCCGCGATCGACATCTGACGCGCCGGCGACGGGGCCCTCGGCGGACTTGCCGCCGGCGGCCCCCTGCTCGACCGGTTCGACCGCCGGCTCCACGATCCGATCCGCGCGGCGCACGGCCCAGATCGTCACGAGCAGCACCAGACCGGTCAGCGGCCAGCCCATCCCGATCCGGGCGACGGCGAGCCACCCCGTCTGATCGGCATCGTAGAGCTGGGACTGAACCAGATACCGGGCACCGAAGACCAGTGCCCACGCAACCGTGGCGATGTCGTACGCGCGCACCGCACCCTTGTGTGCACGCCACGCGTTGCGGTGCCCGTTGAGGTATCCCCAGACCACGCCGACGAGCGGCCACCGCACCAGAATCGACACGACGAACGCGGCGGCGTACACCAGACTGGTGTAGATCCCGAAGAGGAAGTAGCCCTTCGCGTCACCAGTGCGGTAGGCGATGAAGGCGCAGACGCCGACGCCGAGGAAACCCGAGATCGCGGGCTGCACGGGACTGCGACGGACCATTCGCCACACCAGGATGGCCGCGGCCACACCGAGCGCGATCCACACGGCCGGTGCCAGGCCCCACAGGCTGTTCGCCGGCACGAAAACCACGATCGGCAACGACGAGTAGACCAGCCCGCTGAGTCCACCGAGCTGTTCGAGGATCGTCTGCTGCTTCGTTTCGGTCACGCGACGAGACTGCCACATCCCGGCGGCACCGCGCCGACGCCCGCCCCACGACGGGCCGGGGTGCAGTGCACCCGACGTCGCTCAGGAATCGCCGCGGAGCTCGTAGTACGGATTGAAGATCACCTTCTGACCGCCGCGGTCGCCGATCCGGCCCCGCACCATCAGAGTCTTGCCCGGCTCGATCCCGGGAATCCGTCGACGGCCGATCCAGACCAGGGTGACCGGATCTGTTCCGTCGAAGAACTCCGCCTGGACACTGGCGTTCGCGGACTTCGGACACGCTTCGACACTGCGCAGGCGACCGAGGATCGTGACCTCCTCACCGCGCGCACAGTCACTGGCACGCTTGGCGCCCGATGCCTGTGCGGTCTCCACCATCTCCTCGGCGTCCAACTGCTCGAGATCCTCGGTGAGTCTGCGAGTGAGCCGACGAAAGTAACCTGCCGCGGCGGGGGCCATAGCATGCTCCTGGACAAATGGCGGCGTATCTTCACGCCGCGCGATAGGGCTGTACGAAGGCCGTACGAGGGCCACTGTAACCCCAAAGCGATCCGAAACCCACCGCCGTGCTGAACTCCCACGAACCGGGCAGTGCAAGATCAGTTCATGCAGTCACGAACCTGGCCCGAAATGGCCGTCGTACTCCCGGGGACCGGGTCGGATGCGGACTTCGCGGACCGCGCCTTCCGGCGCGCGCTGACTCAGGTCGGCGTCGCGACGACGGCGGTCGAACCGGATCCGCGCGCGATCGTCGCGAGCTACCGCGACGCCATGGACCGTGCGGCCCACGAGCACGGCCGGATCGTGGTCGGGGGCGTGTCGATCGGGGCGGCCGTGGCCCTGGCGTGGGCGGCGGACAACCCCGGACGTGTCGCCGCGGTGCTGGCCGCGCTGCCGGCCTGGACCGGATCACCGCACGACGCGCCCGCGGCCGCGAGTGCGACGTTCACCGCGGCGCAGCTGCGGGCGCACGGACTCGCGGCGGTGACCGCGCAGATGACGGCGTCGAGCCCACCCTGGCTCGCCGACGAACTGACCCGGTCCTGGCGCAGCCAGTGGCCCGATCTGCCGATCGCGCTGGAGGAGGCTGCCGGATATCACGCGCCCGACCCGGCGACGCTCGCCGGCATCCGCGTACCCGTGGGTATCACGGCGGCGGTCGACGATGCCGTCCACCCGTTGACGGTGGCGAAGGAGTGGGCGGCGACGCTCCCCCACAGCGAACTGACCGAACTCACACTGCAGGAGATCGGCCAGGACCCGGGGGTCCTGGGACAGGGGTGCGTCGCCGCGCTCACCCGGATCGGCTGAGCCTCGGCCGGTGGAGGCCGAGGGGCTCGAGCCGCTCGAGTTGCTCGAGTTTCTACAGGCCGAGCTGCTGCATCGCCGACCCGGACTCCCCACGCCGGGGCGGCTCGGACCCGTTCGGGGACGCGGGCTCCGGCGCGGGCGGCACGGCCTGCTGCTGGGTCTGCGGCTGGGTCTGCTGGTGGGCCTGGTCCATGGCCGCGAGCTGCGCCTGCTGCTGAGCCGCCAGCTGCTGCTGGTGGGCAGCCACCAGCTGGTCGACGAGCGGCTGCGGCAGGACCACCGACAGCGGGGTCCGCACCGGATGCGGCTCGGTGCCCCGATTGACGACCGTGTCGAGCAGGACCGCGCGGGCGATCGCGACGAGCGGAGCACCGGCCGCCACCGCGCCGGCCGGTCCGGCCACGACGCACCGGAGCATCCAGCGATGGCCGTCGACACCGATGAAGCGCAGGTCGGCGTTCGGGGTGGTCGCGGCGACCTCACGGCCCCACGGGCCGCTCTCGATGCTGACCTCCGCGTTGTCGGCACGCAGCGATTCGGCGAGCTCGGCTGCGACCTCGCGCCACTGCCCGGGCGACTTGGGGGCGGCGTACGCGGAGACCGTGATGCGACCGTGCTCGGTGACCAGGTGCACCGCCTGCGGGGCGCCCTCCGGCGACATCTCGACCTGGAGCTGCGCACCTTCCGGCATCGGCAACAGCACCGAGCCGAGATCGAGCCGCGTCGCCGCGGGCTCCTCGCCCTCCGGCAGATCGGTGACGTCGTAGGGACCTCCGTCGAGCGCGCCGACAGGCACGTCCGGGTCGGCGGCAGCGTCCGGCGTCCCGGTCTCGGCGAGATCCGCAGCATCGACCGTCTCCGACTGGTCGGCTTCGTTCTTCTTGCGACGTCCGAACATGATCAGGCCCCTTCCCTCGGCAGCCGCGTCAACTCGTGCGGGCGGCCTTCCATACCCTCGATACTTCGAGGGGCATTGTGCTCGACGAGGCTCGCGTGGCCTCCACTGGACCCGTAACCACCTGCGCCACGGACGGTTTCGTCCAGCGAATCGACCTCGACGAAGTCGACCAACTCGACCCGCTGCACCACCAACTGCGCGATACGGTCACCGCGACGCAGTTCGATCGGTGTTTCGAGGTCGTGATTGATCAGGCAGACCTTGATCTCTCCGCGGTAGCCGGCGTCGATGGTGCCGGGGGTGTTGACGATGGAGAGACCGGTCTTGGCGGCCAGCCCGGAACGAGGATGGATCAGACCGACCGTACCGATCGGCAGCGCGACCGCGACGCCCGTGCCGACCAGGACGCGGCGGCCCGGCTCGATCGTGACATCGCTGGTGGTGCACAGATCGACGCCGGCATCACCGTCGTGCGCGCGCTGGGGAATCGGGATACCGGGGTCCAGTCGCTTCAGCGCAATGGCAGGAAGATCGCTCACGTGCACCGAGACTACTCTGGACTACGTGTCCGAATCGTCTCAGCCCGCAGCGACCACGCCCGACAATGCCCGCGCCCCGATCTATTCGGAGCGACTCTGGGTGCCGTTGTGGTGGTGGCCCGCTGGATTGTTCATCGCCGGCCTGCTCGCCGCGGAAATCCACATGGGGTCGCCCGGCGTCCGCGCCTGGCTGCCCTACGTCCTACTGTTCCCGTTCCCGGTGTGGGCGCTGCTGTGGGTGTCCCGGCTCCGGATCGAGGTGTTCGACGGCCCGGACGGTGAATTGCGGGTGGGTCGGGCGCATCTGCCGTTGTCCGTCATCGCCCGCACGGCGACCATTCCTCCGTCGGCGAAGAGTGCGGCCATGGGACGCCAGCTCGATCCGGCTGCGTACGTCCAGAACCGCTCCTGGATCAAGCAGACCGTTCTGATCGTCCTCGACGATCCCGAGGACCCCACGCCGTACTGGTTGGTGAGCACGAGGCGGCCAGCCGATCTGCTGGCCGCCATCGGCCGCGGGACAGCCCCGAAGGACTAGTCCGTCTGCTTCCGGGCCGGTGTCAGGCGGCGCAGTCCATGCAGATCATGACGCCGTTCTCCTCGCTTGCGAGACGGCTGCGGTGGTGAACCAGGAAGCAGCTCGAGCAGGTGAACTCGTCCGCCTGCTTGGGCACCACCCGCACGGACAGTTCTTCGCCGGACAGGTCCGCGCCGGGGAGTTCGAACGACTCCGCGGTGTCGGACTCGTCCACGTCGACGACTGCCGACTGCGCCTCGTTGCGTCGTGCCTTCAGTTCTTCGAGCGAATCCTCCGAAACCTCGTCGGTTTCCGATCGCCTGGGTGCGTCGTAGTCGGTTGCCATTTCCTCTTCCCCTCGTCCTCTTGCGTGTATCCCCGGTGACCGGGCCGCCCGCCCCTGGCGGGATGGGCGATCCTGGAGAACCGTCAGAGATGTAGATCCATTCCTATGGCACTGACAACGCCGCAGGATGCCCGGAAGTGCCCGAAAAGCGCTCCGGAAAACATGACCTACACCTCACCTTCCGTTCTCTCCGGACCCTCTCGAAATCGTGTGTTCTCACGACTGGGGCCGCCAGACAATAGCCGACGTACCAGGAAAAGTGGCAACCGAACCGGACACTGCCGGAAACTGTCCGTCAATCGTCACCAACCACTGTCCGAGCCGAGACATTCCTGCACCGGCCATGTGCCGGACGGTGATCGGCCGGGGATCTACAGTGGGCAGCGGGACGGCGGCGGCACCCGAAATGGTGGCCGGAACCACACCAACTCTTTTCTTTTCGCGGGTTCACTCCCCGCTCTCGCCTACGGAGAGGCCGACATACACCGTGGTTTCACTGATCACCGACGGCAGTTCGACCGACGATCAGGGCCGGCCGTTCCGCCGCCGCCGCGCGGTCCCCGTGATCGCCCTGATCTCGGTGCTGGCATTCCTGGGCGTCGCCGTCTGGGTCCAGATCCTCACCAAGCCCGAGGTTTACGCCACGACCGTGGACTGCAACCCGCCGGTCCAGCCGAAGGCGGCCGACGCTCCCGCTCCGCTGCCCCTCGGCGACAAGGTGGGACGCGATACGCTCCTCGACGTCGAACCGGCCGCGCTGTCGGCAACCCGGGTCCGCGTCTTCAATGCCAACGGCGAACGCGGCCAGGCATCCGACGTCGCGACACAACTCCGTGACTACGGATTCACGGGCGCACCCGACGTCCAGGTCGGCAACGACCCGGTCTACGTCGATCAGAACCTGCAGTGCCACGGCCAGATTCGGTTCGGACCGAACGGACTGTCTGCGGCGAGCGCGCTGTGGCTCGTCGCGCCCTGCGCGGAACTGATCCAGGACGCACGCGCCGACGACACCGTCGATCTCGCGCTGGGTACCTACTTCGCCAAGCAGCTCAATCCCAACGCCGACGCCGCAGAGGTCCTCAACGCGCTCAAGGATCCGCCGGCGGGCACCGAGCCTGCCCCGCTCGACCCGGAGCTGCTCGCCGCGGCCCGCACCGCTCGCTGCTGACCGTTCGGCCCGATCACGGGATCGGGTCGAACGCCCCCACGGACCGGAAGACCGCCTCCAGTTCGTCGGCGACGCCGGGTGCCATCGCGATCACCACTTCGCCCGCCGCACTGCGCGTGTCGGGCGCCGGGACGTGGACCCGGGCTCCCGCCTCGCTCGCGATCAGGGCGCCCGCCGCCCAGTCCCACGGGTTCAGGCCGTGCTCGAAATGCGCGTCCACCCGACCGGACGCGACCATGCACAGATCGAGGGCGGCCGAACCGATCCGCCGGATGTCGCGGACCCGGGGAAGCAGTTCACCGATGAGCCGGCCCTGCACCTCACGCCGCCGCGCGTCGTAGCCGAACCCGGTCGCCAACAGCGTCAGGGCCGCCTCGGTGACCGGGTTGCACGAGAGTGTTCCGGTGTTGCCGTCCGCGTCGCTGAACGAGGCGCCCCCGCCGAGCGCGGCCGAGTAGGTGACGCGCCCGGCGACGTCCACGACGGCACCCGCGATCGAGACGCCGTCGACCTGCGCGGCCACCGAGACCGAATACGCCGGGATGCCGTAGAGGAAGTTCACGGTTCCGTCGATCGGATCGAGGACCCAACGGGTACCGGCCACGCCGTGCTCCTCACCGCCACCCTCCTCGCCCAGGATGCTGTCGTGCGGGCGCAGCTCCGCGAGACGTGCCCGGATCAACTGCTCGGTCTCGGTGTCGACGATCGTCACCGGATCGGTCGGTGTGCTCTTGGCCTGCACCGCACGGCCGTCGCCCGCGCGCACCGCCGCCCCCATGACGCCGAACACCTCCGGACGACGGGACCGCACGTGCGCGGCCGCGGCCTCGGCGACCTCGATCGCGGTGCGGCGGAGGGCTCCCGGGTCGATGGAACCGGAGTCGTGGGCGAGGCTGTCGGTGGCACGCATGGAGGTATCGGATCACACACATCCGACACCCCACCACCCGTATCCCGGAGCCGAACGTGCCGGAACCAACTACTGTTCCGACCCAGGCTGTCATCTCGGCGGAAGGAGACGATCGTGGGTGCACACGGCTTCGGAGTGGACGTCGGCGGCAGCGGCATCAAGGGTGCACGCGTCGACCTGGGGACAGGCGAACTCGTCGAGGAGCGGATCAAGATCGCCACACCGCACCCGTCGACCCCCGACGCCGTCGCGGCCACCGTCGCCGAGATCGCCGCCCGGGCCGGCTGGGACGGGCCGGTCGGCGTCACGTTGCCCAGTGTCGTCACGAACGGGATCGCCCGGACCGCCGCGAACATCGACCCGTCGTGGATCGGGACGGACGCCCGGACGCTGTTCTCCACGGCTCTGGGCGGCCGCGCCGTCACCGTGCTCAACGACGCCGACGCGGCCGGACTGGCCGAGGACCGGTACGGCGCCGGCAAGGACGTCGACGGTGTCGTCGTCCTGCTGACGTTCGGCACCGGCATCGGCTCCGCAGTCCTGCACGACGGCGTCCTGCTCCCCAACACCGAGTTCGGCCACATGGAAGTCGACGGCATGGAGGCCGAGCACCGTGCCGCGTCCTCGGTCAAGGACACCCGGGACCTGTCGTACAAGGAGTGGGCTGCCGAGGTGACGCGCGTGCTGACCCGGTTCGAGGACCTGCTGTGGCCCGACCTGTTCATCGCGGGCGGCGGCATCAGCCGCAAGCACGAGAAGTGGATCCCCCGCCTGGAGAACCGCACCCCCGTCGTTCCCGCCGCACTTCTCAACACCGCGGGGATCGTCGGAGCGGCCATGTCCACCCGGAACAGCCTGGAAAAGGGCATCGCTCCGTAACAATTTCGAAGCTGTCGTTACAATGGATAGCGGCCGACTGTGAGTCGGCGAAACCCGACAGACCTCTCCGCCGGAATTCCACTCTGGCGTGACGCCGCACGACACCGTCACGAAAGGGCGTACGTGGCAGCCACCGATACGCGTCAGACCGCCGATTCCACACCCGAATCAGCGACCCCTGCATCCACTGCCGAGGCCACTACCGGTAGCGCGCCCGCCGCCAAGAAGGCTCCCGCGAAGAAGGCCGCGGCCAAGAAGGCGCCCGCGAAGAAGGCCGCCGCCAAGAAGGCGCCCGCGAAGAAGGCCGCCGCCAAGAAGACGGCCGCGAAGAAGACCACCAAGAAGGCGACCACCAAGGCCGCCAAGGGCAGCGACGACCTCGGCGAGGACGAGGACATCGACATCGCCGATCTCGAGGTCGCCGACGGCGAGCTCGTCGAGGAAGAGGTCGAGGACGTCGTCGTCGAGGAAGACGACGAGGAGACCGCCGAGCCCACCGAGAAGGACAAGGCGTCCGGCGACTTCGTGTGGGACGAGGAGGAGTCCGAGGCACTCCGCCAGGCCCGCAAGGATGCCGAGCTCACCGCGTCCGCCGACTCGGTGCGCGCGTACCTCAAGCAGATCGGCAAGGTTGCGCTCCTCAACGCGGAGGAGGAGGTCGAGCTCGCCAAGCGGATCGAGGCCGGCCTGTTCGCGACCTTCAAGATGGCCGAGATGGCCGAGAAGGGCGAGAAGCCCTCCCCCGCCGACCGTCGCAACATGAACTGGATCACCCGCGACGGCAACCGCGCCAAGAACCACCTGCTCGAGGCCAACCTGCGCCTCGTGGTGTCGCTGGCCAAGCGGTACACGGGCCGTGGCATGGCGTTCCTGGATCTCATCCAGGAAGGCAACCTGGGTCTGATCCGCGCGGTCGAGAAGTTCGACTACACCAAGGGCTACAAGTTCTCGACGTACGCCACGTGGTGGATCCGTCAGGCCATCACCCGCGCGATGGCCGACCAGGCCCGCACCATCCGCATCCCGGTGCACATGGTCGAGGTCATCAACAAGCTCGGTCGCATCCAGCGTGAGCTGCTCCAGGACCTGGGCCGCGAGCCCACCCCGGAGGAACTCGCCAAGGAAATGGACATCACGCCGGAGAAGGTGCTGGAGATCCAGCAGTACGCGCGTGAGCCAATCTCGCTCGACCAGACCATCGGCGACGAGGGCGACAGCCAGCTCGGCGACTTCATCGAGGACTCCGAGGCCGTCGTCGCGGTCGACGCGGTCAGCTTCACGCTGCTGCAGGATCAGCTGCAGTCGGTGCTCGAGACGCTGTCCGAGCGCGAGGCCGGCGTGGTGCGTCTGCGCTTCGGTCTCACCGACGGCCAGCCGCGGACTTTAGACGAAATCGGCCAGGTCTACGGCGTGACCCGCGAGCGGATCCGCCAGATCGAATCGAAGACGATGTCCAAGCTGCGCCACCCGTCGCGTTCGCAGGTGCTGCGCGACTACCTCGACTAGAGGTCGGCGGAGTTCCGGTCAGTTCGTGAGGAAGGGGTCCTTCGGGGCCCCTTCCTCTTTCGGTCGGGGCGGCTGGAACAGCCGAACCAGCGGTTCGGCCACGCGGGCGCCGACCGGCCCCAGGACGGCCATCAGGAGCACGTACGCCGTGGCCAACGCCGCCAACTCGCCCTCCACCGCGCCGGCGGACACCGCGAGTCCGGCGATGACGATCGAGAACTCCCCGCGCGCGATCAGCGCCGCCCCCGCACGGGCCCGGCCCATCACACCGATCCCCTGCCGTCCGGCGGCCCACCACCCGGTGAGGACCTTCGTCGCGGTCGTCACGACAGCGAGCCCGATCGCGGGCAGCAGCACCGGCGGAATCGTCGTCGGATCCGTGTTGAGGCCGAACACGACGAAGAACATCGCGGCGAACAGGTCCCGCAGCGGTTCGAGCAGACGGGTCGCATTGCGCGCTGTGGAGCCGGAGATCGCGATACCGAGCAGGAAGGCACCGACCGCCGCGGAGACCTGCAGCGACGACGCCAGCCCCGCGACGAGCAGTGCGGCGCCCAGCAGCTTCAGCAGGAACACCTCCCGGTCCGGGCTGTCGACGACGGCCGACACGACGTTCCCGTACCGCAGCGCGATCAGTAGCACGGCGGTGATGACCATGAAGGAGACGCCGACCGCCTGCAGCCCGCCGAGGAAGCTGACGCCGGCCAGGACGGCTGTCAGGATGGGCAGGTACACGGCCATCGCGAGGTCCTCGAACACCAGGATCGACAGCACGATCGGTGTCTCGCGGTTGCCGAGACGTCCCAGGTCGCCGAGCACTTTGGCGATGATGCCGGACGACGATATGTAGGTCACGCCGCCGAGCACGAGCGCCCCCACCAGGCCCCAGCCCAGCATCAGCGCCATGATCGCACCTGGAAGCGCGTTGAGGGCCAGGTCGACGACCCCGGCCATCCAGGAGCGCCGTAGCCCGGTCACCAACTCGGCGGCGGTGTATTCGAGGCCCAGCAGCAACAGCAGCAGCACGACACCGATCTCGCTCGCGAGGTGGCTGAACTCGCCGATGTCCCCGAGCTGGACGAACCCGCCCTGACCGAAGCACAGGCCGCCGATCAGGTAGAGCGGGATCGGTGACAGACCGATGCGCCCGGCGAGTCGACCGAGGACGCCGAGAGCGAAGAAGACCGCGCCGAGTTCGACGAGCGCCAGGGAGGTTCCGGTCATCGTGTGGGCGCCGCGTCGGGATCAGCCGTGCGCGAGGATCTTGGCCGCGTGCTCGAGGCCCTCCTGCGTTCCGACCGCGACCAGCAGGTCACCCTCCGTGAAGGTGAAGTCGGGGTTGGGTGAGGGCGCCACCTGGCCGGCGCGCATGACCGCGACGACCGACACCCCGGTGCGGGTCCGCATCGCGGTCTCGCCAAGGGTCCTGCCGTCCCAGGGCGAGTTCTCGGTGATCGGTATCTGGCGGGTGCTGATTCCGGGCAGGTCGCGATGCTCCTCACGCAACTGGGCGACGAGCTGCGGTGCCCCCAGGAGGTTCGCCAGCACCGACGCCTCGTCGGATTCGAGCGGAATCGACGCCATGCACGCATCCGGGTCGTCGAGCTTGGAGACGATCAACTCGGTGCGGCCGTCGCGGTGGGTGACCACGCCGATGCGTCGGCCCGTCACGAGCGCGAAGTCCTTACGAACTCCGATACCGGGCAGCGGGGTCACTTCCACGTTCATGGCTCAACGGTAGCGCCCACCGGGCGACCTACGGCCGACCGATCGGCGGAAACACTCCGGCGTCGTCCGGGAGGTAGTCGGTCACCGCGGCGACCGCGGTCACCGGCAGGGGGCCGTACAGGTGCGGGAACCGCATCGAGGCGGGATCGGACGGCACGCCGGGCTCCCACCGCACCTCGGCGCCGAGCCTGTCGGGGTCGAGGCTCAGCAGCACCAGGTCCCGGCGTCCGGCGAAGAGCCGGTTCGCCGGCAGGTGCACCTGTGCGGGCGTCGACAGGTGCACGAAACCGTCGACGGCGAAGCCCGCGGGGACCAGCTCGCCGGCGCGCTGCGCCGCGGCCCATTCAGCCGTACCGCACAGGTGCAGCAGGCGCCCGTCGGCGAACTGCTCCGACCGTTCCGATGTCGACATGCGTCACCCTTTCCGCCGTGGAAGACCCCGAACGATAGACCAGCACTCAGCTGTCAGCGAACACCCGAATCGTCCCGAACCGCATAGTGCGTGTTCAGGGCGGTCGGTGTTAGAGCGGACACACCGAGGAGGTATCGGGAACAACCCGATCAAGTCGAACGTCTGACAGAGTGGACCTACCGCGTCACCCCCGACGCGGCGGAAGACCCCAGGCAGTGGGCACCGCCCCACAGCCAGTTCGGAGGAGTCATGCCCGGAACACTGACCAGCCCCCCGTTGACCGCTGCCGACCGGTGCGACCGGTGCAGCGCAGGAGCCCGCGTGCGCGCCGTGCTCGCGAGCGGAGGAGAGCTTCTCTTCTGCCAGCACCACGCCAACGAGCATGCAGATCGCCTTCGTGAGATGAACGCCACCATCGTGAGCGACACCGAGTCTTCCGAAGCGACCGTCTAGCGCGTCAGCCTCCGGGCGGACGTCCGTCCGTCCCCAGTTCCCGAAGCGGGTGACCACCATCGGTGGTCACCCGCTTCGGCGTTCCGGGACGAACTACCCTCAACGACCCTCGACTACCACTGCCGGAGCGTCGCGATGCGGTCGGTGAGCTGGTCGACGGTGGCGATCGCGGTCGGCGGGCCACCGCACACACGCCGCAGTTCGCCGTGGATGACGCCGTGCGGCTTGCCGGTCCGATGGTGGTGCATCGCCACCAGCGAGTTCAGTTCGCGACGCAGGCTCGCCAACTGCCCCGCGGACGCCACCCGCTCGGCCACCTGAGGAACCGGAACGTGCGGGGCGGCCGCCGCGGCCGCGGGCTTGTCGAGTTGCTCCTGCTGACGCTGGCGCAGGAGCGCTCGCATCTGCTCGGCGTCGAGCAGCCCGGGCAGCCCGAGATAGTCGGCCTCCTCGTCGGACCCGGAGAACGTCGCGGTCCCGAACGAGGAGCCGTCGTAGATCACCTGATCCAGTTCGGCGTCCGCGCCCAGCGACGTGAACGCCTTCTCCTCCTCGCCGAGCTCGTCCTTCTGCTTGTTCGCGTCGGCGAGCAGGTCGTCGTCGAGACCGTCCTTCTCCCGGTGCGGCTTACCGAGAATGTGGTCACGCTGCGCCTCGAGCTGACTCGCGAGGTCCAGCAGCACCGGCACGGACGGCAGGAACACACTGGCCGTCTCGCCCTTGGTCCGCGACCGCACGAACCGACCGATGGCCTGCGCGAAGTACAGCGGCGTGGATGCGCTGGTCGCGTAGACGCCGACCGCCAACCGCGGCACGTCGACGCCCTCGGACACCATGCGGACCGCCACCATCCACGCCTGCGTGCTCTTGGCGAACTCCGCGATCCGGTTCGACGCCGTCGGGTCGTCCGACAGCACCAGTGCCGGCGCCTCGCCCGTGATCGTCTCGAGGGTCTTCGCGTACGCCCGGGCCACCGTCTGGTCCGTCGCGATGATCAGTCCACCCGCGTCGGGCATCCCGCCGGAGCGGAGCTGGCCGAGCCGGGTGTTGGCGGCGGTCAGGACCGCCGGGATCCAGTCGCCCGCGGGATCGAGTGCCGTGCGCCACGCGCGGGCCGTCTGCTCGGCGCTCAGTGGCTCGCCGAGCCGGGCCGCGAACTCCTCGCCGGCGTTGTTGCGCCAGCGGGCCTCCCCCGAGTAGGCGAGGAACACCACGGGACGGACGACGCCGTCCGCGAGCGCATCGGCGTAGCCGTACGAATGGTCCGCCTTCGAACGCATCAGGCCCTCGTTGTCGGGCTCGTACGTCACGAACGGGATCGCGCTGTCGTCGCTGCGGAACGGGGTACCGGTGAGCGCGAGGCGGCGGGTCGCGTCGCCGTACGCCTCGCGGATGGCCTCACCCCAGCTCTTCGCGTCACCGCCGTGGTGGATCTCGTCCAGGATCACCAGCGTCCGGCGGGCCTCGGTCCGGACCCGATGCTTGAACGGGTGCGAGGCGACCTGTGCGTACGTGACCACGACACCGTGGTAGTCCGACGACGTCTGCCCCGTCGAGTTCGAGAAGTTCGAGTCCAGTGCGATGCCGTTGCGGGCCGCGGACTCAGCCCACTGGTGCTTGAGGTGCTCGGTGGGCGCGACGACGGTGATCTGGTCGACGGTACGGTCCCGCAGCAGTTCCGACGCCACCCGCAGCGCGAAGGTCGTCTTGCCGGCGCCGGGCGTCGCGACGGCGAGGAAGTCGCGTGGTTTGGTCGCCAGATATCTGGTCAGGGCACGACGCTGCCACGCTCGGAGGGAGCCGGTGGGAGCTGGCGCAGTTTCGACACTTCCGGGTTCAGCGCTCACATCGCACCTCGCCACTGGCTTCGCACAGTTGTTGCCACTCCTTGCTTCGCTGACGGGGTTCTCGCCGCTGCTCGAACTCTGCCTCGGGGTCGTCGCCCGCGGGTGACGACCCCGAGGAGCCTAGCGCCCGGGACCGACCGATTCCGCATCAGCCGCGCGGTCGCGGCAGTGATCCTGAACAGACCCCGTGGGTCGGCGGGGTGACAGAATCGACGGCGACACGGCGACGCCCCACCGGGCATCCCTTCGCATTGTCAGGAATCCTGGAAGCATCATGAGTGAGACGCCGACCGCCACGAAACGCCGACCACTGCGTCGGTGTGCCCAGGTGATCGGGCGGACGGCGTCCAAGTCCTGGAACGACTCGATCTTCGGCAAGTCGGCCACTGCGGCGTTCTGGCAGACCCTGTCGCTGCCGCCGCTGCTGCTGGGACTGCTGGGCAGCATCGGCTACATCGGCGGATGGTTCGGCCCGAACACGGTGGAGATCATCCAGTCCAAGATCGTCACGTTCAGCCACACCGTGTTCAGCGAGAACGTCGTCGACCAGATCATCCAACCGACCGTCGGCGACGTCCTCGGGCGCGGTCGCCCGGAGATCATCTCGGTGGGCTTCCTGCTGTCGCTGTGGGCGGGGTCGTCGGCGATCTCGACGTTCGTCGACTCGATCGTCGAGGCGCACGGCCAGCAGGACGCCCGGCACCCGGTGTGGCAGCGGGTGTTCGCGCTACTGCTCTACGTGGGATTCCTCGTTCTCGCGGTCTTCACGCTGCCCCTGGTCGCGCTGGGCCCGACGATGATCGGCCGCGCACTCCCGGAGTCCTGGCACACGGTCGGGACGGAGATGGTGGATGCGTTCTACTACCCCGCCGTCGGCCTGCTGCTGATCGTCGGTCTGACGACCCTCTACAAGGTGGCGCTGCCGCGTTCGCTGCCGTGGCACCGACTGCTGGGGGGTGCCCTGCTCGCGGGCGTGTTCTTCATGGCTGCCAGCACGATTCTGCGCTGGTATCTGAGCGCGGTGGCCGGCACCGGCTACACCTACGGTGCGCTCGCGACGCCGATCGCCTTCCTGCTCTTCACGTTCTTCCTCGGCTTCGCCGTCGTGCTCGGCGCCGAGTTCAACGCCACGATCCAGGAGTTCTGGCCGGCGCGCGCGACCCGCATGGAACAGGTACGCGACTGGATCGCCGCTCAGGCCGCGATCGACGCGTCCGAGGACGCGGGACCGGTGACGAATCTGACACGACGGCTCACGACAGGCCCGATCCGGTTCACGTCGGATCGATCACAGCCGGAGTCGACGGCGTGCGGATCGGTGGACGCGCCGGAGTCCGACGCACCCACCGACGCACCCACCGATGACCCGGCCGGTCAGTCGCCCTTGCGCAATCCGTCGTAGACCTTCTTGCACTCGGGGCATACCGGCGAACCCGGCTTCGCGGACTTGGTGACCGGAAACACCTCGCCGCACAGGGCCACGACGTGGGTGCCCATCACGGCACTCTCGGCGATCTTGTTCTTCTTCACGTAATGGAAGAATTTCGGGGTGTCGTCGTCGGTCGTCTCGTCGGTGGTGGTGTCGGGACGTTCCTTCGTCAAAGTGCTCACATTCCAATAATGCCGCAACCGCGTGTGCAATTGCGTCGCGAGAGTGGAACAGTGGAACCCATGGCAAGAACATCGGGGTTCGGCGAGTCGGCCGAGAGCGGAACACCCCGCAACCCGGCGTTGATCACCGAGGCCGCACAGTCCTTCGAAGATCAGCACCGAGCGCGAGTCCGGAAGTACCTGACGATCATGGCGTTCCGCTTCCCGGCGCTGATACTCGCGGCCGTCGCGTACGCCGCGTTCGGGAACGCCTGGATCTCGGTGGGCATCATCGCCGGCTCCGTCCCGCTGCCCTGGATCGCGGTGCTCATCGCGAACGACCGGCCCCCGCGGACGAAGGACGAGCCGAGCAGGTACGACCACCGGGACACCGCGCACGCACTCGAAGCCAGGCCCAACCGCACGATCGAGGGCTGACCGGCCTCGGTCGTCCGCCCCGGTGACGGTACGCAGAGGGCTGCAAGAATGCTCCCGTGACCCGTGACCTCCTGCTCTCCATCTGCGGCCCGCTGCGCGAGGCGCTGACGCGCTGCGCATTCGACACCGACTCGATTCTCGACCTCCTCGGTGCCGACGCCCACGCCGCGCTCGATCGGCACGAACCGGTACCGGTCCGCCGCGCCACCGTGAACGGCGGCGATCTGGGCCAGCTCGTGCGGCTGTTCCTGCTCGGGGACAACTGCGACGCCACCGACGTCGCGGCCGCGCTCGCGCCGCTCACGCTGGACGACGCGGTGGCGGCCGGACTGCTGTCGCGCAGCGGCGAGACGGTGCGCGCCGAACTCGACCTCCGCCCGCTCGACCTGGGCACCGGGAACCGGTGGGTGATCTCGGATCTCGACGGCTCGATGCGAGCCCGGCCGACCGCCGACGACCACGTCATCGGTGTCGGCCACGCGTCGCTGTCGCTGCTGCGGGGCACCCCCACCCGCCCGGTCGGCACGGTGCTCGACGTCGGCACCGGATGCGGCATCCAGGCGCTGCGCGCCGCGGACTACGCGGGGACGGTCACCGCCACCGACATCAATCCGCGGGCGCTCGATCTGACCGCGGCGACCGCGGCGCTCAACGGCCTCGACTTCGAACTCCTCGAGGGCTCGTGGTTCGAGCCGGTCGCGGGCCGGACCTTCGATCAGGTGGTCGCGAATCCACCGTTCGTCGTGAGCGAGGCCCGTGTCGTCAACAGCTACCGCGACTCGGGACTGGACCTGGACGGGGCGAGCGAGCTGATGATCTCCCGGGCCGCGGAGTTCCTGAACCCGGGCGGCACGGCGGCGCTGTTGGCGTCGTGGCTGCACGTCGAGGGCGAGGACTGGCGACACCGGATCTCGTCGTGGCTGCCGGCGCACGGGATCGACGCGTGGATCGTCCAGCGCGACGTCGCCGACCCGGCACTGTATGTCGGCACGTGGCTGCGCGACGGCGGCGGCGACCCCCGGGACCCGGCCGTGCAGGCCCGCGCGCAGGGCTGGCTCGACCACCTCGAGCAGGCTGACGTCGAGGGCGTCGGCTTCGGATTCGTCTACCTGCGACGCACGGACGAGCCGTCGGACATCCTGTGCGAGGACCTCCGTCACGGCTTCACCGATCCGCTCGGCGACGAGGCCCTCGCCTACTTCGAGCGTCTCGCGTGGCTGCGCGATCACGATGTCATGTCGGCACGGTTCGCGGTCCGGCCCGACACCGCCCTGGAGCGGGTGTACCTGCCCGGAGAGGACGGCTGGGACCAGGTGGTGGCGCGGGTGCATCGCGGCAACGGGCCGCAGTGGCAGCACGAGGTGGACGACCTGGCCGCGGCGCTGCTCGCGGGAATGCGGGACGACGGACTGGCGTTGGAAGAGCTCATCACGCTGCTCGCCTTCGCCCACGGTGAGGACGAGGAGTCGTTGACGGCCACGGCGGTACCGCTGGTCCATGCACTCGTGCGACACGGGCTGATCGAGCCCGCCTGACGCCGGTTCCCGGGGGCGCACCTTCTCAGGAACTTCTCAGGCGATGTGCCCGAAACACGCAGGTCACGGGCCGCAGCAGTGAATCCGCTCGGGAACTTTCCCGGGCCGTCGGAGCGTTGAGCCATATGAGACACCCCGACGAGGAGGCACGTCATGACAAGCCCCAGCACCACTCGACCCCGCACCGCCGATTCCGATCTCGACAGCCAGAGCCCGGCCGCGGATCTCGTTCGCGTCTACCTGAACGGGATCGGCCGGACGGCGCTGCTGACAGCCGCGGACGAGGTCGACCTGGCGCGGCGGATCGAGGCTGGGCTCTACGCCAAGCACGTGCTGGAGACCAAGAAGCGCCTCACGGCCGTCAAGAAGCGGGATCTCGCCACGATCATCCGTGACGGCGAGGCCGCCCGACGCCACCTCCTCGAGGCGAACCTGCGACTGGTGGTGTCGCTCGCGAAGCGCTACACCGGACGCGGCATGCCGTTACTGGATCTCATCCAGGAGGGCAACCTCGGGCTGATCCGCGCGATGGAGAAGTTCGACTACGCGAAGGGCTTCAAGTTCTCGACGTACGCGACGTGGTGGATCCGTCAGGCCATCACCCGCGGCATGGCAGATCAGAGCCGCACCATCCGCCTGCCCGTCCACCTCGTGGAGCAGGTCAACAAGCTGGCCCGGATCAAGCGGGAACTGCACCAGCAGTTGGGCCGGGAGGCCACCGACGAGGAACTGTCGGAGGAGTCGGGCATCCCCGCGCACAAGATCGCGGACCTGCTCGATCACAGCCGCGACCCGGTCAGCCTCGACATGCCGGTCGGCAACGACGAGGAGGCCCCGCTGGGCGACTTCATCGAGGACTCCGAGGCGACGTCCGCGGAGAACGCGGTCATTGCCGGTCTGCTGCACAGCGACGTCCGCAGCGTCCTGGCGACCCTCGACGAACGTGAGCAGCAGGTGATCCGCCTGCGCTACGGCCTCGACGACGGCCAGCCCCGCACGCTCGACCAGATCGGCAAGCTGTTCGGCCTCTCGCGTGAGCGGGTGCGCCAGATCGAGCGCGAGGTGATGGGCAAGCTCCGCCAGGGTGAGCGCGCCGATCGACTCCGTTCGTACGCCAGCTGACCGATCCTCTCCCCGCCTCCCGGCCGGTCGTGGTCCCTCCCCCCTCGGGGCCACGGCCGGCCGGGTTCTCGCGTTGTCCGGCCGGCCGCTCGGGGCGCCCGGCCCGGCTCACCACTCCCGAAGTCGCCGCGGACCCAGATCCGCCATGCTCGGCTCCGGTCCGATCCGTACCCGCGCATCGGTCACCTCGGCGCCCTGGGCCGACGCGAGCACCGGTTCACATGCGAGCGAACGCACCTCGGGAATGTCGTCGGCGAGTGCGGACACCCGCTGCACGAGATCCACGAGCGCCTTCTTGTTGACCGGGACCGCGCTGCGGTACCCCGACAGCAGGGGTGCCGCCTTGGGCGCGTCGATCAGTTCGGTGGCCTCGTCCTCCGTCAGGGGCAGCACGCGGTAGGCGCGGTCCCCCAACAGGTCGGAGATCACACCGGCCAGGCCGAACGAGATGAGCGAGCCGAACGACGGGTCGTCCTGCACTCCGACGACGCAGCCGATGCCCTTGGTCGCCATCTTCTGCACGTGCAGCAGGGGCTCGCCGGACGCGGCCGCGAGATCGCGGTACGCCAACCGCACCGAGTCCGGGCCGACCAGGTCCAGGCGCACGCCGCCGAGGTCGGGGCGGTGCCGCCACTGTTCACCGGTCGCCTTGACTGCGACCGGGTAGCCCAGGTCATCGGCCGCCTCGACGGCCTCGGCCTCGGTGGTGGCCGCGCGGAACTCCACGACGTGCACGCCGTAACACTCGAGCAGTTGCGCCGCCTCGAAGTCCGACAGCCACCGCCCGTTCGACTCCCCCAGCCAGCCGGCGACCAGCCGCTTCGCGCGGTCCGGGTCGATGCCGTTGGGGCGCACCACCTTCGACACCGGGCGTCCACGCCACGCGGCGTACCGCCACGCCCGGGCCAGCGCCAACGCGGCCCGTTCCGGGCCGGGGAACGAGGGTACCGAGCCGCGAGTCGGATGTCCGTCGGGGCCGCGCACCGCCAGAACGTCGGGCATGCCCTCGGTCGCCAGGAACGTCGTGAGGATCGGCTTGTCCGCACCGACGACCGCCTCGCGCAACGCCTGCGCGTACGGTTCGACGGCCACCGCGACCGGCGGCGCGAACACCGCGATGACCGCGTCGACGTCGAAGGACGCGAGGGCCCGCGAGACCGCTTCGGCGAACATCTCGGGGGTGGCTTGCGCGCCGAGATCCACCGGTTCGCCCACCTGCAGTCCCTCGCGGCGGGCGGCGTCGGAGGCGAGCACACCGAGCGCGGTCGAGTTGCCCACGACCGCGACCCGCGGTCCCGCCGGCAGCGGCTGATAGCCGAAGAGCATCGCGCAGTCGAACAGCTGGGAGATCGATCCGACCTGGACGACACCGGACTGTTCGAACAGCGCCCGCACGATCGAGTCGTCCATCTCGACGCCGGTCGCCGCCAGCGCCGGGGGCACGGCGTGACGTCCACTCTTGACCGCGACGATCGGTTTGTTCCGGGCCACCCGCCGGGCGATGCGGGAGAACTTACGGGGATTGCCGAAGCTCTCCAGGTACAGCAACACCACCTCGGTGTCGGGATCGGTGTCCCAGTACTGCAGCAGGTCGTTGCCGGACACGTCCGCCCGATTGCCGGCCGAGACGAAAGTCGACAGCCCCAGTTGACGTTTGGCGGCCTGGTCGAGGATCGCGATGCCCAGGGCGCCGGACTGGCAGAAGAAGCCGACCTTGCCCGGGTCCGGGAGCACCGGCGCCAGCGTCGCATTGAGCGAGACGGCGACGTCGTTGTTGGCGACACCGAGCGCGTTGGGACCGATGAGCCGCATCCCGTGTGCCCGCGCGGCGTGCACGAGCCGGCGCTCGGAATGCCGTCCGTCCGGACCCGTCTCACTGAATCCCGCCGACACCACCACCAGGGCCTTGACACCCTTCGCGAGGCAGTCGTCGAGCACCGCGTCGATGGACTCCGCCGGCACCGCGACCACGGCCAGGTCGACATCGTCGGGGATGTCACGCACCGTCGGGTAGGCGCGGACGCCGCGGACCGAGCGGTGCTCGGCGTTGACCGGATACACCGGCCCGGAGAAGTTGCCCCGCAACAGGTTCACCAGCACCGCATTGCCCACCTTGGAGCTGTCGGTGGACGCCCCGATGACAGCGACGGACCGCGGGCTCAGGACGTTGCGGACGCTGCGGGCCTCGGCGGCACGCTCGCGGGAATTGCGCACCGACAGCAGTGCTTCCGTGGGGTCGATCGCGAACTCGAGGCGCAGCACGCCGCCGTCGAAGCTCCGGCTCACCTGGTATCCGGCCTCACGGAACACCGAGACCATGTTCCGATTCTCCGCGAGCACCTCCGCGACGAACATGTTCAGACCGTTCTCGGCGGCCGCACCGGCGAGGTGCTCGAGCAGGATCGGCCCGAGCCCGCGTCCCTGGTGCGCGTCCGCGACGACGAATGCGACCTCCGCGGACCGGCCGTCGCCCACGTCGAGCAGACGCTCGTAGCGGCCCACCGCGATGATCTCGTCGCCGAGGATCGCGACGAACGCGACGCGGTTGCGGTGGTCGACCGTGGTGAAGTTGACGATGTCGCGCTTCGACATCGTCGGGTAGGGGCCGAAGTAGCGCAGGTACCGGGTGCGTTCGGACAGCTTGCCGTGGAACTCGACGAGTTTGTCGGCGTCGTCCGGCACGATCGGCCGCAGGTGGACGACGCCACCGTCGGAGGCGAGGACGTCCGCGAGCCAGTGACGCGGAAAGCTCCGTGCCCGTTCGAGGTCGACGTCGTTGGTGTCCTTGGCGGTGCCGTCAGTCACGGGGATCCTCCGGATCGAGGCCGAGCAGCGGGAACGTGGCACGGCGGGTCGCGATGATCGCCGCGTCGATCCGGGTCAGGGCCCGGTCCATCGAGGCGACACCCGTTTCCGGTGTACCTCCGGGTCCGTCCCACGGCAGGTACTTCGTGTCCCCCCCTTCGCCCATCGTGGTCGGCAGGGCGACACTCGGCGCGAGGCTGTGCGCTTTCTCACGCCACGACTCGGGTATCGCGGCGCCGGTGTCGATCTCCCGGTCGAGCGCGGTCGCGATCAGGTGGGTCCACGACCGCGGCACCACCCGGATCAGCCCGTAGCCGCCGCCGCCGACCGCGAGCCACCGTCCCTCGGCGTAGCGGTCCGCGAGGTCGCGCATCGCGAGGTACGCCGCACGCTGCCCGTCGACGGTGAGCGCGAGATCCGCCAGCGGGTCCTCCCGATGGTTGTCGGCGCCGCACTGACTGATCACGATCTGCGGCCGGAAGGCCGCGATGGCGGCGGGAACCACCGAATGGAATGCCCTGAGCCACAGCGCATCGCCGGTACCGGGCAGCACCGGAAGATTGACGGCCGTGCCCTCCGCTGCACCGGCCCCCACCTCGCTCGACCATCCGGTGTTCGGCCACAGGGTCGCCGGGTGCTGGTGGATCGAGACCGTCAGCACCCGCGGATCGCCGAGGAACGCATGCTGCACGCCGTCGCCGTGGTGCGCGTCGATGTCGACGTATGCGATGCGGTCGAATCCGTTGTCGAGCAGCCACGAGATCGCGATCGCGGCGTCGTTGTACACGCAGAACCCCGACGCCCAGTCCGCCATCGCGTGGTGCATGCCGCCGCCGATGCTCACCGCCCGCCGGGCCCGGCCGGACGCGATCGCCTCCGCCGCCGCCAGGGTGCCGCCCGCCAGGATCGCGCTGGCCTCGTGCATCCGGGGGAAGACCGGGTTGTCCTCGGTGCCCAGACCGTGTCGGCTCTCCACCTCGGCGGGCAACGTGCCGTCCTGCACCGACCCGGCGAGCTTGACCGCATCGATGTACGCGGGCGTGTGGATGCGGAGCAGGTCGGCGTCCGTGGCGGCACCCGGCCGCACCACCTCGGCACCCTCGACCAGACCGAGCCCGCGCGCGAGATCCATCGTCAACTCGAGCCGGGTCGGATTCATCGGGTGCTGGGGACTCCAGCGGTAACTGAGATAGTCCGGACTCCACACGACGACGCGGTCGCTTCCGGAAGCTGAGATGCCCTCGACGGGACCTGTCGACGCGGTCATGGACTCAAGTTACTTGCCCCCACGCCGCGGGCGCGAGGCGCAGTGTCGGAGGCCGGTTCGGGACCTCGACCGCGGACGGGACTCGCCTGGTTCCCGGGCGGGACCCGGAACCGGATTTGCCCGGTAGAATCACTCCGGACGAAGGGGTGTAAGAGTGAAGGATCTGGTCGACACCACGGAGATGTATCTCCGGACGATCTACGACTTGGAAGAAGAGGGCGTCGTCCCGCTCCGCGCGCGGATCGCCGAACGGCTCGAGCAGAGCGGACCGACGGTGAGCCAGACGGTTGCCCGAATGGAGCGGGACGGACTGCTCCAGGTGGCCGGCGACCGTCATCTGGAGTTGACCGAGAAGGGCCGCAACCTCGCGGTCTCGGTCATGCGCAAGCACCGTCTCGCCGAGCGATTGCTCGTCGACATCATCGGACTCGACTGGGACCAAGTGCATGCCGAGGCCTGCCGGTGGGAGCACGTGATGAGCGAGGACGTCGAACGGCGCCTCGTCGAGGTGCTCAACAACCCGACGACGTCGCCGTACGGCAACCCGATCCCCGGGCTTGCCGAACTGGGACTCGACCGCCCGGCCGGCACACCGGAAACGCTGATCCGGCTCACCGATCTGCCACCGGGCAAGCCGACCGCTGTCGTGGTCCGGCGTCTCGCCGAGCATGTGCAGTCCGACCCCGAACTGATCGGCCAGCTCCGCGCGGCGGGCGTCGTTCCCGACGCCCGGGTTACAGTCGAGACGCGACCCGGCTCGGTGACGATCACCGTGTCCGGTCACGACGAATTCGACCTTCCCGAGGAGATGGCCCACGCCGTCCAGGTGAAGCAGGTCTGACAGACCGCTTCGCCGGTTCGACGCCGGTGCCAGAGGAGATGAACGGTGAGACTTCTGGTTACCGGCGGTGCCGGCTACGTCGGCAGTGTGTGCGCCACGGTACTGCTCGAGCGCGGCCACGAGGTGGTCGTGGTCGACGACCTGTCGACCGGCAATGCCGACGCGGTGCCGGCCGGTGCCGAGTTCATCGAAGGTGACGTGGCCGCTGTCGCCGGGTCCGTTCTCGGATCCGGCGACAGCGCACCACGATTCGACGGTGTGCTGCATTTCGCGGCGCAGTCGCTCGTCGGCGAGTCGGTCGAACGCCCCGAGCAGTACTGGCAGGGCAACGTCGTCACGACGCTCGCACTTCTCGAGGCGATGCGACTGTCCGGCACTGCGCGCCTGGTGTTCTCGTCCACGGCCGCCACCTACGGCGAACCCGAGCGGACGCCGATCACGGAGGACGATCCGACCCGTCCGACCAACCCGTACGGCGCCACGAAGCTCGCGATCGACCACGCGATCACCTCGTACGCGAACGCGCATTCCCTCGCGGCGACCAGCCTGCGTTACTTCAATGTCGCCGGCGCCTACAAGGGCGCGGGCGAGAACCGTGTCGTGGAGACGCATCTCATTCCCCTCGTGCTCCAGGTCGCGCTCGGTCAGCGCGAGAAGATCTCGGTGTTCGGAACGGACTGGCCGACCAAGGACGGCACCGCGGTACGGGACTACATCCACGTGCTCGATCTCGCGGAGGCCCACCTGCTCGCACTCGAGTCGTCCAAGCCCGGTCGACACCGGATCTACAACCTCGGCAGCGGCGCGGGATTCACTGTCCGCGAGGTCATCTCGGCTTGCGAGCGAGTGACCGGACTGCCCATTGCGGCCGAGGACGCGCCCCGCCGCGCCGGAGACCCGGCCGTCCTCATCGCGTCGAGCGCCCGTGCGATCGACGAGCTCGGCTGGACGCCCGCTCACACCGATCTCGACGAGATCGTCTCAGACGCATGGACGTACCTGCAGGCGCTCGGCGACCGCTCACACGCCGCCCGGCGGTAGCCCGCCTCGAAACGGCATTGTGACCCCGAGGTCCCGTGCCACCGAATGTCCGAGATCGGCCAGATCCCGCAGGGCACCCGGCCTGATCCCGGCCTGCAGGGCGTCGTCGAGCAGATTCGCGAGCCGATGCCCTGGGTCGGCCTCGAGCGCGGCACACAGTGCGACACCCGCCATCGGTCCGTCGCCGCGCACGTACGAGCTGTAGCCGAGCAACGCGAGCGGTTCGGCGCGTTCGGGGTCGGGCAGAGTCCGGCCCAGCCGAATCCACATCTGTTCGGCCGCGTCGGCGTGGTCCCCGACCGCGAGCGCGAGCAACGCATCCCGGACGTCGGGGTTCTCCAGCGCGAGCGCCATGTCGGCGCTGTCCTGCAGCGTGATCTCGGCGCCCGCGTCGAGCGCGGCGATGCGGGCCAGGACGAGTTCGAGGTCCGCACGTTCGGCACCGTCCGGGTCGAATGCCGTGCGGGCCAGTGCGTGTCCGCGCACCTTCGCCTCCCGCGCCGCGTCGATGATCTCGGCGATGCACGCCTGCTCGGACGGCATCGGGGTGAGGACGGCTTCCAGCTCCTCCCGAGATCCCCGGATCGCGCGGCCCCCGAGCACCTGTGCCGCAGCCACTGCGGACGCGTTGGGGTCCGGCACGGTGCCGCGGCGTTCGCCGTCGAGATCGTGCCACGGAACACCGGCCTGGACGGCCGGGACGAGATGCGCCGCCACCAACTCGATTCCACCGGCGTGCAACAACTCCCGGAAGCGGTCGACGATCGCACGGTGACGCGCCAGGTCACCGGTCCGCGGACGGGGTGGGATCCGATCGTCCACCACGACCACCAGAACTCGGTCGGCGCCCTCCCGGATCCCGACCGCCGCGAACTGCTCGAGCACCAGCCCCATCACCGGGCTCACCTCACCCCGATCGTGGAGTACGAGGTCGTGGCGCATGACCGCACCGACGCTGGTTCCGGTCAGGCAGATCGCCACCAGTGAGCGGCGAGGATGGAACCCCAGCAACGCCGGCACGGCGCTGATGAGGTCGCCGGGGTCGGAGATCCGGACCGCGCGTGGGGTCCCGATCTCACTGTCGCCGGGCCGGGCCCGGTCGTGCGGGCAGGGCGAGTCGTGTGAGAAGGCCGGTGTCGTCATGACCTCGACCCTGCCGGGTGAGCCGGGCGCGGCCCCGGACACGACCTGCGGTTTCGGTGGACCTGTGGATGTCGCGGCGGCCTGTGCAGAACCCGGCGCGGACGGCGCCGGATGCGCGCCTGCCTGTCGGCGCCCCGTGCTAGCCTCGCCGGCTCAACCCGCGTGAACCTTGAGCACCGCCGAGGTGAACAGCTCGTCGAGAGCGGCGGTGTCGGTGCCGGCGGAGTCGCCGAACGACATGGACGTCGCCTGCACGCGCACGTCGTCGACCTGCGCGATCAACGTGAGCATCGACTGGGTCACGGCCTGGCCGTCCTGGCCGGAACTCACCGAACGGCGCAGAGCAAGCGTGTCGTCCGCATCGATCCGCGGGGGCGGGGTGAGGGTGGTCCGGACGACCGAATCGACCCCGTTCCGGGTCGCGGTCACCTCCGGACACTGAGCCAGCTGCGATCCGAGTTCGGCGAGCGGCGCGGCGACCCGGATCAGTTCGACCGTGATCGTCGAACGGTTGACGTTGTCGGTGCCGACGACCATGGCAGTGCCGTCGGGCCCGTAGTCCTGGACCGGCGGCTTGCAGCCGGCGGGTTCCACCCTCGAACCGGGCGCGATGCCCGTCAGATCGGGTGCCGCCTGCGAAACAGCCTCCGGGGGAAGCACGACCGCCGGGTACTGCGGCGGGAATGCGGACGGGTCGAGGAGCAGTTCGTGCAACGGCCGCGCGTCGGATCCCTCGGACTCGCCCGACAGCGCAGTGCCCGTCACCGCCTCCGAACAGCCCGTGAGGAGGGCGGTCGATCCCAACAGCACCGCCGAGGCGATCCACTTCCGTCGCGACATGCTCGAACCTCCCTCGTCCCAGCGCCGGCGCGCCGGCCGCGCCCCGGTCTCGCGGACAGCCTGTCACACACAGTCGTCGATCGACGTGAACGTCGATCACGACGGGCAACGGGGTCACCGGGAATCAGGACGGGCCCCCCGGCGTTGGCCCTCGGGAGGCGAGATCCGATGATCTTGCCGACAAGGACGCCACAGTGCTCATCGCTGGTCCACTGCTCCGGTTTCTACACGCGGGACGTGGTGAGGGACACTGGAAGCAGAAGTTCGAAGGAAGGGAGCCGTCATGGACGAGCAGTCGAAGATGTACGAGCTGGAGTTCCCGGCACCACATCTGTCTTCCGCCGACGGCCTGGGACCGGTTCTGGTTCACGGTCTCGAGGGATTCTCCGATGCCGGGCACGCGGTGAAGTTGGCGACCACGCACCTGCGCGAGAGCCTCGAGACCGAGCTCGTCGCATCGTTCTCGGTGGACGAGCTCATCGACTACCGGTCGCGTCGACCGACCATGACGTTCAAGGCCGACCACTTCTCGGACTTCGAGGCTCCGCAGCTCAACCTGTATGCCCTGCGTGACACCGCCGGCACCCCGTTCCTGCTGCTGGCCGGCATGGAGCCGGACCTGCGCTGGGAGCGGTTCACGACCGCCGTCCGGCTGCTCGCAGAGCAGTTGGGGGTGCGCCGGACGGTCGGGATCAACGCGATTCCGATGGCCATCCCGCACACGCGTCCGCTCAGCGTCACCGCGCACTCGACCAACAAGGACTTGATCAAGGATCACCACCGCTGGTCCGGTGAACTCCAGGTCCCCGGCAGCGCGTCGTCGTTGCTGGAACTGCGGATGAGTCAGCACGGTCACGAGTCCGTGGGCTTCTCCGTCCACGTTCCGCACTACCTGGCGCAGACCGACTATCCGGCCGCGGCGGAGACGCTGCTCGAGAACGTCATGGAGATCGCCGACCTCGAGTTGCCGCTCGCCGCGCTGGGCGAGGCGTCCGCCCGGGTCCGCGAGCAGATCGACGAGCACATCGCGTCGAACGAGGAAGTCCAGTCGGTGGTCCGGGCGCTCGAGAATCAGTACGACTCGTACGTCGCGGCCCAGGAACAGCAGTCGACGCTCCTCGCGGGCGACGACGACCTGCCCAGCGGCGACGAGTTGGGGGCGGAGTTCGAGCGCTTCCTCGCCGAGCAGGCCCGTCTCGGCGACGATGCAGCGGAGGACGACGACCAGAACTGAGGTTTGATCGACCCAACATTTGGTCGTTCGTCCAGGTATCGTGGCGGCGTAACCTTTCCGTTATCCGAGGTCGTGCTGACGACTCATAGGGCGCATAGCGTCTCGGTGCACGGATATACTCGGACGATCGATATCTGAGCGGTGCCCGCTAACCGGGCGACAGCTTCAGGAGGCGATATGAGCGACTCCCGCACGCGCATGCTCCGCCCGGTGCCGGACACCGAGCCCCGGCTCGTGTTCCGCACCATCCACGGGTACCGGCGTGCCTTCCGCATCGCCGGTGAGGGTCCGGCCGTCCTCCTGTTGCACGGCATCGGCGACAACTCGTCGACGTGGAGCGAGATCATCCCGCACCTGGCTCAGAACTACACGGTGATCGCCCCCGATCTCCTCGGCCACGGGCGCTCCGACAAGCCGCGAGCCGACTACTCGGTGGCTGCCTACGCGAACGGCATGCGCGATCTGCTCTCGGTGCTCGACATCGACAAGGTCACCGTCGTCGGCCATTCGCTCGGCGGCGGCGTCGCGATGCAGTTCTCGTACCAGTTCCCGCACATGGTCGAGCGTCTGGTGCTGGTGTCCGCGGGCGGTGTCACCAAGGACGTGCATCCGCTGCTGCGCCTGATCTCGATGCCGGTGGTCAACGAGGCCCTCAAACTGCTGCGCCTGCCGGGAGCGATGACGTCGGTCCGCGCGATCGGCGAGGTCGTCTCCCGCCTCCACGGGTCGCCGCTGCGTCCGGGCACGATGCTGCACGACACCCCCGACCTGGTCCGGGTGCTCGGCGGCCTGCCCGACCCGACGGCGTACGAGGCGTACCTGCGGACGTTGCGTTCGGTCGTGGATTGGCGTGGCCAGGTGGTCACGATGCTCGACCGGTGTTATCTGACGGAGAACCTGCCGGTGCAATTGATCTGGGGCGCCCGCGACTCCGTGATTCCGGTCAGCCACGCGCACCTGGCGCACTCCGCGATGCCCGGTTCCCGCCTCGAGATCTTCGACGACGCCGGCCACTTCCCGTTCCGTGACGACCCGCTCCGCTTCCTCGGTGTGGTCGAGAACTTCCTCGGGTCGACCGCACCACTCGAGTTCGACGAGACCCGGTGGCGGAATCTGTTGACCGACGGTGTCGGCGAGGCCACTATCACGGGCGCTCCCGAGACCCGAATGGCGGTGCTCGACGCGATGGGCTCGGACGAACGCAGCGCCACCTGACGGACGTCCGCGGCGCCGCGCGGGTCCGGAGGCCCGGCCTCGCGCGGTGAGGCTCTAGCCTGTAACGGTGCTGCTTCCCGATCTTCTCCCCGAAACCGTCGACCCCACCGGCGTGGATGCCGACGCGCTGTTCGACGCGTTCACGTCGTGGACGAGCGATCGCGGCCTGCAGTTGTATCCCGCGCAGGAAGAGGCGCTGATGGAGTTGGTCTCCGGGGCCAACGTCGTCCTCGCCACTCCGACGGGTTCCGGCAAGTCGATGGTGGCGCTCGGTGCCCACTTCTTCGCGCTCGCCGAAGGCCGCCGGACGTTCTACACCGCACCGATCAAGGCCCTGGTGAGCGAGAAGTTCTTCGCACTGTGCGAGGTCTTCGGAGCCGACAAGGTCGGCATGATGACCGGCGACGCGTCGGTGAACTCGTCGGCGCCGATCATCTGCGCGACCGCCGAGATCGTCGCGAATCTCGCGCTGCGCGAGGGGGCGGGTTCCGATATCGGCCAGGTCGTGATGGACGAGTTCCACTTCTATTCGGAACCGGACCGCGGCTGGGCGTGGCAGGTGCCGTTGATCGAGTTGCCGCAGGCGCAGTTCCTGCTGATGTCGGCCACGCTCGGCGACGTCACGCACCTGTGCGAGGACCTCACCCGCCGCACCGGCCGGCCCACCACCGAGGTGTCGGGCTCCGAGCGGCCGGTCCCGCTGCACTTCTCGTACTCGCAGACCCCGATCGGTGAGGAGATCGAGGAACTCGTCACCACCCATCAGGCGCCGGTGTACGTCGTGCACTTCACGCAGGCCGCGGCGCTCGAGCGCGCGCAGGCACTCACCAGCGTGAACCTGTGCAGCCGCGCCGAGAAGGACGCGATCGCCGAGGCCATCGGCGCGTTCCGGTTCACCACCGGGTTCGGTAAGACGTTGTCGCGCCTGGTCCGTCACGGCATCGGTGTGCACCACGCCGGCATGCTGCCCAAGTACCGGCGCCTCATCGAACGACTCGCCCAGGACGGCCTGCTCAAGGTCATCTGCGGTACCGACACGCTCGGCGTCGGCATCAACGTGCCCATCCGGACGGTGCTGCTGACCGGACTCACCAAGTACGACGGCACCCGCACCCGCCAGCTGCGGGCCCGCGAGTTCCACCAGATCGCCGGCCGGGCCGGCCGGGCCGGCTACGACACGATGGGCACCGTGGTGGTGCAGGCGCCCGAACACGAGATCGAGAACGTACGCGCGCTGGCGAAGGCCGGCGACGACCCGAAGAAGCGCCGGAAGGTGCAGCGCAAGAAGGCGCCCGAAGGATTCGTCTCGTGGGGCGAGGGCACCTTCGACAAGCTGATCGCGGCGTCACCGGAGCCGCTGAGTTCGCGCTTCTCGGTGAGCAATTCGATGCTGCTGAACGTGATCGCGCGGCCCGGCAACTGCTTCCAGGCGATGCGTCATCTGCTCGAGGACAACCACGAGTCGCGACCGGCGCAGCGCAAGCACATCCTCAAGGCCATCCGGCTCTACCGTGGGCTCCTCCAGGCCGGCATCGTCCAGCAGCTCGACGAGCCCGACGAGTACGGCCGCATGGCCCGGCTCACGGTGGACCTGCAACGCGACTTCGCGCTCAACCAGCCGCTGTCCCCGTTCGCGCTCGCCTCACTGGAACTGCTCGACCCCGAATCGCTCACCTACGCACTCGATGTCGTGTCGATCATCGAGTCGACGCTCGACGACCCGCGGCAGATCCTGATGGCGCAGCAGCACGCGGCGCGCGGTGAGGCGGTCGCGGAGATGAAGGCCGACGGGATCGAGTACGAGGAGCGCATGGAGCTGCTCGAGGAGGTCACCTGGCCGAAGCCGTTGGCGGATCTGCTGTTCCCGGCGTTCGAGACCTACCGCGCCGGCCATCCGTGGATGAGCGAGTTCGCGCTGTCCCCCAAGTCCGTCGTCCGCGACATGGTGGAACGATCGATGACGTTCGCGGAGATGGTCAGTCACTACGGCCTCGCCCGCTCGGAGGGCCTGGTCCTGCGCTACCTCGCCGACGCGTACCGCGCGCTGCGGCAGACGGTTCCGACCGAGGCGCGCACCGAGGAACTCGAGGACCTCATCGAGTGGCTCGGCGAACTCATCCGCCAGGTCGATTCGAGCCTGCTCGACGAGTGGGAGCAGCTAACGAATCCGGGGGCCGAGTCCGACGACCAGCAGGTCGCGTTCGGCGCCGACATCCCGCGTCCCATCACCGCCAACACCCGCGCCTTCAAGGTCATGGTGCGCAACGCGATGTTCCGGCGCGTCGAACTGGCGTCGCGACGGCGCTGGGACGACCTCGCCGGCCTCGGTGACGGTCTGGACGCCGACGACTGGGCCGACCTGCTCGAGCTGTACTTCGACGAATACGAGGAGATCGGGACCGGGCCGTCGGCGCGTGGCCCCCAGCTGTTCCAGGTCACCGTCGAACCGACACTGTGGCGGGTCCGGCAGGTCCTCGAGGATCCGCAGGGCGACCACGGCTGGGCGCTGCTCGCCGAGGTCAACCTCGCGGAATCCGACGCGGCCGGCGAGGTCGTCTTCGACGAGTTCGAGGTGGCCGAAGGCTGACGCCCGCCTACAGGCGACAAGCACACCATCCGGTCGGTACTGTCCGGCGTATGTCTGACATCGTGATTGGCATCCTGGCTGTATTCGTCGGCGCGGTGTTCTGTTTCCGCGGCGTGCCGGCGATGCGGTTCGTCATTGCACTCTGGGGCGCGTTCGCCGGCCTCAACCTGGGCGCCGGACTGGTGTCCGCGATCACCGGCGACGGCTATCTCTCCACCGTCCTCGGCTGGATCGTCGGCGTCCTGGTGGCGATTCTCTTCTCCGTGCTCGCCTACCTGTACTACGCGGTGGCGGTGACGCTGACGATGGCGTCGGTCGGGTTCGCCCTCGGGGCGGCCGCGATGGCCGCGGTCGGCGTCACCTGGAACTGGGTGATCGTCGTGGTGGGCGTGCTGATCGGCGTGGCGCTGGCCGCCCTCACGCTGGCGGTGAACCTGCCCGCGGTGCTGCTCGTCGTGGTCAGTGTCCTCACCGGTGCGGTCGTGGCCACCGGCGGCGTGATGCTGCTCGTCGGCGCTCTCGACACGTCGGACTTCGACGACGCGACCCTCACCGCGACCGTCACGCACGAATGGTGGTGGTACGCCCTCTACCTGGCTCTCGTCGTCGCCGGTGCGATCGCCCAGACCCGCACTCTCGGCCGGGAACGCCTTCTGCGCGACCAGTGGCGGGCCGGCTCCGCGCAGCCCGTCCCCACCAACAGCTGACCGGCCTAAGACGACAGCGGGCTGTTGCTGCGACATTCGCCGAGTGGCGAGCGCAGCAACAGCCCGATGGACGTGGAACGCTAGCTGGACGCCTTGAACGGTCCGGAGCTGCGCGGCTTGCGGTTCGACTCCTCGCGGCGGGTGGCCTGCATTTCCTTGACCCGCTTCTCCTCCTTGCGGACCTCGACGAGGTTGGCGCGCTCGGCGACGAGCCAGTCGGGTTGATCCGCGAGGAGCGCCTCGATCTGTTCGGTGGTCAGCGCGTCCTCGATGCCACCGCGGGTGAGGCCCGAGATCGACACGCCCAGCTTGGCCGCGACGACATCCTTCGGGTGCGGGCCGTCCTTGCGGATAGCGACGAGCCACTCCGGCGGGTTGGTCTGCCACTCGTTGAGCTCGTCGCGGGTCACCACGCCGTCCTGGAACTCGGCGGGGGTGGCCTGGAGGTACACACCCAGCTTCTTCGCCGCGGTTGCGGGCTTCATCGTCTGGGGGGTCTTCTGCGACGTCATGCGTCAAGGGTATCGAGCACGCGCTGCGCAGTTGCACCCACCGCTGCAGGTAGCCTTGCCGAGTGACAGAGGCGACTGACCCCCGACCGTTCCGGCTCGCGTACGTCCCCGGCGTCACCCCCGCCAAGTGGGTCCGCATCTGGAACGAGCGCATCACCGACACCCCGCTCGAATTGGTGCCGCTTCCGGCCGCCGAGTCGGCCGCGGCGCTGCGTGACGAAAGCGCCGACGCCGCCCTCGTGAGACTGCCGATCGATCGCGACGGTCTGAGTGCCATCTCGCTGTACGCCGAGACGCCGGTCGTGGTGGTGCCGAAGGAGCACGTCTTCACGGCCGCCGACGAGATCACACTGTCCGATCTCGCCGAGGAACTGGTGCTGGATCCGCTGGACACCCCGATCACCTGGGATGCGCTGCCCGGCCGACCCGCCCTGGACCGGCCGGTGTCGACGGGTGACGCGATCGAGCTGGTCGCCGCGGGCGTCGGCGTCCTGGTCGTGCCCCAGTCGCTGGCCCGCCTGCATCACCGCAAGGACCTCACGTACCGGCCCGTCGTCGGCGCACCCGAGTCGGAGGTGGCTCTGGCCTGGGTCCAGGACCGGACGACCGAACTGGTCGAGGAGTTCATCGGGATCGTGCGTGGGCGCACCGCCAACTCCTCACGCGGACCCAACCCGCACGAGACACCGAAGACCAAGGACAAGGCGCCCCGAGTCGCCCAACCGCGCACCGCGAAGCAGTCGGCACCCTCGTCCGGCAAGGCGCGCGCCAAGGATTCGCGGCGCGGCAAGCCGGGCAGCAAGGCGAAGCCGAGCGGACGCAAGCGGCGCTGAGCGCGCCCAGGTCACTCCTTCTCGGTGACCGTCACCCCTGCCGGGGCCGCGTCCCGCAGCAGTTCCGCGAGTTGCCGGTACCCGTCGGCGCGCCCGCTCGAGGCGCGGAAGACCAGTCCGATGGTCCGGCCGGGGGCCGGCGCCGAGAATCTCGCGGTGGCGAGGTCGCCGCGTCGAGTCTCGACGGGGACCGCCGAATCCGGCACCAGCGTGACACCCAATCCGCCTGCCACGCACTGCACCACGGTCGCGAGCGAGGTGGCCCGGGTGTCGCCGGACAGTGGGTGCGCGTCGACGGATCGGCACAGATCCAACGTTTGATCACGCAGGCAGTGCCCCTCGTCGAGGAGCAGGAGTGGCAACTGGTCGAGGGCGGCCGGCGGTAGGTCGTCGCGGCCGGCGAACGGGTGCGCTCGCGGCAGGACGACGACGAAATCCTCTCGGTAGACGGGAATCTCGATCAGTCCCGGAGCCTCGGACGGCAACGCCATGACCGCGACGTCGATCGCGCCGGTCCGGAGCGCGTCGAGCAGCCGCGCCGTCTGGTCCTCGATCACCTGCGGCACCAGGGCCGGGAACTTCGCGCGCAGGGCGGGCAGCAACGCCGGAAGTACGTACGGGGCGACCGTAGGGATCAGCCCGAGCCGCAGTGGCCCGACCAACTGGTCCCCGACGCCGGCCGCCGCGGCGACGAATCCGTCTGCGGCGTCGAGGATGAGCTTGGCCTGGGTGAGCAACTGCTCCCCCGCTGCCGTCACCAGGACACGACGGGTACTGCGTTCGATCAGCTGGACGCCGAGCCCGTTCTCGAGGGACGCCAACGCCTGCGACAGCGTGGGCTGGCTCACACCCAAACGTGCTGCGGCCGTCCCGAAGTGGCGATACTCCGCCACCGAGACAAAGGCACGCAGCTGTGACAGTGTCGGTTGATAAGTCCCATCAGCCATGCCTATCAGTGTAGTGCCACCTATCACCTTTACCTTTTGAAAGGTTTCGGGCACTATGGAGTCATACCGAAGAGCGCAGGACACGGGGCCTCCGACGAGAGCCACCGCAGACCCGCTCGAGGTAGCGCCCACCACCGATCCACGGTGCGTGACCTGCGCAGACGGATGTTCACAAATCAAGTAGGAGGACGACACATGGCTCTGCTGACCATCGGCGACCAGTTCCCGGCATACAACCTGACCGCCGTGATCGGTGGCGACCTGTCCAAGGTCGACGCCAAGCAGCCCGACGACTACTTCACCACCATCACCAGCGACGACTACGCCGGCAAGTGGCGCGTCGTCTTCTTCTGGCCCAAGGACTTCACGTTCGTGTGCCCCACCGAGATCGCCGCGTTCGGCAAGCTGAACGACGAGTTCGCGGACCGCGACGCCCAGGTGCTCGGCGCCTCGGTCGACAACGAGTTCGTCCACTTCCAGTGGCGTGCACAGCACGAGGACCTCAAGACCCTCCCCTTCCCGATGCTGTCGGACCTCAAGCGTGAGCTGGCCGAGGCCACCGGCGTCCTGAACGCCGACGGTGTCGCGGACCGCGCAACCTTCATCATCGACCCGAACAACGAGATCCAGTTCGTGTCCGTCACGGCCGGTTCCGTGGGCCGCAACGTCGACGAGGTCCTGCGCGTCCTCGACGCCCTGCAGTCCGACGAGCTGTGCGCCTGCAACTGGAAGAAGGGCGACCCGACCATCGACGCGGGCGCACTCATGACCGAGGGCGTCTGACCCATGTCGGTCGAGAACCTCAAGAACTCGCTTCCCGAGTACGCCAAGGATCTCAAGCTCAACCTGAGCTCCCTCGCCCGCTCGACGGAACTCAACGAGCAGCAGCTGTGGGGCACCTTCCTCGCCTGCGCGGCCGCCACCAAGTCGGCGACCGTGCTCAAGGAGATCGCGGAGGAGGCCGCCGACGTGCTGTCGGCGGAGGCGTACAACGCCGCCCTCGGCGCCGCCTCGATCATGGGCATGAACAACGTCGCCTACCGAGCCAAGAGCTTCCTCGGTGACGAGTTCGCCCAGGTGCGCATGGGTCTTCGCATGAACATCATCGGCAATCCCGGTGTCGAGAAGGCCGACTTCGAGCTGTGGTCGCTGGCCGTGTCGACGATCAACGGCTGCCACGACTGCACCGCCGCGCACGACGCCGTCGTCCGCAAGGAAGGCCTCACCAAGGAGCAGGTCTGGGAGGCCGTCAAGGTCGCCGCGACTCTCCAGGGTGTCGCCCAGGCCGTCGTCGCGAACGAGACGCTCGCCTGATCGGTCCCCGTTCCACCGAAGGCCCGGCACACGACTCACGTCGCGTGCCGGGCCTTCGGTCGTTTCCGGAGTTGAACCGTCGCCCCCCGACCCGGGCGCCGATACTGCCGGGCCGACATCTTCAACCAGGGACGCGGCTCCCGGATTCACACGACGGTCGGTGACGACGGCTGGGTCGAGGCGAGTGGCCGCGTACGACCCGACCGCACGCCGACGGCCTCACACCGGTCGGATCAGCGCGGCAACACGCGATCGACCGCAGCCGCCACCAGGTCGTCGATCTCCTTGTCCGAGAAGAGTTCCGGCAATGTGAGCCGGTCGACGATCAGCCAGTTCAATGCCATGTACAGCAGGGTGACGGTCGTCGGATCCCCGGGCATCTCCGCTGCCACATGGTTCGTGATGTTGAAGTCGAGATCCTCGCGGACGCGCTCGGTGAGGACCGCGCGCAGTTCCGGCCGCCGTGTCGCCTCGAGTCGCAGTTCCAGCAGCGCCAGGAAACCGGTCCGAAACGCGGCCACCCGGCCGACGGTCTCGCGCATCAGTTCGGTGAGTCGCTCCCGATCGCGCGGGCCCTGCAGGCTGAGGTCCATCGTCATCTCGTCCGGCTTCAGTCGCTCGTAGACCCGCCGGCCCGCCTGCATCAGCAGCTCGTCGCGGTTGGCGAAGTAGTTCGACGCCGTGCCGGCCGGAACCTTCGCCTCCGCATCCACGGCCCGAAACGTCAGACCGCGTGCCCCCTCCCTGGCCAGGACCTCGATCGCACCGTCGACCAGCGCCGCTCGCCGCTCCGGATTTCGCCGCACCTTGACACCACTCCATCTGTAGTACTAACTTTTACACCACTTCACTCAGAGTACTACGAACGGAGTGGTTTATGCGCAAGCTCGTGTACTACGTCGCAGTGTCCCTGGACGGATACATCGCCGGGCCCGGCGGCGAGATCGACTTCTACGCCCTGTCCGATGCGATGGCGTCCTGGATCAACGAGCGATATCCGGAGACCGTGCCGACACACATCCGGCCGATGGTCGGACTGGAGGGCGCTCCCAACCAATCGTTCGACACCATCGTCATGGGTCGCGGCACATACGAACCCGCGCTCGCGGTGGACATCACGAGCCCGTACGCGCACCTGCGCCAACTCGTGGTCTCGACAACGCTCGGCACGAGCCCCGATCCCGCCGTCGAACTCATCACCGACGACCCAGTCGAGGCCGTCCGCAAGCTCAAGGCCGAGGACGGCCTGGACATCTGGCTGGCGGGAGGCGGCAAGCTGGCGGGAGCACTCCTTCCCGAGATCGACGAACTGATCGTGAAGACCTACCCGGTGGTGGCCGGCGCCGGACTTCCAGCCTTCGCGGGCCCGTTCCGTCCGACAGCGTTCACGCGCACGGATCTCACGTCGTTCGACAACGGCGCGAGCGTGTCGTGGTTCAGCCGCACACCGAACGCCTGACCGGGACGCGACCGGACAACTGCTGCCACCGAGGTCGATGAGGTCGGGGGCGAACACCACGCGTCACCACACGCCCTCGGCAGCATGTACCGCAGCACGAGCGCCGGACAGACAGCTGAAGGGTCCGTTCATGCGCTGCCAGCGCATGAACGGACCCTTCAGCTCAACCAGATGGCGACACTGCGGCATGGCACAGCCCCGCCGGGACGGGACACCGGCGGGGCTGCGAGTTCGTTCGGCGCGAGACCGATCAGAGGGAGAGCGTCTGCCCCGGGAAGATCAGATCGGGGTTGGCGACCTGGGCGGCGAGGTTCGCCAGCGAGACACCGTGGTTCGCGGCGATCTGCGAGAGCGTGTCGCCGAGCTGGACGACGTACGCGCCGACACCGGCGGGCAGGGTCTGCGCCCACTCGTTCACCTGCTGCTGGACGGGGGCCTGCGGGGCGACCGGTGCCGGGGCCTGCTGGGCGATGGCCTCGACCGAGCCGCCCGGGGTGCTGCCGCCGGTGAGGTACTGGCCGCACACCGGCCATGCGCCGACGCCCTGTCCGTCGAGGACGTTCTCGGCGACGCGGACCTGCTCGGCCTGGCTGGCGTTGTGCGCGCTTCCGCTGCCGCCGTAGGCCTCCCAGGTGCTCTGCGAGAACTGCAGGCCGCCGTAGTAGCCGTTTCCGGTGTTGGCGGCCCAGTTGCCGGACGACTCGCACTCGGCGACGCCGGACCAGTCGTGGCTGCCGGCGGCCGACGCGGTGCCGGTGCCGATCGCCAGCGGGATGGCGACGACGGCGCCGGTGGCAACGACGGCGCCCAGGGCGCGCTTGATCGTGAAGCTGGTCATACGGGTGGATCCTCTCCGCTCCTGCGGGTGAGACGGCGCTCGCGCACCGATCGTGCCGGGCGGAGTTCCATCCGCCTCACCCCTGCCCCCTCGAAGGTTTCGGGCGTCCGGACCGCGGGGCAGGATCGTGCAGCGGCGGGCCGGCGTGGCTCGTCTGGTTCGAGCCGGGGACGACGTTAGGGGACGGTCACGGAAAGGTCACGGACCGCGATTTCGGTACGAACGTCCAGGTGCCGGAGCCCGCCGGCAACGTTTCCCCAGAACCTGTCGGCGTGTCCGCAACTCGACAGACCGTTTGTTATCCATCTGTTACGTGACAACCATCACGCCTATTCGATGGCGTGGGTCACACGATCAGCCGCGCCCGACGCTCCCCGCAGCGAGATCCGAGTCGCTGAGAAGTACCTCGATCTCGGCCCCCAATTCGATGCCGGGTGCGAGCGGCAGTCGGTCACCACTCCAGAATCGGCCCGGGTCGTACCAGTTGGTCTTGCGATCGCCGGTCAGCAGGCCCATCGCCTCCAACGTCGACGCCACCACCTCGGCGCAGTAGGCACTCTCGAGACCCGCGTTCGAAGCGCGGCCGCCACGGGACCGCAACGACGGCAGTCGACCGCCGAACCACCGCGAGGCCAGCTTGGCCGTCGACGGGAACGGAGTGCCGTCCAGCCGCGCGATCGTTCGCAGCAGGGCATCCTCCTGCTCGCGGGTCACGGGGTCGGCCAGCTGACGCAGCCAGCCGCGCTGCCCGTAGCGGGCGCCCCACACCTGTACCGCCGCCCGCAGGTCGTGCAACTGGACACCGCGCTGGAACTTCCCCGTCCACATGTCCTGCAGCGAGTGCCCGAGTTCGGCGTGCCACATCAGCGGCGGAAGATCGTCGAGCACGACGGACATGCCGACGTGGTTGACGGGGCTGTTCGTCAATGTCTGGATCGCCCGGTCGGCTCCGGACTGGCCCCGGAAGATCCAGATGTCGCCCGTGCGGGTCGCGTCCACCGCGTCGTCGAGGCTGACCTGTGATGGATGCATCCGCCGAGTCATCCACCTAGCCTAGAGCGATGCGCATCGACAGCAGACATCTGTGGAAGGCCCTCGGGCTGGCCGGCGCCCTCGGCGTCGCGGCCACCGGCGCGCTCGCCGTGCGGGCCGAACGACAGCGTCGCGCATACACACCCGACGAGGTCCGCGACCGCCTGCACACCCGTTTCGCGCAGGCGTCGGCGGCCGCGGACCGCACCGTGGTGGAACTCGTCGACGCGAAGCCGTCACTGCGGCAACGCCTGTCGCGGCTACTGCGCCGACGGTGAACGGACGGTGAGCGAAATCAGCCGAGCGCCTTGGCCACTCCGGCCGCCATCTCGGCGACCTGCTCGTCGGTCATGACGAACGACGGCGAGAACTGCATCGCGCCCTGACCGGCAGCGCGACCGGAGATCCCGAACTCGCGCAGGGTCTTCACGAACGGCAGCGCCTCCGCGGGATCGGCCAACTGCACCGCGGCGACGGCACCGATACCGCTGCGCACCTCCGCGACCCGCGGATGCTGCGAGAGCGGGGCGAGATGCTCGTGCAGCGACGCCTCGAGCCGCTTCGACTCCGCGAGCAGGTTCTCCCGCTCGACGATGTCGAGATTGGCCATGGCCGCGGCGGCGGCCCCGGCGTGACCGCCGTAGGTGTACCCGTGCCGCCACCACACTCCCCCGCCGAAGAACGGTTCCGCGACCGTCGGCGCGACGAACACCGCACCCATCGGCACATACCCCGAGGTGAGTCCCTTGGCGGTGGTGATCATGTCCGGCTGCAGATCGAAGCGCGTCGAGGCGAACCACGATCCGCCGATCCGGCCGAAACCGGTGACGACCTCGTCGACGACGAACAGGATGTCGTGTTCCCGGCAGATCTCGCGGACCTCACGGAGATACCCCTCGGGCGGCAGGTAGATGCCGCCCGCACCGATGATCGGTTCGCAGAAGAACGCCGCGATCGTCTCGGCGCCCTCCCGTTCGATCAGCTCGAGCAGACTCTTCGCCTCGTCCCACTCCACGGTGCGGGCATCGGCCATGAGTTCGCCGTAGCCCTCCCGGTTGACCGGGATCCCGGCGAGCGCAGTTCCCGCGACGTGCATGCCGTGATACGCCTTCTGCCGGCCCACGATCAACGTCTTCGACGGCCGGCCCACCTCGGTCCAGTACCGGCGCGCGAGCTTGGCGGCGGTGTCGACCGAATCGGATCCACCCGAGGTGAAGAACACCTTGGACCCGGGCACGGGGGCGATGGCCGCCAGGCGCTCCGCGAGCGCGACGGTGATGTCGGAGGTGAAGTCACCGAAGTTCGAGAAGTGCGCGACCTTCGACAACTGCGCGGCGACGGCGTCGGCGATCTCGGTCCGTCCGTGCCCGACGTTGGTGAACCACAGGCCCGCGGTCGCGTCTAGATACCGGGTTCCGGCGTCGTCCCAGATGTACGCACCCTCACCGCGGGCGACGACGAACGCGCCGTCGCGCTGCACCGCTCCCATGTCGGCGAATCCGTGCCACAGTGCTCCACTCATCCGCGCTCTGCCCCTCAGCTCATGTTTCCCGGTCGCATGCCGTCTCCCGCGACTTTCCGGCGACTATGCCACGGAAACCGGATCGGGTTCGTCGCCACCGGAGCGGAATCGCGCAGCAATCGGTGTGACGGCGGTCCTGCGCGGATGTTCGCACGGCCGGGGCGGTTCCAGCCGGAATTGCCGTTGCGCGCTTCGATAGGCTGTGCGGAGCATGTCGACATCACCATCAGCAGCCGAGACCGGGTTCGATCGCCGCGAGGCGAGGAAGCGACTCGGTGCCCTCACCATCCGCGACGAGCACCGGCTCCGCCGACGCCTCGACCGCGCCAAGTCCCCGTCCGCACTCGCCGCACTCTCCGACGAGATCTCCGCGGCCGAGTTGCGCATCGAGGGCCGCCGCGCGCAGGTCCCGCCGCTCACCTACCCGGAATCGTTGCCGGTCACGCAGCGCCGCGAGGACATCGCCGCGGCGATCGCCTCGCACCAGGTGGTGATCGTCGCCGGCGAGACCGGCTCCGGCAAGACCACCCAGATCCCCAAGATCTGCATGGAACTGGGGCGCGGCATCCGCGGCATGATCGGGCACACCCAGCCCCGCCGTCTGGCGGCCCGCACGGTCGCCGAGCGGATCGCCGAGGAGGTGGGCCGGGAACTCGGCGACACCATCGGCTACACCGTCCGCTTCACCGACCAGGTGTCCGACTCGACGCTGGTCAAACTGATGACCGACGGCATCCTGCTCGCCGAGATCCAGCGGGACCGGATGCTGCGCCGCTACGACACGCTCATCATCGACGAGGCGCACGAGCGCAGTCTCAACATCGACTTCATCCTCGGCTACCTCAAGCAGTTGCTGCCGCGGCGCCCCGACCTCAAGGTGATCATCACCTCGGCGACCATCGACCCGGAGCGGTTCGCCGAACACTTCGCGGTCGACGGCGTGCCCGCCCCCATCGTCGAGGTGTCGGGCCGGACGTTCCCGGTCGAGATGCGCTACCGCCCGCTCACCGTCGAGGTGGGCGACCAGACCTTCGACCGCGACCCCGTCGACGCGGTGTGTGAGGCCGTCGAGGAACTCGCCGCCGAAGGTGACGGCGACATCCTGGTGTTCCTGTCCGGCGAACGCGAGATCCGGGACACCGCCGATGCACTGCGGGACCGCAAGTACCGCAACACCGAGATCCTGCCGCTGTACGCCCGACTGTCGGCGGCGGAACAGCACCGTGTGTTCTCCCCGCACACCGGTCGGCGCGTCGTGCTGTCCACGAACGTCGCCGAGACGTCGCTGACGGTGCCCGGCATCCGATACGTGATCGACCCGGGCACCGCGCGCATCTCGCGGTACTCGGTCCGCACCAAGGTGCAGCGTCTGCCGATCGAACCGATCTCGCAGGCCTCGGCCCGCCAGCGCGCCGGGCGGTGCGGCCGCGTCGCGGACGGAATCTGCATCCGCCTCTACGCGGAGGACGACTTCGAGTCCCGGCCCGCGTTCACCGAACCCGAGATCCTGCGCACCAACCTCGCGTCGGTGGTCCTGCAGATGACTGCGCTGGGGCTCGGCGACATCGAGGCGTTCCCGTTCGTGGAGAAGCCCGACCCGCGGGCGATCCGGGACGGCATCGCACTGCTCGAGGAGCTCGGGGCGATCGCGTCGGGCAAGCCGGCCACCGGCGACGGTGCGGCACCCGACGCTCAGGCAGCCGGAGGCCCGCAACTGACCGCGACCGGACGCGAACTGGCGCAGTTGCCGGTCGATCCGCGGATGGCGCGGATGCTCGTCGAGGCGCACCGCAACGGCTGCCTGCGCGAAGTACTGGTGATCGTGTCCGCGCTGTCCATCCAGGACGTGCGCGAGCGCCCCGCCGAATTCCAGCAGGCGGCCGACGAGAAGCATGCGCGCTTCAACGTGGAGAACTCGGACTTCCTGGCCTACCTGAGGCTGTGGGAGTACCTGCGCGAACAGCGGAAGGAACTGAGTTCGAGCCAGTTCCGGAAGATGTGCCGCAACGAGTTCCTGCACTGGCTGCGCATCCGGGAGTGGCAGGACCTGCACGGGCAGCTGCGCCAGATCACCCGTGGACTCGGCTGGGAGAACTCCGATTCTGGCAGCGAGACAGCTGAGGCGAGCGAGGCCGGCGAGGCCCTGATCCACCAGTCACTGCTGGCGGGCCTGCTCTCGCACATCGGACTGCGCGAGGGCGACAAGCGCGACTTCCTCGGTGCCCGTGGCAGCAGGTTCGCGATCTTCCCCGGCTCCAGCCTGTTCAAGAAGCCGCCCCGCTGGGTGATGGCGTCGGAACTGGTCGAGACATCGCGGCTGTGGGCGCGGATGGCGGCCCGCATCGAGCCCGAATGGGCCGAGAAGCTGGCCCCGCACCTCGTCAAGCGCACCTATTCGGAGCCGCACTGGTCCACCAAGCGGGCGTGCGCGATGGCCTACGAGCGGGTCACGCTCTACGGCGTCCCGCTCGTCACCGGACGCCCCGTCACCTACGCCTCGATCGACCCCGAGACCTCCCGCGAGTTGTTCATCCGCCATGCGCTGGTGCAGGGCGAGTGGCAGACGCAGCACAAGTTCTTCCACGCCAACCGTGCACTCCTCGACGACGTCGAGGAACTCGAGCACCGGGCCCGACGTCGCGACATCCTCGTCGACGACGAGACGCTGTTCGAGTTCTACGACGAGCGGGTCGGTCCGGAAGCGGTGTCCGCCAAACACTTCGACACGTGGTGGAAGCAGGCACGGCGCTCGGATCCGAATCTGCTGAACTTCACCACCGCCACGGTGGTCAACGCGGACTCCGCGGCCGTCCTCGGGGGCGACTACCCCGATGCGTGGCGCCAGGGCGACATCCAGTTCCCCTTGACGTACCAGTTCGAACCCGGCACCGAGGACGACGGCGTCACCGCGCGGATCCCGGTGGCGCTGCTCGCGGGCCTGCGGCCGGTCGGGTTCGACTGGCTGGTGCCCGGCATGCGCACCGAACTGGTCACCGCACTGATCAAGACGCTGCCGAAGCAGTTGCGCCGCCAGGTGGTGCCGGCCCCGGACTTCGCCGCCGCCGCACTGGCCGCCGTCAAGCCGCGATCGGAGTCGCTGGTACACGCGATGGCACGGGAGTTGTCGCGCCTGGGTTCGTGCCGGATCGAACCGACGGACTTCGACGTCGCGTCGCTACCGCCGCATCTGCGGATGACGTTCGCCGCGGTGGACGAGAAGGGCACGGTCCTCGGCCGGGACAAGAGCCTGGCCGCACTGCGCCGGTCGCTGGCACCGCGGGTCGAGGTGGAGGTCGCCAAGGCGACCTCGACCACCGAGCGGCCCGCCGCACCGGTCTGGACGGCCCAGACCCTGGGCACCTTGCCGTCGTCGGTGACCCGAACTCTGGGCGGACAGAAGGTGACCGGGTATCCGGCGCTGGTGCCCGAGGACGACGGCGTCGCCGTCCGCGTCCTGACCACCCCGGCGGCGCAGCGTGCCGCGATGCGGGCCGGCACCCGCGAACTGCTACTGAAGGCGATTCCGACGCAGGCCAAGTCGGTGACGAACGGCATGAGCAACGCCGACCGTCTCGCGCTCGGGCAGAACCCGGACGGCAGCTTCGACGCCCTCCTCGACGACTGCCGGGCCTGCGCGGTCGACGAGTTGATCGCCGAGAACGGTGGCCCGGTGCTCGATCCGGCCGCGTTCGAGGCGTTGACCGGCAAGGTCCGTGCACAGCTCGCCACCCGTGTCGCACGCCTGCTCCGCCTGCTGCTTCCCACTCTCGCAGAGGCGCACCGGCTGTCGGTCGTCCTCGAACGGTCCGTCGGCGAAGCCGCGGACGACGTCCGCGAGCAGCGGGAGTCGTTGCTGTTCCCCGGCTTCGTCACCGAACTCGGCTCCAAACGGCTGAAGGACCTGCCTCGGTATCTGGCGGCCGCAACGCTGCGACTCGAGTCGCTGCCCGGCAGCGCCCAACGCGACCAGGCGGGCATGGACGCCCTCGATCGTGTGTACGCCGCCTACGACCGGATGCTGTCGGCGCTGCCCGAGGAGCGCCGAGGAGACGACGACGTCAATGAGATCCTCTGGAAGATAGAGGAGTTGCGGGTGAGCCTGTTCGCCCAGTCACTGGGCACCGCGATCCCCGTGTCGGAGAAGCGCGTGCTCAAGGCGATCGACGCGATCCGGCGGTAGTACCGCGGACCGGGAGCCGACCGGCCGGGTCACTCGGCGGCGGACTCCGCATCGGCCAGGTCGGCGGTGCGGCTTTCGCGGTGCGCACGGAGATCCGTGATCTCGCGCTCGAAGTCCTCCGCGGAACTGAACGAGCGGTAGACCGAGGCGAAGCGGAGGTAGGCCACCTCGTCGAGATCACGCAGCGGACCGAGGATCGCCAATCCGACCTCGTGGCTGGGGATCTCGGGGGAACCCGACGCCCGGACGGTGTCCTCGACCTGCTGGGCCAGCTTGTTCAGTGCGTCGTTGTCGACCTGGCGTCCCTGGCAGGCCCGGCGCACGCCCTGGACCACCTTCTCCCGACTGAATGGCTCCGTGACACCGCTGCGCTTGACCACCGCCAGCACGGCGGTCTCGACTGTCGTGAATCGGCGGCCACACTCCGGGCACGAGCGACGGCGACGAATCGCGGCGCCCTCGTCCGCCTCTCGGGAATCGACCACGCGCGAATCGGGATGCCGGCAGAACGGGCAGTGCATGGTGTTTCCTTCGTAGCCATCGTGGCCGCTGCGCCGCTTCTCGACCGATGCCGGTTCCAACAGAACCGGCTCACGCAGGGGAGACACGATATCGACGCGACCACGCGATGTGGTGTGACTGACAGGATTCGAGGATACCCGCCCCACCCAGACCGGTAGTGACTCCCGGGTACCCAATCGAATCAGCGTCGATTCCGACCGTGCTGACAGTCCCATGCTCGGACGCCTCCTCCATTCGCGACCGGAGTCCGGTCATCTCGCGGGCGACTCGACTCCCTGGCCACGTGCCGTGTCGCTGACCGAGGTCGCCGCCCCGGAATCCCTGGCCGCCCCGGGTTCTCCCGCCGTCAGGTTCGCGAGCGCATACAGACCCACCACGACGCCGGCGGTGACGACCACGGTCGAGACGACCGCCGACAGGCCCTCTAATCGGGACCGGGAACGGATCCGATCGTGCGACGGGTGCGATGCGGCCGACACCCGGGAACCCCGCGCGCCATGCCGGGGAACGGCGTCGTAGTGCACGACACCGGCCGCCGGCCGCTGCGAATCCACGGGCCGGGACCGCGCCGGGCGATACTCCCGCACCTCGCCGCGGTCGATGATCACGCCGGACGCGTCCGCCCGCAGGTAGACGCCCCGGCGGCACGTCGGCGCGCGGCCGACCGACCCATTCCCCGAAAGTGCGATTCCCATCCGAACCCTCCCAGCGAGTCGTCGAGCGGTTTCCACTTGTCGTACATCCGAACAACCAGACAACCATTGTTCGATCATGCGTTCGATAGAACACATATTCGATTTCTACCACGCGGCTGCGGCAAAGTCAGTAGTTTCGACGACACAGCTCGAACAGATGTTTGAAGTGGCGGGAAGATCGGGATAGATTCGTGGCAGAACACACAGACACGCACCGACTCACCACACTCGGCCCGCGAGCCGCTGGAGCCGTGAAGGAGGCCACGCGCCATGAAGGACGACAGCACCAGTTCCTCCGGAGGCGGCGGCATCCGGACCGGCGGCGCCGACATTCAACCGGGCAGCGCGCCACTCGATGCCACCACGCTCACCGACCGTCAGCGCCGGGTTCTCGAGGTCATCCGGACGTCGGTCGCCGACCGGGGCTACCCGCCGAGCATCCGTGAGATCGGCGATGCTGTCGGCCTCACCTCGACGTCGTCCGTCGCGCACCAGTTGCGCACCCTCGAGCGCAAGGGATTCCTGCGGCGCGACGCGAACCGGCCGCGCGCGGTCGACGTCCGGGGGCTCGACACGCTCGACGGACTGGACGACGCGCAGTCGGCGGCGGGCGCTGCCGCGGCGATGAAGTCGACCGACGAGCTGCCGGCGCCGACGTTCGTCCCGGTGCTCGGACGAATCGCGGCCGGTGGCCCGATCCTGGCCGAGGAGGCCGTCGAGGACGTCTTCCCGCTGCCTCGCGAACTGGTCGGGCAGGGGTCGCTCTTCCTGCTCAGGGTGGTGGGCGAGTCGATGATCGATGCCGCGATCTGTGACGGCGACTGGGTGGTCGTGCGGCAGCAGAATGTCGCCGAGAACGGCGACATCGTCGCCGCGATGATCGACGGCGAGGCGACCGTCAAGACCTTCAAGCGCACCGGCAAGGACGTGTGGCTCATGCCGCACAATCCCCTGTTCGATCCCATCCCCGGTAACGACGCCGCAATCCTCGGCAAGGTCGTCACCGTGATGCGCAAGCTCTGACGACAACGAGAACGGGGAGGGGACCGCGGTGCGCCGCGGTCCCCTCCCCCTCTTCGAGCAGGTCTGTCAGCCGAGGTTCAGGCCGCGGCCGATGATCTCCTTCATGATCTCCGTGGTGCCGCCGTAGATCGTCTGGACCCGGGAGTCCATGTACGCCTTGGCGATCGGATATTCCCGCATGTAGCCGTAGCCGCCGTGCAACTGCAGGCACCGGTCGATCAACTTGACCTGCGCCTCGGTGGTCCACCATTTCGCCATCGCGGCTTCCTGGACCGTCAGTGTCCCCGCGTTGAGCTGCTCGATGAACTTGTCCACCAGGATCCGCACGGCGGTCGTCTCGGTGGCGAGTTCGGCAAGGACGAAACGGGTGTTCTGGAAGCTGCCGATCGACTTGCCGAACGCCTTGCGGTCGCGGCAGTACTGGATCGTCATGTCGAGGCACGACTCCATCGCGGCGGCCGCGACGACGGCGATCGACAGGCGCTCCTGCGGCAGGTTCTGCATGAGGTAGATGAAACCCATGCCCTCCTCACCGAGAAGGTTCTCCGCCGGCACCCGAACATCGGTGAAGCTCAGTTCCGCGGTGTCCTGAGCCTTGAGTCCGATCTTGTCGAGATTGCGTCCCCGCTCGAAGCCCTCCATGCCGCGCTCGACGACGAGCAGCGAGAAGCCCTGCGCACCCTTGTCGGGGTCGGTGCACGCCACGACGATCACCACGTCGGCGTTGATGCCGTTCGTGATGAACGTCTTGGCGCCGTTGAGGATCCAATGGTCTCCGTCCCGCACGGCCCGGGTCTTGATGTTCTGCAGATCGGATCCGGTGCCGGGTTCGGTCATCGCGATCGCGGTGATGAGTTCACCGGAGCAGAATCCGGGCAGCCAGCGCTGCTTCTGCTCCTCGTTCGCGAGCTTGATCAGGTACGGCGCGACGACGTCGTTGTGCAGCATGAAGCCCACGCCGCTGTAGCCGCCGCGGGTGGTCTCCTCGGTGATGATCGCGTTGTACCGGAAGTCCTCGACTCCCCCGCCGCCGTACTCCTCCGGCGCCGCCATTCCGAGGAATCCCTGCTTGCCCGCCTCGACCCACACCGACCGGTCGACGATGTTCTGCTCTTCCCACTGGTCGTGGAAGGGCGCGACGTGCTGATCGAGGAACTTGCGGTAGGACTCCCGGAACAGTTCGTGCTCCGGTTCGAACAGGGTGCGTTCCACTGCGTCTCCTCGTGTCGAGATCTACGGCGGTCCGCCGGCCGCCAGCGGGCACGCGGCAGCAGACCTACTTCCTCGACATGACCGTAAAGCGAAGATCAGCATCGATCCATGACCGAGACGAGCACGATTCGTGACCGCGTGGCGCAGGTCACGAATCGTGCGATCGTCTACGCGCGACGCAGCGTGTTCAGGCGGCGCATCAGCGGGTAGGCGACGAGGATGCCGACCGACCCCCACGCGATGCCGCCCAGTTCGACCGACCCGATCGACAGCGTCAGGTTGCCGATGCCCGCGACGAGCGCGGTCGCGACGACGGTGAGGTTGACGGGGTCGGTGAAGTCGACCTTGGCGTCCATCCAGATCCGGACGCCGAGCACACCGATCAGGCCGTAGAGCACCATCGTGGCGCCACCGATGACGCCGTCGGGCACCGTGAACACGAGCGCGCCGAACTTGGGCGAGAAGGAGAGGACGATGGCGGTGAGGGCGGCCACCCAGTAGGCGGCCGTCGAGTACACGCGGGTCGCCGCCATGACGCCGATGTTCTCGGCGTAGGTCGTCGTTCCGGATCCGCCGCCGGAGCCGGCGAGGGTGGTGGCGAGGCCGTCGGCGAACAGGGCGTTGCCCGCGAGGTCGTCGAGCGACTTGCCGGTCATCGCGGCAACCGCCTTGACGTGCCCGACGTTCTCGGCGATCAGAACGATCACGACCGGCAGCGCGAGCAGGATCACGGACAGATCGAACGACGGTCCGCGCAGGTGCGGCACCCCGAACCATGCGGCCTCACGCAGCGCGTCGACGCGGTCGTCGGCGAGTCCGCCCGTGACGGCGGCGAACACCCAGCCGATCACGACGCCGATGAGGATGCCGAGGCGCCCGATGATGCCGGGCCCGATCACCGTGGCGAGGAGGATGCCGAGGAGCGTCACGGCGGCGATCAACGGCTGCGCCTGGAACGACCCGGCCGCGGTCGGCGCGAGGTTGAGGCCGATCAACGCGACCACGGCACCGGTCACCACCGGCGGCATGACTGCGTCGATGACGCGGGCGCCGATCAGCTTGACCGCGACACCGACGAGCATGAGCACCACACCGGCCGCGACGACACCGCCGAGCTGCGCGGCGGGCCCGTCACCGGCGGCCGCGGTCAGGGGCGCGATGAATGCGAACGACGAGCCGAGATAGCTCGGGATCCGGCCGCGGGTGAGGATGAGGAACAGGGCAGTGCCGATGCCGGAGAACAGCAGCGTGGTCGTGACCGGGAACCCGGTGATCGTCGGCACCAGCAGCGTGGCGCCGAACATCGCGATCACATGCTGCATCCCGATGCCGATGGTGCGCGGCCACGACAGCCGCTCGTGCGGTGCCACCACCGCGCCGTCGCTGATCCGTCGGCCGTCGCCGTGCACCGCCCATCCGAACATTCCGGATCCTGCCGACTGCTCGGGCACGCGTCGAGCACTGTCCTCTTTACTGGTCACAGTTGGCCAATAGTAGGGCGAGGGCCTGGGGCTTTTCCGCACCGCACCCGGCTTCTCGACCCACATCACATCGATACCGGACGCCCCGCAGGCCGGGGGCTGCCCGGAACTCGTCCCTCGCCGCAGAGCCGGAGAGCGCACCTGAGTGACATCCCCGACGCCGTCGATTCGACCGGACCGGCTCGGATGCAACGTTTCTCGGGACAGCGGCGAGTCGGACCTGGCCGCTACCACGCCGTCCGGACCGCACGACCGGGATTTCCACTCCCCAGCGAGACGCGCAGGTCGGCGGTAGCTTCAGACCAGCAGCCGGACGGGTGTCCACGGAACGCCCGAGGATTCCACCCGCGCTGCCGGGCCGTCGCGATCCGAACGCAGAACCGGACCGAGGAGACAGATGAGCACTACGGATCGAGAACCACCGGAGGCCTCGCTCACCGACGGCCCCCCGGTGGACGGCGCCGACGTCGAGGTGCCGAAGTCGGGGATCAACAAGCCGGTCTTCTACATCTCGTCGGCCATCATCGTCGCCATCACGGCGTGGGCGATGATCGCACCGGACAACGCCGACGCCGTGATCGGCAGTGTCGTCGACTGGATCTCGGGCGCCTTCGGGTGGTGGTACTTCCTCGTCGCCACCCTGATCATCGTGTTCGTGCTGTTCCTGGCACTCTCGCGCTACGGGAAGATCAAGCTGGGCCCCAACCATTCGCTGCCGCGCTACAACGTCTTCACGTGGGGCGCGATGCTGTTCGCGGCGGGCATCGGCATCGACCTGATGTTCTTCTCGGTCTCGGAACCCGTTACGCAGTATCTGGCGCCTCCGGTCGGCGAGGGCCAGAACACCGAGGCTGCGCGTCAGGCCGTGGTGTGGACGCTGTTCCACTACGGCATCACCGGCTGGGCCATGTACGCGCTGATGGGCGCAGCGCTCGCCTACTTCGCGTACCGGCGCGGGCTACCGTTGTCGATCCGCTCGGCGCTGTACCCCGTGATCGGCAAGCGCGTGAAGGGTGCCGTCGGCGACGGCGTCGAGATCGCCGCCGTGCTGGGCACCATCTTCGGCATCGCGACGTCCCTCGGCATCGGCGTGGTCCAGCTCAACTACGGCCTGAACTTCATGTTCGACCTGCCCCAGAACACCGCGATGCAGGTGGCTCTGATCGCGGTTGCCGTCCTGATGGCGACGGTGTCCGTCGTCTCGGGCGTCGACCGCGGCATCCGTCGACTGTCGGAGTTGAACGCGCTGCTCGCGCTCGCCCTGATGCTGTTCGTGCTGTTCGCCGGCAAGACCCGCTTCCTGCTGGATGCGATCGTGATGAACGTCGGCGACTACGTCAACCGTTTCCCGGGAATGACGCTCGACACCTTCGCATTCGACGCGCCGCAGGAATGGCTCAATTCGTGGACCCTGTTCTTCTGGGCGTGGTGGATCGCGTGGGCGCCGTTCGTCGGACTGTTCCTGGCCCGCATCTCCCGGGGCCGCACGATCCGTCAGTTCATCGGCGCAGTACTGACCATCCCGTTCGCGTTCATCGCCCTGTGGATCGCGATCTTCGGCAATGCGGCGCTGTCCGTGGTGATCGACGGGAACAGCGAGTTCGGGGAGACGGCGATGTCCGCGCCCGAGAGCGCGTTCTACTCGCTGCTCGACCAGTATCCCGGTGCGCTGTTCAGCGCGGGTATCGCGACGTTCACCGGGCTGCTCTTCTACGTCACCTCGGCCGACTCGGGCGCGCTGGTGCTCACGAACCTCACGTCGCACCTGAACGACCCTGAGGAGGACGGCCCCAAGTGGGGACGAATCTTCTGGGCCGTCGCAACCGGACTGCTCACCCTGGCGATGCTGATCGTCGGCGGCGTCACGACGCTGCAGAACGCGACGATCATCATGGGATTGCCGTTCTCCTTCGTGATGCTGCTGATCATGGCGGGCCTGCATCGCGCCCTACGCACCGAGGGCTACCGCGAGGACAGCGTGCGCGCCGTCCTGCACTCGTCGCTCTCGGAGCGGGTGGGCGCCGAGCGCGGAGTGCAGCGCACATGGCGACAGCGGCTGTCGCGCACCCTCTCGTACCCGGACGGACGGGACCTGCGCCAGTACGTCGAGCGCACCGCACGACCCGCGCTGCAGGCCGTCGTCGACGAGCTCGCCTCCCGGGACATCGACGCCGAACTGGTCGAGAACCGGGAAGACAAGACCGGTGTGCCACACCTGGACCTCACGGTCGCGATGGGTGCGGATCCGCCGTTCCGCTACCAGCTGTGGCCCGAGAAGACCGACATGCCGTCGTTCGCGATGAACTCTGCCAGCGGCGACGCCGTCTACTACCGGCTCGAGGTGTACCTCACCGAGGGCAGCCAGCAGTACGACGTCATGGGATACACCCGCGACCAGCTCATCAGCGACGTCCTCGATCAGTACGAACGCCACATCGAATTCCTCCGACTCCGACACACCCCGACGATGGAGTGATGCAGCCATGACCGACACCGCAGCCAGCCTGTTCATCGGCGGCGCCTGGGTCGCCGCCGAGTCCGGCGACACCCGAGAGATCCGCTGTCCCGCCGACGGTAGCCACGTCGCGACCGTGTCCGAGGCCGGGACCGTCGACGTCGAGCGGGCGATCGCCGCGGCACGCGACGCGTTCGACAACGGTCCGTGGCCGAGAACGGTCGCCGGCGAGCGAGGCCGAATTCTCCGCAGGGTCGCCGACCGTCTGCGCGAGCGCAAGGAGGAGTTCGCTCGCGCCGAGTCGTTCGACACCGGCAAGCGCATAGTCGAGGGCCGCATCGACATGGACGACATCGCGGCATGCTTCGAGTACTTCGGCTCCATCGCCGCCACCGATGCCGGACGCCTCGTCGACGCCGGGGACGCCAACGTGCTCAGCCGGATCCAGTACGAGCCCGTCGGGGTGTGCGGGCTGATCTCGCCGTGGAACTACCCGCTGCTGCAGGCCGCATGGAAGGTCGCGCCGTGCCTGGCGGCCGGAAACACGTTCGTGCTCAAGCCCAGTGAGCTGACCCCGTCGACCGCGATCCTGCTGATGGATCTGCTGACCGAGTGCGGGGTGCCCGCCGGGGCGGCGAACCTGGTGCTCGGCGCGGGCGCGGTGGCCGGGGCCCCACTGTCGGAGCATCCGGACGTGGACATGGTCTCGTTCACCGGCGGGCTGGTCACGGGACGCCGGATCGCGGCGACCGCGGCGGCGACGGTGAAGAAGGTGGCCCTCGAACTGGGCGGCAAGAACGCGAACGTGGTGTTCGCCGACGCGCTGTTCGACGCCGCCGTCGACAACGCGCTCAACGCCGCGTTCGTGCACTCCGGCCAGGTCTGCTCGGCGGGCGCACGACTGATCGTCGAGGAGTCGATCCACGACGAATTCGTCGACGCGCTGGTCGCGCGCGCCCGGCAGATCCGCCTGGGCGGTCCGTTCGACGACGACGCCGAGACCGGCCCGCTGATCTCGGCGGCCCACCGCGACAAGGTCTCCGCGTACGTCCGCAAGGGCGTCGAGGAGGGCGCGGTGCTGCGCTGCGGCGGCGAGTGGGGATCCGGCGACCTGGAGAACGGCTACTACTACCTGCCGACCGTGCTCGACGGCGTCCGGCAGGGGATGTCCGTCGTCGTCGACGAGGGCTTCGGCCCGGTCGTGACCGTCGAGACGTTCACCGACGAGGACGATGCGATGCGCATCGCCAACGACACCCGCTACGGCCTTGCCGGCGCGGTCTGGACGCAGGACGCGGGCCGGGCGCAGCGGGTCGCGAACCGGCTCCGTGCGGGCACGGTGTGGATCAACGACTTCCATCCCTATCTCCCGCAGGCGGAGTGGGGCGGCTTCGGCGAGTCCGGGTTCGGCCGGGAACTCGGCCCGACCGGCCTCGACGAGTACCGCGAGGCCAAGCACGTCTACCAGAACATCGATCCCGGGGTGAGCGGATGGTTCGCCGATCGGACCTCCGGATCGGAGAAGGAGTGACCATGACGTCTCAGCAGGAGCACCGGTACGACTACGTCGTCGTCGGCGGCGGATCGGCGGGCGCGGCTGTCGCGGCCCGGCTGAGCGAGGACCCGTCGGTGACGGTCGCGCTGATCGAGGCGGGCCCGAGCGATGTCGGGCTGGACGAGATCCTGATTCTCGAGGACTGGATGGCGCTGCTCGAATCCGGCTACGACTGGGACTATCTGATCGAGCCGCAGGAGCACGGGAACTCGTTCATGCGACACGCGCGGGCGCGGGTGCTCGGCGGCTGTTCGTCGCACAACTCGTGCATCGCGTTCTGGCCGCCGCGCGAGGACCTCGACGAGTGGGCCGGCCCGCTCGGATGCACCGACTGGGAGGCGGAGGCGATCTTCCCGCTGATCAAACGCCTCGAGAACAACACCCGACCCGGCGGGCACCACGGCCACGACGGTCCGGTGGTCCTGCGGGACGTGCCGCCGAACGATCCGTGCGGGGTCGCGATCCTCGACGCGTGCGAGCAGGCCGGCATCCCGCGCGCGACGTTCAACGAGGGCGAGACGATCGTCAACGGTGCCAACTTCTTCCAGATCAACGGCCGCGAGGACGGTGTGCGGTCGTCGTCGTCGGTGTCGTACCTGCACCCGATCCTGGGTCGCGAGAATCTGACGATCCTCACCGACCACCGGGCCAGGAAACTGCCGATCGAGAACGGGCGGTGCGTCGGTGTGGACGTGCTGCTGCCCGACGGCATCCACTCGCGGCGGATCACGGCACGTCGTGAGGTGATCCTGTCTGCGGGGGCCATCGACTCCCCGAAGCTGCTGATGCTCTCGGGCATCGGACCCGCCGACCACCTCCGCGAGATGGGCATCGACGTGCTCGTCGATTCACCCGGGGTGGGCAGCAACCTGCAGGACCATCCCGAGGGCGTGATCCAGTGGGAGGCGCAGCAGCCCATGGTGACCCGGTCGACTCAGTGGTGGGAGATCGGCATCTTCTCCCCCACCCGGGACGACCTGGACCGGCCCGACCTGATGTTCCACTACGGCTCGGTGCCGTTCGACATGCACACCGTGCGGCAGGGCTATCCGACGTCGGAGAACGCCTTCTGCCTGACGCCGAACGTCACCCATGCCCGCTCCCGGGGCACGGTCAGGTTGCGCAGCATCGACTTCCGCGACAAGCCGCGGGTGGATCCGCGGTACTTCACCGACCCCTACGACATGGACATCATGATCGAGGGCATCCGCCGCGCCCGCGAGATCGTCGCCCAACCCGCGATGGCCGAGTGGGCGGGCCGGGAGTTGTTCCCCGGCATCGACGTCCAGACCGACGAGCAGATCGCCGACTACATCCGACGCACCCACAACACCGTCTACCACCCGGTGGGCACCGTGCGGATGGGGCCCGACGCGGACTCCCCGCTCGACCCGCAGTTGCGGGTCAAGGGAGTGGAGGGCCTGCGTGTCGCGGACGCTTCGGTGATGCCCAAGATCGTGGCGGTGAACCCGAACATCACCGTCATGCTCATCGGCGAGCGCTGCGCCGACCTGATCAGGAAGTCCTGACCGACCCGACCGCTACGAACGGGGCCGGCGCCGCACCAGGACGAACGTCGCCAGCCCTGCCACCAGGGCACCACCGGCGAGGACGACCGTGGACCACCGGGGGGCCGCGGATGCCTCGGTGGTGTCGCCGGACGCCTGGGCAGGCTCCTGACTCTGGTTCTCCGAAGCCGACAGCGACACCGAGCCACCGGACCAGCCGGTGCTCTGTGCCAGTTCCGTCGCGCCCCTCAGGATCTGAATGGGCGGCAGTGCACCACCGGCCGACTCGGACCCGGCCAGCAGGTCCCCGTCCGGCGTGAACGCGATCGTCTCGCCCTGCGGCTGGTTCGGCAACGCCACCCGCAACGGCGTGGTGGTCGTGAGCGCCCGCACCAGGTCACCGTCGGGTGCCGAGAACAGGTAGACGTCGGTGTACGTGCGCAGTGCGGCGACCGTGCCGTCCGCGCTCACCGCTCCACCCGTGACGAGGGTGGATCCACCGATCGGGACCGGTCCGCCGGGTGTGGTGGTGGGGCCCAGACGGATGTCGCCGACCCGCTCGAGCGACGTGGGTCCGGGCGACGCCAGCCCGCCGAGAGTGGCAGCGCCGGCCGGACGGTAGATCCCGTTCGTGGCGACGACTTCCTTGGTGACGATCAAGGGGACGCCGTCCCGCTGGATCAGCAGCGCCTCGGCGTCGTGTGCGCTGTCCGGGTACGTCAGCCGGTGCACCTGCCCCGCACCGGTCGCCGGGTCGAGGTCGATCAGAGCGATGGTGGAACGGACGCGATGGTTGTCGCCGGTGTCTGCCAGCCACAGCCGGCCGTCCGGGCCGATGCCCATGTCCTCGATGTCGTTCGGGTCGACCGGGACCGGGACCGTCGCGGTCACCGCGCAGTCACCGTCCATCACGATGACGGCGTCGTCGGTGCCGCTGTCGCCGATCCCGTAGGTCGCGTCGCCCGACACGGCCAGCCCGGACAGCTCCGCGAGCGCCGGATCCACCGGCGTGCAGACCTGCTCGAACTGCGCACCGGTCACCAGCACACCGGAGCCGGAACTCTGGGCGGCCGCCGGCGCGGCCAGCAGCATCGACGGAACGAGCGCGAGCGCGGCACCGGCGAGCGACAGCCGGATCAAGCCGCGACCGCTATCCACGCCCCGCGTATTCGAGGAGAGCAGACGCGAGGGACTCGGGGACTCGAACACGCATCCGGGTGCCGTCCTCCTCGTGGGACGAATCGAGGATCTGTCCGTCCGAGTGGATGCGGGCGACGAGATCGCCTCGCGAGTAGGGCACGAGGACGTCGACCTCGACCTCCGGTCGTCGAACGATCTCCCCCAGTCGCGTGCGTAGCTCATCGATGCCCTCCCCTGTTCGGGCGGACACGAACACCGCGCCGGGCAGGAGCCCGCGCAGCTGGGTCAGAACCACCGGGTCCGCAGCGTCGATCTTGTTTACCACGATCAACTCGGGCGGAGCGGTCGTATCGTTCTCACGGACGACCTCGGTGATGACCTCGCGGACAGCCTTGATCTGGTCGGTCGGCAACGGATCGGAGCCGTCGACGACGTGCAGCAGCAGGTCGGCGTCGGTGACCTCCTCGAGCGTCGAGCGGAACGCCTCGACGAGCTGCGTCGGCAGGTGCCGCACGAACCCGACGGTGTCGGTGAGCACGTACTCGCGTCCGTCCTCGAACGCGGACTGACGCGTCGTCGGATCCAACGTCGCGAACAGGGCGTTCTGCACCAGCACGCCGGAACCTGTCAGCGCGTTGAGCAGGCTCGACTTACCGGCGTTGGTGTAGCCGACAATCGCGACCGACGGGATCTCGCTGCGCAGCCGCTGACTGCGCTTGGTGTCGCGCGCGGCCTTCATGCCCCTGATCTCGCGACGCAGCTTCGCCATCCGCTCGCGGATCCGGCGACGGTCCGTCTCGATCTTCGTCTCGCCGGGACCGCGCAGGCCGACGCCGCCGTTGCTGCCCGCGCGACCACCGGCCTGCCGGGACATCGACTCGCCCCAGCCACGCAGCCGGGGCAGCATGTACTCCATCTGAGCCAGGGCGACCTGCGCCTTGCCCTCGCGGGAGGTGGCGTGCTGCGCGAAGATGTCGAGGATCAGCGCGGTCCGATCGACCACCTTGACCTTGACGACCTTCTCCAGCGCGGTGAGCTGCGCGGGCGTGAGCTCACCGTCGCAGATGACGGTGTCAGCACCGGTCGCCAGGACCACCTGCCGGAGCTCGTCGGCCTTGCCCGAACCGATGTACGTCGCGGCATCGGGCTTGTCCCGACGCTGAACCAGACCCTCGAGTACCTCGGAGCCGGCGGTCTCGGCGAGGGCGGCGAGCTCGGCCATGCTCGCGTCGGCCTGCGCGGCGGTGCCCGACGTCCAGACACCGACCAGGACCACGCGCTCGAGACGCAGCTGCCGGTACTCGACCTCGGTGACGTCGGTGAGCTCGGTCGACAGGCCCTGCACGCGCCGCAGCGCGGCACGCTCGTCGAGTTGCATGTCGCCGACGGACGGGGCCGCGGAGTCGTCGACGTACTCGGCCTCGTCGGGGGTTGCCTGATCGTCCGTGGTGGACGGGACGTGGGTGTGATGTGTTTTCGTCATACACGTTCATCGTCCCACGAAGCGCGACCGGCGTGCACGCGCATTTCGGTCGCCACCCGCCACGCGGGTGGCGTCGGCACCGTCAGCCGAACGAACCGGGATTCATCCCAGCTCGGTCCACCAGCGACCGTCGATCATGCCGGACGCGACCAGCACCGACGGACCGCGCAGCGCCGCCCGCCCACTGTCGATCGACACCTCGACCCGGCCGCCGGGCACCCGCACCTCGACGGCGCCGTCGGTGTGGCCGGCCGCCCGCAGCGCCGCGGCGGCCGCGGCGACGGTGCCGGTACCGCACGAGCGGGTCTCGCCGACACCACGCTCGTGGACGCGCATCTCCACGGCGCCGTCGGTGAGCGGGGTGAGGATCTCGACGTTGACGCCCTGTGGGAAGAAGCCGGGATCGAATCCGGGTGCCGCCGTGAGGTCCAGCGCCGCGAGCGCCGCCGGTGTGAGAGCGGGGTCGACGCACGCGAGGTGGGGGTTGCCGACGTCGATGCCGATGCCGTCGAGCACGCGTCCGCCGATCGTGGCCGTCGACGACCCGAGTTCGCGCACCTGCCCCATGTCGACGGTCACGTCGCCGTAGACGTGATCGGCGGAGTGCACCCGGACGGGCCGACCGCCGGCGCGGCTGCCGACGACGAACTCGTCGCGACCCTCGAGCCCGGTGGAACGCAGGTAGTGCGCGAACACGCGGACACCGTTGCCGCACATCTCGGCGATCGAGCCGTCGGCGTTGCGGTAGTCCATGAACCAGTCGTCGGGGCCGACGCCCTGAGGCAGCTCGGCCAGCACACCCACCGCGGTGAGTGCGCCCGCGCGGGCCACCCGCAGCAGTCCGTCGGCGCCCAGTCCGCGGCGGCGGTCGCACAGCGCGGCGATCCGGTGAGCGGGCAACGCGAGATCGGCATCCGGATCCGGCAGGATCACGAAGTCGTTCTCGGTGCCGTGGCCCTTGCTGAATTCCATGCCGTCAACTCTAGCGGGATGTCACCGGCCCTCGACGACGCGCAGGACGCCGTCCAGGAGAGCGGGATCGGCGCCGTCCACCCAGTGCACCCGTGGATCCCGCCGGAACCACGACCGCTGCCGGCGGACGTACCGGCGGGTGCCGATGAACGTGCGCTCGACCGCCTCGGCGAGGTCGTACTCGCCGTCCAGCATCGCGAGCACCTGCGCGTATCCGATGGCCCGCTGCGCGGTCACGCCCTCCCGCAGCCCCACCTCGATCAGCGCACGGACCTCGTCGACGAGCCCCCGCTCGAACATCAACTCGGTGCGCAGCCGAATCCGCGCGTCGAGTGCCTCCGTCTCGCGGTCGACGCCCACGATGACTGTGCCCCAACGTGGTTCGCCGATCTTCGGCGCAGACGCGGCGAACGGCTTGCCGGTGAGGTGCACGACCTCGAGCGCACGCACGATCCGCCGGCCGTCGGTCGGCAGGATCGACGCCGCCGCCTCCGGATCGACCCGCGCGAGCTCCGCATGGACCGCCGCCACGCCACGCTCGGCGAGCTCGGCCTCCCAGTGCGCCCGGACCTGGGGATCGGTCGCGGGGAACGACCACTCGTCGAGCAACGACTGCACGTACATCATCGAGCCGCCGACGACGATCGGCACGGCACCCCGCGCGCGGATGTCGCCGATGTCGCGGCACGCCGCTTCCTGATAACGCGCGACCGTCGCGGTCTCGGTGACGTCCAGCACGTCGAGCTGGTGGTGGACGATTCCCCGCCGTTCCGGCACGGTCAGCTTCGCGGTGCCGACGTCCATTCCGCGGTACAGCTGCATCGCATCGATGTTGACGATCTCGCCGCCCAGCCGTTCCGCGAGGTCCAGACCCAGGTCCGATTTGCCGGTGGCGGTGGGGCCCACGACGGCGATCGGGGTACGTCCCTGCTCGGTCACGGCAGCCACATCCCGACGTGGTAGCCGACGCCGAAGGGCGACTCCGAGTACAGCGACTCGGCCTTGCGCGGACCACCGTCCGCGCCCCCGAACACCGCCGAAAGCGTCTGCCACGCAGCACGGCCGGACAGCCCGATCTCGCCGCACAGTCCCGCGTCGAGCCCGTCGAGGGCACCGCAGTCACCGCCGGCGAGCGCCCGACCCAGCACCGCCTCCACGGCTCCCGACCGCTCGTCGAACGCCCCGGGAGCCTTCTCCGTCAACGTGTTCGCGCCGTCGGCGACGATCAGCAGCCCCTGCGGCAACGGCGACGCATCGAGTTCGCGGCGCAGCTGTTCCCCCACGCGGATGCACTCCGCGGGCGAGGTGTTCGGTGCCAGGATTCGCGCCCGGACCGTCACCGACGGTGCGACGCGCCCACGCAGCCAGCCGGCCACGAGCGCCGCGAGCGGCATCTCGGGATCGGGCGCGCCGCGGTCGGATTCGCCTGGCGCCAGGCACACTCGCACGTCGACCCCGAATCCTGCGAAGGTGCCGCGCGATTCGGGGGCGATCTCGGTGGCGGGCGCACCCGGGTCGGCGACACCGATGACGGTCCACTGCCCGCACGCTTCGCCGAGCCGGGCGGACACGTCCAGCGCGGCTTGGCGCAACCGGTCGGTTTCCGCTGCAGCGGCCCCGGCCAATTGGGGCACCAGCAGCGGAGGGGAGGGCACGAAAGCAGCGGCGGTCAACACACTGCGCCACGGTAGTCGACCCGAGGTGGCGCCCTCCGACGGTCATACCTGTTTCAATAGTCGTGAACAGTCGCTGCAGGCTCCCCCTGTTTCCGGTCGACCCGACCGGGCCTGCGGGAGGCGACAGTGCGATCAGGCAGCCGTGACGCGCGGCAGAGACGAGGAGCTATGACCGAGAGCAACGCACCCAAGCCGGGTACCCCCAAGCCGGGCGTCCCCAAGCCCGGCGCCGCCAAGCCGGGTGCCGTGAAATCGAGCTCGCCCAAGCCCGGTCCGGCTCCGACCCACGCCGCACCCGGCGTGGCCGCCAGCGATCCCAGCCTGTTCGGCCGGGTCGACGACGACGGCACCGCGTGGGTGAAGACGGCCGACGGCGAACGACAGATCGGCTCGTGGCAGGCCGGGGACGCCGCCGAGGGCCTCGCGCACTTCGGGCGACGGTACGACGACCTGGCGACCGAGGTGACGCTCCTCGAGACCCGCCTGGCCTCCGGTGCCGGCGATGCCAAGAAGACCCGGGCGGCGGCCGCTGCGCTCGCCGAGTCGCTTCCCACCGCGACCGTCATCGGCGACCTCGACGCACTGAGCGTTCGTTTGGCGGCGATCATCGCGGGCTCCGAGCAGGCCGAGGAGCAGGAGAAGCACGACAAGGAGCAGTCCCGGCAGGAGCAGACCTCCCGCAAGGAGGCGCTCGCGGCCGAGGCCGAGCAGATCGGCAACGAGTCGACGCAGTGGAAGGCCGCGGGCGACCGGCTGCGCGAGATCCTCGACGAGTGGAAGACCATCCGGGGCCTCGACCGCAAGACCGACGACGCACTGTGGAAGCGGTACTCGAAGGCACGCGAGGCGTTCAACCGCCGTCGGGGCACCCACTTCGCCGACCTCGATCGCGAACGGGCCGGCGCGAAGTCCCGCAAGGAGGAACTCGTCACCCAGGCCGAGTCGTTGGCGACGTCCACCGACTGGGGGCCCACGGCCGGCGAGTTCCGCGACCTGCTCGCCGAGTGGAAGGCCGCGGGGCGGGCGCCCCGCGAGGCGGACGACGCACTGTGGCGGCGGTTCAAGGAGGCGCAGGACGTCTTCTTCGCCGCCCGCAACGCCGCCGCATCCGAACGCGACGCGGAGTTCTCGGAGAACGCGGCCGCCAAGGAGGAGTTGCTGAAGTCCGCCGGGGCCATCGACCCCGACAAGGACCTCGAGGCGGCCCGCGCGGCCCTGCGTGACCTGCAGGAGAAGTGGGACGCGATCGGCAAGGTTCCGCGCGAGCGGATGCACGATCTCGAGGGCAAGCTCCGCGCGATCGAGAAGCGCGTGCGCGAGGCGGCCGACTCGGAGTGGCGTCGCACCGATCCCGAGGCGCTGGCGCGGGCCGCCCAGTTCCGGGAGCGCGTCGCCCAGTTCGAGGATCAGGCCGCCAAGGCCACCGCAGCCGGCAAGACCAAGGACGCCGAGAAGGCGCGCGCTCAGGCCCAGCAGTGGCGTGAGTGGGCCGAGGCCGCCGAGGGCGCCGTCAACGAGCGTTGATCTTCGACGAGTGAGGGGTGCGACGCCGGTCGGCGTCGCACCCCTCACTCGTGTTCCGGGCGAACTCGGTCGCCGGAACTCAGTTCTGCCAGTCCTCGCGCGTCTGATCCTCGCTCGCAGCGTTGCGGCGCGCCTCCTCGGCGGCCAGTTGCACCGCGGTCCGGGTCCACACCACCTTGATCCAGTGGAACGTCAGCACGATGACCGCGATCCACCCCAGCACGAGACCGAATCCCGGGCCCGAACCCGAGGCCTCGGCCACGGGGAGGGTCTGCCGCGACCAGATCGCGAGCATGCCGAACACCACCGAGACCGCGGTGCCCGCCAACGCGATCCACGCCAGCACCCACCGTCGGGTCACCAGCGCGAGAATCGAGAAGACACCGCCGAACACGACTGCCAGCCACATGAAGATCCGTGACGGCAGATTGACGTACTCGTCGATCGCGTCCTGGTCGCCGACGAGAACGTCCCACCCGTTCGCGGATCCGGTGTGCGGCAACGTGAACGACAGCAGCAGCACCAGCACGCACACCGCCACCACGACCGCCCGGATGCCGGGGTCGATCTCCCCGGCAACCTTCTTCTCGGCGGCCTCGAAGTCCTTCTGGTACTCCTCTATCGGATCCGGAACTCCCGGCACGTCCCGGCCCGGTCGGTTCTCACTACCGGAAGCGTCGCCGCTGTCCGAGGTGCTCATGCGTTGCATCCCATCTGTGTTGGCAGCGGCGCGGGGGCGCCGACCTGCGGCAACCCCAGCCCCACGCCGATCGGCGGGGTCTTCGGGGTGACCCCTCGTTCGAACGAGTCTCCGGCGCGGGTGCGCCGGTGGGTGAGGACGAGATCGTCCGCGACCAGGTGGTGCGGGGCGGCACCGGTCACGACGACGGTGATGACGTCGCCGGGACGCAGGTCGCCGTCGAGGTTGCCCTCGGGCTTGAAGTGGACGAGGCGACCGTCTCGTGCACGGCCGCTCATGCGCGCGGTCTCGGCGTTCTTGCGACCGTCGCCGGCGGTGATCAGCAACTCGACCTCGGTGCCGACGAGCTTGCGGTTCTCGTCGAGGGTGATCTCCTCCTGGAGCGCGATGAGGCGCTCGTAGCGTTCCTGCACAACAGCTTTCGGGAGCTGCCCCTCCATCTCGGCGGCCGGGGTGCCCGGACGCTTGGAGTACTGGAACGTGAAGGCACTGGTGAAGCGAGCCTGCCGGACCACGTCGAGGGTGGCCTGGAAGTCCTCCTCGGTCTCCCCGGGGAAGCCGACGATGATGTCGGTGGTGATCGCGGCGTGCGGCATCGCGGCGCGGACCTTCTCGATGATCCCGAGGAACTTGGCGCTGCGGTACGACCGGCGCATCGCCTTGAGGACCCGGTCGGAACCGGACTGCAACGGCATGTGCAACTGCGGGCACACGTTCGGCGTCGACGCCATCGCCTCGATGACGTCGTCGGTGAACTCCGCCGGATGCGGGGAGGTGAATCGGACGCGCTCGAGCCCCTCGATCTGTCCGCAGGCACTGAGCAGCTTCGCGAAGGCGCCGCGGTCCCGCGGGATCTCGGGGTCGGCGAACGAGACTCCGTACGAGTTGACGTTCTGCCCGAGCAGCGTCACCTCGAGCACGCCCTCGTTCACGAGCGCCTGGACCTCGGCGAGGATGTCGCCGGGACGACGATCGACCTCCTTGCCGCGCAGGGCGGGCACGATACAGAACGTGCAGGTGTTGTTGCAGCCGACGGAGATCGACACCCAGCCCGCGTACGCGGACTCACGCTTGGCCGGCAGGGTCGACGGGAACGCCTCGAGCGATTCGAGGATCTCGACCTGCGCCTCCTCGTTGTGCCGGGCGCGCTCGAGCAGCGCCGGCAGCGAGCCGATGTTGTGGGTACCGAACACGACGTCGACCCACGGCGCCTTCTTCACGACGGTGTCGCGGTCCTTCTGGGCAAGGCAGCCGCCGACGGCGATCTGCATGCCGGGGCGCTCCTCCTTCACCGGGGCGAGGTGGCTGAGATTGCCGTACAACTTGTTGTCGGCGTTCTCGCGGACCGCGCAGGTGTTGAAGACGACCAGATCGGCCTGCTCCCCCGGCACCGCCTTGGTGTAGCCGGCGTCCTCGAGCAGACCCGAGAGCCGTTCCGAATCGTGCACGTTCATCTGACAGCCGTAGGTGCGGACCTCATAGCTGCGCCCGGCGTTCTGGTCGATCGTCTCCACGGGTCCAAGGGTACGGGTCCCGGCAAAACCGCCTGTCGCGGCCACATTGTTCACCGGAGCCGAACGGCCACCGCTTGATCGTTCAAGATCGATAGCCGCTAGACCAGCGGGTACGTAATAGGTCCATATAGGGTTACGCGTTATGACGCAGCCTGAGACCACCGGAGCGGCTACCGGAACCCAGTCGATGATCTCCATGAAGGGGGTCGACAAGCACTACGGCGACCTGCATGTTCTGAAGAACATCGACCTGGAGATACCCTCCGGCCAGGTTGTCGTGATGCTCGGCCCGTCCGGGTCCGGCAAGTCGACGCTCTGCCGCACGATCAACCGTCTCGAACCCATCGATCGGGGAGCCATCACGATCGACGGCGTACCGGTGCCGGCCGAGGGCCGCGCCCTCGCCCGCCTCCGCTCGGATGTCGGCATGGTGTTCCAGAGCTTCAACCTCTTCGCGCACAAGACGGTGCTCGAGAACGTGATGCTCGGGCCGATGAAGGTCCGCAAGATCGACAAGGCTGCGGCCAAGGAGCGCGCACTCGCACTCCTGGAGCGGGTCGGTATCCAGGCGCAGGCCGAGAAGTACCCGGCGCAGCTGTCCGGCGGCCAGCAGCAGCGTGTGGCCATCGCCCGCTCCCTGGCGATGGACCCGAAGGTCATGCTGTTCGACGAGCCGACCTCCGCCCTCGACCCCGAGATGGTCAACGAGGTCCTCGACGTCATGGTGAACCTCGCCAAGGAGGGCATGACAATGATCGTCGTGACCCACGAGATGGGGTTCGCCCGCAAGGCCGCCGACCGGATCATCTTCATGGCCGACGGCCGGATCCTCGAGGACACCTCCCCGGAGACGTTCTTCACCGCACCTGAGTCCGACCGCGCCAAGGACTTCCTCGGCAAGATCCTCGGTCACTGAGCCGGGGCGGGAGGAACACGATGAGAAGAATCAGATCCCGGCGCATCCTGACCGCCGTCGCGGCCCTCACCGCGGTCGTGCTGACAGCGTCGGCGTGCGGCAGCAGCGAGCCGCGGGACGTGCTCGCGGACGCCGCCGACGGCCACCTCACCATCGGCACCAAGTACGACCAGCCCGGACTGGCACTGCGCGAACCGGACAAGACCATGACCGGCTTCGACGTCGAGGTCGCCAAGTACATCGCGAACTACCTGGGCGTCCCCGAGAGCGGCATCACGTGGCGCGAGGCGCCGTCGGCGCAGCGCGAGAACCTGATCAAGAACGGTGAAGTCGACTTCGTCGTCGGAACGTACTCGATCACCGACAACCGCAAGAAGGTCGTCGACTTCGCCGGCCCGTACTACATCGCGGGCCAATCACTCCTGGTCCGCGCCGACGACGACACCATCACCGGCCCCGAATCCCTCGAAGGCGGGAAGAGGCTGTGCTCGGTGTCCGGTTCCACCCCGGCGCAGAAGATCAAGAAGTCGTACCCGGGCGTGCAGTTGCAGCAGTTCGACAGCTACTCATCGTGTGTCGAGGCGCTGCACCGCGGCAAGGTCGACGCCCTCACCACGGACGACATCATCCTGGCCGGGTACTCCGCCCAGTATCCCGGCGAGTTCAAACTCGCCGGTGAGCCGTTCACCACCGAACCCTACGGAGTCGGTCTACCGAAGGGCGACACGGAAGCACGGATGAAGATCAACGATGCGATCGAGGACATGATCGCGACCGGGGCCTGGCAGCGGGCGCTCGAGGACACCATGGGCGAGTCCGGCTATGCGCTGCCCGCGCCGCCGGCCGTCGACCGGTACTGATACGGAGGAGGTGACATGGGACTACTCGATACTTACGGTGCTCAGCTCGTCAGCGCGTTCTGGACCACCGTGCAACTCACCTTCTGGTCGGCGCTCGGCGCCGTGATCTGGGGCACCCTCCTCGCCGCGATGCGGGTCTCCCCCGTACCGATCCTCCGGATCTTCGCGACCTGGTACGTCAACATCTTCCGCAACACACCGCTCACGCTCATCATCGTGTTCTGCTCGGTGGGCCTCTACCAGAACCTGGGTGTGCACTTCGCCCCGGAGAACTCGTCGACCTTCATCGATCAGAACAACTTCCGGCTCGCAGTGCTCGGATTCGTCGTCTACACGGCCGCTTTCGTCTGTGAGTCGCTGCGGTCGGGCATCAACACCGTCCCCCTCGGCCAGGCCGAGGCCGCCAGATCCCTGGGCCTGACGTTCACGCAGAGCGTCCGGATGATCGTGTTGCCGCAGGCGTTCCGCGCGGTCATCGCGCCCCTCGGCAGCGTGCTGATCGCACTGACCAAGAACACGACGATCGCGTCGGCGATCGGCGTGGCCGAGGCGTCGCTGCTGATGAAGACGATGATCGAGAACGAGGCGGACAAGCTGTTCCTCGTCTTCGGCATCTTCGCCATCGGCTTCATGATCCTGACGCTGCCGGTCGGGTTCCTGTTCGGTTACCTCGGCAAGCGTCTGGCGGTGAAGCGATGACCCAGCAATCGAGCGTTCTCTTCGACATACCCGGCCCCCGGGCCCGGGTGCGAAACCGGCTGATCGCGATCGTCTTCGGCATCGTGCTGGTCGCGATCGTGCTGTACGTGCTGAACGTGCTGGCCGACAACGGTCAGCTCGAGGCCGACAAGTGGTCACCGTTCCTGGACCACTTCACGTGGACCACCTATCTGCTGCCGGGATTGAAGGGCACGCTGCTCGCGGCGTCCCTGTCGATCGTGTTCGCGCTGATCCTCGGCGCGGTCCTCGGTATCGGCCGCCTGTCCGATCACCGCTGGGTCCGCTGGATCTGCGGCGCCTTCGTCGAGTTCTTCCGCGCCATCCCGGTGCTGATCCTGATGATCTTCGCCTACCAGGCGTTCGCCCAGTACGGCGTGTTCCCGTCGAACCAGTTGGCGTTGGCCGCCGTCGTCGTGGGCCTGACCCTCTACAACGGTTCGGTGATCGCCGAGATCCTGCGGGCCGGCATCCTGTCACTGCCGAAGGGCCAGACCGAGGCCGCGGCATCGCTCGGCATGCGTAAGGGCCAGATGATGCGGCTGGTCCTGATGCCGCAGGCGATCACCACGATGCTGCCGGCTCTGGTGTCGCAGATGGTGGTTGCACTGAAGGACTCGGCGCTCGGCTACCAGATCGGCTACATCGAGCTGATCCGCAGCGGCCAGCAGGCGGCGTCGTACTACCGCAACTTCTTCGCCGCGCTGGTCGTGGTCGGCGTGATCATGGTGATCATCAACTTCGCGCTCACGTCCTTCGCGACGTGGCTCGAGAAGCGACTCCGCAGCGGCGGCAAGAAGGGCACCCGCCCGGCTGTCGTGCCGATCGATACCGTCGAACTCGACGGCGCACCGGGCATCGACGACTTCGACGCAACGGAGAAGTCGGCGCCGCGCGACTGAGCGGCCCCGGACACCCGAGGGACATGAGCAGGGCGCGTGGAGGATTCCGATCCTCCACGCGCCCTTCGTGTCCCCACCGTCGGCAGGCCGCGCGCCGGTGCATACTCGTGCCATGACGGTCGATGTCGGCTTCTCCTGGTCCCAGTTCCTCTGGGTCGTGGCCATCTTCGTCGGTGTGCCCACCGCGTTCGGCGCGTTCATCGTCCGGTCGGCGTGGCGGTCGGAGCAGGCCGGGGTCGAGCCGGCGACCGCCCGGCCGACGGGCACCGGCCGACTGGGGCTGTGGACCACCGGCCTGATCGCCTTCGTGCTGGGATTCCTGTCGTGTGCGGGCTGGCTCAGCTGGTCGGCCGACTCCGCCGGACGGGTCCGTGGACCCGCACTGCCCGCCCCTACCCAGTTCCCGACCTGGCAGGTGGTCGCATGCGGCGCAACCGTGGTCCTGGCCTGCCTCGCCGCCGCTCACCTGTCGCGGTGGGCGGTCGCGGGCGGCTTGGCCGCCGCGGCCGGCACTGCAGCGGGGTTCACGACCGCATTCGCCGTCGCAGCCAGTGTCGGGGTGACCAGCCAGGAGGGAATCGGGGTGGCGTTCTCCATACTGGGATGGGGCATGGGCCTGGGCCTACTGATGCTCATCCGGGGGGCGTGGCTGACCACCCGACGCAACCGGGCGGCCGGGCGCCTCCGGCCGTAGCGGCTAGGGTCCGTCAGGTGCTGGGAGCTGCGTTCCGGACCGCGAACTCGACGTCCCCGGCACGGTCACCCGAGTCCCATTCGAAGGCGGAACCGTCTCGAACGAACGGTAGTTGCCCGTCGACGAACGCGGTGCCCTGAGTGAGCGCGTCGGCGATGTCGGTGAGCAGCGCACTGACCGACTGCCAGGCCGGGCCATCGGCATCGGCACCGGTCTCGTCGAATTCGAGTACGGACCCGTACAGGGGGCCGGGCCGAGTGTCGACGCACAGATAGTTCGAGTCCCGCCCAGCGAAGGGCACGAAGGCGGGAATGAAGGTGCCCGCCTCGAACCCCGCCCCGGCCGGCGGATCTGCCAGGTCGATGCCGTACATGCGGGCACCCTCGTCCCAGATCCGAATGGATCGTTCACGGTCGGCGACCACCCGGTCGAGGGTGAACAGCTCGTATCCCGGGATCACCCTGATCCAACGCCCTTCGGGCCCACCGTTCGCCAACGAGAACAGATCCACCAACTCGTCGGGCCAGGCCTGCCCCGTGGCGGCGACAGCCGCGGCGATCTGCTGTTGATCGGCGCCGCGGAACTCGACGTCCGACAACTGGGTGCACAGCCAGTCGGCGATGCGGGCCCACTGCTCGCGCACCGATCCTGACGGCGTGGGATGGATCGGACGCGGGTCGTTCGCTCTGGCCGCGGCTGCGGCACTCTCGGCCGCTCTCTGCTGGCGTTCGGCGTCCGCGATGCACCGGCGCACGTCCGCGGCCAGTGCCCAGGCATCGGTATCCGCTGCACCGAACGCAGGGACCTGCGCCGTCACCGTGTCCAGGTGCGCCCATACCGACGAGGTGCCCGGTTCGGCACCGACTCGACGTCCGACCTCGACGATCTGCGACACGGCGGCATCGCCTCCGTCGAGGTAGCCGTCCTCGATACGAATCGCGTCCGAACCGGTCTCGGTCCAGGCGACCGCCCAGTACACCATCACTCCCCCATCCTTCGGCCGCTGACGACTTCGATTGTCCCCCAGCGCTTCCCCCGGCACAGCCCCCGGGACGTCAAGCGTCCGTCGCTCCGAGACTGCCGAGCTCGTCCTTGACGACGGCGAACGACAGGCCCGCCGGATAGCCGCGGCGCGCGAGCATCCCGACGAGCCGGCGCATCAGCCGCTCCCGGTCGTCGCGGTCGGCAATGTCGCCCGCGGTGGTGCGGACCAGCTTCCGGCGCACCAATTCGGCCGCCCGCTCACGTTCGTCGTCGGCGCTGATCGCCGACAGCGCCTCCTGCGAGGTGGCGTCGTCGATGCCCTTGCGGCGCAGTTCCGTGGCGAGGGCGCGGCGGCCGCGACCGGAATAGGTGTGCCGGGAATGGACCCACTGCTCCGCGAACGCGGCGTCGTCGACGAGGCCGACCTCGGCGAGCCGGCCCAGGACAGTGTCGATCACCGCCTGCGGGTACCCTTTCTGCACGAGCTTCTGCTCGAGTTCGGTGCGGCTGCGAGCCCGATCGGTGAGCAGCCGCAGGCACACGTCCTTCGCCCGTACCCCGAGAGTCTCCGGGGTGCCCTTCAGTTCGAACGGTGTGCCGTCCTCGCCGACAGGGCGGCCCTGACTGTCCCTGTTCCTGGCCCGATTCGCGGTGCGGCGCCGACCGGTGGTGACGTCGTCACTGCCGTACCGGTCGTAGTGGCCGGTGTCGTCGTCTGTCATGACGGGATTGCCTCCCCCGCCCGATCGGCAGCGCCGACCGGGAGGGGCACGAGACTCACCGGACTAGAAGTCGGCCGACTCGGCATCGTCGCCGGTCACGACCGCACCGATACCGAGCTTCTCCTTGATCTTCTTCTCGATCTCGTCCCGGATGTCGATGTTCTCGAGCAGGAACTTGCGGGCGTTCTCCTTGCCCTGACCCAGCTGATCGCCCTCGTACGTGTACCAGGACCCGGACTTGCGGATGAACCCGTGCTCGACACCCATGTCGATCAGCGAGCCCTCCTTGCTGATGCCCTGGCCGTAGAGGATGTCGAACTCGGCCTGCTTGAACGGCGGCGACACCTTGTTCTTGACGACCTTGACGCGCGTGCGGTTGCCGACCGCGTCGGTGCCGTCCTTGAGGGTCTCGATGCGGCGGACGTCGAGGCGGACCGAGGAGTAGAACTTGAGCGCCTTACCACCGGTGGTGGTCTCGGGCGAGCCGAACATCACACCGATCTTCTCGCGCAGCTGGTTGATGAAGATCGCGGTGGTGCCCGAGTTGTTGAGCGCACCGGTCATCTTGCGCAGCGCCTGGCTCATCAGGCGGGCCTGCAGACCGACGTGGCTGTCGCCCATCTCGCCCTCGATCTCGGCGCGCGGCACCAGCGCGGCCACCGAGTCGATGACGATGATGTCGAGGGCGCCGGAACGGATCAGCATGTCCGCGATCTCGAGGGCCTGCTCACCGGTGTCCGGCTGCGAGACCAGGAGCGCGTCGGTGTCGACACCGAGCTTGCGGGCGTATTCCGGGTCGAGCGCGTGCTCGGCGTCGATGAACGCCGCGATACCGCCGTTGGCCTGCGCGTTCGCCACCGCGTGCAGCGCGACCGTCGTCTTACCCGAGGACTCCGGACCGTAGATCTCGACGACTCGTCCGCGGGGCAGACCGCCGATACCCAGTGCCACGTCCAGCGCGATCGATCCGGTGGGGATCACGGCGATGGGCTGATGAGCCTCTTCACCCAGGCGCATCACCGAACCCTTGCCGAAGCTCTTGTCGATCTGTGCCAGAGCCAGCTCGAGCGCCTTGTCGCGATCGTGTGCCTGTGGTGCCATCGTGGTCCCCTTTTCGAAGTCTCGTCCAGCGATCTGGGATCAGGTTAGAGCCCGGTACCGACAACTTCGCCGGCTCGCACGGTCCGAACCGCCGCACTCGGACTCACTCAGCCGCAACACGTGGACGACAACGGATGATTCCAGCATAAGCGAACATCTGTTCGAGTCAATCGTCGACCGCGGCGGTGCCGCACCGTCCTACCTGCGCTGTGGGGGAACGTCGAACTCGTCGCACAGCGCGCGCCACACGACGCGCGGGTCCTCGCCGTCCTCGATCGCATCGACGGCGGTCTTCCCGCCCAGGCTGAGAACGACGTGGTCGACGAGCAGGGAGTCGCCGCGCACCTGTCCGAACTCTTCCCGGACGAGATCATGGAATTCGGTCAGTCGCACATGTGCCACCGTAGCGGAATCGGGCAGGCCGCCCCGACGCTCACACCGCCGCCGCGCGACACACCGCGACCGGGTCGGCGACGTCCGCGATCCCATCGGCCGCCCGTCGCGCGGCGGCGCCGTAGGCCGGGTCGTCCAGGACCGTCCGGACCCCGTCCCGCAGCGAGGCAACCTCGAGCGGGCGGATCAGCACCCCGAGGCCGGCGCGCGCGACCCGGTTCGCGACCTCCCACTGGTCGCCGCCACCGGGGACGGTCACGGCGGGCACCCCGGCGAGGAGGCCCTTCGCGAGCACGCCGTGCCCGGCGCCGCAGATCAGCGCGGACGCATCCTGCAGCATCCGGTCCTGCCGCCCGTACCCGGCCCGCACCCAGTCGGGCAGGTCGACGTCCGGCTTCTCGAACAGCGTCACGAGCATCCGCACGCCGAGCCCGTCGAGCGCGCGGATCGCCGTGTCCAGCATGCCGCCGGCACCCATCGACGCCGTGGACGGCGCCAGGACCACCAGCGGACCGTCGCCCGGCGGCGGGTCGAGCACGTTGTCGGCGGGCTCCCACACCAGCGGGCCGACGACGTGAGCGTTCGACGGCCAGTCCGGGCGCGGCACCTCGAGCGCCGGGAGGGTCGCGATCAGCCGCGCTGCGGGGCCGGGATCCCGGGCCGGCAGCCCGACACTCACCCGCGCCTCGCTGCGCTGGACCCGGCCCTTCCTGATCGACGGCGCGGTCGCGGCCCGCAGCAGCACGTCCCGCAGGCGTCCCCCGATCCCCGTGCCGGGCGCCATTCCCGACCCGATCGGCGGCAGCCCCTTGGACGGCAGGTACAGCGGGTGCGGCGACAACTCCACCCACGGCACCCCGAGCCGTTCCGCCGCCATCCCGCCGCCGACGGTGATGATGTCGGACACCACCAGATCGGGGGCGACGTCGCGCATGTCGGGCAGCAGGGCCGTCGAGACGTGCGCGGCCCGGCCGTGGATCTTCGATCCGGAGTCGGAGTCGTCGTCGGACGCGCGTGGCGCGAGCCCCCCGAGCTTGCGGGCGTCGATCCCGTTGTCGCGTGCGACGTCGAGCCAGCGTCCCGCGGAGAAGAACACCGGATCATCGCCCGCAGCAAGGAATTTCCGGCACAGTGCCAACGCCGGGACGGCATGACCGGCCTCGGGTCCGGCGACGACAGCTACTCGCATCCGCTCAGGGTGCCACGCCGCGCCGGTTTCGGTCGCGCCGCACCGCCGATCGGGGGCGCGGCGCGACGAGAACCCGAGCGGCAGCGCGCGATCAGCCGCACACGATCAGTCGCGTACGAGCGGTCCGAGGGTTCGTCCGACGAGTTCGACGATGCCCGGCTGATGCCCGTTGGCGACCACGTTGACGATCACGCCGTCGACGCCCACGTCGAGGACCCGGGTCCTGATCTGCTCGGCGACCTCGTCCGGACTGCCGACGAACTGCCGATCGGTCGCGACGGCGCGCTCGGCGACCGACAACGCGGACAGGTCCACGCCGCGCGACAGCAGGAACTCGCGCTGCATCTCACGGGCCTTGTCACCGTCCTCGTCGATCATCACGAACGCGAGGAAACTCGTCTCGAGCGTCTTCGGGTCGCGGCCGACCTCCTCGCAGCGCTGAGCGAGGGCCTCGAGCTTGCGCGGCAGTTCGGTCGCGTTCGCGATGATGTTGAGGTGGTCGGCGTAGCGGGCCGCGAGCCCGAACGTCTTCTTCTCCCCGCCGCCGCCGAGCAGGATCGGCAGGTCGTCGCGTAGGCGCGGCTCGTTGATCGCGTTCTCGACGCGGTACCACTTGCCCTCGAAGGTGGGCCGGTCGCCGTGGAGCATGGGCGCGATGATCGCGAGCGCCTCCGAGAGCCGCTCGAACCGGTCGGTGAACGTACCGAACTCGAATCCCAACTGCTGATGTTCGAGTTCGAACCAGCCGGCGCCGATTCCGAGGACCGCCCGTCCCCCACTGACGACGTCGAGCGTCGAGACCGTCTTGGCGAGCATCGCCGGATTCCGGTACGTGTTGCCGGTGACGAGCGCGGACAACTGGATCGAGTCGGTGGCCGTCGCGATGCCGGCGAGCGCCGTGTACGCCTCGAGCATCGGCTCGTCCGGCTCACCGATCCCCGGCAGCTGATAGAAGTGGTCCATCACGAACACCGCGTCGAATCCGGCCGCCTCCGCCTCCCGAGCTTGGGCGATGACAGTCGGAAACAGGTCGCGGACGGGAGTCGAGTAACTGAAATTCGGAATCTGGTAGCCCAGGCGAATACTCATGTGCACCGACGCTACGCCGATTCTCCGGATCGGCACTTCGAATCCCTTACCACCCAGCCGATTCCGGCCTGCCGTGTCCCGAATGCCGTTATCGTCTCGTCATGCACGAGCGACCGGCGGATCGACGCCTGTGGACCTGGGTGGTCCTCCTCGGCTTCACGGGCCAGTTGGCCTGGACGGTCGAGAACATGTACCTCAACGTGTTCGTCTACGACACGATCACCGATTCGCCGACGGCGCTGGCGACCCTCGTCGCGACGAGTGCCGTCGCCGCGACGATCGCGACGCTGCTCGCCGGAGCGGCGTCGGACCGCACCGGCCGGCGTCGCGAATTCATCGCAGCGGGCTACGTGCTGTGGGGTGCGTGCACCGCAGGGTTCGGTCTGGTCAGCGTCGACGCCGCCGCGTCGCTGCTGCCGATGTTCGACGCGGTGGCGGTCGCGATCGTCGCCATCGTCCTGCTCGACTGCGTCATGAGCATCCTCGGTTCGACCGCCAACGACGCGGCCTTCAACGCGTGGGTCACCGACTCCACCCACCCCGGGAACCGCGGCCGGGTCGACGGCGTGCTCGCCACGATGCCCCTGCTCGCGATGCTGCTGGTCTTCGGCGCCCTCGACCCGATGACCAAGGGCGGCCACTGGACCCTGTTCTTCTCGATCATCGGCGGAGTGACCGCGCTGGTCGGCGTCGTCGCGTGGGTCGGACTGCGCGAGCCGCGGCGGCCCCGGCCGGGCGGCACCTACCTGTCGTCGGTCCTGCACGGCCTGCGGCCGAGCACCGCCCGCGCGCACCCCCGGTTGTACCTGGCACTGCTGGCGTGGGCGATCCTCGGCACGAGCACACAGGTGTTCCTGCCGTACCTGATCATCTACGTCCAGCGGTACCTCGACATCGACGGCTACGCCGTCGTGCTCGCCTCGGTCCTGGTGGGTGCGGCGGTGATCAGTGTTCTCGGCGGGCGGGTACTCGACCGGGTGGGCCCGTCCCGGGCGATCCTGCCGATCTCCGCGATCTACGCACTCGGGTTGCTCCTGATGTTCCCGGCGCGCGGCATGCTCGCGGTCATCGGCGCCGGAGTCGTGATGATGTCGGGATTCATGCTCGGCGTCGCCGCCCTCTCCGCGACCGTCCGCAATCTCACGCCACCCGACCGAGCCGGACAGGTGCAGGGGCTGCGGATGATCTCCGCCGTCCTCGTCCCGATGGTGATCGGTCCGTTCCTCGGTGCAGCCGTGATCGCCGGTGCCGACGAGACGTTCGTCGACCTGGGTGTGGTGAAGCAGGTGCCGACACCGTGGATCTTCCCGGCCGCCGCGATCGTCGTGGCGCTGATCGTCATTCCCGTCGTGTTGCTGCGGACCACAGGGTCGGCAGGGTCGGCGGGGTCCGCAACGACGTCCACCTCGCAGCCTTTGGAGCCCACCTCGTGATCACCCCGTGGGGCGATGCCCTCGACCCCGACAACGTGCTGCCCGAGTATCCGCGCCCGCAACTCGTGCGCGATTCGTACCTCAACCTCAACGGCCGGTGGGACCACGCCTTCACCGGGTCCGAGGTCGCCGATCGGCCCCGCCGGTGGGACGGGGAGATCGTGGTGCCCTTCTCCCCGGAGGCGCCGTTGTCGGGGGTGAACCGCACCCTGCGACCCGACGAGGCGCTCTGGTACCGCCGCGCCTTCGCACTGCCCGAGGGCTTCGTCCGCGACCGGGTGCTGCTGCACTTCGGTGCGGTCGACCAGGACTGCGAGGTCTGGGTCGACGACTCCCCCGTCGGCGGGCATCGCGGCGGCTACCTGCCGTTCACGCTCGACATCACCGACGCGCTCGACAGCGGGGGCACCCACGAACTCGTCGTCCGGGTCCGCGACGTCACCGACACGTCCTGGCGCAGCCGCGGTAAGCAGAAACTCGATCGTGGCGGGATCTGGTACACCCCCCAGTCGGGGATCTGGCAGACCGTCTGGCTCGAGTCGGTCCCGCGCCGGTGGATCGACCGACTCGAGCTCGTCCCGCACCTGGACACCGGCGAGGTCGAGATCTGTGTGGTGCCCGGTCACGCAGGCGAGGACACCGCTGTCGTCGCAGTCCGCGCCGACGGTCGCGACCTCGTCTCCGGGAGCCTCCCCGTCGGTGTCCCGACCCGGCTGCGGCTCGGCGACGACGTCCGCCGGTGGTCGCCGGAGGACCCGTTCCTCTACGACGTGGAGGTGAGGCTCGACGACGATCGCGTCACCAGCTACGTCGGGATGCGCTCGTTCGGGATCGGGCCCGACGCGTCCGGCCGCACCCGACTGCTGCTCAACGGCGAGCCCTACCTGCACGCGGGACTCCTCGACCAGGGCTACTGGCCCGACGGTCTCTACACCGCGCCGTCGGACGAGGCCTTCGTCCACGACATCCGCACGGCCAAGGAGCTCGGTTTCACGATGCTGCGCAAGCACATCAAGATCGAGCCGCTGCGCTGGTACCACCACTGCGACCGGCTGGGGATGCTCGTCTGGCAGGACATGGTCAACGGTGGCCGCAGCTATCGGTCCGCCGTCGTCACGGCTCCGGTGCTGCTGCCCGTGAAGCTCGACGACGACCGGTACTCCGCGTTCGGACGCCAGGACGCCGAAGGCCGCGCCGAGTTCCTCGCCGAACTCGACGCGACGGTCGCGCTGCTGCGTTCGGTTCCGAGCGTCGCGGCGTGGGTGCCGTTCAACGAGGGGTGGGGGCAGTTCGACGCCACCGCGGCCGCCGCACGAGTGAAGGAACTCGACCCGAGCAGGCTGGTGGACCACGCGAGCGGCTGGCACGACCAGGGCGGCGGTGACATGGCGAGTCGGCACGTCTACTTCCGGCCGTACCGGCTCTCCCGCGCCGACGCCGCCGACCCTCGGGCCGCCGTGCTCTCCGAGTACGGGGGCTACTCCCATCGGGTGCCGGGGCACGTCTGGAACGACGAGGAGTTCGGCTACCGCAAGTACACCGACCGCGGATCGTTCGAACGAGCGTTCCTCCGCCTGCAGCACGCGCAGGTCGGGCCCGCCGTCGAACGGGGCCTGACGGCGTTCGTCTACACCCAGCTCGCCGACGTCGAGGACGAGACCAACGGCCTGATGACCTACGACCGCCGGGTGCTGAAGGTGGACACCGAGGCGGTCCGCGCCTCGAATCGGCGTCTGCGTCAGCGGCACGACCACGCCACCGGCGGACCCGCGCTGCCCCTCGCCGTGCGGGAACGCGAGGTCACCGCGCCGGTCTCCCTGACCCTGCCCGACGGACACCTCAACCCCGCGGCCGTCGGCTGGACGCGCACGCCCGTGATCACCACCGACCGGGTCGGTCGCGGCCGAATCGGCAAGAGCCGCAACAAGCGCTGGGAGTACTGGGCGGTGACCACGCCGACCCACGTGGTCGCGCTCGTGGTCTCCGACATCGACTACGCCGCCGTGCACGGCATCTGGCTGCTCGACCGGGCCACCGGTCGGACCGTCTCGTACGACGCCATCGGCATCGGCGGCGGCAGCGCGACCCTGCCCGGCACCCTCGGAGCCGCTCCGGTGCGCGCCCGCACCCGCGCGCTGCGGATCGACATCGACGAGGTCGCCGGCGGAACCCGGCTCCGGGCCCGCGGGAAGCGGGTGGAGATCGACGTGATCGCGCACCGGCCCGACGGGCACGAGTGCCTCGGCGTCGTCGTCCCCTGGTCGGACACGCTCTTCCAGTACACGGTCAAGGACGTCGCACGGCCCGCAACCGGCACGATCCGCGTCGACGGCGTCGCCGCGGTCGTCCCGGACGGCGAGTCCTGGGCGACCCTCGACCACGGTCGCGGCCGATGGCCGTACGCGGTGCGCTGGAACTGGGGTGCCGGCTCCGGCCGCACCGACGGCAAGGTGATCGGCATCCAGGTCGGTGGCAAGTGGACCGACGGCACCGGATCGGTGGAGAACGCGCTGGTCGTCGACGGTCACCTGTCGAAGATCAGCGAGGAACTGGTCTGGACCTACGACCGCGACGACTGGATGGCGCCGTGGCGCGTCACCGGCGACACCGTCGACCTGACCTTCACCCCGTTCCACCTGAAGGAGTCCGTCACCGACCTGAAGGTCTTCTCCGCACGGACCCACCAGTGCTTCGGCCACTGGTCGGGCAAGGTTCAGGACGACACGGGTGCCTGGGTACGCGCCGACGACCTCGTCGGCTGGGCCGAGGACGTCCACAACCGCTGGTGAGCGGCCAGGCCGCCGATCAGGATCCGTTCAACGCCCGCTCCGCCGCCGGCAGTGCCCGCTCCCGGTCGCCCGCGACGAGCCCGATCCGGGTCCGCCGGTCGAGCAGGTCGTCGACGTCGAGGGCACCCTCGTGGCTCACCGCGAACGCCAGTTCCGCGTGCGTGACGTCGATCCCCTCGGCGATCGGTGTGAGTGCGCCGGCCTCCGCCACCAGGCCCGCCTCGCTGCCGTACCGGGCGACCAGCGACGCCGGCAGGCTGCGGGGGGCGGTGCGGGAGGCACCAACCGCCGGCAGATCGGTCGTCACACACCCGCGCGCGGTCAGGCCACCCGCCGCGATCGCGGCATCCACGGCGTCCTCCGCCATCTTCCGGTAGGTGGTGAGCTTGCCGCCGACCACGCTGACGACGCCGTTCGACGAGCGCAGCACCGCGTGGTTGCGGGACAGGTCCGCGGTCTTCCCCTCGCCGCTGTCGAGCAGTGGGCGCAGACCCGCGAACGTGCCGAGGACGTCGGCACGCGTCAATGGGGTCGCCAGGGCCGTGTTCACGGTGTCGAGCAGGAAGTCGATCTCGCCGTCGGACGCGGTCGGCACGTCCGGCAGCGGACCGTCGACGGCCTCGTCGGTGAGGCCCAGGTACACCCGGCCCAACTGCGCCGGCAGCGCGAACACGAATCGGTTGGTCTCACCCGGAATGGGGACCGTGAGCGCCGCAGTGGGATTGCCGAGCAGTTCGGCGGGCAGCACCAGATGCGTGCCGCGGCTGGGCTTGAGCCGGATGTCCGGGTCGACCTGCCCGGCCCAGACGCCGGCCGCATTGACGACCGACCGGGCGCGGATCGTCACCTCCTCGCCGGTGATCTCGTCCCGCAGGCGCGCCGACTCGCCGGTCACGTCGTACGCCCCGACCCGGGTCAGCACCGACGCACCGTGGGCGGCCGCGGTCCGCGCGAGCGCCACCACGAGTCGAGCGTCGTCGACCAGCTGCCCGTCGAACGCCAGCAGACCGCCCCGCAGTCCCTCGCGGCGGACGGCGGGGGCGAGCTGGGCCACGCGATCCGCCCCGACCCGGCGCGACCGCGGCAGCACCGCCGCCGGCGTGCGGGCGGTGATCCGCAGTGCGTCACCGGCCAGGAAGCCCGTCCGGACCAGGGACTTCTCGAAGAAGCTCACCGACGGCAGCAGCGGCACCAGCTGCGGCAGGGCCCACACCAGGTGCGGTGCGGTGCGCGTCATGAGGATCCCGCGCTCGACGGCGCTCTCCCGCGCGATCCCGACGTTGCCGGACGCCAGGTACCGCAGACCACCGTGCGCGAGCTTCGAACTCCACCGGCTGGTACCGAACGCCAGGTCGTGCTTGTCCACCAGCACCGTGCGCAGGCCGCGCGAGGCGGCATCGAGCGCCGTGCCGACACCGGTGATGCCGCCACCGATCACCAGGACGTCGACGACCTCGCCGTCCCCGAGATCGGAGAGTTCCCGACTGCGGCGCTGTGCGTTGAGCGCGGACCGCGAATTGTCCTGCACTGTTCCTCCTGGAAGTGGGATCGGTGGTCAGAGCACCGGTCGGGGCGCGAGATAGGAGTCGACGGCGACCCGTAGTTCGTCGACGAGCGCGGGCGGGGGCAGCAGTTCGGCGGCCATCCGCGCCGACTGGACCGCCGACTGGACGATGAGCAGGACCATCGTCGCCATGTGCACCGGATCCGCGACGCGAATCGAACCGTCGTGCTGTCCGGCGGCGACGGCGGCGGCGACCACCTCGACGATGGCCCGCTGACTCGCCCCGAGCCGGTCGACGACGTAGGTCATGAGCATGTCCGGGTCCGAACGCAGGATCTTCACGAACAGGGGGTGCTCGCGCATCTCCGTCGCGACGTCGACGACGGCCCGCACGAGTTGGACGCGGGCGGGGGCGTCCCCGGTCATCGCGGGGATCGCGGTGCGGATCTCGCGGGTCAGGAGGTCGGCGACGACGGCCCGGGTGTCCGGCCAGCGCCGGTACACGGTGGGCCGGCTCACGCCGGCGCGGCGGGCGACCTCGGCGAGCGTCGTCCGCCGGATCCCGAACTCGAGCACACACGAGCGGGCCGCGTCGAGGATCTGGTCGTCGACGCTCGGAGATTCCCCGGCAGATCCGGAAACTTCGTTACAGATAGACATCGTATGTAACACTGTAACGCATGTCCGATGCCTTCGTGCCCGAAGTCCCCGCCACCACCGCACCCACCATGGAGTGGGACGCCTGGGGTGTCGCCGAGTCCCGCCGACACCTGTCACCGCAGATCACGACCCTGCTGCAGCAGGCACTCGGGGTCGCCGTCGAACAGGCGGCGCCGCCCACCGAATCCGACGTGACGCTGCGTGAGAGCACCCTCGGCCACGCCCTCGTCGCCGCGCTCCGCGAACTCCTCGGCGCCGGCCACGTCCGCACCGACACCGCATCCCGCCTGCGGCACGCGGGCGGCAAGAGCACCCCGGACCTGCTGCGCCGCAAGGCCACCGACCCGCAGGATGCCCCCGACGCGGTACTGCTGCCCGGCTCGCACGAAGAGGTGCTGGCCCTGCTGCGGTTCTGCGCGGCAGAGGGCGTCGCGGTGGTCCCGTTCGGCGGTGGCACCAGCGTCGTCGGCGGCGTCGACCCCGCCCGCGGACGGTTCCACTCCGTCGTCGCGCTCGACCTGCAGCGCCTGAACGCGCTCACCGACCTGGATCCGGTGTCCGGCGTCGCGACGCTGCAGGCCGGACTCACCGGCCCTCAGGCGGAGCAGGTCCTCGGCGAGCACGGCTTCTCGCTCGGCCACTTCCCGCAGAGCTTCCAGTTCGCCACGATCGGCGGATTCGCCGCGACGCGGTCGTCGGGGCAGGCATCCGCCGGCTACGGCCGCTTCGACGACATGGTCGAGTGGCTGCGTGTCGCGACCCCGTCCGGCACCCTCGACCTGGGCCGCGGACCCGCATCGGCCGCCGGGCCCGACCTGCGCGAGCTGTTCGTCGGCTCCGAGGGCACCCTCGGCATCATCACCGAGGTGGGCCTGCGCGTGCACCCAGTCCCCGAACGCACCGCCTACCAGGCCTGGTCGTTCCCCGACTTCGAGACCGGCGCGGCCGCGCTGCGCGCGGTCGTGCAGTCCGGGTCCGCACCCACCGTCATGCGCCTGTCCGACGAGGCCGAGACCGGCATCAACCTCGCGCTGGCCGGGGACATCGGCGGCGACAGCCCCGCCGCGGGCTGCCTCGCGATCACCACCTTCGAGGGCACCGACGCCCACGTCGAGGCCCGCTACGCCGAGGCGACGGCACTGCTCGCCGCCTCGGGCGGCACGGCACTGGGCGAAGGGCCGGCACGGTCCTGGGAGCACGGCCGCTTCGACGCGCCCTACCTGCGCGACGCTCTGCTCAACGCCGGCGCGATCGCCGAGACCCTCGAAACCGCCACGCGCTGGTCCAATCTCGCGAACCTGCGCACCGCGGTCACCGCCGCACTCACCGAATCGCTTGCCGCACAAGGCACCAACGCCCTGGTGATGTGCCACATCTCGCACACCTACCCCACCGGCGCGTCGTTGTACTTCACCGTGGTGTGCGCGCAGGCCGACGACCCGCTGGCACAGTGGGCCGTCGCCAAGCGCGCCGCAGGTGACGCGATCATGGCCGCGGGCGGCACCATCACCCACCACCACGCGGTGGGCCGCGACCACCGGCCGTGGATGGAGACCGAGGTCGGCCCGCTGGGTGCGCGCGTCCTGCGGGCGGTCAAGGACGCAATCGACCCCGCCGGAATCCTCAACCCTGGCAAGCTCATCCCATGACGAAATCGGTCACGGTTCTGACCAATCCCGCCGCCGGCAGCGGCCACGCCCCCTGGGCGTCGGCCGCCGCCGTCGCCCGGTTGCGGGAACGCGACGTCACGGTCACCGAGATCGAGGGCAGCTCCGCGGACGAGGCACTGGAGATGGCCCGCAAGGCCGTCGCCGAGGGCACCGACGCGCTCGTCGCCGCGGGCGGCGACGGACTGGTCAACATCGCGTGGCAGGCGTTGGCGCAGAGCGGGACTCCGCTGGGCATCGTCCCCGGCGGTACCGGCAACGACCATGCGCGGCTGTTCCACATCCCGGTCGACGACCCGGTGAAGGCCGCCGACATCATCGCCACGGGCGACGTCGCGACCGTCGACCTGGCGCGGGCCGGCGACCGCTGGTTCGGCACCGTGCTGTCGAGCGGCTTCGACGCTCTCGTCACCGATCGCGCCAACCGGATGCGGTGGCCCAAGGGCCCGATGCGCTACAACTTCGCGATGGTCGTCGAACTGGCGAAGCTCGAGCCGATCCCCTACCGGATCGTGCTCGACGACCGCACGATCGAACTCGACGCGACGATGGTCTCGGTCGGCAACGGCACCTCCTACGGCGGCGGCATGCTCATCACGCCGAACGCGAAGCTCGACGACGGCCTGCTCGACGTCACGGTCGTGAAGTCGGGCGGACGGTTCAAACTGGTGCGCCTGTTCCCCACCGTCTACAAGGGCACCCACGTCGACCTCGACGAGGTGGAGACCTACCGCACCCGCACGCTCCGACTCGAAGCACCGGTGCCGGGTTCCTCCACAGGTTCCGCTCGCGCCACACCGGTCACGTCGTACGCGGACGGTGAGTTCGTCGGGCAGTTGCCGCTCGACATCGAAGCCGTCCCCGGTGCCGGACGGGTCATCGTCGGCGCCCCGCTCGGCTAGGGGTCAGCCCCCGAAGACGTACAACTCGAAGCCGACGGCACGGTCGGCATCGAATCCAGGCTTGGGCCCGGTGGACATCTCGATCTGCCGGGCCGCCTGGTCCGACACAGGTTCGTCGCTGAGCGCCTCGAGATAGGCATGATGCTCACACAGCGACTCGACGGCACGCTCGACGGTGGCGGTGACATCCACCGCGTGCGTGGTGCCGACCATCGCGTTCACTGCCGCCCACCGCACACCGGTCCACGGCGGCTCGGTGAGTTCGGGAAAGATCCACTCGTTCGCGGCGTCGGAGACCGCGTCGAGGACACTGAGCCCGACGGCCCGGTGGTCGGCACTGTTGAGGAAGCCCGGCCCCCACGTCTCTCGGTGGTTCATCGTCACGACCATTTCCGGGCGGTGCGTCCGGATCACCCGGGCCAGATCCCTGCGCAGGTCCAGCCCGTGCTCGAGCCGGCCGTCGGGGTAGCCGAGGGATTCCACCTGCGACACCCCCACGACGGCGGCCGACCGTATCTCCTCGGCCTCACGCAGGGACCCACACTGTTCGGGATGCAGGCCCGCGATCCCCGCCTCACCACTGGTGACCAGGGCGTACCGAATGTCCTTGCCCTGGTCGGTCCATCTGGCGACCGCCGCCGCGGCGCCGTACTCGATGTCGTCGGGGTGGGCGACGATCACCAACCCCCGCTGCCAGTCCTCCGGAATCGGCTCCATGACGTCAGCATGCCCCGCCGGGCGCCCTCGTGCGTGCCGTTCGTCGCTCGGACGTCAGAACCGCGTCGTGTCCGTGCTGCGGTCGCTGCCGGACGTTCCCGACATCGCCTTGAACAACATGTAGAGCCCGAACACGACCGCGCTCACCACCAGGACCCAGAACAGCCCCTTCACCAGCGCCCCGACCACCATGAACGCGATCCACACCAGCGCCACGATGCCGACGATCTTCCAGAACACGATGTGCCTCCTGATTGGTCCCGTGCCGACGATCCTACGAGCGCGGCACCACGATCGTCGCACGTGCCGAAACGGAAATCACCAGCTCAGCGGCAAGTTCAGGGAAAGATGGGTGATCACCCTGAGTCCGCCGACCAGGCTGGGATACGGCGTCGGCGTCCGGTTGACATAAGCTCGGCGGGTTGGACCCGATCCGCCCCGTTCGCGAAGACCACGAGGAGTAGTCGATAGCCGTGTCGCAGACATCCACCACGAGCACTCCCCGCAACACCGCTCGCGATCTCGCGCAGATCGCGGTCTTCGCGGCCCTCATCGTGGCGCTGGGCCTGCCCGGCACGATCAACGTCGGCGGCTCCGCCGTTCCGATCACCCTGCAGACCCTCGGCGTCATGCTCGCCGGCGCACTCCTCGGTGCCCGCAAGGGCACGCTGGCGGTGCTGACGGTGATCGTCCTGGGCCTGGCACTGCCGGTCCTCGCCGGCGGCCGGACGACCCTGGTGTCCCTCGCGAGCCCCACGGCGGGCTTCCTGATCGGCTGGCTGCCCGCCGCGGCCGTCATCGGATGGCTCAGCTACAAGATGCTGCCCAAGTACAACGTGTTCGGCGGCATCGCCATCAACGCGATCGGCGGCATCGTGGTGCTGTACGCGTTCGGCATCCCCGGCATGCTGCTCAAGACGGATCTCACGGTGTCCGGTGCGTTCGCCGCCAACCTCACCTACCTGCCGGGCGACGTGATCAAGGCGGTCGTCGCCGCGGTCGTCGCCGCACAGGTCCACCGCGCATACCCCGCGCTGGCCGCACGCGCCTTCCCCGCGACGCCGGTGCGGGCCGACGTCGCATAGATCGACTCCTGCACGATGAGCGAGATCCGATTCGACGGTGTCCACCATTCCTACGGTGAGCGCACCGTGCTGGGTGGAATCGACCTGACGCTCACCGAGCGGCGGATCGGCATCATCGGCGCCAACGGCAGCGGCAAGTCCACGCTCGCGCGGATGATCAACGGTCTCGTGACCCCGTCGTCCGGGGCGGTGTCCGTCGACGGACTCGACACCGCCCGCAAGGGCCGTCAGGTCCGCCGCAAGGTGGGCTTCGTCTTCACCGACCCCGACCATCAGATCATCATGCCGACCGTGTCCGAGGACATCGCCTTCTCGCTGCGCCGCAGCACACTGAGCAAACCCGAACGCGCCGACCGGGTCACCCAGGTCCTCGCCGACTTCGGGCTGTCCGGGCACGCGGACCATCCCACGCACCTGCTGTCGGGCGGGCAGAAGCAACTGCTGGCACTCGCGGCGATCATGGTGACCGACCCCGACGTGCTGGTCGCCGACGAGCCCACGACACTGCTCGACCTGCGCAACGCCCGGCTGATGCGGTCGACGCTGGCGGGCCTGCGCCAGCAGTTGATCGTCGTCACCCACCACCTGGACCTGCTCGACGACTTCGACCGTGTCATCGTCATCGACCGCGGCGGCGTCGCAGCCGACGGCGAACCCGGAGAGGCAATCGCCCACTACCGCGAGCTGATCGGATGACGACGCTCGGCCTCTACACCCCCGGCTCCTCGCTGCTGCACCGACTCTCGCCCGGACCGAAACTGGTCGCGATGGTGGTCCTGATCGTCGCCGTGACGATCCTGATGCGCCAGCCGTGGCACCTGCTGCCCGCGGTCGCCGTCGTCGCGGCCCTGTACGCGGTGGCACGGGTCCCGCTGCGGGTCGCGCTCGCGCAACTGCGTCCCCTGATGTGGGCGCTGCTGTTCATCGGCGCCTTCCAGGTGATCTTCACCGGCTGGGAACGCGCGGTCGTCGTGTGCGGAACGATCGTGCTGGCCGTGGCGCTGGCCGCGCTGGTCACGCTGACCACGCGGGTGTCCGACATGCTGGAGACGATCAGCCGCACCCTGCAACCACTGCGCCGGGTGGGCGTCAATCCCGAACGGGCGGGACTGGTGCTGGCGATGACACTGCGGTGCATCCCGCTGCTCACCGGCATAGTCCAGCAGGTCTCGGACGCCCGGAAGGCCCGCGGGCTCGGCTTCTCGCTGCGTGCGCTGGCGGTGCCGGCGGTCGTCTCCGCGCTCTTGACCGCCGAGGCCATGGGCGACGCACTCGCGGCACGCGGCGTCGACGACTGACCGGCGGGACCGCCGTCGGCGACGGTCTCAGCTGCGGAAGCGGCGGTCGATCTCGTCGACCTCGCCGAGCGCCTCGGCCCAGCCCTCGAGCCGATCGGACGCCGACAGCAACTCTTCGCGTTGCCGACCAAGCATCGTGTACGACGACGACTGCGCGGGAGTGGTCATCTTCGCGGCGGCGGTGACCAGCCCCTCGTACTGTGCGACGCCGATGTCGAGTTGCTGTCCAGCGGCGTGCACGGACCGCTCGAGATGCGCGGCGGCCGCGGCGGTGCCACGCCCCGCACTCTCCATCGCGACGACGTCCGCGGCGACAGCCCGCAGCGCCGACGACGCTGCGCGTGCGGTCTCCCCGGTGTGATCGATCTCCTCGGCGTCCACGATCGCGGATCGGCTCAGCACGCCCAGGAGCTGTTGCAGGCTGCTCTCCGCACTCGCGAGCCGGTCCATCGGGGCACGCGCCACCGATCCGACGGGTGGGAGCGGTTGCCGGGTGACGGTGGCGGGTGGCAGCGGGACCGACGTGAGTTGCCGATACGTGCTGATGGACAGCACGGTGGGAATCACGAACAGCGCCGCGGCGCCACCGGTCGCGACGATCGACCAGTCGGGGGCCGACGCGACCGCGAGCGATGCCGACCCCACCACGCTCGCGCCCGAGGCGATGCCGAACCGGGTTGCCCGCTTGCGGGCACGTCGGCGTTTGCGCAGCATGCGTTCGCGGGGATCCGACCAGCGCCGCATCGTGTCGGCGACGCTCCCGCCGACATCTCGCAGCACGCTCTGCGCACTGGTGACGGCGGACGCGGCGCTCGCCGCCAGCCCGGTGTCCTGTCCGAATACAGAACTGGCCGGCCGGGACTTGCGCCCGGACCGGCCACCTCGTGTGTTGCTCATCGAACCGATGTCGTACTCGTCGCGCGGCTTCTACTGCGCGGAGGTCTCGCCGTTGGCGGAGGCCGCGGGCGGCTCCGGCGCGATGGCGGGCTTCGCCGGCGCGGCCGCACCACCGGACGGCAGGGCGTCGCCCTTCATCGAGGCACGGATCTGCTCGAGGCGGCTGTGACCGGCCATCTGGATGCTGGCCTGCTGCACCTCCATCATGCGACCCTGCACCGAGTTCTGGGCCAGCTCGGCGGAACCGAGGGCATCGGCGTAGCGACGCTCGATCTTGTCGCGGACAGCGTCGAGGCTGGGGGTGTTGCCGGGGGCCGACAGCGTGCTGTCCATCGAACGCAGCGACTCGCTGACCCGCTCCTGCATCTTCGCCTGCTCGAGCTGGCTGAGCAGCTTGGTCCGCTCGGCGACCTTCGCCTGCAGCGTCATCGCGTTCTGCTCGACGGCCTTCTTGGCCTGGGTGGCGGCCTGCAGCGACTGGTCGTGCAGTGCCTTGAGGTCCTCGACGCCCTGTTCGGCGGTGACCAGCTGCGCGGCGAACGCCTCGGCGGCGTTGGTGTACTGCGTCGCCTTCTCGATGTCACCGGCGGCCGCGGCCTGATCCGCCAAGGTGACGGCCTGACGCGCGTTGGCGTTGAGCTTCTCCACCTCGTCGAGCTGGCGGCTGAGCTTCATCTCGAGCTGGCGCTGATTGCCGATCACCGATGCAGCCTGCTGGGACAGTGCCTGGTGCTGACGCTGCGCGTCCTCGATCGCCTGCTGAATCTGAACCTTGGGGTCGGCCTTCTCATCAATCTTGGAATTGAAGAGAGCCATCAGGTACTTCCATCCCTTGACGAAAGGATTAGCCATGGGTGTGATCCTGCCTCCATCTGCTGCGCCGCGCGATGCGCGACCCGATGCGCGACCGTCACGCACCGAACTCGGGTCTGCCCCTACCTGCTCATCCGATCCGGAACCGCCGACCGGAGTCGATCGGCGATTCCTCGATCTTCTGTTGTGAATCTAGCGGTTTCCGCGGCTCGGCGGCACCCGCTTACGCCGCCGCCAGTGCCCGCGCCGTGGGCGCCGGAATCACGACACGCGTGTCCTGGGCGATGCGACCGCTGACCGCCTGCGCGTCGTTCGACACGGCGCGGCGGTCCACGTTCTGACGCGGCGCGACGGCGAGCGTCTCACTCACGTCGACCAACACTTCGGCGAGTGGAACCTCGAGCGCATCGCAGATGGCGGCGAGCAACTCGCTCGACGCCTCCTTGCGGCCCCGCTCGATCTCGGACAGGTAGCCGAGACTGACCCGAGCGCTGTTCGACACCTCGCGCAGGGTCCGGCTCTGCGAAACGCGTGTGCGCCGAAGACTGTCACCGATTGCCTCACGCAATAGCAGCGCCATCTCGCTCCTCCTTCATCCGACACCTCACTCGTGAATACAAACGCACGAGTGCAAGCGATTGGTTCCCAAAACCCTATCGCGCCAATCGTTCGAGCAAACTCGACACCGCCGAGCTGACACTGCCCAGACGGATTTCCCAACGATCACCGCTCAGATCCAGGGCCGTGACCTCGGTCCCGTCGGGTCCTGCCACACCGAGGAAGACGGTTCCCGGGGCGTGTCCGTCCTGCCAGTCCGGACCGGCAACCCCGGTCAGGCCGACACCCCAGTCCGCACCGCATCGCGCCCGTGCGCCGTCGGCGAGCTGCGCGGCGGTGCTCGGCGCCACCGGGCCGTCGGACTCCAGCACATCGGCGTCCACGCCGCCGAGCACAGCCTTGAGGTCGGTCGCGTAGACGATCAGCCCGCCGCGGAGCACGGCACTCGCACCCGGAACACCGGCCAGGGTCGCCGCGAGCAGGCCCGCGGTCAGCGACTCCGCGGTCGCGACGGTCTGTCCCCGCCGGCCGAGTGCCTCGACCAGTTCACGGGCGGGCACGGCACCGGCGAGCGGGTCGGTCATGTGCGCCCGGCGCCGGCACGAAGGCGCACCGCCTGGATGACGTAGTCCAGACCGGTGACCACGGTCAGCACCACCGCGAGCGCCATGAGTGTCGCGCTGAACGGCGCGAAACCGTCCGGCAACGGAGCCAGGTAGAACCCGATCGCGGCCGCCTGCACGAGCGTCTTCAGTTTGCCGCCACGGCCCGCGGGTATGACACCGTGCCGCAGGACCGCGAACCGCATCAGCGTGATCCCGAGTTCGCGTGCCGCGATGATGCCCGTCACCCACCAGGAGAGGTCGCCGAGCATCGACAGTCCGACGAGCGCGGCGCCGATGAGCGCCTTGTCGGCGATCGGGTCGGCCATCTTCCCGAAATCGGTGACCAGACCGTACTTGCGGGCCAACTGCCCGTCGATCCGATCGGTGATGGCAGCCACCGCGAAGATCGTCGTCGCCGCGATCCGCCATCCGGTGGAATCACCACCGTCGGCGAACAGGGCCACCAGGAAGACCGGCACCAGGGCGATACGCAGCATCGTCAGAATGTTGGCGATGTTGAACAGCGGAACCGGGGTGTGCGGGGCGACGCCGTCGCCGGGCCGGGCGTCAGTGGCCGCGGCGATGTCTCGACGCGGCGAAGGCTTCGGCGTATTCACTCTCGCGCCGATCCGACGGTTCGCCCAGGCACACCCGAGTCGAACGGAACGTGGTGTGGGGCGATGGATCGGGGCGGCACACTGCTCACAATATCTGTTGCGGCTACCACTACTGTGCACCACATGACATCTGGGACTCCTGCGGCTGGAACGAACGAGGCTGAAGGGATGCAGGTGCGGCGCGCGCGCACCTCTGACGTACCGGACATCAAGAGGCTGATCGACATCTATTCGGGAAAGATCCTGCTCGAGAAGAACCTCGTCACCCTGTACGAGGCCGTCCAGGAGTTCTGGGTCGTCGAGCAGGCCGGCGAGATCGTCGGCTGTGGCGCGATGCACGTGCTGTGGTCCGATCTGGGCGAGGTCCGGACCGTCGCCGTCGACCCACGGGTGAAGGGTCGCGGCGCAGGCCACCTGGTGGTCGCCAAGCTCATCGACGTGGCACGCGACCTCGAACTGGAGCGACTGTTCGTGTTGACGTTCGAGGTCAGCTTCTTCGCCAAGCACGGGTTCGCCGAGATCGAGGGCACCCCGGTGACCGCGGAGGTGTACGCGGAGATGTGCCGGTCGTACGACACCGGCGTCGCGGAGTTCCTGGACCTGAGCTACGTCAAGCCGAATACGCTGGGCAACACCCGTATGCTGCTGACGCTCTGAGCACTCCGGACCCCCACGTCCAGATCCCGGGAACGAGGACACATGCCACTGTTCGCAGTCGAATACACCTACGCGCACGAGAAGTCCGCGCAGCGCGACGACCACCGCACCGATCACCGAGCGTGGCTGGCCGACCTGGTCCGCCGCGCCGTCGTGCATTCGTCCGGCCCGTTCGCTGACGGCAGCGGCGCCCTGATGATGGTCGAGGCGGCATCCGCCGGCGACGTGGAGGCCCTGTTCGACCAGGACCCGTTCGCACGGGCGGACCTGGTGGAGCGTCGGGTCGTGCGCGAATGGACCCCGGTCTTCGGCGTCTTCGCGCAGTAGGTTCGCCGGGCCGTCCGCGCCGCCAGTCCACCGGAACACGCCGGCCGGGTCGCCCCGGCCGGCGTTCCGACTAGTGGACCGTCGAGTCGTCGGACTTGTTGCGGGTCTTGATCAGGCTCGCCACCGCCGTCACCACCAGTACGCCGAGGATGATGCTCAGCGACATGACGGTGGAGATCTCGGGGACGGCGATGGACTCGCCACCGTTGATGAACGGCAGCGTGTTCTCGTGCAGCGCGTGCAGGACCAGCTTGACGCCGATGAACGCGAGGACGATCGAGAGGCCGTAAGACAGGTACACCAGGCGCTCGAGCAGGCCGCCGATGAGGAAGAACAGCTGACGCAGACCCATCAACGCGAACGCGTTGGCGGTGAACACCAGGTAGGGCTCCTGGGTGAGGCCGTAGATCGCGGGGATCGAGTCGAGCGCGAACAGGACGTCGGTGAAACCGATGACGATCAGCGCGAGCAGCAGCGGGGTGGCGACGCGCTTGCCGTCGATCTTCGTGACGAGCTTGTCGCCGTCGTACTCCTCGGTGGTCGGCAGGAACCGCTTCGCGAGGGTGATGATCCGGCTCTCCCGCTGCTCCTCGGACTCGGCCTCGTGGCCGGCCTCCTTGACGAGGTTGAACGCGGTGTAGATCAGGAACGCGCCGAACAGGTAGAAGACCCAGCTGTAGGTGTTGATCGCGGCCGCACCGACGGCGATGAAGATGCCACGCATCACGAGCGCCATGACGATGCCGATCAGCAGGACCTTCTGCTGGTACTGCCGGGGCACCGCGAACGTCGACATGATGATCACGAAGACGAACAGGTTGTCCACGGACAACGCCTTCTCGGTGACGTAGCCGGCGAAGTATTCACCGCCGAACGTCGTGCCCCAGATGGACATCACGATGATTCCGAAGATGATCGCGATACCGATGTAGACGGCGGACCAGAACGCCGATTCGCGGAAGCTGGGGGCGTGCGGGGTGCGCACGTGCGCGAAGAAGTCGAAGACGAAGAGTCCGAGGATCACCACGCAGGTGATAACCCAGACGAGTGGGGAGACGTGCATCAGCTATTGACCTCCGGTAGGTACGTTGAACCACCGGAGGTCTCTCCCGCGGATCGTCGGCCGAGAGGCCGGAACGAATCCGCCGACAGAACCGGACCGGCAACGGTGCCGATCGTGCTGACGAGTCTGCCGCAGAGTTTGGGGATACTCCCCTCCAAAGTGATTCCTATTGAACCACACGGACCCGCCTGCGGCAGAATTCGGACAAAACGGTCAGCTGTCGTCGGAGGTCTCGGGGTCGCCGCCGCGGATCGACCACAGCAGGCCCTCGAGTTCGTCCGGCTTGATCAACACCTCGCGCGCCTTCGATCCCTCGCTCGGGCCGACGACCCCGCGGGTCTCCATCAGGTCCATCAGGCGGCCGGCCTTCGCGAAACCCACCCGCAGCTTGCGCTGCAGCATCGACGTGGAGCCGAACTGGCTGGAGACGACCAACTCCACCGCCTGCAACAGCACGTCCATGTCGTCGCCGATGTCGGGGTCGACGTCCTTCTTCTCCCCCGCCTTGGCTGCCGTGACACCCTCGGTGTATTCGGGCTCGGCCTGGTTCTTGGTGAAGTCGACGACCGCCGAGATCTCCTCGTCGGTGATGAACGCGCCCTGCATGCGGATCGGCTTGCCCGCACCCATCGGGAGGAACAGCCCGTCACCCATACCGATGAGCTTCTCGGCGCCCGGCTGATCGAGGATGACCCGCGAGTCGGTGAGCGAACTCGTCGCGAACGCCAGCCGCGACGGCACGTTCGTCTTGATCAGGCCGGTCACAACGTCGACGGACGGCCGCTGCGTCGCGAGGACGAGGTGGATACCGGCGGCACGCGCCTTCTGCGTGATGCGCACGATCGCCTCCTCCACGTCGCGCGGCGCGGTCATCATGAGGTCGGCGAGCTCGTCGACGATCGCGAGGATGTACGGGTACGGCTTGTACACCCGTTCGCTGCCCAGCGGGGCGGTGATGTCCCCGGACTTGACCTTGGCGTTGAAGTCGTCGATGTGCCGGACCCGGCTGGCCTGCATGTCCTGGTACCGCTGCTCCATCTCCTCGACCAGCCACGCCAGCGCGGCCGCGGCCTTCTTCGGCTGCGTGATGATCGGGGTGATCAGGTGCGGGATGCCCTCGTACGGCGTGAGCTCGACCATCTTGGGGTCGATGAGGATCATCCGGACCTCGTCCGGGGTGGCCCGGGTCAGCAGCGACACCAGCATCGAGTTGACGAAACTGGACTTGCCGGAGCCAGTGGAACCCGCCACCAGCAGGTGCGGCATCTTCGCGAGGTTCGCGCTGACGAAGTCGCCCTCGATGTCCTTGCCCAGACCGATGATGAGCGGGTGATGATCCTTCCGCGTCGACGACGCGGTCAGGACATCGGACAGGCGCACCATCTCGCGGTCGGAGTTCGGCACCTCGATGCCGACGGCCGACTTGCCGGGGATGGGTGCCAGCAGGCGCACGTTGTCGGTGGCCACCGCATACGCGATGTTGCGGGCGAGCGCGGTGATCTTCTCGACCTTGACGCCCGGCCCGAGTTCGACCTCGTACCGGGTGACCGTCGGCCCGCGTGTGTAACCGGTGACCGCGGCATCGATCTTGAACTGCTGGAGGACCTCGGTGATCGCCTCGATCATCGCGTCGTTGGCCTTGCTGCCGAGCTTGGGCGGGTCGCCCTCGATCAGCAACGACGTGGGCGGCAGCGTGTAGTCGCCCTCCACTACGCGATCCGGGACGAACGCCTCCTTCTCCTCCTTGACCGGCTCCGGCGCGGGAGCGGGCTTGACCCGGGCGCGGGGCTTCGGTCGCGGCGGTGCGGCGGCCGGTTCCGGTTCGGGTTCAGGTTCGGGCGTGGGGGTCGGGTCGCCCGGGTCCCACAGTCCGAGCACCTCGGTCTCCACATCGGGGTGGACCTCGTCGGTCGGGTAGTTCTGTTCCGGCGTGGTCGGGCGTCGACGCGGGGTCCTGCGCGCCGGGCGCTCGGGCACCGCGGTGTCGGCGGCGTGATCGACGGGGTACCCGTCGGCGTCGAACCGGGACGGATCGTCGTCGTAGTCGTCGTGGAAGTCCGGGTCGTCGGCGTGGTCGTAGGTGTCGTCGTAGTCGTCGTGGTAGGACGTGCCGAAGTAGTCGCGGAACCGTTCCGGAACCTCACGGACCGTGGTTCCGGTGAGCAGCAGAACTCCGAAGAACATCGCGAGCAGCAACAGCGGCACCGACAGCCACGCGGTCACTCCGCTGGTCAGCGGCCCGGCGACGATGTAGCCGACCACGCCGGCGCCGGCGGACCAACCGTCCGAGGCAGTCGGGGAACCCGAAGCGATGTGCCACAGGCCCACCGCCGGCAGCCCGACGAGAAGCGAACCGAGGACCAGTCGAGGCCGGATCTCCGGCTTGGGCTCGGTTCGCATGAGCACCACGGCGATCGCGACACCGAGGATCGGCAGGATCGCGGCGACGGCGCCGACGACGGCGCGGACGCCGGACTCGATCCACTCCCCCACCGGACCGCCCGCGGAGAACCACATGCCGCCGGCGATCACCACACTGACCGCGATCAATCCGAGGGCGATGCCGTCCCGGCGGTGGCCGTGCTCGATCTCTGTTGCCTTGCCCATCGTGCGGGTCGTCGCTCCGACGCCCTTGGCCACCATCGACCATCCCGCGCCGATGCCCCGTCCGATCGAGGACAGGGCGCTGCCACCCCCGGACGACTTCGCAGCCGGACGACGGGTACCGGCACCACGCGGCGCCGCCTTGCGCGGCGCGGTCTTGCGCGGCGCCGCCTTGCGGGGCGCGGACGACTTACGCGCCGACGACGACGCGCCGGTGGCGCGGGTCCCGGTGGACGCTGCTCGCGTGGACGACGTCGAGCGCGCACGGGTCCGCGACGTGGATGCTGTCGAACTCGATCCGCGTGCGCTCGTCTTCCCTGCCATATCGGTCAGGTTAGTCGCTGAGGCACCATCCGGACCATCCGCAACACCCGCCACACACGTTCACCAGGCGGGACGATGCGTCACACCCTCGCGGGGACGGCGACTCCGGTCGACTCAGAATCCACGATCCAGCGCCGCAAGCGCCGCCACATCACCGGGTGCCCCGTCGAACTCGATGCGGACCTCGTCCCGCCCGAACGCGTGCAGGAGCAGTTCGGCGGGCTCCCCGCGCAGAGTCACCGTGGAAGACCCTGCCGAGCGGACGGTCTCCCGTCCGCCGTCGGGACGTTCGAGGACCACGCTCACCGGAGACCGCCGGTACCCGAGCCGTCCGGTCTGCTTCGCGAGCGCCCACAGACGGTCCTGCAGATCGGACGACAGCGCGCGCGGCTGCCAGTCCGGCCGAGCACGCCGGACGTCCTCGTGGTGGACGAACATCTCGCCGAGGTTGGCCTTCTCGTCGACGAGACGGAACGGGGACCACACCGGCGGACCGGATCGGACGTCGTCGAGCAGTGTGTTCCAGTCCCGGCGTGCGATGCCGTGCTGGACGCGATCGGTGTAGCCGGACAGCGCGCCGATCAGGATGCCCGGCGCGGCGTCGAGTCGCCGCTCCCGCAGCACCAGATGGGCGGCGAGGTCGCGGGCGGTCCAGTCGCCGCACAGCGTCGGCGCGTCGGGGCCGACGGCTCGCATCGTGTCGACCAGGGCATGACGTTCGTCACGGGCGTAAGGCACACCACACGGTAGCCGGTGATCTGCCGAACCGCCCGAACTTGTCGGCGGGCGCCCCTAACGTGGAGGTGTCCGGTCCCGGTACGAGAGGAGCGACACATGTCGAAGACCACCATGTCGGCGAGCGAGCGTGAGCAGTTCCTCGCCGACCTGCACGTAGGGGTGATCGCCGCCGAGCGTGACGGCCGAGCGCCCCTGGCCGTGCCGATCTGGTACCACTACTCCCCCGGCGGCGAGGTGATGGTGTGGACCGAACGCGGCACCGTCAAGGAACGTCTCATCCGGGCCGCCGGGCGATTCAGCCTGTGCGCCCAGATCGAGGAACCGCCGTACCGGTATGTCAGCGTCGAGGGCCCGGCGACCTTCCAGGACACCGTCGCCCTCGACGACATCCGGCCACTCGTGGAGCGGTACCTGCCGGCGCCGGAAGCGGAGGCGTTCATCGCCGAATCGTTCAACGACAGGGCGGTTCTGATCCGGATGCGTCCGGAACGCTGGTTCACCGTCGACTACGGCAAAATCGAGTCGTAAACCGGGCTCGGCGGCGGCACCCGCCGCCGAGCCGCCGCCCTACGGCACGCCGATGACGGTGGGCACGATCATCGGACGGCGGCGGTACTTGTCCGCCACCCAGCGTCCCACCACCCGGCGCACGGCCTGAGCAATCCGATGGGTGTCCGAGATGCCCTCGCCTGCGAGTCGCACGAGTTCCGACTCGACCAGCTTCGCGGCCTCCTTGAGCGCCGCGGGGTCGTCGGAGAAGCCGCGACCGGACACCTCGGGGGTGCTGACCGCGCGGCCGGTCGCCGAGTCGACGGCGAGGGAGATGGAGATGAATCCGCCCTCGCCGAGGATCAACCGGTCCGACAGCGTCGAGTCGCCGACGTCGCCCACCGAGTTGCCGTCGACGTAGACGTAGCCGACCGGGACCCGACCGACGATCTCGGCGAGACCGTCGACCATGTCGACGACGACGCCGTCCTCGGCGAGCACGATCCGCTCCTCGGGGACGCCGGTGGCCTTGGCCAGTGCGGCGTTGGCGCGCAGGTGCCGCCACTCGCCGTGCACCGGCATCGCGTTGGTGGGCCGCACCGCGTTGTACAGGTACAGCAGTTCGCCGGCGGACGCGTGGCCGGAGACGTGGACCTTCGCGTTCTGCTGCGTCACGACGGTGGCGCCCCGCTTGGCGAGACCGTTGACGACCGCGAACACCGAGTTCTCGTTGCCGGGGATCAGCGACGATGCGAGCACCACGAGGTCGTTGGCGCGGACGTTGATCTGGCGGTGTTCACCGCGGGCCATCCGCGACAGCGCCGACAGCGGCTCACCCTGCGACCCGGTGGAGACGAGCACCAGCTTGTCGTCGGGCAGGTTGGCGGCGGTGTCGATGTCGACGACCAGTCCGTCCGGCACCGACAGGTACCCGAGATCCTGCGCGATCTGCATGTTCCGGACCATCGAACGGCCCACGAACGCGACGCGGCGGTTGTAGCGCTTGGCGACGTCGACGACCTGCTGGATGCGGTGCACGTGGCTCGCGAACGACGCGACGATCACCCGCTGGGTGGCCTTGCCGATGACGTTGTCGAGTACGACGCCGATCTCCCGCTCGGGGGTGACGAAGCCCGGCACCTCGGCATTGGTGGAGTCGACGAGGAAGAGGTCGACGCCCTCGTCACCGAGCCGGGAGAATCCGGCGAGGTCGGTGAGCCGGCCGTCGAGCGGCAACTGGTCGAGCTTGATGTCGCCGGTGTGCAGCACCAGACCGGCCGACGTGCGGATCGCGACGGCGAGCGCGTCGGGGATCGAGTGGTTGACGGCGAAGTACTCGCACTCGAACGGACCGTGCGTCGTCTTGTCGCCCTCGAGCACCTCGACGAGGTTGGGGCGCTGACGGTGCTCCCGGCACTTGGCGGCGACGAGCGCGAGCGTGAACTTGGCGCCGACGATCGGGATGTCAGGGCGCAGGCGCAGCAGGAACGGCACCGCGCCGATGTGGTCCTCATGGCCGTGCGTGAGGATGATCGCCTCGACGTCGTCCATCCGGTCCTCGATGTACCGGAAGTCCGGGAGGATCAGGTCCACACCGGGCTGCTGGTCCTCGGGGAACAGCACGCCGCAGTCGACGATGAGCAGCTTGCCGTCGTGCTCGAAGACGGTCATGTTGCGACCGATCTCGCCGATGCCGCCGAGTGCGACGACCCGCAGGCCCTTCTTCGGTGCCTTCGGCGGGAGGCCGAGCCGATCGGTCGGGTCGGCCGGCACGGGAGCCGGGGCCTTCGACCGCTGGGCCTTCTTCGCCGGCGACTTCCGGGCGGCCCGCTTCGGGGCCGACTGACTCGCCGCTGCCTGGCTCGGGGCTGCCTGGCTCGGGGCGGGCTGCTCGGGTGCGGCGGCGGCAGGAGCGGGGGCCGCGACGGGAGCCGGGGCGGCCTGCTGCTCGGTGGCCGGGGTCGGCGGGCCGGCCTGACGGGAGGCGCTGCGGCGACGAGTGGGACGGGTCATGCGAGCACCCCCGCGGCGTTCAGTTCTGCGGCCAGGACGTCGATCTGTTCCGTGGTGGGAGCGACCTGGGGCAGGCGCGGCTCACCAACGTCGATACCCATCAGGCGCAGGCCGGCCTTCGACGCGCTCACACCGCCGAGACGCGCGACGGAACGGTTCACCGGGACCAGGCTGAGGTTGATCTCCTGAGCCTTGGCGATGTCGCCCTCCGCGAACGCGGTGTGCAGCGCGCGCAGGCGCTGCGGCACGAGGTGGCCGATGACGCTCACGAAACCGACGGCACCGACCGAAAGCCACGGCAGGTTGAGCGGATCGTCGCCCGAGAAGAAGTCGAGATCGGTGGTACCGATCAGTTCCGCACCGGCGTTGAGGTCACCCTTGGCGTCCTTCACCGCGAGGATGCGGGGGTGTTCGGCGAGACGGCGGATCGTCTCCGTCTCGATCGGCACCACGGAGCGGGGTGGAATGTCGTAGAGCATCACCGGCAGGTCCGTCGCATCGGCGACCGCCGTGAAGTGCGCGTACAGACCGGCCTGCGGCGGGCGCGAGTAGTACGGGGTGACGACGAGCAGTCCGTGTGCTCCGGCGCCGGCGGCGTCACGAGCCAGTTCGACGCTGTGCGCGGTGTCGTTGCTGCCGGCACCGGCCACGATCTTGGCGCGGTCACCGACGGCTTCGACGACGGCGCGCAGCAGTTCGAGCTTCTCGTGCTCGGTGGTGGTGGGCGATTCGCCGGTGGTGCCGGCCAGTACAAGTCCGTCGCAGCCGTTGTCGACGAGGTGGGTGGCCAGCCGTACGCCGGCGTCCACGTCCAGCTTGCCGTCCTTGGTGAACGGGGTCACCATCGCCGTGAGGACGGTGCCGAACGGACGCTCGACGGAAGCAGCTGAATCACCGTAGGTCATGGTCAGAAGGCTACCCGGTCTGCGTTGCAGACCTGAACACCACGGCACCCTCGAGGGGCGTAGCCGTCAGCCGACGGTACCGAACTCGCTCGTCGCGACCTCCGAACCGTCCGGCAGCGTGACGATTTCGAAGTCTCCGAACACATTCGGCGCGGCGCCGGCGAGCTGGCGCAGGCACTCGACGGCGACGCGGCGGATCTCGACGTCGGCATGTTCGGTGGCCCGCATCTCGACGAAATGTCGCCAGGCACGGTAGTTCCCGGTGACGACGACGCGAGTCTCGGTGGCGTTGGGCAGCACCGACCGGGCGGCCTGCCGCGCCTGCTTGCCGCGCACGGGGCCGTTGGGCACGTCGGCGAGCTTGTCCTCGAGCGCGGAGAGCAGTTCTGTGTAGGCCTCCCGGCTGGCCTCGGTGGCCTTCGCGAACAGGGCCTCGAGGTGCTCGTCGCCGGCGATGGCCGGCGGAACGACGACGTTGGCGTCGTCCTCCCGGACGAATCGTTGCGACAACTGCGAGTAGGAGAAGTGCCGGTGCCGGATCAGCTCGTGCGTGCAGGATCGGGAGATCCCGCTGATGTAGAAGCTGACGCTGCCGTGCTCGAGGACCGACAGGTGTCCCACCTCGAGCAGGTGCCGCAGGTACCCCGCATTGGTGGCCGTGCGAGGGTTCGGCTTGGACCAACTCTGGTAGCACGCGCGCCCGGCGAACTCGGCGAGCGCCTCGCCGCCGTCGGCGTCGGTGTCCCACGGGACGTCGTCGGGCGGGAAGAACTCCGTCTTCGCGACGAGTTGGACCTTCAGGGGCACCGCGTTGGGCACTGCACATCCTCCGGGGATCATCGTCGTTCACCTTTGCCCGACCCTATGCCGCGTACGTCGCGCGCGCCGCAGCGACACAACACCGGACTTCCGACCCGGAATCTGGAACCATGATCGTCAGGCCTCCGGAGACGGGACGCGCCCGCCGCCGCGGTCACACAACGTCGGTGAGGGGATTCCCATGCAGATCGACCTGTCCGATCGCACAGCTCTGGTCACCGGTTCCACCCAGGGCATCGGCTACGCCATCGCCACCGGCCTCGCCCGCGCGGGTGCGCGCGTCGTCGTCAACGGCCGAAGCCAGGATCGTGTCGACAGAGCCGTCCGCACCGCGCGTGCGGAGTCCGGCAGCGACGCCGTCGTCGGAGCGGTGGGCGACCTGGCGACGGAGGACGGCACCGCGGCAGTCGTCGATGCCGAGCCCACCGTCGACATCCTCGTCAACAACCTCGGCATCTTCGGGTCCGCTGCCCCACTGGAGATCGACGACGCCGAATGGCGGCGCTACTTCGAGGTCAACGTCCTCTCCGCCGTTCGGCTCATCCGCGCCTACCTGCCCGGGATGAAGGACCGGGGCTGGGGACGCGTCCTCAACCTCGCCAGCGACTCGGCGGTCGCCATTCCCGCCGAGATGATCCACTACGGCATGACGAAGACCTCACTGCTCGCTGTGAGCCGTGGATTCGCCAAGGCCGCAGCGGGCAGCGGGGTCACCGTCAACTCCGTGATTGCCGGCCCGACACACACCGGCGGAGTCGAGAAGTTCGTCCGGGAACTGGTCGGCGACGAACTGCCCTGGGACGAGGCCCAGCACCGGTTCATGGTCGAGTACCGTCCCCAGTCCCTGCTGCAGCGTCTGATCGAGCCCGAGGAGATCGCCAACATGGTCGTCTACTTCGCCTCCCCGTTCGCGTCCGCCACGACCGGCGGCGCCGTGCGCGTCGACGGCGGCTACGTGGACTCGATCCTGCCCTGAGCCGCAACGAATCGAGCACTGACGTCATCCCGGCCTTGAAATGACGTCATGATGACGTCACACTGACATCATGGATCTCACCGAATACACGGCACGACTGCGCGACGACCTCGCCTCGGCGGCGGCCCTCGGCGACGCGGACACCCAGCGGATTGCCGAGGCCCTGGCCGGCGCGGCGGAGCGATCGGCCCAGCTCATGCTCGTCTCGGCCCTGTCCGACCTCGCCCGGGAGGCATCGGACGAACTCGGCGACCGCACGCTCCACGTCCGTTTCGACGGGACGGACGTCTCGGTCGAGGCGGTGCACCGCCGCCCCGAGCCCGGCGACACACCGCCGTTCGACCCCGCCGACCCCTTCCGGACTCTCGAGGATGTCACCGGTGACATCAGCCGGGTGACGCTGCGACTGGTCGACCAGATCAAGTCCCGCGCCGAGGAGGCCGCCCTGCAGGACGGGATGTCGCTCAATTCCTGGGTCGCGCAGGCGGTTCAGGGTGCCCTCCGTGACCAGATGCGCCGCGCCCGCCCCGACGACGCCTGAACCGTTTCCCTCCGCGGGCGCCGACCTGCGCCGATCCCGGCGCCGAGAATGGTCTAATTGCGTCTCATCGTTCACGGGGTAGAGGGAGTGCAGAGCATGGCTGTTTCCGGGGCCAAGGAGTTCGAGGTCAAGGCCGCGCCGGCCGATGTCATGGCAGCGATCGCGGCCGTGGACCGGCTTCCCGAATGGTCGTCTGCACACAAGAAGGTCATCATCGAGAGCACCCATCCGGACGGCCGCGCGCACCGCGTCCGGATGACGGTGTCGATCATGGGCATCAACGATGAGCAGGTCGTCGACTACTCGTGGGACGGCGACACCGGAATGTCCTGGACGCTGGTCGAGAGCACGCAGCAGAACAGCCAGGACGGGGCCTACACCCTCTCCGCCAAGGGCGACGGGACGCTGGTGAAGTTCGAGCTGACCGTCGACCCCAAGATCCCGCTGCCGGGTTTCATGCTGAAGAAGGCGCGGAACATGGCGCTCGACACCGCCAGCAAGGGTCTCACCAAGTTCGTCGACGGCAAGTAGGCCGGGCACCGACGTGGGACCTCTCGTGCGGATCGCCGCGGCGGCGGGCGCACTGATCGTGGTCGCGGCGACCGCGGGCTGCGGCAACACCATCCGCGGCACCGCGGTCGCGGACCCGTTCGCACCGAGCGCCGACAACCCCGACCCGTCGCTGGGTATCGAGGGGATCACGGTCGTCGAGTATCCGGTGGGTCTTCACGTGCGGCCGCATCAGCGGGTCGCGTACGACCGCACTCCCCCGTTCGGCGGTCCGCACGACGCGGTGTGGGCGGACTGCACCGGAACGGTCTACGCCGCGCCGCTCCGCAGCGAGAACGCGGTGCATTCACTCGAGCACGGCGCCGTGTGGATCACCTACGACCCGGAACTGATCACCGGCGCGAACCTCACCGGCCTCGTCGAACGTGTCGAGGGCGAGCCGTACCTGATGATGTCGCCGTACCCGGGTCTGTCGGTCCCGATCTCGCTGCAGTCGTGGGGTCACCAGTTGGTCGTCGACGGCCCGTCGGACGTGCGGATCGACCAGTTCGTCAACGCACTTCGCTTGAACCGCAACACCTTCCCGGAACCGGGCGCGACCTGCGCGACCCTGCCGGACGTGTTCGACGTCGACAATCCGCCGCCGTTCCAGGCCGGCCCCCCGGATCGATCGTCGCCCGACACGGTCCCCATGAACTGAGTTCCGGTCAGAGGTCCCCGGCCACGGTCACCGCGACGGTCGCGCCCAGTTCGTAGCAGCGCTCGCGCACCTGGCCGTCGATCGGGCCGGTGACCTCGACGATCTCCGCGGCCTGCGTCAGTTCCAGGCCTGTGACGATCTTCTGCACCGACTTCACCGCGCCGGCGGTGTCGTTGTTGCCGTGCACCCACAGCCCGTACGGCCGACCGGCGACGGCGTCGAGGCACGGGTAGTAGACGGTGTCGAAGAAGTGCTTGAGCGCCCCCGACATGTAGCCGAAGTTGGCGGAGGTCCCGAACACGTAGCCGTCCGCGCCGAGCACGTCGACGGCGGTCGCGTGCAATGCCGGTACCGATCGCACCGTGACACCGGTGATCTCGGGGTCGTGGGCACCGGCGAGCACCGATTCGAGAAGTTCGCGGGTCGCCGGAGAGGACGTGTGGTGCACGACCAGCAGGGTCTTTCCTGCGTTCTCCGGCGACTCGTCGACCATCGCTGTCAGGCCTCCCGCTCGAGCTTCTCGAGCGCCACGGCGCGGCGCATCGTGTCCCGTGCGCGACCACGGTCACCGGCGTAGTCGTAGGCCCGGGCGAGGCGGTACGAGTTGCGCCAGTTGTCGGGGTCGGCCTCCCACTCCTGTTTGACCTGCGCGAACAGCGCGTCGGCCGAATCCCGCTCGATCCGGCCCGACGGCCGGCGCGGGAGATCTTCGACGTCGAGTTCGAGTCCCTCGTCGTGGATGCGGCGGGCGAGGTGCTGGTGCGCGAGCCCGGATCGGATGGTCGCGGTGACCATCCACACGCCGAGCAGCGGCAGGATCAGCACCGCGATACCGAGGACCACCGGAACGGCGCGGCCGTCCTGGATCAGGGCGACGCCGCGCTGCCCGAGCAGCACGAAGTAGAACGCGAGCGCGACGACGATCGCCGAGATCGCGACGATCACGCGCGTGGACTGGTTCTTCACAGGTCGAGCAGGGGGTCGATACCGACGGTGAGACCCGGGCGCTGCCCGATCTCTCGGACACTCAGCAGCACGCCGGGGGCGAACGAGTTCCGGTCGATCGAATCGTGGCGGATCGTCAAGGTCTCGCCCTGGGTGCCGAGCAGCACCTCCTGGTGCGCGACCAGGCCGGCCAGACGGACCGAGTGCACGCGCACACCGTTCACGTCGGCGCCGCGGGCACCCTCGAGTTCCGCGGTGGTGGCGTCGGGGCTCGGACCGCGCCCGGCCTTCTCCCGCGCCTCCGCAATCAGCGCGGCCGTGCGATACGCGGTGCCCGACGGCGCGTCGGCCTTGTTCGGGTGGTGCAGCTCGATGACCTCGACCGAGTCGAAGAACCGGGCGGCAGCGGCGGCGAACCGCATCGACAGCACCGCACCGATCGCGAAGTTCGGCGCGATCAGCACACCGACACCCGGCTTCTCGGCGAGCCACGACTGCACCTGGGCGAGACGCGCGTCGTCGAACCCTGTGGTTCCGACGACGGCGTGAATACCGTTGGCGATCAGGAACTGCAGGTTGTCCATCACGACGTCGGGGTGGGTGAAGTCGATGACGACCTGCGCACGCTCGTCGACGAGGTGCTCGATCCGCTCGCCCTGATCGACACCGGCCACCAGTTCGAGGTCGTCGGCCTGCTCGACGGCCTCGCACATCGCGCGGCCCACCTTGCCCTTCGCACCGAGAACACCGACCCTGATGGGTGCTGCTGAAGTCACTGCCACGCTCCGTCCGATCCCGTCGATTCCTTAGGGAAAGCCTACGGTGCGCCGACCGGTGCCGGACACCGGGACGGGACGGTCAGCGACGCACGGCGGTGACGAACAGACTCGAACGGCCGGGTTCCTGGTCAGGGCTCGCGAGGGTCCGGCCCCAGCGGGCCGCGACGTCCGCCGACCGCACTGCCTCGACGTCCCACCCGTGCCCGGTGAGCCACCCGACGGTGTCGAAGTCGGGTTCGTCCGGCCACAGGGTCGCCATGTCGATCCCGAATCGCCTGCTCATGTCCTGGAACTGGGGCTCCTGCTGCATGCCGCGGACGTCGTCGATGTGCTCGATGCAGACGCGACTGCCCGACGTCGACAGGTCGGTGACCGATCCGAGCAGTTGCTCCTTCGCGGTGTTCGGCAGGAACGGCATCAGGCCCTCCGCGAGCCACGCCGACGGGCGGGTGCGGTCGAAGCCCTTGTCCTGCAACGGAACCACCCACGGTTCCCGAAGGTCGACCGCGACGACCCGCCGGTCGGACCGCGGCGACGCGCCCTGCTCGACGAGGACGTCGTCCTTGAACGCGAGCACCTTCGGCGCGTCCAACTCGTACACGGTGGTTCCCGGACGCCAGTCGAGGCGGTACGCGCGGACGTCCAGACCGGCCGCGAGCAGCACCATCTGGTCGATTCCGGCGTCACCTGCGGCAACGAAGTAGTCGTCGAAGAACCGCGACCGCACCCCCATGTAGTCCGCCATCTCCGCCCACGGGATCCCGAGGTCCTCGGCCGCCTCGAGTCGCGTCGGCATCGGCACCGGGGGCGCCGCCGCCTCCACGAACGCCTCCGCGTACGGATCCGAGACCAGTCCGCCGTCCCGGTGCGTCTCCATCGCGCGCCCCGCCGCGACACCGAGCGCGGTGATCCCCACACCCGTGACGATGTCCCATTCCGTCAGTTCGTTCATGGTCCGTCCGTCCCTTCCGCCGTGGCCACGAGTCAGCGCCTCCGGAACCGAGTCACGAGTGCGGCGACGACCACCGCCACGAGCAACAGGATCAGGATCGCGGACCCGACCCTGGTCGCGACGAGACTGTAGACGGGCAGGTGTCCTGGACCCACCACCACGAACGCGGTCGCCATTCCGGCGAGTACGACCATTCCCGACCACCGCCGACTTCGGTCCCCCGTGCCGCCATGCTACGCGCGGAACCGCCCGCGTCCGGCGGTCGACCGGAATGTCGGGACTACGACTGGACGATCCCCCGCACCGATGCGGGCAGGTCCCGCTTGCGCCGGTACGGCCCCACCACCGCGGCCGCGAACGGACGTTGCAGCAGGACCCGGGCGACGTCGCGCACCTCGTCGGTGGTGACCTCGTCGATGCGGGCGAGTGTCTCGGACACCGACTGGTGGTTGCCGTAGTTGAGTTCGCTGCGGCCGATCCGAGTCATCCGTGAACCCGAATCCTCCAACCCCAGGACCAGCGAGCCCCGGAGCGAGCCCTTCGCGCGGGCACATTCGGCGTCGGTGATGCCCTCGGACGCGACGTTCGCGAGCACCTCACGGATCAGGGTCGCCACCTCACCGAGATTCTCCGGTTGGCAGCCCGCGTACACCGAGAAGGCACCCGTGTCGGCGAAGGTGTCCACCCCCGAGTACACCGAGTAGGCGAGCCCCCGCTCCTCCCGGATCTCTTGGAACAGACGGGAACTCAGGCCACCGCCGACCGCGGCGTTGAGCACCGACAGCGGCCAGCGGTGCCCCTCGTGGCGTCCGAACGCACGCACACCCAGAGCCAGGTGGGCCTGCTCGCTGTCACGCTTGGTCAGGCTCAGCGCGGGTGAGGTACGCAGCCGGATCGCGCCCTCACGCCGGGGCGCGGCCGACGCGGCACGGTCCAGGTGCCCCGTGAAGGCCCGGCGCACCAGTTCCACCACATGCGCATGCTCGACGTTGCCGGCAACCGCGACCACCATGCGATCGGGCGTGTAGCGGCGGACGTGGAACGAATGCAGCTGGGTCCGCGTCATCGACTCGATGGAGTCGATACTGCCGATCACCGGCCGACCCACCGGGTGGTCGCCGAACAGCGCGGTCAGGAACGCGTCACCGAGGAGATCCTCCGGGTCGTCGTCGCGCATCGAGATCTCCTCGAGCACCACCTGACGCTCGACGTCGACGTCGGCCGACCGGCACCGTCCGCGCAGCACGACGTCGCTCACCAGGTCCACCGCGAGCGGCAGGTCGTCGTCGAGGACGTGCGCGTAGAAGCAGGTGTGCTCCTTCGACGTGAACGCGTTGAGTTCACCGCCGACCCCGTCCATCACCTGGGCGATGTCGAGCGCCGAGCGGGTGGGGGTGGACTTGAACAGCAGGTGCTCGAGGAAGTGCGCGGCCCCTGCGACGGTGGGTTGCTCGTCGCGGGAGCCGACGCCGACCCAGACGCCCACGGACGCCGAACGCACACCGGGCACGTGTTCGGTCACCACCCGGAGGCCTCCGGGAAGTTCCGTGCGCTGCACGCCGGTACGGGGATTCGGATCGAGAGCGGAGCCGGGTCGGGTCTTCAGGGGCTTCGCGCGAAGGGATTGAGCCATGTGGCGGTTCGTGTTTCCTTAAGTCCGGACGATGTCGCCGGAGCCTCCGAAACTCGGAGGGTGCGGCGATCGTCGATCCACGATACACCCGGGGTAGAGGTCCGGCCCCGCACGGACGAACCGTGCGGGGCCGGGCCCGGTCAACTGCTGTGGCCGACTACTCGGCTGCGGCGTCACCCTCGGCGGGAGCGGCGGAGCCCTCCGCAGCATCCTCCACGGGAATCAGCGAGATCTTGCCGCGATTGTCGATGTCGGCGATCTCGACGCGGAGCTTGGAGCCCACGTTGACGACGTCCTCGACCTTGGCGATCCGCTTGCCGTTGCCCAGCTTCGAGATGTGCACCAGTCCGTCGCGGCCCGGGAGCAGCGAGACGAACGCACCGAAGGCGGTGGTCTTGACGACCGTGCCGAGGAAGCGCTCGCCCACCTTGGGCAGCTGCGGGTTGGCGATGGCGTTGATCTTGTCGATCGCGGCCTGCGCGGACGGGCCGTCCGCGGCACCGACGTACACCGTGCCGTCATCCTCGATGGAGATGTTGGCGCCGGTCTCCTCGGTGATCGAGTTGATCATCTTGCCCTTGGGGCCGATGACCTCGCCGATCTTGTCCACGGGCACCTTGATGGTGGTGATCCGCGGCGCGAACGGGCTCATCTCGTCCGGAGCGTCGATGGCCTCGGCCATGACCTCGAGGATCGTGGTGCGGGCATCGTGCGCCTGCGACAGCGCGCCGGCCAGCACCTTCGAGGGGATGCCGTCGAGCTTCGTGTCCAGCTGCAGCGCCGTGACGAAGTTCTTGGTGCCCGCGACCTTGAAGTCCATGTCGCCGAAGGCATCCTCGGCGCCGAGGATGTCGGTGAGCGCAACGTAGCGGGTCTCGCCGTCGACCTCGTCGGAGACCAGGCCCATCGCGATGCCGGCGACGGGAGCCTTCAGCGGCACACCGGCGTTCAGCAGCGACAGGGTCGAGGCACAGACCGAGCCCATCGAGGTGGAGCCGTTGGAGCTGAGCGCCTCCGAGACCTGACGGATGGCGTACGGGAACTCTTCCTGGCTCGGCAGCACCGGCATCAGCGCGCGCTCGGCGAGAGCGCCGTGGCCGATCTCGCGACGCTTCGGCGAACCGACGCGGCCCGTCTCACCGGTGGAGTACGGCGGGAAGTTGTAGTGGTGCATGTAGCGCTTGCTGGTCTCGGGGCCCAGCGAGTCGATCTGCTGCGCCATCTTGACCATGTCGAGGGTGGTGACGCCCATGATCTGGGTCTCGCCACGCTCGAACAGTGCCGAACCGTGTGCACGCGGGATCACGGCGACCTCGGCGGACAGCGACCGGATGTCGGTGGTGCCGCGACCGTCGATACGGAACTGGTCGCGCAGGATGCGCTGGCGCACAAGCTTCTTCGTCAGCGAGCGGAACGCTGCGCCGATCTCCTTCTCGCGGCCCTCGAACTGCGGCGCGACCTGCTCGAGCACGGCGACCTTGACCTCGTCGGTCTTGTCGTCGCGCTCCTGCTTGCCGGCGATGGACAGTGCAGCCGTGAGGTTCTCGGTGGCAGCAGCCTCGACCGCGGCGTACACGTCGTCCTGGTAGGGCGGGAACAGCGGGTAGTCGCCGGTCGGCTTCGCAGCCTTCTCGGCGAGCGCCTGCTGCGCGGCGCACAGGCTGGCGATGAACGGCTTGGCAGCCTCGAGGCCCTCGGCCACGATCGCCTCGGTGGGCGCCTGCGCGCCACCGTCGATCAGGTCGATGACGTTCTCGGTGGCCTCGGCCTCGACCATCATGATCGCGACGTCACCGGACTCGACGACACGACCGGCGACGACCATGTCGAAGACTGCGCCGTCGAGCTGCTCGACGGTCGGGAACGCGACCCACTGGCCCTTCTTGTTCTCGTCCGACGTGATGAGCGCGACACGCACGCCACCGACGGGACCGGAGAACGGCAGACCGGCGATCTGGGTGGACGCGGACGCGGCGTTGATCGCGACGACGTCGTACAGGTCGGCCGGGTTGAGGCTCAGGACCGTCACGACGACCTGGATCTCGTTGCGCAGACCGTCGACGAACGACGGGCGCAGCGGCCGGTCGATCAGACGGCAGGTGAGAATCGCGTCGGTGGAGGGACGGCCCTCACGACGGAAGAACGAGCCGGGGATGCGGCCGGCGGCGTACATGCGCTCCTCGACGTCCACCGTCAGGGGGAAGAAGTCGAAGTGCTCCTTGGGCTGCTTGCTGGCCGTGGTGGCCGACAGCAGCATGGTCTCGTCGTCGAGGTAGGCGACGACGGAGCCGGCGGCCTGCTGTGCGAGGCGCCCGGTCTCGAAACGGATGGTGCGGGTGCCGTAGCTCCCGTTGTCGATGACGGCGGTCGACTCGAACACGCCCTCTTCGACCTCTACTGCGGTGTTGTCTGTCATTGCTTCTCTTCTCTTCCCTCTCGTCTTTTGCCGTATCCGCGTGGGCGCCACGATCCTCCTGATCGCGGCTGCCCTTCCTCAGGACGCGGAGGCGGCCGTCGATCGAAGCCTGCCGGATATCTCGATCCGGAGGGCCACTACCGAAGGCCGTCGCCACTGCTGCAGGTGCGGACGGCGGGGGTGTTGCAAACACCGATAGCCAACGAGGCTCAGTCTAAGCAGTAACTCAGCAAGCCTCGCTGGCTATCGGTGAGGTCGGCGAACCAACTCGCCGGGTGACCGTCTTATCGGCGCAGGCCGAGACGCTCGATGAGCGAACGGTAGCGAGCGATGTCGACCTTCTGGACGTACTTCAGCAGACGACGACGGCGTCCGACCAGCAGCAGCAGGCCGCGGCGGGAGTGGTGGTCGTGCTTGTGCATCTTCAGGTGCTCGGTGAGATCGACGATGCGCTTGGTGAGCATGGCCACCTGCGCCTCCGGCGAACCGGTGTCGGTCTCGTGCAGTCCGTACTCGCCGAGGATCTGCTTCTTCTGCTCGGTGGTCAATGCCACTTGGTGCACTCCTGTAACTGACGTCCGCGTGAAAGGAAATCGAGGATTCCGGCTTGCACCGGACCCCGACGGGCGCGGCCGCCGCGAACCGCAGCACACACCAGCGGAAAATCATACCAGGCACGACACCGCGGTCAGCGCTCGGCGGCCTCGGTCAGGATCTTGCGGGCCTTGTCGGCGTCGCGGCCCATCTCCTCGATCAGCGCGTCCACCGAGTCGAACTTCTCCATGCCACGCACCCGCTCGACGAAGTCGACCGCGACGTGCTGGCCGTACAGGTCGGCCTCCCGGTCCAGGACGAACGCCTCGACGGTGCGGGTACGGCCGGAGAACGTCGGGTTGGTGCCCACCGAGACGGCCGCCTGGTAGCGCTGCCCCGGCTCCACGGTGCCCTCGACCGGCCCGGGTCCCAGGACGGTGAACCACGCCGCGTACACCCCGTCCGCGGGGATCGCCGAGTACATCGGCGGCGCGATGTTCGCGGTCGGGAAGCCGAGACCGCGGCCCCGGCCGTCACCGTGCACGACGACGCCCTCGACGCGGTGCGGCCGTCCGAGCGCCTCGGCCGCCGCCGCGACGTCGCCGGCGTCCACGCACGAACGGATGTAGGTCGACGAGAAGGTCACGGCGTGTTCGGCGAGCAGCTTCACCCCGTCGACGGCGAATCCGAACCGCGCGCCCGTCTCACGGAGCAGGTCGACGTTGCCGGCCGCCTTGCGCCCGAAGGTGAAGTTGTCGCCGACGACGACCTCCGCGACATGGAGGCGCTCGACGAGGATCTCGTGGACGTAACGCTCCGGCGAGAGTTTCATGAACTCGGTCGTGAAGGGCATGACGCAGAAGACGTCGATCCCCAACTCCTCGGCCAGTTCGGCCCGCCGCGGCAGCGTCGTCAGCTGCGCGGGATGACTACCGGGGCGCACGACCTCCGCCGGATGCGGATCGAATGTCATGAGGACACTGGGGATTCCGCGCTCACGAGCCGCGTCGACCGCACGGGATATCAGTTGGGCATGCCCACGGTGCACACCGTCGAAAACGCCGATCGTCAGGACGCAACGCCCCCAGTCCGCCGGCACATCGTCCAGACCTCGCCATCTCTGCACAGGTGGCAGCCTACGGCCACGGCCGACGCCGGTCACGTTCGGACCGACTCTCCGGCACGAATCCGCTGATCATGTCGAAACGATCGAGGATCCGCTCGGCGACTGCGGGTCCGGCGCGGTGGGGCGCCGCGGGGCCCGACCGGCTGTTGATGTGTGTCCCGGGTGACTGTTGCCTAAGCTCGTAGCCGTGGCCACGCAGAAGTCAGACGTATCCCCTCCGAGCGAGGCTCCCCACCCGGAGACCTTGTCGTCGGTGGCACAGGACTACCTCAAAGTGATCTGGACGGTCCAGGAATGGTCACGCGAGCGGGTGTCGACCAAACTGCTGGCCGAGCGGATCGGCGTCTCCGCGTCCACCGTGTCGGAGGCCATCCGCAAGCTGTCCGACCAGGGTCTGGTCGACCACGCCCGGTACGGGTCCATCGCACTCACCGACGCCGGCCGGTCCGCCGCCGTGTCGATGGTGCGCCGACATCGGCTGATCGAGACCTACCTCGTCAACGAACTCGGCTACGGCTGGGACGAGGTGCACGACGAGGCGGAGGTCCTCGAGCACGCCGTCTCGGACCGGATGATCGACCGCATGGACGCCAAGCTCGGGTTCCCCGAACGCGACCCGCACGGCGATCCCATCCCCGCCGCCGACGGCACGGTGCCCACCCCACCGGCCCGCCAGCTCAGCGACTTCCAGGACGGCGATTCCGGGCGCGTCGCCCGCATCTCCGACGCCGATCCGGCGATGCTGCGCTATTTCGACACCGTCGGGATCGCGCTCGACACCGAGATCGCCGTCGTCGAGCGCCGCGACTTCGCCGGCACCATGTCGATCCGACTCGACGCTCGAGCGGACACCGTCGACCTCGGCGACCCTGCCGCACAGGCCATCTGGCTGGTCTAGGCGCGGGCCCGGGGTTCGGCATCGCTCCCGGTGTGCGCCGCTACTGGAGCGTCGCCGGGCGCACGACCATCACCGAGCTGGCCCGCTTGCCGCGTTCCTGCAGCAGCGCGATGGTGTGCCCGTTCGGATCGATCGCCGCATACACGCCCTTCATCCCGATCGGCTCGAGCCATCGGCCCTGGCTGATCGATTCGGCCTCCTCGGCACTGATCTGCCGGTGCGGGAACGCCGTCTGCGCGGCTTGATCGATGTCGAGGCTGACGGCGGGATCGTCCGCGAGCTGCTCGAGGGTGCGCGCGTGGTCGAGCGTGAACGGCCCGACGCTGGTGCGCCGCAGCGCCGTCAGATGGCCGCCGACGCCCAGCGCCGCACCCAGATCCCGGGCGAGTGCGCGAATGTAGGTTCCGGACGAACAGTCGACGTCCACGTCGAGGTCCACGAAGGAACCCGCGCCACCGGCCACGTCCCGCCGCGCCAGGATCTCGAACTTCGAGACCGTCACGGGCCGGGCCGCGAGGGTGACATCCTCACCGGCGCGGACGAGCGCGTGGGCGCGCTGCCCGTCGACCTTGATGGCGCTCACACTCGCGGGCACCTGCTGGATGTCGCCGGTGAGCTTCGCGACCTCGGCCGCGACCTGATCGTCGGTGACGGCGGATGCGTCGGCCGTCGAAAGAACCTCGCCCTCCGCGTCGTCGGTGGTCGTGGCCTGACCCAGCCGGATCGTGGCGCGGTACGACTTGGTGGTCAGGGCCAGCAGACCGAGCAGCTTGGTGGCGCGCTCCACACCGAGGATCAGCACGCCCGTCGCCATAGGGTCGAGGGTTCCGGCGTGGCCCACCTTCCGGGTGTTGAGCAGCTTCCGGCACCGGGAGACCACGTCGTGGCTGGTCATCCCCGCATCCTTGTCGACGATCAGCAGGCCGGCGCCGACGAGGCCGGAGGACGGTTTTTGAGACTTGGACACGTGGTCCGATTCTGCCAGTCGCCGGCCGGATCACCGACTCGGCTCCTCGTCAGCTCACCGTGATGGTCGTGACGATCAGCCCGTCGGAGACCAGCCAGCGGCCGTCGAAGCTCGTCAGCGGGGCCGATCCGTCGGAGGTACCGCCGGGCACCAGCAGCCTCGAGTGGAACGAACCGGTGGTGCCGTCGCCGCTCTCGGTGAACGTGATGTGCGCGTCCTCGAAACCGAGCCAGCGCCCCGTCAGCGGAAACCAGGCCTTGTAGGTGGTCTCCTTGGCGCAGAACAGCAGGCGGTCCCAGTGCACCTGCGCCGGTTCGACGGCGGCGAGCCAGTCGCGTTCCTCCGGCAGGCTCACGGCACCGAGGACGCCGTCGGGCAGCGGCCCGTTCGGCTCGGCGTCGATGCCGACGCTGCGCACCTGCATCGCGTAGCCGAGCACCGCCGCGCGGTACCCGTCGCAGTGCGTCAGGCTTCCCACGACACCTCGCGGCCACACCGGAGAACCCTTGTCGCCCCGCAGGATCGGCGCCGGCTCCAGACCCAGATCCGCCATCGCCAGGCGTGCGCAGTGGCGGGCCCCGATGAATTCGCGGCGACGCTTCTCGACCGCCTTCGCGATCAGCGACTCCTCCTGCGGGTGCGGCTGCAGCCCTTCGGGGTCGGAGAACAACTCGGCCGAAGCCACACCGGCGGGCAGAATGCGCTCGATCAATCCAACTCCCCTGTCAGCGCTGTGCGCGCATGCGTTCGTACTCGGCTTCCTGCTCGGCGGTGATCCGGAAGTGGCCGCCGAATTTGTTGAGTGTGCCGGGCGCGTACTCGGGCACCGGCAGGATCTGCCGGAGCAGCTTGTCGGGCAGGCCGCGACGCTGCCATTCGCGCGGGTAGCCGACGGACACCTCCTCGAACCGCACGCCGTCGTAGTACGTCGTGCGGGGAATGTGGAGGTGGCCGTACACGCAGCACATCGCGTTGTAGCGGGTGTGCCAGTCCGCGGTCGAGGTGGTGCCGCACCACAGCGCGAACTCCGGATAGTAGAGGACCTCGGTGGGCTGGCGCACCAACGGGAAGTGGTTGATCAGGATCGTCGGAATGGACGGATCCAGGGCGTCGAGCCGCGCGCGGGTCTCCGCGAGGCGGGCCCGGCACCACGCGTCCCGAGTCGCGTAGGGCTCCGACGACAGCAGGAACTCGTCGGTGGCCACCACGTTCTTGTCCCGCGCGATGCGCAGGCCGTCGGCCTTGTCGATCGCCCCGGCCGGCAGAAAGGAGTAGTCGTACAGCAGGAACATCGGCACGATCGTCGCCGGACCGCCCGCGCCCTCCCAGACCTGGTACGGATCCTCCGGCGTGAGCACACCGATCTCGCGGCACATGTCGACGAGGTAGTCGTAGCGGGCCTTCCCGTGCATCTGCACCGGGTCCTTCGCCGTCGTCCACAGTTCGTGGTTGCCGGGCACCCAGATCACCTTCGCGAAACGACTCCTCAGCAGCGTCAACGCCCAGCGGATGTCGTCCGTCTTCTCCGCGACGTCACCCGCGACGATCAGCCAGTCGTCGGGCGAGTCCGGGAAGATCTCCTCGGTGATCGGACGATTGCCCCGGTGCCCGACGTGCGTGTCGCTCACCGCCATCAATTTGCCTGCCACACCACTACCCTTTCGTCTCCCGGACTTGGAGATCGGAACCCCCGACGGCCCAGCGGCCCGACGCTGTGCGCCACACCACAGCGAACATCCGCAGCATGAGGAACACAGTAAGCCCCGTCCAGATTCCGGCCAGGCCCCAGTCCCACGCGAGCGACGCCCAGATGAGGGGCAGGAAACCGACGAGTGCGCTGGTCAACGTCGCGGTCCGCAGGAACGCGGCGTCGCCCGCGCCCAGCAACACGCCGTCGAGTGCGAACACCACACCCGCGATCGGTGTGATGCCGACGAAGAACCACCACGCGACCGCGGCCTGTTCGAGCACCGCGGGGTCGTCGGTGAACACGCCCGGGATCAGTGCGTGCCCGGCCGCGAAGACCAGTGCCAGCAGCATCGCGAACACCACCGACCAGCGTGTCACCCGCCACGCCAGACGCGTCGCGCCGGCCGCGTCGCGGCGCCCCAGCGCGGCCCCCACCAGGGTCTGCGCGGCGATCGCGAGCGAGTCGAGCGTCAGCGACACGAGGTTCCACAGCTGCAGCACCACCTGGTGGGCCGCGACGGACGCGGCACCGAAGCGGGACGCGACCGCCGCGGCCGACAGGAAACAGGCCTGGAACGCCAGGCTGCGCAGGATCAGATCGCGGCCGAGGACCATCTGCGCCCGCATGACCGCGACCCGCGGCCGCAGTGGCACCCCCGAGCGCAGCAACGCCACCCCGAACAGCACCGCCGACGTCGCCTGGCCCGCGACGTTCGCGATCGCCGAACCGACCAGCTCGAGCCGGGGCGCCCCGGCCACACCGTGCACCAGCAACACACACAGCACCGCCGAGATCGCCTGCCCCACCAGCACGAACTTCAGGGGTCGCATGGTGTTCTGCACACCACGCATCCAGCCGTTGCCGGCCATCGCGACCAGGATCAGCGGGGCGCCGAACACCGCGACCCGCAGCCACTGCTCGGCCTCGGCCGCGATCTCGCCGGATCCCGCGATCAGCGACGTGATCGGCCCGGCCGCGAACTGGACGGCCACGACCAGCACGGCGCCGATGCCGAGGGCCAGCCACGTGGCCTGCACACCCTCCCCGACCGCGTCCCGCTCCCGGCCGGCGCCGTGCAGGCGCGAGGCCCGGGCGGTCGTCCCGTACGACAGGAAGGTGAGCTGGGTGCTGATCTGCGCGAGTACGAGCCCGCCGACGGCGAGTCCCGCGAGCGCCAGGGCCCCGAGATGCCCGACGACCGCGAGGTCGAGCAGGAGGTAGAGCGGTTCCGCGGCGAGGACACCGAGCGCGGGCAGGGCCAGCCCGAAGATCCTCCGGGGGCCTACCTCGGCGGTCTCGGGGATCTCCGGACTCTCGGTGGTGTGGTCGGACGTCCCGGTCAAGTCAGCCGAGGGTTTCCCGCAACGCGGCGACGACGGACTCACTGCTGCCCGACGCGGTGTAGCCGGCCGCGAACCGGTGCCCGCCGCCACCGAGTCGCTCGGCGACCGCCGAGACGTCCACCGACTCCTTCGAACGCAGCGACACCGACCACGAGTCCGGCGCGGACTCCTTGAACACCGCGGCGACCTCCGCCTCGGAGGTGGTGCGCACGATGTCGATGACGCTCTCGACCTCCTCGGACCCGAGTCCCGCGGAATCGGCGCAGCGGATCACCGCGTGTACCAGTCCCCGCCCCTGCGCGGCGTCCGGCACCAGGGCCGCGGACGACAGCACGGAGCCGAGCATCGGCAGCCAGCCGAACGGGTGCGTGTCGAGCAGTCGGCGCGCGATGGCGGCACCGTCGATGCCGGTGCCGAGCAGTCGCTCGGCGAGGGTGTGCGTCCCCGGTTGCACCCAGCGGAAGCATCCGCTGTCGGTCACGAGTCCGGCATACAGGCAGTGTGCGACGTCGGCGTCGATCTCCACGCCCCACAGGTCGAACAGCTCCGCCAGTACCGACGCGGTCGCCTCGGCGGACTCGTCGATCAGGTTGAACATCCCGAAACGGGTGTTGGATCGGTGGTGGTCGATCACCAGCGACCGCCGCGCCCCACCCAGGCGGGACGCCAGCTTGCCGAGCCGTCCGGCACTGCCGCAGTCGACCGTGACGAGCAGGTCGACGTCGTCTTCGACCGCGTCCGCCGACACCAGCAGGTGGGTGCCGGGCAGGCCCGACATCGACACCGGCAGAGCGTCCGGCGCGGCGAACGACACCTGGACGGGAATTCCCTTGCGTTCGAAGACCATCCCGAGCGCAAGCCCGCTGCCGATCGTGTCGGCATCGGGTTGGACGTGACACAGGATGGTCACCGACGTCGCGCCCGCCAGCACCTCGACCGCGTCCTGCGCATGCAGGTCCTGCGGGTCGAGGGCCGGGGGCACGGTTTCCGGACTGTGGGTCATGGGCGCCGCGGGTCAGTCGTCGTCGGACGAGGACACGTCCCCGGGGGCCAGCCCATCATCCCCGGCAGCATGCGACTCCTTGTAGGGGTCGGCGTCGCCCGCCGGCTGCGCGTTCTCCCGGGCGCGGGCCACGGCGTCGTCCGCGGCGCGGGCCCGTGCGAGCAGTTCTTCCATGTGCCGAGCGGTGTCGGGCACTGTGTCCGCGACGAACGTCAGGGTGGGCGTGAACCGCACCCCGGTCCCGGCGCCGACCTTGGAACGCAGAACGCCCTTGGCCTTCTCGAGACCCGCGGCCGCGCTGGCGACGTCGGGCTCGGAGTCGATGTTCTCGCCCATCACGGTGTAGTACACCGTGGCGTCGTGCAGATCGGCCGTCACCTTCGCGTCGGTGATGGTCACGAAGGCCAGACGCGGGTCCTTGATCTCGTGGTCGATCGCCGTCGCGACGATCGTGCTGATTCGCTTAGCGAGCCTGCGTGCGCGTGCAGGATCTGCCATGGCAACCAGTCTCCTCTCTTCGGATGTCTCCGCCGTCAGCCCTGCCGGACGGTGCTAGTCGTTGGGGCCGAAAATTCTTCGTCGAACTGCAAGCAACTGCAGTTCCGGTCGTCCGGCGACGTGCCGTTCACACTGATCGAGCACCTCGTGGACGTGGTCGACCCCCGAACTGGCCACCGCGACGCCGATCAGGGTTCGCCGGTAGCGGTCCTGCTCACCGGTCTCGGCAGCCGACACGCCGTACCGGCGCAGTTCGGTCAGAACCGGCCGGACCAGCGACCGCTTCTCCTTCAATGACCGCACATCGCCGAACAGGATGTCCATCTCGAGCGCACCGAGATACACCAGTCCTCCCTCCGGTGAACAGCATCGAATTCCGGCACTGCCGGGTGTCGATCCTCGGCATTGCCGAGGCGTCCCTCCCCGGTGGCACCAGGCCACCGGGGAGGGACGCGTGCCGTGGGACTAGTCCCGCGGCTTCTCGCGAAGCTCGTACGCCTCGATCACGTCGCCGACCTTGATGTCGGAGTACGTGACGGTCAGACCGCACTCGTAACCCTCGCGGACCTCAGTCGCGTCTTCCTTCTCCCGCTTGAGCGAGGAGATGGTCATCGTCTCCGCGATCACCACGTTGTCGCGGATCAGGCGTGCCTTCGCGTTGCGACGGACGATGCCCGACGTGACGAGGCAGCCGGCGATGTTGCCGATCTTCGACGAACGGAACATGGCGCGGATCTCGGCCTTGCCGAGCGCCACCTCCTCGTAGACCGGCTTGAGCATGCCCTTGAGGGCCTTCTCAACCTCGTCCAGCGCCTGGTAGATCACCGAGTAGTACCGGATGTCGACGCCCTCGCGGTTCGCCAGCTCCGTCGCCTTGCCCTCGGCACGGACGTTGAAGCCGATGATGATCGCGTTGGACGCGGACGCCAGGTTGACGTTGGTCTCGGTGATGCCACCGACACCGCGGTCGATCACTCGCAGCTGCACCTCGTCGTCGATCTCGATCCCCATGAGGGTCTCTTCCAGCGCCTCCACGGTGCCGGAGTTGTCGCCCTTGAGGATGAGGTTGAGCTCGTTGTGCTCCTTGAGCGCGGCATCCAGATCTTCCAGGCTGATGCGCTTGCGGCTGCGTGCAGCGAGCGCGTTGCGCTTGCGTGCGTTGCGGCGATCGGCGATCTGCCGGGCGATCCGGTCCTCGTCGACCACGAGCAGGTTGTCGCCTGCACCGGGGACCGACGTGAAGCCGACGACCTGGACGGGACGCGAAGGCAGTGCCTCCTCGACGTCGTCTCCGTGCTCGTCGATCATGCGACGGACGCGGCCGTAGGCATCGCCCGCGACGATCGAGTCGCCGACCCGCAGGGTTCCGCGCTGGATGAGCACGGTGGCCACGGGGCCACGGCCACGGTCGAGGTGAGCCTCGATCGCGACGCCCTGTGCGTCCATGTCCGGGTTGGCCCGCAGATCCAGCGAGGCATCCGCGGTCAGCAGCACCGCTTCCAGGAGGGCATCGATGTTGGTGCCCTGCTTGGCCGAGATGTCGACGAACATGGTGTCGCCGCCGTACTCCTCGGTGACGAGGCCGTACTCGGTGAGCTGCTGACGGATCTTGTCGGGGTTCGCCCCCTCCTTGTCGATCTTGTTCACCGCGACCACGATCGGCACGTCGGCCGCCTGGGCGTGGTTGATCGCTTCCACCGTCTGCGGCATGACACCGTCGTCGGCCGCGACCACGAGGATCGCGATGTCGGTGGCCTTCGCACCACGGGCACGCATGGCGGTGAACGCCTCGTGACCCGGGGTATCGATGAACGTCACCAGACGCTCGTTGCCGTCCAGCTCGGTCAGCACCTGGTAGGCACCGATGTGCTGGGTGATGCCACCGGCCTCGCCCTCGCGGACGTTGGCCTTGCGGATCGTGTCGAGCAGGCGGGTCTTGCCGTGGTCGACGTGACCCATGACGGTGACCACCGGCGGACGCGACTCGAGGTCTTCCTCGTCGCCGGCGTCCTCGCCGTAGGTGAGGTCGAACGACTCGAGCAGCTCGCGGTCCTCGTCCTCCGGGCTGACGACCTGGACGACGTAGTTCATCTCGCCGCCGAGCAGCTCGAGGGTCTCGTCGTTCACCGACTGAGTGGCCGTGACCATCTCGCCGAGGTTGAACAGCGCCTGGACCAGTGCCGACGGGTTCGCGTCGATCTTCTCCGCGAAGTCGGAGAGCGATGCGCCGCGAGCGAGACGGATGGTCTCACCGTTGCCACGGGGCAACCGCACGCCGCCGACGGCGGGCGCCTGCATGGAATCGTATTCCTGGCGCTTCTGCCGCTTCGACTTGCGACCGCGACGCGGAGCGCCACCGGGACGACCGAAGGCACCCGCGGCACCGCCGCGACCACCGGGACGTCCACCGCCGCCACCGGGGCGACCGCGGAATCCACCGGGAGCGCCTGCACCTGCACCTGCACCGGGAGCACCGGCACCGGGAGCACCGCCACCGCCGCGGTAGCCGCCGCCACCGCCCGGACGACCGCCGGGGGCACCGGGACGGCCGCCGCCGGGACGACCCGCACCGGGTGCGGGACGTGCCGCACGCTGCGGCATCGCACCCGGACTCGGACGGGGAGGCATCGATCCGGGGCTGGGACGGGGACCGCCCTGGCCGGGAGCCGGACGCGGGCCGCCGGGACCTGCAGCCGGACGCGGAGCGCCGGGAGCACCCGGACGCGGAGCGCCGCCCTGCGGGCCCGGACGCGGAGCACCCGGACGCGGGGCACCGGGTGCCGGACGCGGGGCCGGACGCTCGGCGGGAGCCGAGGAGTACGGGTTGTTACCGACGCGCGGCGGCTTCGGTCCGGGGCGCGGACCGCCGGGCTTGGGGCCCGGAGCGGCCGGAGCCGCCGGAGTTGCTGCTGCCGGCGCGGCCGGGGTAGCTGCCGCTGCCGGGGCAGCGGGTGCCGCCGGAGCGGCCGGTGCCTGCGGGGCAGGCTTCGGAGCCGGCGGAAACCCCGGCGGCTCCGGCCGCTCCCAGCGCTCCGGCCGCCAAGGTGCCCGGTCCGCGTC
>NZ_JPOC01000052.1 GCF_000738775.1 Prescottella defluvii
CGCTCGGGGTCGAGACCGGAGTCGGATCCGATGGGGTGAGCGAGCCGTGTCGGCGTCGGACGCCCACGGAGAACGACCGACTCGCCGCTCACCCAGTGCCGAGCCTCGGAATCGTCGGCCAGTTCGACGGTGGTGTACGAGGCGAGCAGTGCTGCCGGATCAGACTTCGCCAGCTCGGACAGTCGTGCGGCCTCGTTGACCGGATCCCCGATCACCGTGTACTCGAATCGTTCACGGGCCCCGACGTTTCCGGCGACCGCGGTGCCGGCCGCGACTCCGACGGCGGCACGGCATTCCGGGACCTCGACGGGGAGTCTGCGTCGGATGGCGCGCGCCGCGGCCAACGCATGACCTGCGGCGTCGGGGAGGTCGCGCGGGGCCCCGAAGATCGCGAGCGCGGCGTCGCCTTCGAACTTGTTGACGAATCCGCCGTGGCGGTCGACCTCGTCGACGACCACCTCGAAGAACCGGTTGAGCAGGTCGACCACTTCGGTGGGCGGCCGCGTCGCGGCAAGCTCGGTGGAGCCGACCAGATCGACGAAGAAGATCGCGACGTCGCGTTCCTCGCCGCCGAGGCGGGGAGGAGCGACGAGCGCGGCCTCGGCGACAGCCTGCCCGACGTGCCGCCCGAAGAGGTCCCGGATCCGTTCGCGCTCGCGGAGGCCGTCGGCCATCCGGTTGAAACCGGACTGGAGTTCGCCGAGTTCGGTGCCGTCGTACACGACGACGCGGGTGTCGAGTTGACCTTCCTCGATGCGGCTCATCCCCGTTTTCACGGAGCGAATGGGGGCCACGGTGGCCTGTGCATTGAGCAGGATGAGCAGGAGGCCGAAGAACAGGGTGATCGTGCCCAGTCCGATGACGGCGACCACGAGCTGGGTGAGCGTGGTGTCCTTGCTGGTGTAGCTGTATGCGGCGACGATCATCAACCCGGCGACGGGCACGCCGGTGCCGAGGATCCAGGCGAGCAGGGTGCGTCCGACCACGCCGCCGAGTCGCACGTTCGGCCGTGCACCGGTCTCGAGTGCACGGGCCGCGGCCGGGCGCAGTGCGAACTCACTGAAGATGTGGCTGAAGGCGCAGATGGTGATGCCACCGAAGGCGATGGTGAACGAGATCTTCGGGACGGTCTCCGGGTCGACGAGCGCGTAGGCGGGGGTCAGGAGCAGCAGTGCGATCGTCCACTGCCCGACCTGCATCCTGGTCAGCCGCCACGGCATCGTCAGTGCCGTCATCCTGTCCCGATCGGTGGGCGGTCGGTTGTGGACGATCCACTGCAGGCTGCGCAGTGCGCGCCGGGTGCCCATGATGGTTCCGGCCAGCAGTGCGACGGCCAGATACACCGGCACGAAGACGAAGTCGAGGAAACGGAACTGAGGCTCGAGCAGGTCGGGTCCCGGCACCACGAAGGTGACGAGCACCGCGACGACCGCGGCGCCGACGAGATTGGCCCCGAGCAGCGATGTCGTGAGGAGCGTCTGCACCCGGATCCGTCGGATGCGTGGTGTCTCCGAGGGTGTTCCGAGCAGGCGGGAGCCGAGCGGGGTGTCGACTGCGCGGCGCGGGTCCATGGTCGTTCGAGAGTATTCGATCCACTAGGGTGGGCCGAGTGCGTCTTGTCATTGCTCGTTGCCGTGTCGATTACGTCGGTCGCCTGACGTCCCACCTGCCGATGGCCCGCCGGCTACTGCTCGTCAAGGCGGACGGCTCGGTCAGCATCCACGCCGACGACCGCGCGTACAAGCCCCTGAACTGGATGAGTCCGCCGTGCTGGCTGGTAGAGACCACAGACGGCGAGACCGAGGACGGTGCGCCCAAGCAACTGTGGGTCGTCACCAACAAGGCCGGGGAGGAACTCCGGATCACCATCGAGGAGATCGAGCACGACTCGAGTCACGAACTCGGTATCGATCCGGGACTGGTGAAGGACGGTGTCGAGGCGCACCTGCAGGAACTGTTGGCCGAGCACGTAGAAACCCTCGGCGCCGGTTTCACGCTCGTCCGCCGCGAATACATGACGGCGATCGGACCCGTCGACCTGCTGTGCCGCAACGCCGATGGCGGCACTGTCGCTGTCGAGATCAAGCGGCGTGGTGAGATCGACGGCGTCGAACAGCTCACCCGCTACCTCGAACTGCTCAACCGGGACCCGCTGCTGGCGCCGGTGACCGGTGTCTTCGCGGCCCAGCAGATCAAGCCGCAGGCCAAGACGCTCGCGACGGACCGGGGCATTCGCTGCCTGGTCCTCGACTACGAGGCTCTGCGCGGTACCGAGAGCACCGAGTTCCGGCTGTTCTGAGTCGTCGCGGTCCCGCGACGGCGGGCCCCTAGACTGGGGTGGTGCCGCGCCGCAATCAGCCCCGTAGACCCCACCGTCGCAGCGAGTCGGAGGGCGAGCACGTCGGCGGCAGCCTGTTCGGCAATGCTCTCGCCCGGGAAGAGTCGGGTCCGTCCGGCTACGACGACGAACGGTTCATGGTCCGTCAGATTCCCGGCGCGCGGGCCACGAAGGCGTATCGCTGCCCTGGATGCGATCAGGAGGTGCGGCCCGGCGTGGCACACGTCGTGGCGTGGCCGTCCGATTCCGGTGGAGCGGACGACCGCCGGCACTGGCACACGGGGTGCTGGGCCGGCCGTCGTACGCGGGGACTGACGCGGCGCTGGTCCTAGCCGGCTACCTGGTTCGCGTAGGCTGCTGCGCCGATGACGGAGTGGATCCGTCGGACTCGTCTCCGGACCGCGCCGACTCACGATCCGGTGCGGCGGCCTGGGACTCGGAGTTGTCGAGGAGTTCCGCCTCGCGGTTGACGGAGGCGAGCATCGCCGGGACCGAATCGAGTTGGCCGCGAATGCCGAGCAGCTGCGCGAGGATTCGACCGCGCAACACACGGAGTTCCTCGGCCAGTTCCTTCGCGTGTGCGATCTTTCGTTCGGCCTGTTCGGTTGCGACCTGCACGCGACGCTGCGCCTCCCGGCTGGCGTCGGTGAGACGTCGGTGGGCCTCGGCCTTGCTGGTCGTCTCTTGTTCCTCGATCGCCGCAAGCGTCTTGGCACGGCGTTCGGCCATCGTGATCTCGAAGTCCTGATGGACCTGTGCGCGCTTCGCCTCGGCCTCGGCGGTGAGACGGTCGCGCTCGGCGACGGCCGCCTCGACGATCCTGGTGCCTTCCGTCCGGGCGGCGGTCATGGTCTGTTCGTGTTCGCGTTCGAGGGCCACGCGTCGGTCCTCGAGCTCCTTGATCTTGTTCTCGTAGAGCAGGCGGAGTCGTTCGCTCTCCTGCTCGGCGACCGAAACCATCTCGGCGGCATCCGCCTCCGCCTTCGCGCGCACCTCGGAGGCCTCGTCGGAGGCCAGGCGCAGCATGCGAGAGATGCGTTCGCTCATGCCCTCCGCGGTGGTGGGCGGCACGGACAGCCGATCGACGTCGCGGCGGAGTTCGTCGATCTCGTCCCGCGCGTCCTCGAGCTGGACGGCGAGTTCGCGGGCCTGGGCTGCGGCGGCATCGCGGTCGGTCGCGGTGAGTCGGAGCTCCGAGTCGAAGCGGTCGTAGTAACGCCGAACCTCGTCCTTGTCGTACCCCTTGCGGACGATGGTGAACGGCATGCCGCGGTCGTGATCGTAGGCCATGCCTGCCAATCTACCGGCGAGGATGGCGTCGGCGCCCGCGGAGTGGAACCGGCGTCGTCATACCGGCCCACTCCGTGGCGACATCGGAAAACTCCGGGTCAGTGTCCGCCGTCGGCCGCGGGCTCGACCAGCTCGATGAGCACGCCGCCGCCGTCCTTCGGGTGGACGAAGTTGATCCGCGAGTTGGCGGTGCCGCGGCGCGGGGCGTCGTACAGCAGTCGCACGCCGTCGGCGCGGAGCTGCGCACTGATCGCGTCGATGTCGGTGACGCGGAAGGCCAGCTGCTGCAGGCCCGGGCCGCTGCGACCGATGAACTTGGCGATCGTGGAGTCCTCGTTGAGCGGAGCGAGGAGCTGGATCGCGGCGGCACCGGCGGCCTGACCCGGGTAGCCGAGCATGGCCTCGCGGACGCCCTGCTCCTCGTTGACCTCCTCGTGCATGTTGACCATGCCGAGGTGCTTGCCGTACCACGCGATCGCGACGTCGAGATCCGGCACGGCGATACCGACGTGGTCGATCGCGGTCACCAGCTCGGAGGCCAGTCCGCTCGCGGCGGTGCTGGGGGAGGAAGATGTCATGTGTCAAACGGTAGCGCTACCGTTTGAACTGTTCGCGCGGGGCCACGGCTGAGCCGGTGCCCCGGACCAAGCTCGACCGCTGGAGGAATCTTGACCACTTCTGTCATCGTTGCCGGGGCACGGACCCCCGTGGGGCGCCTGCTCGGATCCCTGAAGGACCTGTCGGGCTCCGACCTCGGCGGCGTAGCGATCAAGGGTGCGCTGGAGAAGGCCGGTGTGGCGCCCGAACAGGTCGAGTACGTGATCATGGGTCAGGTCCTCACCGCCGGCGTGGGCCAGATGCCGGCGCGTCAGGCCGCCGTGGCCGCGGGCATCCCGATGAGCGTCCCCGCGCTCACGATCAACAAGGTGTGCCTGTCGGGTGTCGACGCGATCGCGCTGGCCGACCAGTTAATCCGGGCGGGCGAGTTCGAGGTCGTCGTCGCGGGCGGCCAGGAGTCGATGTCGCGGGCCCCGCACATGCTCGAGAAGAGCCGTGAGGGCTTCAAGTACGGCGACGTCACGCTGCGTGACCACATGGCGTACGACGGCCTGCACGACATCTTCACCGATCAGCCGATGGGCAACCTCACCGAGCAGCGCAACCAGGACGAGGACCAGCGGATCACGCGTGAGGAGCAGGACGCCTTCGCGGCCGCGTCGCACCAGAACGCCGCCCGTGCATGGAAGGACGGACTGTTCGCCGACGAGGTCGTACCGGTGGCGGTCCCGCAGCGTCGCGGTGAGCCGATCGTCGTCAGCGCCGACGAGGGCATCCGCGCCGACACCACCGTCGAGTCGCTCGCCAAGCTGCGCCCGGCGTTCGCGAAGGACGGCACCGTCACCGCCGGCACCGCGTCGCAGATCTCCGACGGCGCGGCCGCGGTGGTCGTGATGAGCAAGGCCAAGGCCGAGGAGTTGGGTCTCGAGTGGATCGCGGAGATCGGTGCGCACGGCGTCGTCGCCGGTCCCGATTCGACGCTGCAGTCCCAGCCGGCCCGCGCGATCGCCCGCGCGTGCGAGCGTGAGGGCATCGATCCCAAGGACCTCGACGTCGTCGAGATCAACGAGGCGTTCGCGGCCGTGGGTATCGCGTCGACCCGTGAGCTGGGCATCGACGCCGCGAAGGTGAACGTCAACGGCGGTGCGATCGCGATCGGTCACCCGCTCGGCATGTCGGGCGCGCGGATCGCGCTGCACCTGGCATTGGAGCTGCAGCGCCGCGGCGGCGGTGTCGGTGCGGCCGCACTGTGTGGTGGCGGCGGACAGGGCGACGCCCTGATCGTCCGGGTGCCGAAGAAGTAGTTACATACGCCTGTGCGGCACCCCGTGGTCGGGACTGTGACGAGTCTCAACTACGGGGTGTCGTAGTTTCTCGGGCACAATGGCGGCCATGGCGAATTTCTTCGATCTCAGTTCGTGGCCCAAGCGTTTCCGTTTCGTGGCTGTCCTGGAGGCGTTCAGCTGGGCCGGTCTGCTGATCGGTATGGCCTTCAAGTACCTGCCCGAGAGCGGCCCGGAGATCGGGGTGAAGATCTTCGGACCGATCCACGGTGCGATCTTCGTGATCTACGTGATCGTCGCGCTGTTCACCGCGCGCGCCGTCAAGTGGGACTTCAAGACGCTCGCCCTCGCGATGGTCTCCAGCATCCCGCCGTTCATGACCATCTGGTTCGAGCGCTGGGCCGCCCGCAACGGCAGTCTCGGTGAGCTGTCGATCGCGGGGTCGGCGAAGTCGGCACCCGCGATCGCCTGACGGACGCCCCGGTGGCGGGCCGGAATGGCTGCCCGCCCGCCACTCGTGACAAACTGAATCCGTGACTCGACCTGGTTCTCGTCCGTCCCCTCGTATCGCTGCGGCCATGTCCGGAGCCGTCGACCTGTCCGGTCTCAAGGACCGCGCACAGCAGCCGCCGAGCGCGCCCGCGGGCCCGCCGGTAGGCGACGCGGTCCCGGAGAACACCACCGGACTCGCGCCGGTCATCGATGTCACCGAGGCCACCTTCCAGGCCGAGGTGCTCGAGCGATCCATGCAGGTGCTGGTGATCGTCGATCTGTGGGCCACGTGGTGCGGACCGTGCAAGCAGCTCTCCCCGGTGCTCGAGAAGCTCGCCCACGAGGGCGGCGGCAACTGGGTCCTCGCGAAGATCGACGTCGACGCCAATCCGGGTATCGCGCAGGCCTTCGGCGTCCAGTCGGTGCCGACGGTCGTCGCGATCGCCGGTGGTCAGCCGCTCGCGGACTTCGCCGGCGCTCAGCCCGAACCCCAGTTGCGTCAGTGGATCGCGGCCCTGCAGGAGGCCGTCCAGGGCAAACTGACCGGCCCGCCGTCCGGCGACGGATCCGAGCCGGAGCCCGAACCGGAGGATCCGCGCTTCGTGGCCGCCGAGAATGCCCTCGACGACGGGGACTTCGCCGGCGCGGAGGCCGCCTACAACCTGATTCTCAACTCCGAGCCCGCCAACGAGCAGGCACTCGCCGCGCTGCGGCAGGTGCGTTTCCTCGGTCGGGTGCAGGAACTGCCCGACGACGCGATCGAGGCCGCGGACGCCCGGCCCGACTCGCTCGACGCCCAGTTCGCCGCGGCCGACGCCGAGCTGTACTCGCAGCAGCCCGAAGCCGCGTTCGACCGGCTGATCGCCCTCGTCCGGCGCACCGCGGGCGATGACCGGACGGCCGTGCGGACCCGTCTGCTCGAACTGTTCGAGCTGTTCGACCCGGCGGAACCGGTGTTGGTCACGGCCCGTCGCAAGCTCGCGTCGGCGCTGTACTGATCCCTCAGCGGTAGCGGCCGTCGCAGGTTTGCTGTCCGCCGAGGACGCCGGTCCGGAACGCGTCGACGCGGGAGAATCCACTGGGCACGGTGTTGCCGTCGACGTCGCTGGCGGCGAGGCCGTCGGACAGCAGACCGGAGATGGCCTCGTCGAGGTCCCCGGGGGACAGCCATACCGTGCGGGTGTCGGTGGGGATCGCCTGATCCGGGCTGAGCGCCGCGGTGACCGCACCCGACAGGCACGCCGCGCGCAGTGCCGCCTGGGGTCCCGACAGCGACAGCCCCGCCGCCTTCTGCACCGCGAGGGTGTAGCGGGAGGCGAGCAGGACGTAGGCGCCGTAGTCGCCGGTGACGTCGGCGCTGAGGATGCCGTCGCCGGCCGGCGTGTTCGGTCGTCCACGTTCGGCGAGGGCCGGGACGTCGACGCCGATCGTGTTGGTGGCGGGACAGTAGGCGACCGGTTCGGTGGCGTCCGCGTCCGAGCAGTCGGTGTCGACGCCGGTGAGATCGAGGGTCGGCGGGTCGGCGAGCGCGAACACCGTCCCGAACGACTCGAAGATGGTGGTCAACGACTCCGCCGTCACCGGCAGTTCGCCGTCGTCGGTGCGCCCGTCGAATCGTTGCGGCAGATCGGCGCGGCGTGAGGTGATCTCGTCAGCGTCGATGCGGGTGCACGCCCCCGCCCCGTCGGTGAAGCCGATCTGTGCGGCGGTGACGCGTTCGAAGGCCGACCCGTGGATCGAGTCGGGATCGCCGGGGTCGGTGTCGCGCACCGAGACCGTCGCCGCGAGCACCGAATTGAGCCCGTCGGAGGTGTTGAGGGTGAAGCGTTGGGCGCGTCCCTCGGCGACGTGACGGATGAACGCGCCCGCGAAACAGTCGGCCTGCTGCTCGTACACGATGCCCGGGTCGTCCTCGCCGACCAGTCCGGCCTTCTGCTGGATCGCGTGACCGTACTCGTGGGCCAGCACCATCACCACCGACATCGGACCGAAGGCGTCGACCAGGTTCGGCAGCAGGTAGGCGCGGTCCCAGCCGATCGTGTCCTGCTTGACGCAGTACGCGGCGTTGAGGAGGTCCTCGGTGGACAGTCCGCAGAAGCGGCGGCCGCCGGTGTCGTCGGGGTCCCACGATGCCAGGTCGGCGACCGGCCGGAACGTGCCCTTGAAGACCGTCGGGTACTCGGCCGCCCAGTAGTCCTCGATGTCGGCGATCGCGTTCGCGCCGAGCGTGTCGATTGCGCCGCCGTCGCCGTCGGTGACGGTGCGGGTGGACTCCGGCGCGCCCGCACGGGGTCCGCTCGGACCGCCCTGCGCGGGGAGTCCGGCCACCGTGAACGGGTCGTCGTAGATGGACACCGCGAGCCCGTCGATCGTCGACGAGCATCCGGCGACCAGACTCATCGCCACCGTCGACAGCAGGAGAACGGTCGCGAAGGCACCCGCCGGTCGCCGTGTGCGCGTCACTGATCTCGTCCGGTCACCGCGTGTCCCTCACCTCTCCAGCCGCATCCAGATCGCCGCACTCGCCGGGAGCGTCACCTCCGCCGACGCCGGGCGGCCGTGCCACGGCCGCTCCAGGGCCGTCACCGAGCCGAAATTGCCCAAGCCCGACCCGCGGAACTCCTGTGCATCGGTATTGAGAATCTCAGACCAATTGCCCGGTTCGGGCAAGCCCACACGATACTGCGCGTGCGCGGACCCCGAAAAGTTGTACAGGCAGGCGACGATCGAGCCGTCGCTGCCGTACCGCAGGAAGCTGAGGACGTTGTTCTCGGTGTCGTTCGCGTCGATCCACGAGTATCCGCCGGGGGAGGTGTCCAGCGTCCACAACGCCGGATTGGCGCGGTAGGCGGCGTTGAGAGCGCACACGAGGGCGTGGATGCCGTGGTGCAGGTCGCCGGTCACCGGGTCCTCGAGTTCGTGCCAGTCGAGTCCGTGTTCCTCGGACCACTCGGCCTGCTGCCCGAACTCCTGCCCCATGAACAGCAACTGCTTGCCGGGGTGCGCCCACATGTACGCCAGTAGTGCGCGCACGCCGGCCGCCTTCGCACGGTCGTCGCCCGGCATACGCGACCACAGCGTGCCCTTGCCGTGCACGACCTCGTCGTGACTGAGCGGCAGCAGGTAGTTCTCGCTCCACGCGTACATGAGCGAGAACGTGATCTCGTGGTGGTGGAAGGTGCGGTGGGCGGGGTCGCGTCGCAGATACCGGAGGGTGTCGTGCATCCAGCCCATGTTCCACTTCATGGTGAACCCGAGGCCGCCGACGTTGGTGCCGCGGGTCACGCCCGGCCACGACGTCGACTCCTCCGCGATGGTCACGACGCCCCGGTGATGTTTGTGCACGGTCGCGTTCATCTCCTGCAGGAACGCCACCGCCTCGAGGTTCTCCCGCCCCCCGTGGACGTTGGGTGTCCACTGCCCGGGTGACCGGGAGTAGTCGAGGTAGAGCATCGACGCGACGGCGTCGACCCGTAGCCCGTCGACGTGGAACTCGTCGAGCCAGTACAGGGCGTTGGCGACCAGGAAGTTGCGGACCTCGCGGCGGCCGAAGTCGAACACGTACGTGCCCCAGTCGAGTTGCTCGCCGCGCTGCGGATCGGCGTGCTCGTAGAGCGGGGAGCCGTCGAACCGGGCCAACGCCCACTCGTCCTTGGGGAAGTGTGCCGGCACCCAGTCCACGATGACGCCGATGCCGGCGCGGTGCAGTCGGTCGACGAACGCGCGGAAGTCGTCGGGCGTCCCGAAGCGGGCCGTCGGCGCGTAGTACGACGTCACCTGGTAGCCCCACGAGCCGCCGTACGGGTGTTCGGCCACGGGCAGCAGTTCGACGTGCGTGAACCCGGACTCGATGACGTACGCACTGAGTTCCTCGGCGAGTTCGGTGTAGCTCAGGCCCGGACGCCACGACCCGAGGTGGATCTCGTACACGCTCATCGGTTCCCGGCTCGGCTCCGAGCCGGCGCGGGCTGCCATCCAGTCGTCGTCCGACCAGCGGTGCGCCGATGCGGTGACGATCGAGGCGGTCGCCGGCGGGACCTCCGTCGCGAACGCCATCGGATCGGCCTTGTCACGGACGCTGCCGTCGCGGCCGTGGATCCGGAACTTGTACATCTCGCCGGCACCGATGTCGGGGACGAACACCTCCCACACGCCGACCCCGCCGAGCACACGCATCGGGAAGGTGCGACCGCCCCACAGGTCGAAGTTGCCGGTCACCGCGACACCGCGCGCGCCGGGAGCCCACACCGCGAACGAGGTGCCGTGGACGACGCCGTCGGCGGTGTCGTAGGTCCGCGGGTGCGCGCCGAGGACGTCCCACAGCCGTTCGTGCCGGCCCTCCCCGAACAGGTGCAGGTCCAGTTCGCCGAGGGTCGGCAGGAACCGGTAGCCGTCGGCGGTCACCTCGACGTGGTCGCCCGGGTAGGTCACGACGAGGCGGTAGTCGGCGAGGTGGGGGAGCGGGAGCAGTGCACTGAAGACGTCGTCGCCGAGCGGGTGCAGCGGGTGGTCGGTGTCGCCGATCCGCACCGACACCGACAGGGCGCCCGGGCGCAGCGCCCGCACCACCGTGCCGTCGGGTCGGGGATGCGCCCCGAGCACGGCATGCGGATCGTGGTGGGTGCCGCGGACCAGCAGCGCGAGGTCGCGCGGGTCCGGCGGACACGCCTCGGCGGGCGCGGTCACGGATTGTGGTCCCGGTCCGCGAGACGCCGACGGGTCTCGAGCGGGATCGGTGGCAGCGCCAGGATGTGCGCCGACGCCCGCCACGGTTCGAGGCGGACGAAGTTGTGCCGGCCCCATTCGTAGTGCTCGCCGCTGACCCGGTCGTGCACGGACAGGTGATCGTGCCAGTCCCGTCCGAGGGCCGGCATGTCGAGGGACACGAAGCCCTGCTCGGCGCCGAACGGGTCGAGGTTCACCACGATCAGGACGGCGTCGCCGGTGGCCGGATCGAACTTCGAGTACGCGATGAGCGAGTCGTTGTCGACGTGGTGGAAGTGGATGTTGCGCAACTGCTGCAGCGCCGGGTGTGCCCGCCGGATCCGGTTCAGCGTCGTGATCCACGGCTCGAGGGATTCGCCGCGGGCGCGGGCGTCGGCGTAGTCGCGGGGGCGCAGCTGGAACTTCTCCGAGTCCAGGTACTCCTCGCTGCCGGGACGGACCGCGACGTGCTCGTACAGTTCGTAGCCCGAGTACACGCCCCACGTGGGGGACAGTGTCGCCGCCAGCGCCGCCCGCAGCGCGAACATGCCCGGGCCGCCGTGCTGCAGGCTCTCGTGCAGGATGTCGGGGGTGTTGACGAACAGGTTCGGCCTGGCCTCGTCGGCCTTCGCCGCGATCTCGTGGCCGAACTCGGTGAGCTCCCACTTGGAGATCCGCCACGTGAAATACGTGTACGACTGCGTGAACCCGCGCTTGGCGAGTCCGTACAGGCGTGCGGGCCGGGTGAACGCCTCGGACAGGAACAGCACGTCCGGGTCGGTCCGCTTCACCTCGCCGATGAGCCACTCCCACAGGCTCGGCGGCTTGGTGTGCGGATTGTCGACGCGGAAGATCTTGACGCCCAACCGGACCCAGTGCCGCACGACGCGCAACACCTCGGCGTGGATGCCCTCGGTATCGTGGTCGAAGTCGAGGGGATAGATGTCCTGGTATTTCTTGGGCGGGTTCTCCGCGAACGCGATGGTGCCGTCGGGTAGCTGGACGAACCACTCGGGATGCTCACGGGCCCACGGATGATCGGGTGCGCACTGCAGCGCGAGATCGAGTGCCACCTCGAGCCCGAGTCGCGCGGAGGCGGCCACGAAGGCCTCGAAGTCGGCTTCGGTCCCGAGCCGGGGATGGATCGCGTCGTGACCGCCGTCCCCGGATCCGATCGCCCACGGTGAGCCGACGTCGTCCGGTCCAGCGGTCCGGGAGTTGTTGGGGCCCTTGCGGTTCACCTCGCCGATCGGATGGATCGGCGGCAGATACACGACATCGAAGCCCATCGCGGCGATGCGGGGCAGGTCCGCGGCCGCGGTGGCGAAGGTGCCGTGCCGGGGTGCGCCGTGCACGTCCCGGCCGCCGGTGGAGCGGGGGAAGAACTCGTACCAGGACCCGAACAGCGCGCGTCGACGGTCGACGGTGACGTCGTAGCCTCGGGACGACGTCACCAGTTCGCGCAGCGGCCGCGCCCGCAGTGCCGCCGCGACATCGGCGGCGAACGCCGGCGCGACCCGGACCGGCAGCTGACGGTCCGAGCGCAGGGACGCCGCGACCGCGAGCAGGCGGTCGCGGTCGAACCGGTCCGCGCCGTCGGCGGCCCGCTCGAACAGGCGCGCCCCGAGTTCGAGGTCGTTTGCCAGATCCTCCGGCCCCTGCCCGACGCCGAGCTTCGCCTCCACCGCGTGCCGCCACGTCGTGATCGGATCGCCCCACGCCTCGATGCGGTAGCTCCAGGTCCCGACAGCGGTCGGGGCGAACGTCGCATGGAACGCGTCCAGCTGCGGGCCCGGATGCATCGGAATCCGCACGGTGTCGGACGGCCCGCCGGGGCCCTCGACGACCAGCGTCGCCGCCACGGTGTCGTGACCCTCGCGCCACACCGTCGCGGACACCGGGAACACCTCGCCGACGACGGCCTTGGCCGGGAAACGACCGCCGTCGATCGCGGGCAGCACATCGTCGATGGCGAGGCGGCCTGTCACACGTACTCCGTTCGGGCTCCGACTGTCCGGGGACAGGGTCTAGGTGATGGACCAACGGTAGTTCAGTGGGTCGCGCGGTGTCGGGATCGTGAGCGGAGAAATCGGTGAGATCGACTTTACGAATCATTTACTCACGGCAATCCCGGGGCAATTCGGCGCGAATACCGTTCACGGCGTAGTACTCGACGCTTCGAAGGAAGCCGGACCGTAAGGATGCCGTATGGGACTTGTAGCCGGATTGATCGACCTCGTCGGAGGACTGCTCCATCTGCTGCTCGGGGGGCTGTAGCAGCCGGCAGATCGGCCGACAGGAAGTAGTCAGGAAGTAGTCACCCGCGCCCTCCGGTTCCGTCTCCACCGTCGACGGAACCGGAGGGCGCCGTCGTGCGCCGGTACCGTCGCTGCATGGGGGAGTTGCAGAGTGCTGCCGAGGCCACCAACGCACACAGTCGTCCGCCGGGCCGCGTCCTCGCCGCGATCGTCGGCGTCGCCGTGGGGGTGGTCGTGTGCATCCACTACGACTGGTGGCCGTCGAGATTCGGGGACGCGCGGTGGGCGGATCCGCTGCTGTTCGGTGGCGCAGCGATGCTCGTCCTCGCTGTCGCGGGCCTGGTGTGGGCGATCCGCACGCTGTACTTCGTGGGCCGGGACCGGCGCCGGTCCTGGTGGGTCCTCGCTGCGCCCGCGATGGTGATCGCCGCGGTTGCCGGTGCGCTGTTCTTCCCGCCGCCGAGCTTCGACGAACTGCGACCGGATTTCGAACGGATCGCTCTCGACGTCATTGCCGGGCCCGAACAGTCGCTCAGGGACGTCGAGATCGGCCGCTTCGACTTCCACTACGTGCAGGCCACCGGCGGAGCGGTCTACTTCGTCGAAGCCGGTGGTCTCGGGATCACCGTCAGTTCCGGGTGGGCCTATTCGCCGGCCGGACCGCCGGCAGGTTTCGACGACTTCACCGCGACGCACCTGGGTGGTCCCTGGTACGAATTCACCGCCGTCTGGCGGACGTGATCACGGTGCGGGAGGTGTCCCGACTCGGCGCATGAGCGGCCCCGAACATGGGTAGTGTTCGCGGCGTGAAAGCCCTGCGTCGGTTCACCGTCCGAGCCCATCTGCCCGAGCGTCTCGCGGCCCTGGGACAGCTGTCGACCAATCTGCGCTGGTCGTGGCACCCGGAGACGCAGGACCTGTTCGCCTCGATTGACCCCGAGCTATGGACGGCGGTCAGGCACGATCCGGTCCGGATGCTCGGCGAGGTGGATCCGTACCGACTCGACGAATTGGCCGTCGACGACGCGTTCCTGAGCGAACTGGACCGCGCAGCCGCCGATCTGGACGACTATCTGACCCGGCCCCGCTGGTATCAGGACCAGATCGGCAAGGGCGCCGCCCTGGCGACAGGGATCGCCTATTTCTCGATGGAGTTCGGGGTCACCGAGGTGCTGCCGAACTACTCCGGCGGGCTCGGGATCCTCGCCGGCGACCACCTCAAGGCCGCGTCGGATCTGGGCCTGCCGCTGATCGGTGTCGGGCTGCTGTACCGCTCCGGCTACTTCCGGCAGTCGCTCACCGCGGACGGTTGGCAGGCCGAGCACTATCCGGCCCACGACCCACAGGGCCTGCCGCTGCGGCTGCTCACCGAGGGCGGCGGGGACGGCGGACCTGGGGCGCCGGTGCTGATTCACATCGCGATGCCCGGCGGCCGTGTGCTGCGGGCGCGGGTGTGGATCGCGCAGGTCGGGCGGGTGCCGCTGCTGCTGCTCGACTCGGACATCGCGGAGAACGACCCCGAGCTGCGGGCGGTGACCGACCGGCTGTACGGCGGCGACCAGGACCACCGGATCAAGCAGGAGATCCTCGCCGGCATCGGCGGCGTCCGCGCGGTGCGCGCCTACACCCGCGCGCACGGGATCGCCGACCCCGAGGTGTTCCACATGAACGAGGGGCACGCAGGTTTCCTCGGGCTCGAACGCATCCGGGAGCTCATCACCACGTCCGCACTGGACTTCGATGCCGCCCTTGCGGCGGTGCGCGCGGGCACCGTGTTCACGACGCACACCCCGGTCCCGGCGGGCATCGACCGGTTCCCGACCGAGCTGGTGCGCCGCTACTTCGGTGGCAGTGAGGGGGAACAGGATTCGACGCTGCTCCCCGGCCTGGGGGTGGACCGCATCCTCGCGCTCGGTGGCGAGAACGACCCCGGCCTGTTCAACATGGCGCACATGGGTCTGCGGTTGGGGCAGCGCGCCAACGGTGTCTCGAAGCTGCACGGCGAGGTGAGCCGGGGGATGTTCGAGTCGCTGTGGCCCGGTTTCGACGCCGCCGAGGTGCCGATCGGCTCGGTCACCAATGGTGTGCACGCGCCGACGTGGGCGGCCCGCGAGTGGATGGACCTGGGTCGCCGGCTGGTGGGGTCGGACCTGTTGGAGGAGGCCCGCGGCTGGGAACGGTTGCGGGAGATCGACTCCGGTGAACTGTGGTCGACCCGGAACACGCTGCGGGCGCAGCTGGTGGACGAGGTGCGCCGCCGGGTCCGCGCGTCGTGGCTCGAGCGCGGCGCCACCGAGGCCGAACTCGGTTGGACCGCAGAGGTGTTCGACCCGAACGTGCTGACCGTCGGCTTCGCGCGACGCGTCCCGACCTACAAGCGGTTGACGCTGATGCTGCGCGACGCCGAACGATTGAAGGCGATGCTGCTCGACGACGAGCGTCCCGTGCAACTCGTGGTGGCCGGCAAGAGTCATCCCGCCGACGAGGGCGGCAAGGCGCTGATCCAGCAGGTGGTGCGGTTCGCCGACCAGCACGACGTGCGGCACCGGATCGTGTTCCTGCCCGACTACGACATGTCGATGGCGCGGTACCTGTACTGGGGTTGCGATGTGTGGCTCAACAATCCGCTCCGCCCGCTGGAGGCCTGCGGGACGTCGGGCATGAAGTCGGCGCTCAACGGCGGCCTCAACCTGTCCATCCGGGACGGGTGGTGGGACGAGATGTTCGACGGCGAGAACGGCTGGGCCATCCCCACCGCAGACGGTGTCGCCGACGAGACCCGCCGCGACGACCTCGAGGCCACCGCACTGTACGAACTGCTGGAGCGGTCGGTGCTGCCCCGGTTCTACGAGCGCGACGGTGCCGGCCTGCCGACCCGCTGGCTCGAGATGGTGAGGCACACGCTGCAGACGCTCGGCCCGAAGGTGCTGGCGTCGCGGATGGTCCGGGACTACGCCGTCGAGTACTACGCACCGGCGGCAGTCGCGGCCCGGAAGGTGCTGCCCGACAAATTTACTGGGGCCCGCGAGCTGGCCGAGTACCGGCGCCGCGTGGGCGCGGCGTGGCCGGGGGTGCAGGTGGCGCAGGTCGACAGCGCCGGCCTGCCCGACAATCCGGAGATCGGCGCCGACCTGTCGCTGCGAGCATTCGTGCGACTCGGCGGTCTCGCACCGGACGACGTCGTGGTACAGGCCGTGCTCGGACGGGTGGGGCCGAACGACGACCTCACCGACGTCACCGCGGTGCCCATGGTCCACACCGGCACCGACGGGCTCGGAGAGGTATTCGAAACGGTGACGCCGCTGCCGGTGTCGGGCTCGGTGGGGTACACGGTCCGGGTTCTGCCGCACCATCGGTTGCTCGCGACGGACGCGGAACTGGGACTGGTTGCGGCGCCGTATGTGTAGGTACGGCGGATCGCGGCCTCGGGAACTTCGAGGCCGCCCGGACAGCCGTCCGGGATCAGTAGATCGAGGCGTTTGATCTTTTCGTGGCATGTAGCAAGTACCGAACCTACGTCCGGCGAATGATTGTGTAGGGCAGTGACGTCAGTTCCTCGACAGCATCATTGGCCCAACTGATCGGCAGGTCGTCGCCAAGGCGCTGTGCTGACCTGTGCAGGGTTCGATGGGGTACGTCCGCGCCTGTGGAGACAACGCTGCAATGGAGTCGCTCTTCGCATTGCTTCAACGCAACGTCCTCGACTGGCAGCGTTGGAAAAACACGCGATCAACTCCGCCTGGCGATCGTCCATTGGATTGAAAGGATCCACCACCGCAGATGACGTCAACGTAGATTCGCCCCCGCACCGAGCGTTTATTAGACAACCAATCGGGCCGCTACCGCGGCCCGAAATCCGACCCTTCGCAGGGGGATTCCCGCTAGCCTCGATCTTTCGCGCCTCTGAGGTGCCGGCCTGAGCTGTTCGGATTGGTCCTTTCGGCCGGGAAACCGATGTTCGGCAACGGGCGAGTGCCCGACGCGGTCGGTTGGCGTCGGGGTCCACGGCCCCGAAAGCGGCTGGCCCTTTCATCTCGGCCGGTCCGGCAGCTTGACGGTCAGGTCGGTGCCGGCAGCTTCGCCAGTCGGGTGAGCGCGGTGGTCAGCAGGTCGACGTGGGGTGCGTTCGCGGACAGTCTCAGGTGGATGCGGCGGGCGTGGCGGGCGATGCGCCCGGCGATGGAGAACAGGCGCAGTCGCAGGCGTTTGGGTTCCCACCGCCGTGCCGGATCGTCGCCGAAAGCGAGCATCTGGGTCCAGGCGGTCAGTTCACACGCCAACTGAACGACCGCGAGCCAGATCCGATTCTGGTCGAATCCATGGAGCGGAAGGTTCTGCAGGCCGGTGTGTTTCGCGGTCCGGATACGGTCCTCGCAGCGCGCTCGGCGGCGGTGCCTCAACTCCAGATCCGACAGTTGGCCGCGGGTGGTGTTGGTGGCGAACGCGGTCAACCGCAGCCCCTCGTAGTCGGTGAATCGCAGCTGCGCTCCGGGATGAGGTCGTTCCTTCCGGACGATCACCCGCATCCCTTTCGGCCAGCCCGAGAGATCCAGCAGGCCGGTCAATTCGGCGACCAGGCGCCGTCGCGGACCTTCCCGTCGGCATCGTAGGCGGGGGTCCACACGCCGGCCGGGATCAACGCGACATCGGCGGCCATCGCGTCGGTGAGCCCGAACCCGACCGAATATCCCAGCCGGCGTTTCGTCAGGTACTCGATGAACGCGTGGGTGCCGCCGGCACCATCGGTGCGGATCAGGACTGCGCGGCCGACTCGGTATCCGGGGGCGGACGGCAGCTGCGCGAGCGCGTAATTGACGCCGGTGATGTGGTCGGCGGCGGTGTTCGAGCCGGCGTTGCCGGCGCGCAGCAGCATCGCGACCGGCTCTCCGGTTCCGCCGTCGCCGTGGTCGACGAACGCGCACAGAGGATGGAAACCGTAGCCGCGCTTGTAGTTCGGCGCGGCCTTCTCCTTGTCGGAGTGCGCGGTGACGAGGGTGGCGTCGAGGTCGATCACAAGTGGGTTGGCGGCGTCGGCGTGGTGGTCGGGGGCGTGTTCACGGGCCGCCGCCCAGGCGTTCGACCGCGCCGCGCGGCGGGCGGTGTTGATCGCCGCGAGCGCTTTCGGGGCGTCGGCAGCGAGGACGGCGACCAGGCGGGAGACGGTCGGGTCGGAGGCGACTGAGCCGAAGACCTTCGGGTGGGCACGCAGTTGGGCGATGTCGGCGAGGCAGTCTCCGCCGAGCGCGAGGGTGACCGCGAGGTCCAACACGATCTTTCCGGGGTCGTGGGTCGCGAGGGGCTTGCGCCACGGCGCCAAGGCGGTCGACAGTGCACAGGTGAGGCCGGTTTTCTCGGCGGTACGCAGCAGCAGAAGGGTGCCGGCGTGCGACACGACACCGGTTCCAGTGGCGTCTGCGGACATGCGGGGGTAGGGGCGGGCAGGCTTGCTCACCTGAATGGTGCTCCTCGAACTTGTGTTGATTCAACTGTCGCAAGTCGAACTATCCCGTTTCAGGGCACCATTCTTCGTTTGTGACACGGACTTCCGGTCAGTCAGCGTGAAAGCGCGAGGCTAGCTGACGCACCCCTCGCTCTGTTCCGTGAGAATCCAACCCGAACCGGTGGACCTGAGGTGGATCGTGCCGCACTTCCCGCTACCGACGTAGGTAGCGAACAGGGTCGCCTCTGTTGCCGTTTCAGATACGACGTCGACGTCTACATCAGCGCTCGCTCCAGTGGCGGCGTACATCGCCGCTGTCGTCGTGACCATGGTTTCGCAGTCCGGGAATTGCGTCCCGAGGGATGCAGCGAAACTAGAAAGCATGCGGGCCTGGAGTTCGTCAGACATCAGAGAACACGCCCGTGCCGCATCTGGCTCTCTTGAAGCAGCAAGCCATTCAAGGTAGACCTCGACCGGATTGTTCCGCGTATCCGCGTCATCAACGCCAACAGGGTCCGGTGTCGACGGTGCCGCAGCGGGTACGTCCGAAGTGCTCGGAACTACAACAGCAGGCGGTGGTTCGGGTGCGCTCGTGCACCCCGCTAGCATCAGCGCTGCCGCCGCCCCGAGGATCGAGAGAACTGGAAGTGTGCGCATCTTGCTCCAAATGGTTGCGAGTGGTTCGCTGCTCTGCGTCGGGCAAAACCGTGTCCGGATGATTTCAGTCCTGATGCTTCTACTCTACGACCAGAGTTTTCAGCCAAATTAGTGGCTGGTCTCTAGCCTCGATCTTTCGCGCCTCTGAGGTGCCGACCGACAGCGGCGGCCATCGCGTCGGTGAGCCCGAACCCGACCGAATATCCCAGCCGGCGTTTCGTCAGGTGCTCGATGAACGCGTGCACCTTCGGGTGGGCACGCAGTTGGGCGATGTCGGCGAGGCAGTCTCCGCCGAGCGCGAGGGTGACCGCGAGGTCCAACACGATCTTTCCGGGGTCGTGGGTCGCGAGGGGCTTGCGCCACGGCGCCAAGGCGGTCGACAGTGCACAGGTGAGGCCGGTTTTCTCGGCGGTACGCAGCAGCAGAAGTGCCGGCGTGCGACACGACACCGGTTCCAGTGGCGTCTGCGGACATGCGGGGGTAGGGGCGGGCAGGCTTGCTCACCTGAATGGTGCTCCTCGAAGTGGTGTTGATTCAACTGTCGCAAGTCGAATTATCCCAGTTCAGGGCACCATTCTTCGTTTGTGACACGGACTTCCGGTCGGTCAGCGTGAAAGCGCGAGGCTAGCTCGGATGCTCGACCAGTGCGAAGTTGAGCACGCCGACTGAGGGCCCTGAATCAGCTAAGAGTCCAGGATCGCAGCGGGCACCCGGCTGTGCCTGATTTGTGCGATGCACTTGGCGTCTTCGGCGCCTGTCACCGACCTGAATCCATCCCTGCATCAGCGGGCCGAGGCGAGACTGAAGGTGCTGGCGAATACCCGGTCCGCGGGACGGAACCGCGGCGAGGCATTCCTCACGAGCCCGCGTTCACCCTGCGCGGCTTCCATTCGATAACCGTCACCGCTGCCGCGGCAGTGACTCCGGGTGCGGGATTGCTGGATTCGTTGTTCAGCCCCTGAACCCTAGGCTTCTCGGACCGCCTCCTCGAGTACGCCGAGCCCCTCCGCCAGCAGCCCGTCCGGAATGACCAGGGGCGGCAGTAGACGAATGACGTTGCCGTAGGTGCCGCAGGTGAGGGCGACGACGCCGCGTTCGAGGGCCCGTGCCGCAATCCGCTTGGTGGCCTCGGGATTCGGCTCGCGGGTGCCGGGCCGGACGAATTCGAGCGCCAGCATCGCGCCGCGGCCGCGGATCTCGCCGACGATGTCCACCTGATCGGCGAGGGCCCGCAGTCGCGGAACCACGATCTCCTCGATCCGGCGGGCTCGCCCGCACAGATCGAGGTCGCGCATCTGGTCGAGAGTGGCAAGCGCGGCGGCGCACGCGACCGGGTTGCCGCCGTACGTGCCGCCAAGGCCGCCGGTGTGTACCTCGTCGATCAGGTCGGCGCGCCCGACGACGGCCGACAGTGGCATCCCCGACGCGATGCCCTTCGCGAGTGTCATCAGATCCGGGATCACGCCCTCGTGCTCGCACGCGAACCACGCACCGGTGCGGGCGAATCCGGTCTGCACCTCGTCGGCGACGAACACGATGCCGTGGGCATGTGCCCACACCGCCAGGGTCGGCACGAATCCTGGTGCGGGGACGATGAACCCGCCCTCGCCCTGGATCGGCTCGAGCACGATCGCGGCGATCCGTCGTGCCCCGATCTGCTTGTCCATCAACTCGATCGCGCGCCGGGCGGCCTGCTCGCCGGTGACCGCGGTGCCGTCCGGATTCGGTGATTCCCGGAACGGATACGACATCGGCATCCGATAGACCTCGGGGGCGAACGGCCCGAACCCGTCCCGGTACGGGAGGTTTTTCGCCGTCAACGCCATCGTCAGGTTGGTGCGCCCGTGATATGCGTGGTCGAACGCGACGACGGCGCCGCGACCCGTGACATGGCGGGCGATCTTCACGGCGTTCTCGACGGCCTCGGCGCCGGAGTTGAACAGCACCGCCCGCTTCTCGTGGTCGCCCGGGGTGAGTTCGATCAGACGCTCACACACCTGCACGTACTGCTCGTACGGGGTGACCATGAAACAGGTGTGCGTGAACCGCGCGGCCTGCTCGGCCACCGCCGCGGCGACCGCAGGGTTCGACGCCCCGGCGCCGGTGACCGCGATGCCCGAACCGAAATCGATCAGCGAGTTCCCGTCGACGTCGACGATCACGCCGCCGTCCGCGTCGGCCGCGTACGCCGGCACCGTCGACGCGACACCCGCACCGACGGCCGCACGGCGCCGGGCAGCCCACTCGACGGACCGCGGTCCGGGCAGTGGCGTTCGCAGCCGGAGTTGCTGGGGGAGGCGGTATTCGATGTGTGGCACGGCAACCTCCCGGGCTGGTCAGGACTGGATGTCGCGGCGCCGGAACCCGACGAGCGCGAGCGCGTACAGCGCCGCCGCGATGACGAGCAGCACGATCAGCGGCACGACGTCGAACTCGTCCGCCGGCAGGTTCGGGGTGAAATGGAACGGCGAACCCCACCCGGTCCAGTTCGGCAGCACCTCGAGGAACATCCCGATCACCAGGGCATAGCTGATGTACACCCACACGATCGCCAGCAGTCGCGGGAACCAGGCGTACACCGCGGCGGTGAGCCCGATGATCGTCAACGTCGCGGGCAGGCCGTTGGCGGCGGCGCCGACGAGGCGCCCGAACATCGCACCGTCGTGCAGGGTCGCGGCCGCGGTGACACCCATCGCGGCACCCGCCGCGAGCACGATCACCGCGGTGGCGATCGTGATCACCACCAGTTGCGCGCCCAGCCACCGCCAGCGGGAGACCGGGCTCGCCAGGACGTCCTCCGCGCGGCCGGACGTCTCCTCGTTGCGGGCCGACTGGACGGCGGTGAGCGCGTACATGCACGCCATCAGCGTCAGGAACACCAGATACAGCGCGAACGCGCCCTGCGCGGCGTTGCTCTCGCCGCCCGGCAGCAGACCGGCCAGGCGGGGGTCCTGGTTCACGAAGTCGGCGACCTGCTGACCGAGCGCCCCGATCGGGAAGGCGAGCGCGACGACACCGATGCCCCACGCCACGATCTGGTTGCGCTGCATCCGCACCGTCAGTGCCGCGATCCCGGTGAATGCTCGGCTCGCGCGGGGCCGCCCGCCGCGCGGGGCCACCAGACCCGCGCCGACATCGCGCCGGCCCACCACCGCGTACGCGAGCACGACACCGATCACCACCGCGCCCAGGCCGAGCAGCAGCGGCCACCACCGCTCGTCGACGTAGGCGCGGGTGGACTGCCCCCAGCCGATCGGCGACAGCCACGACCACACGCTGCCGTCCTCCTTGGCGCGGACGTCGCCGATCGCGCGCAGCAGGTACGCGACTGCGACCGCCACCAGACCCAGCCCGCTCGCGGTGCGGGCATGCTCGGTGACCTGGGAGAACAGCGCCGACGTCGCGCCGAAGGTGAGACCGACCATGCACACCCCGGCAGCGAGGTTCCACGACCCGGCCGCCGGCAGGCCCACCGCGGTCAGCCCCAGCCCGAGGACCAGTCCGATCAGCACGTTCGCCAGCAACACCACCGCGAGCCCCGACGTGATCGGCGCGAAGCGCCCGACCACCGCCGACCGCAGCATCTCGGCGCGACCGGACTCCTCCTCGGTCCGCAGATGCAGGGTCACGAGCAGCACCGACATGATCGCGACCGCCACCATCGTCATGCCGGCGATCTCGTTGGCGACCATCGCGCCGAGCGTGTAGTCGGACAGCCCGTAGCCGGGCCCGGCCAACGCCGTCGCGGCCGGCGACTCGATGAGCGCGGCGCGCGCCTGCCGCGATTCGGGCGTGGGATAGAGCGTCTGGTAGCTCGACGCCAGCAGCACCGTCGAACCGCCGACCGCGACCACCCACGCCGGCAACCGGATCCGGTCGACCCGCAGCGCCAGCCGGGTGAGCGTCCACGTCCCGGAGAGACGGTCCGCGGGCGAGGTACCGACGGGCTCGACGGCCCGCTCCATGCCCGCGACCTGCGCCGTCATCGCGGCTCGATGCCCAGCGAATCGAACTCGTCGCTGTACTCGCGCAGGAACAGGTCCTCGAGTGTCGGCGGGTGCGCGGTGATCGTCAGCACGCCGAGCCCGGTGAGCGACGACATCACCGAGTCGATCCGGTCGGAGTCCACGTCGAAGGTGACGCCGTTGTCCTGGTCGTCGAGGGACTTCACGTTGTGCACACCCGGCATCGCGGCGAGGCCGTCCGGGGACTGCCGGGTGGTGGCCGTGACCGTCGTGCGGGTCAGGTGCCGCAGCTCGCGCAGTGTGCCGCTCTGCACCGTCCGGCCCGCGCGGATGATGGTGACCACCCCGCACAGCGACTCCACCTCGGCCAGGATGTGGCTCGACAGCAGGATCGTGCGGCCGTCGCGGGTCGCCTCGCCGATGCACTGCTGGAACACCGCCTCCATCAACGGGTCCAGGCCGGACGTCGGCTCGTCGAGGATGAGCAGTTGCGCGTCGGCCGCCAGCGCCGCGATCAGCGCGACCTTCTGCCGGTTGCCCTTCGAATAGGTGCGGCCCTTGCGGGTGGGGTCGAGTTCGAAGCGTTCCAGCAGATCCTGGCGCCGTTGCTCGTCGAGGCCCCCACGCAGCCGACCGAACAGGTCGATCGCCTCGCCGCCGGTGAGATTGGGCCACAGGTTCACATCGCCCGGCACGTAGGCGAGGTGCCGGTGCAGGCTGACGGCGTCGCGCCACGGGTCGGCGCCGAGGACCGTGACGTCGCCCCCGTCGGCGCGCAGCAACCCGAGCAGCACCCGGATGGTCGTGGACTTGCCGGAACCGTTGGGGCCCAGGAAGCCGTGGACCTCGCCGGGGCCGACCTCGAGATCGAGGCCGTCGAGGGCATGGACGTCACCGAAGCGTTTGGTGAGTCCGCGAACCGAGATCACCGGGTCCATCGCCCGAGCATAGGACGCCCGGCACCGGCCCGGCCGGGTTTCGGGGACAGCCCGGCGTCAGCTCGACGGTCGGGACGCCGCGATCCTGGCGAGCGCCTTCCGCACCACCTGGGGGTCTGCGGTCTCCCAGAACGGCGGCAACGACGCCCGCAGGTAGCCGCCGTAGCGGGCCGTCGCCAGACGCGAGTCCAGGACCGCGATCACACCCTTGTCGTCCGTGCTGCGCAGCAGTCGGCCCACGCCCTGCGCGAGCAGCAGCGCGGCGTGATTCGCGGCGACCGCGAGGAAGCCGTTGCCGCCCCGCGACTCCACGGCCTGCTGGCGGGCGATGAGCAGCGGGTCGTCCGGCCGCGGGAACGGGATCCGGTCGAGGATCACCAGACTCAGCGACGGCCCGGGCACATCGACGCCCTGCCACAGCGACAGCGTCCCGAACAACGTCGTCGCCTCGTCCTCGGCGAACTTCTTCACCAGGGTGCCGGTCGCGTCGTCGCCCTGGCACAGGATCGGGACGTCGAGGCGCTCGCGCATCTCCTCGGCCGCGGCCTTCGCCGCCCGCATCGACGAGAACAGTCCCAGCGTGCGGCCGCCGGCCGCGGTCACCAGTTCGGCGATCTCGTCCATGAAGGCGGGGGACAACCCGTCCCGCCCCGGCGGCGGCAGGTGCCGGGCGACGTACATGATGCCGGCCTTCGCATGATCGAACGGCGAGCCGACGTCCAGCGAATTCCAGCGCAGCGGACCGGCATCGGACGGCGCCTCCTTGCCGGTCGCGGTCCCGGTGTCGCTGCGCGCCGGTGACTCCGGCGGCAGACCCCAGTTGACGGCGAGCCCGTCGAACGAACCGCCGACCGTGAGGGTCGCCGACGTCAACACCACCGTCGACTCCGCGAACAGGCTCGCCCGCAGCAGACCGCCGACCGACAGCGGCGCCATCCGCACGACCCGTCGGACGTTGCCGCGGTTCTCGTCGACCGCCAGCCACACGACGTCCTTGCGTTTGGCCGGGTCGGGTTCGTCGAACGCGGTGAGCACGCGGACGGCGCTGTCGTGGATCTCGTCGATCGCCGACAGCGCGGCATTGCGCGCCGCCGCGGCCTCCGGATCGGCGGCGGCCATACCGGGCTTGGCGGGACCGATCGCCGACCTGACGGTCCACGCGGCATCACGGATCGCCGCCAGCGCCATCCCGACACCGTCGGGCAACGCGTCCCAGCGCCCCGCCGGCAACTGTTCGATCAGATCCGCCCAGCCCTCGGCGGATGCCTCGACCCGGTCGACGTCCTGCTCCTCGACGAGCTTGACGGCGCGGCGGGCGGCGGCGCTGATCGCCGACGACGCCAGTTCCGCCGTCGCGACCCCGGTGACCCGGTCGACCAGCTCGTGGGCCTCGTCGATCACGACGACGTCGTGCTCGGGCAGCACCGCGATCCCGGAGATCGCGTCGATCGCGAGCATCGCGTGGTTGGTGACGACGACGTCCACCTGCGCGGCCTCCGCGCGGGCGCGCTCGGCGAAGCAGTCCTCACCGACGGGGCAACGGGACTTGCCGAGGCACTCGCGGGCGCTGACACTGACCTGCCGCCACGCCTGATCGCTCACGCCGGGCACCAGGTCGTCACGGTCCCCGGTCTCGGTGTCCGACGACCACTTGGTGAGCCGCTGCACCTCGCGGCCCAGCCGCGAGATCGCGAACGCGTCGAACAGCTCCGCCTCCGGCGGATCGTCCTGCGACATCCCCGTGTGGATCTTGTTCATGCACAGGTAGTTGCCACGGCCCTTGAGGATCGCGAACCGGGGCAGGCGCCCCAGGGCAGGCTTCAACGCCTCCGCGAGGCGGGGCATGTCGCGATCCACCAGCTGGCGCTGCAGGGCGATGGTCGCCGTCGAGACGACGACGGTCCGCCCCGACTCGACCGCGTGCCGGACGCTGGGCACGAGGTACGCGAGCGACTTGCCGGTTCCGGTGCCGGCCTGCACGGCGAGGTGTTCGCCGGTGTCGATCGAATGCGCGACCGCGGACGCCATCGTCAGCTGGTTCTGGCGTTCCTTGCCGCCGAGGGAGCGGACCGCGAGCTTGAGGAGATCGGGCACGTTCGGCAGCTCACGGGACACCGCAACAGGGTACTGCCCGGCACCGTCAACTCCGGTCGGCGACCTGCCCGACGAGTTCGATCCCCGCCGCCGCCATCTCGGTCAGCGCGGTTTTCACCGTGACGGGGGAGACGCCGGCGGTGAAGGGGAGCAGCACCCGGGTGCGGAAACCCGCGGTGGCCGCGTCCAGCGCGGTCGCGCGGACGCAGTGGTCGGTCGCGATGCCCACGACGTCCACGGCATCGATGTCGTGGACGCGGAGCCAGTCGGCGAGGGACTCGCCCGACGGCGAGACGCCCTCGAAGCCCGAGTACGCGGCGCTGTACTCGCCCTTCGAGAAGACCTCCTCGATCGGCCCGGTCTCGAGTGCCGGATGGAACTCGGCGCCCGGCGTCCCGGCCACACAGTGCGGCGGCCACGTGTCGACGAAGTCCGGGTGCTCCGCGAAGTGCGGTCCGGGATCGACGTGGTGGTCCCGGGTCGCGACGATCGCGGCGTATCCCTGCCCGGCGAAGAGGACGTTGACGTCGGCGGCCACCGCCGCGCCGCCCGCGACGGCGAGCGAACCGCCCTCGCAGAAGTCGTTCTGGACGTCGACGACGACGAGCGCCCGCCCGGTCACGGCTGCCACCCCGCTCCGGTGAACCGTGTCGGCACGGCCGGATCGCCGTGCGAGAGCTTGAGACCCTCCCACGGCAGGCTCACGAGGTTGCGCGCGAGCAACGCACGGGAATCCTCGAGCGTCGGCAGACCGTCGAGGATCCCGCCGCCGCGCACCATCGGGACGAGCAGTTCCCGTGCCTCCAGGCCGCCGGTGTCCGGCGTCGGCGCATCCGCGCGGAACAGCACCTCCTCGACGACCGTGCCGGACGGTCGGCTCAGCCGCACCGCACGCTTGGTGCCGCCGCGTGACTGCTTGTGACTGCTGCGCTTCTCCACGGGGATGCCGTCGACCTCGACGAGCTTGTAGACCATGCCCGCCGTCGGGGCCCCGGATCCGGTCACGAGCGAGGTCCCGACGCCGTACGCGTCGACCGGTTCTGCGCGCAGGGCCGCGATCGAATACTCGTCGAGATCGCCCGATACCACGATCCGGGTGCCCGTCGCGCCGAGCCCGTCCAGTTGCCCGCGGACCTGACGGGCGATCACGCCCAGATCGCCGGAGTCGATCCGCACGCCACCGAGACCGGTGCCCGCCGCGGCCACCGCATTCTCGACACCACGGGTGATGTCGTACGTGTCGACCAGCAGCGTCGTTCCCACTCCCAGCGCTGCCACCTGGGCGCGGAACGCGGCCACCTCGTCGGGGACACCGTCCTTCGTGTGCAGCAGCGTGAACGCGTGTGCGCTGGTGCCCGCGCCCGGCACCCCGTGCCGGCGCACCGCCTCGAGATTGGACGTCGCGTCGAACCCCGCGAGGTACGCCGCCCGGGCGCACGCCACCGCCGACTCCTCGTGCGCGCGCCGCGACCCCATCTCGATCAACCGCCGGCCGTCGGCGGCGCCGACCATGCGCGCGGCCGCCGACGCGATCGCGCTGTCGTGGTTGAGGATCGACAACACCATGGTCTCGAGTAGGACACATTCGGCGAACGTGCCCCGCACCGACAGGATCGGCGACCCGGGGAAGTACAGCTCGCCCTCGCGGTAGCCGTCGATGTCACCGGAGAACCGGAAGTCGCGCAGCCAGTCGACGGTGGAGCGGTCGAGGAAGCGGGAGACGACGTCGAGTTCGGGTTCGCCGAACCGGAAGTGCGCCAACGCCTCCAGGACTCGGCTCGTACCGCCGACGACGCCGTACCGGCGTCCGTCGGGCAGGCGCCGGGCGAAGACCTCGAAGCTGCAGCGCCGGTGCGCCGAGCCGTCGCCGAGGGCCGCCTCGAGCATCGTCAGTTCGTACTGATCGGTGAAGAGGGCCGTGCTGCGACGTCGCGTGGTGCTCTCTGGGGAAACGATTGCCACGGGCCCAACTTTACGATTCGGGTGGCGGGCGCGGGTGTCGGGTTCCGGAGCCACGCCGTACCCTGGACCCATGGCGCCGAGTTCCACAACGACATTCCCGACCGCAGTGCCGGTCGGCAAGATGCCCGCCGCAGCGCCCCAGGTCTCACCGGCCGAAGCGGAAGTCGAGGAGACGACCGAGGCCCAGGACCGTCCGTGGGTGACCTTGGTCTGGGACGATCCCGTCAACCTCATGCACTACGTGACGTACATCTTCCAGAAGCTGTTCGGCTACAGCAAAGCCAAGGCGACGGACCTGATGATGCAGGTCCACAAGGAAGGCAAGGCCGTCGTGTCGAGCGGTTCGCGCGACAAGGTCGAGAACGACGTGCGCAAGCTGCATGCGGCCGGGTTGTGGGCCACGATGCAGCGCGACGACACCTAGACACCATTCATCCCTCTCGACCGTAAGGATCCCGGGTACAGACGTGCGGACTTGGACCAGGAAGAACTCACTCGGCGGCCTGAAACTGCGTTCGGAGATGGACGCCCACGAGGCGGCGGTGCTGAGGTCCCTGGTGACGTCGGTGTCCGGACTGCTCGAGGAGCGGGCCGCCTCGGCGCCGACGGACGAACTGGCCGCGCTGACCGGCCTACGGACCGGCAACAGTGAAACGCCGTCCGACGAGGTCCTCGCCCGACTGTTGCCCGACTTCCAGCGTGTCGACCCCGACCGGCCCGAAGACCCCGAGCGCGACAACGTCAACAGCGCCCTGCGCAGCCTCCACGAACCGGAGATCATCGACGAGAAGATCGCCGCCGGATCCGTGGTCCTGAAGACGGTGCCCGCCGAGGGCGGCCGCATCGTCATCACCCCCGAGCAGGCCGACGCGTGGCTGGCCGCGCTCAACGACGTCCGGCTGGCGCTGGGCACCAACCTCGGCATCGACGCCGACACCCCCGACGAACTCGAGGAAGACGATCCGCGGGCCCCGCACCTGGACGTCTACCACTGGCTGACGTGGATGCAGGACTCCCTCGTCCAGGCGCTGCTGTCGTGACGACGTCGGGGGCGTCGAACTCGCTGTGCGACGTCGCCGGCGTGCTCGTCGGTCACGATCACGTGCTCGACCCCGATGCGACGCTCGGTGACGGCGCCGCGACCGGATGCACCGTCGTGCTGGTGCCGTCCGGCGCGACGGCCGGCGTCGACGTGCGCGGCGGTGGCCCCGGCACCCGCGAGACCGACCTGCTCGACCCCAGCCATTCGGTGCAGCAGGTGCACGCCGTCCTGCTGAGCGGTGGCAGCGCCTACGGCCTCGCCGCGGCCGACGGGGTCATGCGATGGCTCGAGGAACACGACCACGGAATCCCGATGGGCGCGCCCGGACAGGTCGTCCCGATCGTGCCGGGCGCGGTCATCTTCGACCTCCCCGTCGGCAATTGGAACATCCGGCCCACCGCCGACTTCGGGCACCGCGCGGCGGCCCGCGCGTCCGGCACCGTCGCCACCGGCAGTGTCGGGGCCGGGACCGGGGCCCGCGCGGGCGTCATCAAGGGCGGTGTCGGCACCGCCAGTTCGGTGATCGAGGGCGGCCCGGCCGACGGTGTCACCGTCGCCGCGCTCATGGTCGCCAACCCGGTCGGTTCGGTGTGGGACCCCGACACCGGCCTGCCGTGGGGGCTCTCGCTCGCCGACGCCGAACGCCGCGGGATGCGGCTGCCGTCGCCCGGTGATCTCGCCGCCGCGAACGCGTCGGGGCCGAAGACGACGGTCCTCAACACCACCATCGGTGTCGTCGCGACGGACGCACCGCTGTCCAAGGCCGCCTGCCGGCGGGTGGCGGTCGCGGGGCACGACGGCCTGGCCCGTGCCATCCGGCCCGCACATTCACCGCTCGACGGCGACACGATCTTCGCGCTCGCCACCGGCACCCACGAGACACCGTTGCCGGACGGAGTGCCCGCGGCCTTCCCCGCGGAACTGCCGATCCTCGACGCGGTGTGCACCGCTGCCGCCGAGTGCGTGCAACGGGCGATCGTCGACGCGATCCTGTCGGCCACCACGGTCGCCGGGATCCCGAGCTACCGGGACGTGTTCCCGTCGGCGTTCGGGTCCGGCCGCTGAGCGGACCCGACCGCCGACGGGATCAGACCGTCGCAATCCGTGCCGACCGCGGGACCGGAATCGGGATCGCGGACAGCAGTTCCCGGGTGTACTCCTGGCCCGGATTCGCAAAGACCTCGCTCACCGCGCCCTCCTCGACGATCGTGCCCGCCGACATGACGGCGACCCGATCCGCGATCACTTCGACGAGCGCCAGGTCGTGGGTGATGAACAGGTAGGACAGCCCGAGTTCGTCCTGCAGTTCCTGCATCAGGTTGAGCACCTGCGCCTGCACCGATACATCGAGGGCAGCGACCGGCTCGTCACACACGATCAGCGCGGGTTCGACGGTGAGTGCCCGTGCGATCGCAACCCGCTGCAACTGGCCGCCGGACAGCTCCGCCGGGAACCGCTCCAGGTAGCGCGGGCCGATCCCGACCTTGTCGAGGAGCGCGGCGGCGCGGCGGTCCCGCTCGGCTCGGCCCAGTCGATGATGGATGGCCAATGGTTCCGCGACGGCCTCGGCGATGCTCATCCGCGGATCGAGCGCGCTGAAGGGATCCTGGAAGATCATCTGCATGCGTCGTCGGAGCCCGCGAAGCTCGCGGCTCCCCAATGCGCGGACGTCCACCCCGTCGAAGAGGATCGTGCCCGCATCCGGCTCGATGAGACGCAGGACCAGGCGCCCGACGGTCGACTTGCCGGCACCCGATTCGCCGACGAGCGCGAGGGAGCGTCCGGCTTCGATCGTGAATGTGACGTCGTGGACGGCGGGTGCAGCGGACTTGCCCGCACCGACCAATCCCCGACGCGCGCCGAACGTCTTCCGTAGACCGGTGACTTCCAACAGTGCGGTCACGGGCGCCCCACTCCTTCCAAGACCAGTTCCTCCACTCGCGAACACCGCACCACCCGACCGTCGGCGCGTGCGGCAGTCGTCGGATGTCGGGTGTCGCAGACACCGGCGAGTGCATGGGGGCAGCGGACCTCGAACCGGCAGCCCTCCGACCATTCACCGGGCGCGGGGATACGTCCCGCGATCGTGTGCAGTGTTCGCCCGTTGCCGACGGTCGGGATCGATCCCAGCAGCCCCGAGGTGTAGGGGTGCAGTGGATCGAAGAAGACCTCCTCGCACGTGCCCTGCTCGGCGACCTCGCCCGCATACATCACGACAACCCGGTCCGCGATCTCGGCGACGACGCCCAGATCGTGGCTGATGAACAGGACCGCGACTCCGGTCCGCTCCTGGATCTCGCGGAGCAACTGCAGAATTCGCGCCTGGACCGTGACATCGAGCGCCGTCGTCGGTTCGTCGGCGATGATCATCTGCGGGTCACACGCGACCGCTGATGCGATCATGATTCGCTGGGCCATTCCGCCGCTGAACGTGTGTGGGTAGTCCCGTGCGCGCCGGGCGGCGTCGGGAATGTGCACCATCTCGAGCAGTTCGACGGTGCGGGCCCACGCGGCCTTGCGGTCCAAACCGAGGTGCGCCCGGATGTTCTCGGCGATCTGTTCGCCGACCGTGTATGCCGGGTTGAGGCTGCGGATCGGCTGCTGGAAGATCATGCCGACCTGATTGCCGCGGACCCCGCGAAGTTCCCGCTCCGGCAGACCCACCAGCTCGCGGCCGTCGAGCCGGATCGACCCGCCCGCCACCCGGCCTCCGCGCCGTTCGGTGAGTCCGAGCACGGCCATTGCGGTCACGGTCTTGCCCGAACCGGATTCTCCGACGAGGGCCACCGTCTCTCCGCGACCGACTCTCAGCGACACGTCCTGTACGGCCGGCACCCAACGGCCACCCACGTCGAACTCGACTGTGAGATCGCGGACCTCGAGAAGAGGCTTCATGGTCAGTGCGTCACGCATGCGAACCTCCCGATCGCCGGCGTCCCAGCGCCGCTTGCAGACCCTCGCCGACGAACGCGAACGCGAGCACGGTGAGGAAGATCATCACTCCGGGCGGCCATACCAGATAGGGGGCGACCGAGATGGTCTGGCTGGCCGTCGTCAGCATCGAACCCCAACTGGCCGTGGGTGGTTGGACGCCGAGGCCGAGGAAGCTGAGGCTCGCTTCGGCGCTCACCCCGATACCCAGGGCCACCGACATCTGGACGATCACCGACGGCAGCACATTCGGCAGGACGTGGCGCAGGACGGTGCGGGGACCCGAGCACCCCAGCGCCATCGCCGCCTCGATGTAGGTCTCCTGCCGGACGTCCTGGGTTGCGGCACGGGCGACCCGGAAGAACGGGGGCGCGAGAATGACACCGACCGCAATCATCGCGTTGGTCAGCCCGGGGCCGAGAATCGCGACGAGGGTCAGTGCGAGGATCAGCCCGGGCACGCTCATCAAACCGTCGTAGGCGCGGGCCAGGAATGCATCGATCCTGCCGCCGCGGAACCCCGCGAACACACCCGCCGGCAGGCCCAGGACGAGTCCGACGCACACCGCGATCGCAGCGGCGCGCAACGACACCCGGGCGCCGAAGATCAATCGGCTCAGCACGTCCCGCCCGAAGTCGTCGGTGCCGAGCCAGTGGGTTCCGTTCGGTGACTGCAGCCGTCCGAGGAGATCCTGAGCGTCGGGGGAGAAGGGCGCCAGCGCGGGCGCGAAAACTGCGACGGCCCCGAGCAGGAGCAGGAATACCATCGCGGCCAAGGCGAGCCGGCGGGACGCGAACGCCGTCGCGAATGCGCGCACCGGACCGGTGCGGCGCCTGGCGATGGGAACGGGTGAGGCTTCGTGGACGGTTGTCATGCGCGCACCTTCGGGTTGAAGTAGCCGTAGGAGATGTCGACGAGCAGATTGACGACGAGCACGATCGCGGTCGTCAGTACGACCAGTCCGAGCAGCACCGGGATGTCGCGGCCGAGGACGCTGTTCACCGCCAGGGTCCCCAGACCTGCCAGACCGAACACCGTTTCGATTGCCACTGTGCCGCCGATCATCTGCGCGAACCGAGACCCGAGGACGGTGACGACAGGCACCGCGGCGTTCTTCGCTGCGTGCTTGATCCTGACCTGGGTGACGCTGAGCCCCTTGGCCTCCGCATTGAGGATGTAGTCGCGGCCGAGGACATCCGCGAGCGAGGTCTTCAACTGCAGGGCGACCTCCGCCATCGGCAGCATGGCCAGCGCGATCGCGGGAAGTATCAGGTGCGAGATCCACGGCCCGAACCCTTCGGCGAGCGGTTCGTAGCCCAGTGCCGGGAGCCAACCCAGATTGACGGCCAGCACCACGACGAGGATCAACCCGAGCCAGAAGGGTGGAACTGCGATAGCTGCCGACGCGAGTGCGGTGATCATCCGATCGACCACCGCCCCCGGTCGCGCTGCGGCGGCCAGTCCGGCCAACGGGCCGATGACCAACGTGAGGATCATGGCCACCAGGACGAGGGACAGGGTCACGGTCAGGCGGTCGCCCACCATCTCGGCGACCGACTGACCGTTGACGAACGACTGGCCGAGATCGCCCTGCACCGCGTGGGCCAGCCACACCGCGTAGCGCTCGGGCAGGGAGTCGTCGAGGCGTAGTTGCTCGCGGATCTGCTCCACCTGCGCCGGAGTCGGATTCTCGCCGGCCAGGGTCACCGCCGGATCGCCGGGCGCAAGATCGATCAGGACGAAAACCACGAACGAGACGACCAGGAGCAGTGGAATCGCCATCAGCAGGCGACGTGCTGCGAACCGGAGCAATGGGTTCTCCCTTCAGGATGGGACGGGCGGTGCGAGGGCGGCGATCAGCCGGCGACCGCGAGTGTCCGCAGGTTCGGGAACCCGGATCGGATCCACGGCAGCGTGTCGACGTTGGTGACGCCCTTCGACTTCGCCCAGACCTGCTCGCTTCGCAGGATCGGCAACCAGTAGGCGTCGTCGGCCAGAACCTGCCAGATCTGGCTGTACAGCGCGGCCCGCTCGGCCTCGGACTTACGCGGGTCGGCGGCATCGCGGGAGAGCGCCTGAACCTGCTCGTCGCCGGCCGCGATCTTGTAGCCGGAGGTCACATAGTTCGTGACCGTCACCGCGGGATCCGCCTGCGGCTGAACACTGTTGGCCTGCGTCTGCAGATCGCCGGCCATGAATGCGCCGTCGATCTGGGCCTGCGGCAGCATCTCGACCGTTGCGTCGATTCCGACCGCTTCGAGTTGGGCCTGAACGGCCTCGGCGACGACCTGATTGGTGGAACCGGCAGCGGCGCTGATCGTCACGGCCGCTCCGCCCGCGCGGGTCACGAGCTCCTTCGCCTTGCCCGCGTCGAACGGATACGGATTCGTCAGGCTGTCGCTGTGGGCCCAGAAGCCCTCCGGGTAGAACTGATCGGCCGGCCGCGCGTTGCCGGAGAAGAGACCCTTGACGAGGGCGTCCTTGTCGATCGCGTGCGCGATCGCCTGACGCACCTCGGGCTTGGTGAGATCGCCGCGGGCCGAGTTGAACAGCAGCCCCTGGATCGACAGCTGGGGGACGGTGTCGCCCGCGATGGCACCCTGAGCGACCAGTGCCTTCGCCTCCTGCACCGGCGTCGATCCGGCGATCTGCGCCAGGTCGAGGGCGCCTGTCCGGACACCGTTGAGGCGAGCGGCGGTGTCGGCGCTGTACTGGATCTTCAGGCCCTGCAGGAAACCGGCGTCCGGGTCCCAGTAGTCGGCGGCCTTCTCGAAGTCGACCTCGACACCGGGATTGACCTTGGTCGGCAGGTACGCGCCGGAGCCGGCGTTGCCGGGATTGGTGGCCAGCTCGGAAGCGCGCTCGGTGAGGGCCTTCGGGCTCACCATCATGCCTGCATTCAGTGCGAACAGTGCCGGCAACGACGCACCCTGGCCGGGTTCGAGCATCAGTCGGACCGCGGTCGGACCGACGACGTCGACGGCGGTGATCGGCGTGAGCTGCGCCGCGATCGTGCTGCCGGGCAGCGACTTGCCGCGCTCGATGTTGGCCTTGACGGCGGCGCCGTCGAACGGCGTGCCGTCGTGGAACTTCACGTCGTCGCGAAGCGTGAGATCCAGCGAGGATCCGTCCGGTGCGAACGTCCATGCGGTCGCGAGCATGGGCTTGACGTTGTAGTCGGCGTCGAGCTGGGTGAGGGCGTCGTAGATGAGGAACGTGTACACGTTCTGCCCGATGTTGTTCTGCAGTGCCGGGTCCAGAATCGTCGAGGGCGACGGGACGGAGACGGTGAGTGCCGCGGTTCGGTCGTACTCGCCGCTTCCGGTCGCGGTGGACCCGCTCGTGGCGGAGGAGCTGCCGCTGCTGCACGCGGTGACCGCCATGGCGGTTCCGGCGAGTGCGACTGCGAGAAGGCGTCGAGCTCGGTGCCTGCGCTGAGTCATGCTTCTACCCCTGATCGGTGTGAGTAGGGAATGGGGCAGCGAGAAATACACCGGGCGTGACCTTTTCGGATGCCGGCTCTGCTGCGTTCTGTATGACGCGGATCACAACATAAGCCGCACGGGCGAGTGTGTCAATCAATTGATTGATTGAGGTTTGATCGGCTGATTGGGATCGGTGACGGGCGGTGGCGCCAAGGCGTTCGTGCCTCGATGTCCCCGCATCGCTCGGTAGGCTCGGTGGCGAGTCGAACGCGTATCGGAGGAGTCCAGGTGGGCAGTGCAGGGGATCTATCCGTGACGACGACGAGCGCGCAGCGCCCGCTGTGGCAGCGGGCGGCGATGACGATCGGTGGGTTCGCGGTCGTCCTGTACGTGCTGGAGGCGTTCGACACGGTCGCGTCCGACAATCCGCTGGACCAGTGGGGCATCGAACCGCGCACGCTCGACGGCCTGTGGGGGATCCTGTTCGCGCCGATGCTGCACTACGGCTGGGGGCACCTGCTGGCCAACACGGTCCCGCTGCTGATCCTCGGGTTCCTGGTGCTGATGTCGGGGATCGGCCGCGGACTCGCCGCGACCGGGATCATCTGGGTGATCGGCGGGGTCGGCACGTGGCTCACCGGCGGTGCCGGTGCGCATCTCGGCGCGTCGGTCCTGGTGTTCGGCTGGCTCACCTACCTGCTGGTGCGGGGCATCTTCACCCGCAGTGTCGGGCAGATCCTGCTCGGGGTGGTGGTGCTGTTCGTCTACGGCGGCATGCTGTGGGGCGTACTGCCCGGGCAGTACGGGATCTCGTGGCAGGGGCACCTGTTCGGCGCGATCGGCGGCGTCGTCGCGGCGTGGGTGCTCTCGTCCGACACACGCAGGCGTCGGGCCGCGGCGCCGACGGGCGGCCCGTCCGGGATCCAGTTGCCACGCATCTAGAACAGTCGTGGACCTGCGCGCACCTGCCTCGACGATCACACGTCCGGTGGGTACGCCGAGGGATCACAATCCGGCCGCAGATGTGAGTTCACGCAGCCGAAAGTGCCCGAAGCTTTTTGAGAGCGTGGTGGTCGTGGCAGCATAGTTTGCATGCGCATTACGGTCCTGGGATGTTCGGGCAGCGTCTCCGGACCAGACTCGGCTGCTTCGGGCTACCTCGTGACGGCCCCGAACACCCCGCCGGTGGTGATGGATTTCGGCCCCGGCGTGCTCGGTGCCCTGCAGCGGTACGCCGATCCCGGCGAGGCCACGATCCTGCTGTCGCACCTCCACGCCGACCACTGCCTCGACATGCCGGGTCTGCTCGTGTGGCGTCGCTATCACCCGACTCCGCCGGCCGGTCGAGCCCTCGTCTACGGCCCGACGGACAGCGCGTGCCGCATCGGCGTCGCGTCCGCCGAGTGCGGCGGCGAGATCGACGACATCTCCGACACGATCGATCTGCGCAGCTGGTCCGACGGCCATGTCGCCGAGATCGGCGAGATCACCGTGCAGGCACGCCGGGTCAACCATCCGCCCGAGGCGTACGGGTTCCGGGTGACCAGCGGGACCGGCCGGGTCCTCGTCTACACGGGTGACACCGGCATGTGCGAGTCCGTCGTGGATCTGGCACGGGGAGCGGACGTGCTGCTGTCGGAGGCGTCGTGGACGCACAGCGCCGACCGACCCGAGGGAATTCACCTGTCCGGTACCGAGGCCGGCCAGATCGCGGCCCGTGCCGGGGTCGGCGAGCTGTTGCTCACCCACATCCCGCCGTGGACGTCCCGCGAGGACGTCATCGCCGAGGCCAAGGCCGAATTCTCCGGCCCGGTGCACGCGGTGTCGGCCGGGGACGTCTACACCGTCTGACCCCGACTAGGCTCTCCGAATGTGACGACACGAGAAGACGGTAGGACCGACGATCAGCTCCGCGAGGTTCGGATCACGCGGGGATTCACCAACCATCCGGCGGGTTCGGTGCTGGTCGAGTTCGGCAACACCCGGGTGATGTGCACCGCGAGCGTCGAGGAGGGCGTGCCGCGCTGGCGCCGGGGTTCGGGGCTGGGCTGGCTCACCGCCGAGTACGCGATGCTCCCGGCCGCCACACACACCCGCAGCGGCCGCGAATCGGTCAAGGGCAAGGTCGGCGGGCGCACCCAGGAGATCAGCCGCCTCGTCGGACGGTCGCTGCGCGCATGCATCGACCTGGCCGCCATCGGCGAGAACACCATCGCGATCGACTGCGACGTCATCCAGGCCGACGGCGGCACCCGCACCGCGGCCATCACCGGCGCGTACGTCGCGCTCGTCGACGCGGTGACCTACCTGCGCGCGGCCGGACGCCTCGCGGACCCGCAGCCCATCTCGTGCGCCATCGCCGCCGTCAGCGTCGGTGTCGTCGACGGCCGCGTCCGACTGGACCTGCCGTACGAGGAAGACTCGCGCGCCGAGGTCGACATGAACGTCGTCGCGACCGACACCGGCACCCTGGTCGAGATCCAGGGCACCGGCGAGGGCGCCACGTTCCCGCGCTCGACCCTCGACAAGCTGCTCGACTCCGCGCTCGCCGGCTGCGAGCAACTGTTCGAGATCCAGCAGGCCGCATTGGCCGAGCCGTACCCGGGCGTGCTGCCCGAGCCGGCCGAGCCGAAGAAGAAGGCGTTCGGCAGTTGAGCGCCGTGACCGGCAAGATCCTGGTCGCCAGCCGCAACGCCAAGAAGCTCGGTGAGCTGCGCAGGGTACTCGAGGCCGCCGGCATCGACGGCCTCGAGGTGATCGGCCTCGACGAGGTACCCGCCTTCCCGGAGACCCCGGAGACCGGCGCGACGTTCGAGGACAACGCGCTCGTCAAGGCGCTCGACGGCGCCGCCGCCACCGGGTTGCCGTGCGTCGCCGACGACTCCGGCCTCGAGGTCGATGCACTCAACGCGATGCCCGGCGTGCTCTCGGCCCGCTGGAGTGGCACCCACGGCAACGACGACGCCAACACCGCGCTGCTGCTGGCACAGCTGTCGGACACGCCGGACGAGCGTCGGGGCGCGGCGTTCGTGTCGGCGTGCGCCCTGGCGATCCCGGGCTCGGACCCGGTCGTGGTGCGGGGGGAGTGGCGCGGACGGATCGTCCGGGAGCCGCGCGGCGGCAACGGATTCGGCTACGACCCCGTCTTCGAACCCGAGGGCGAGCAGCGGACCTCGGCCGAGCTGTCACCGCAGGAGAAGGACGCGGCCTCGCACCGCGGCCGAGCGCTGGCCCAGCTGGTGCCGGCCCTCGCGCGACTCGCACGCGGATAGGAATGCACGAAGGGCCCGTCCTGGTGGACGGGCCCTTCGTCGTGTGCGGGTGGGATCAGACGCCGAAGTCGCGCTTGACCTGGACCGTGCGCTGGTGCTCGATGAAGAACGACAGGAACGGGACGGTGCCGGCGAGCAGGGTGCCGATGGTGCGGCTCGCGGGCCAGCGGACCTTCACCGCGAGGTCCATCGTGAGGATCAGGTACACGAAGTAGACCCAGCCGTGCACGATCGCGATCCAGGTCGGCAGGTTGTCGACGCTGAAGATGTACTTCGCCACCATCTCGGCGGTGAGCACGAGCAGCCAGATGCCGGTCGCGTACGCGAGCACCCGGTAGCGCAGGAGCGCGCCCGCGATCTTCTTGTCGCCCTGCACGGGGGGCGCCGACGCCGGCGCGGTGGACTGCTGTGGGGTGGTCTCGTGGGGGCCGCCGCTCACTTGTCGCTCCTATCGGGCTCGCGAGCAGAGAGCCCGGCGAGGTAATCGTTGTACTCGAGCATCTGCCGAGACTCGGGATCGTCGAGGTCGTCGGACGCCGTCTGCACCTTCGGGCGTTCCGGCAGCAGTCCCTCGGGGACGTCGGTCGGTGCATCCTCGGCGGCCTTCGCGGCCGCCTCGGCGCCACCGTCCTCGAGGTGGACGAAGCGGCGGTACGCGTACACGACGAATGCTGCGAACAGCGGCCACTGGAACGCGTAGCCGAGGTTCTGGCCGTTGCCGCCGACCGCCTCGAATCGGGTCCACTGCCACCACCCGAGCGCGAGGCATCCGGCGGCCGCGACGATCACCAACACGATCAGTGCGGGGCGTCGATTTCGAACAGTTCTGGCCACACATCGAAGGTACCCGAGGTGGGGGCCCTCCCCGTAGGGGTGCCCGGTGGTCCTCGTCACCCGGACGGTGCCCGACGTCCACCCCCTGCGGGCTCGGTCGGCCCGCATTTCGCTCACTCGCCGGGATCTGGCAGAATCAACCGCTGTTCGTCGCATCCGGTTACGTACCGCGCGACGGTCACACGAGAGAGGCAAAACCGGACCCGCCGCCCTGGCAGGTCGCCGAATTGCACGTGACACGTGTGCACTGGTGTGCGCACTGAAGGAGATACGCAGCGATGGCTGTCAAGATCAAGCTCACCCGCCTCGGCAAGATCCGCAACCCGCAGTACCGGATCATCGTCGCGGACTCTCGCACCCGCCGCAACGGCCGTGCGATCGAGACCATCGGCAAGTACCACCCCAAGGAAGAGCCCTCGCTGATCGAGATCGATTCCGAGCGCGCTCAGTACTGGCTGGGTGTCGGCGCGCAGCCGACCGAGCCGGTCGAGAACCTGCTGAAGATCACCGGTGACTGGCAGAAGTTCAAGGGCCTGCCGGGCGCCGAGGGCACCCTGAAGACCAAGGAAGCCAAGCCGTCGAAGCTGGAGCTGTTCCAGGCTGCGCTGGCACAGGCCGAGAACGAGCCGGCCGCCGAGGCCATCACCCCCAAGAAGAAGAAGGCCGCCAAGGACGCAGAGGCTGAGGCTCCTGCCGCCGAGTCCACCGAGGCTGCCGAGTAATGAGCGCCGTTGTCGCCGATGCCGTGGAGCATCTCGTCCGTGGGATCGTCGCCAACCCCGACGACGTTAGCGTCGAGCTGATCACGGGGCGTCGGGGACGCACTGTCGAGGTGCATGTGCACCCCGACGATCTCGGTAAGGTGATCGGTCGCAGTGGTCGTACTGCGACCGCGCTGCGGACCCTGGTCTCCGGTATCGGGGGCCGTGGGATCCGCGTCGACGTCGTCGACACCGATCAGTAGGACGGCAGTGGAGCTCGTCATCGGCCGCATCGCCAAGTCGCACGGCATCAAGGGTGAGCTGGTCGTCGAGGTTCGCACCGACGAACCCGGCGAGCGGTTCGCCGTCGGCGCCGAACTGCGTGGCCGCAAGCCTCGCGAGCAGAAGCTGCGCACCTTCACGGTGGAAGCCGCCCGGGAACACTCCGGGCGGCTTCTGCTGCGCCTGCACGGCGTCGCCGATCGCACCGCCGCCGACGAGTTGCGCGGCACGCTGTTCCTGATCGACACCGCCGACCTCACCCCGTCCGACGACCCGGACGAGTTCTACGATCACGAACTCGAGGGCCTGGCCGTGCGGATCGCCGCCGGACGCCCCGACGCCGGCACGCCGGTGGGTACCGTGATCGAGGTATTGCATTCCGCCGCAGGCGAATTGCTGTCCATCCGCCGGACCGGGCAGACGTCGGGCGAGTTGCTCGTCCCGTTCGTCACGGCCATCGTGCCGACCATCTCGATCGCCGACGGCGTCATCGAGATCGATCCGCCCGAGGGCCTGCTGGATCCCGACTTCGGCGACAGCCGCAACGAGGAGTGACCGAACCGCCGTGCGTCTCGACGTAGTCACGATCTTTCCCGAATACCTCGAGCCGCTCCGCGCGGCGCTGCTCGGCAAGGCGATCGACAAGGGACTCATCTCCGTCGGCGTCCACGACCTGCGGCGCTGGACCCACGACGTGCACAAGGCCGTCGACGACTCCCCGTACGGCGGCGGGCCCGGCATGGTCATGAAGCCGACCGTGTGGGGCGACGCCCTCGACGAGGTCCTCACCGACGACGACGGTGAACCCGACACCGAGGCGCTGCTCGTCGTCCCCACCCCCGCGGGCGTGCCGTTCACGCAGGCCACCGCGCACCGCTTGGCCCAGGAGAAGCACCTGGTCTTCGCGTGCGGCCGCTACGAGGGCATCGACCAGCGGGTGTTCGACGACGCGGCCCGACGGGTGCGGGTCGAAGAGGTCTCGATCGGCGACTACGTCCTGATCGGTGGCGAGGCCGCGGTTCTCGTCATGGTCGAGGCCGTCGTCCGGCTGCTGCCCGGAGTTCTCGGCAATCAGCAGTCGCACCAAGAGGATTCGTTCTCCGACGGCCTGCTCGAGGGGCCCAGCTACACGCGTCCGGTCAGCTGGCGCGGACTCGACGTCCCCCCGGTCCTGCTGTCCGGCGATCACGCCAAGGTCGCGGCCTGGCGTCGGGCACAGTCGCTGCAGCGTACGGCCGAGCGTCGGCCCGATCTCCTTCCCTGATTTCGCGTTTCGCGCACTTTTCGCGGGAAACCCCGCGGCGAACTCGCGACAAGTGCGCAAATCGCGGGGTGACGGGGAGTCCCTCGCTGCGGGCGCCGGCTAGTCGATCCGCCGCTGCGGGAACAGGGTTCGGGCGGCGGCGGTGATCGTCTCGCGGGCGTGCGCGGCGCTGACGTCGTCCACGGCCGCGGTCAGCGAGGTGTCCGGGTAGTAGTCGACGTCCTCGTCGCCGTAGTCCAGGTCCTCGCGGGACAGCAGCACCAGCACGTAGCGGTCGTCGGCGCCGACGACCCCGGTCGACAGGTGCGTCCAGCGATCGCCGACACAACACATCCAGCCCTGCTTGACGGCCTTCGCGGTCTCGTCGGCGAGGCCGTCGGGGATGCCGAATCGCTGGTCGTAGCCGTCCGCCGCGATCGGATTCGAATTGCGCAGGTAGCCGAGCAACTCGTCACGGTGCGGTGCGTCGAGCCCGCCACGGCCGTCGAGCACCGCGGAGTAGTAGCCGACCAGGTCGGCGGCCGTGGTCTCGGTGTTCCACCAGTTGTCGTCGTAGGGCACCGACGTCGCCGGAAGTCCGTACCGGGACACGACGTCCTGTACCAGTTCGGACGCGCCGTACTCGTTCCACAGCTGGTTCGCGGCGTCGTCGTCGGAGTCCTCGAGCATCCGAGCCACGAGCGCGTGCTCGTCGTCGGACAGCTGCAGGTCGTCGGCGGTTTCGCGGTAGAGGAGGTCGTCGGCGATGAACAGTTTCGCGACGGACGCGGTCGCGAACGGTTCGGTGTCGGCGAAGGAGACGTAGCGGCCCTCGAAGCGGTCCAGCAGCGCCAGGGTGAGATCGGCACCGCGGCCGGCGGCGTCGGCGACGGCCTTCGAGATCCGAGCCTCGAGCGTGACGGGCTGCGGTCCGGGATCGGTGGTGACCTCCCGCACGGCCGTGTGCCGGCTGTCGGGGACGACATCGCCCATCGTCTGCGCCGCGCACGAGGCGAGCACTCCCACCGCGAGGCACACTCCGCCCAGGCGTCGCGCCCGTCCTGCCACCGGTTCCTCCCCAGATCGGTTCGCCGGGCTCACGGCCGACGCCTCGGACAGGCTAGCGGTAGGGTCGATCGCCGTGACGGTTGCTCCCCATGCACTCAAATCCGTGAACCAGCGCATCGCCGACGAACTCGACGTCCGGGAGGGTCAGGTCGCCGCGGCCGTCGACCTCCTCGACGGCGGAGCCACGGTTCCCTTCATCGCCCGCTATCGCAAGGAGGTCACCGGCGGCCTCGACGACGCGCAGCTGCGCCAGCTCGAGGAACGGCTGCGTTACCTGCGCGAACTCGACGACCGGCGGGGCGCGATCCTGGAATCGATCCGCTCCCAGGACAAGCTCGACGCGGCACTCGAGCAGCAGATCATGCTCGCCGACACCAAGGCGCGCCTCGAGGACATCTACCTGCCGTACAAGCCCAAGCGGCGCACCAAGGCGCAGATCGCGCGCGAGGCCGGGCACGAGCCGGTGGCCGACGCGCTGATCGGTGACCCGACCGTCGATCCCGCCGGGTACGACGCCGAGCAGCTCGACGGCGCGCGGGCGATCCTCGTCGAACGATTCGCGGAGGACGCCGACCTGGTCGGTGAGCTGCGCGAGATGATGTGGACCCGCGGGCAGGTCGAGTCGTCGGTCCGCAAGGGCAAGGAGTCCGAGGGCGCCAAGTTCGCGGACTACTTCGAGTTCTCCGAGCCGTTCGAGAAGCTGCCCTCGCACCGCATCCTCGCGATGCTCCGCGGCGAGAAAGAAGAGATCCTGTCGCTGACGCTCGCGTCGGACCGCGAGCCGCTCGAGCCGGGGGAGACCAGCGTCTACGAGGGCCGGATCGCCCGCCGGTTCGAGATCGCCGACCGAGGCCGTCCGGCGGACCGCTGGCTGCTCGACACCGTCCGGTGGGCGTGGAAGACGAAGATGCTCGTCACCCTCGGCATCGACACCCGGATGCGGCTGCGTCAGTCCGCGGAGAAGGACGCCGTCGACGTCTTCGCGGCCAACCTCAAGGACCTGCTGCTCGCCGCGCCGGCCGGTACCCGAGCCACGATGGGCCTGGACCCCGGCTTCCGCACCGGCACCAAGGTCGCGGTCGTCGACGCCACCGGCAAGGTCGTCGCGCACGACACCATCTACCCGCACCAGCCCCACAACAAGTGGGACCAGTCCCTCGCCACGCTGGCCGCGCTCGCCGCCAAGCATGGCGTCGAACTGGTCGCGATCGGCAACGGCACCGCATCACGGGAGACGGATGCACTTGCCGCCGAGCTGATCTCGAAGTTCCCCGAGGCCGGCCTGACGAAGGTGATGGTCTCGGAGGCGGGCGCGTCGGTGTACTCGGCGTCGGCGTACGGATCGCAGGAACTGCCCGACCTGGACGTCTCGATCCGCGGTGCGGTGTCGATCGCGCGGCGGCTGCAGGATCCGCTGGCCGAACTGGTGAAGATCGACCCCAAGTCGATCGGCGTCGGCCAGTACCAGCACGACGTGTCCGAGACGATGCTCGCCCGCTCGCTGGGGGCGGTCGTCGAGGACGCCGTCAACGCGGTCGGCGTCGACGTCAACACCGCCTCGGTGCCGCTGCTGTCGAGGGTGTCGGGCATCGCCGGCTCGCTCGCCGAGAGCATCGTCGCGTTCCGCGACCAGAACGGCCCGTTCCGCAGCCGCAAGGGCCTCAAGGACGTGCCGCGTCTCGGGCCGAAGGCGTTCGAGCAGTGCGCCGGCTTCCTGCGGATCCGCGGCGGCGACGACCCGCTCGACGGGTCCAGCGTGCACCCCGAGGCGTACCCCGTGGTTCGCCGGATCGTGCAGGCCTCCGGATCTGCGGTGGGGGAGTTGGTCGGCAACACCGCCGTCCTGCAGAAGCTGACGGCGGCGGACTTCGTCGACGAGAAGTTCGGCCTCCCGACCGTCACCGACATCATCGCCGAACTCGACAAGCCGGGCCGCGACCCGCGCCCCGAGTTCAAGACCGCGACGTTCGCCGCCGGCATCGAGAAGGTCGCGCACCTGAAGCCGGGCATGGTGCTCGAGGGCGTCGTCACCAACGTCGCCGCGTTCGGCGCGTTCGTCGACGTCGGCGTGCACCAGGACGGCCTGGTACACGTGTCCGCGATGTCGCGCACGTTCGTCAGCGACCCGCGCGAGGTCGTCAAGTCCGGCGACGTCGTCAAGGTCAAGGTGCTCGAGGTGGACGTCGAACGCCAGCGCATCGGACTGACACTGCGCCTCGACGACGAGGTCGGTGCCACCAGTGGACCGCGCGGTGGGCAGCGCCCCAACGGACCACGTCAGGGCGGCCAGGGCGGCCAGGGCGGCCAGGGCAACGGTGGTCAGCGGCAGGGCGGTCAGCGGCAGGGGCGCGGCGGGCAGGCCGGCCCGGGCCGGGGCCGGCGCGCCGAGCAGCGGCCCGCGGGGGGGTCGGTGGGCGGCGCGCCGCGCCAGGGCCGGGTCGGCCAGGAGCCGCGCGCCGACGGCGCCCCCCGGGCCGGTGGCCGGGGGCGCCGTCGCAGCGGTTCGGCGGCCTGCAGG